>CAVPJT010000001.1:0-42971 GCA_963705485.1 Ilumatobacteraceae bacterium
TCCGTCAAGGCCTTCTTTGCGGGAGGCTCCGGGCCGATGGTGTTGGTCAAGGTGGAGCGCCCGCAGCGCAGCGAGGACGAACGATCTTGACCATCCCGAGGGCTGGTGCAGACTTTCTATGGGCCGGTCGGCGGCGGCGTGGGGGCTCCCTGCGTTACCTGGGTGCTCGACGAACGTGGTGTCGTCGGCGACAACAATCGGGATCGGGTGTCCCCCGCAAGCGGAGAGCGCGGTCGCGTCAGTGTTATATGGCCGTCCGCCCGGAAGGTGGCGGGCACGCGCATGGCAGGAGCAGACCGCGGTGGCAACCCGTGATGTTCGAATGGGAGACCGTGACCGTCGTGACCAGCGATGCTCAGGTCGGCATCGCGTAGACGATGTCGGGATCGAGGTTGCGCAAGATGTGATAGCAGCGTCGGGCGAACTGGCGGGCAACCGAGAGCGCCGCGATCTTGCCGTTGTGACGTTCTTTCACCTTCGTGTAGTAGTCGTGGTCGGGGCTGCCGGGTCGTGACGCGTTGTGCGCGGCTTCGAACAACGCCCACCGCAACGTCGGGGGCCCTTGCCGCGACAGATGCCCATGAGCTCGACGGAGATCCGACGCGTCGACGGTGACGTCCGAGCCCGCTGTGACGCACTGCCTGTTCGGAACGGGTGAAGCGTCGACAATCGCCCAACTCGGACCAGATCGCCACCGACAGCAACCCGCCAATGCCGTAGTGCGCGTCGACCAATGCTCGACACGCCGGCTGCCGGGTCCCGAATCGGGTCATGTCCGTCTTGAGCGGTTCGGCCTCGGCGTCGGCGGCGTCGATCATCGCGTACCCGACCCGGATCCGTTGGATGTGCCGCCGGGCTCAACCCGGCGTGGTTGGCCAGCTCGGTCCGAGTGGTCGCCGACCGGATCTGGCCTTCGGGGATCGACACCCCGTGCTGGAACAACTCGGCATGGATCCGCTGGGTCCACACCGAACGTTGATCGACCAGCGACTTGTAGAGCCGCACCCGTTCGCGCCACTCCAACACCGCTGTCGGCGGGATCCACGACTCGGGCAGATCGCCACGCTGCAACAACTCGCGCAACAACGCCGCGTCGGAACGATCCGTCTTCGCCCGCCGTTTCGGCCCACGCGCTGCTTGCGTGTCGGCCGGCTCGGCCAGATGCGCCTCGAAGCCCGCCGCGCGTGATCTCTTCGACCACGTAGCGCCAACCAGTGCAGCCCTCCACCGCCAACGCCACCGGCTGACCGTTCGCCCGATCGGCCACGTCGCGTTCCAACCATCGCCGGAACCGTTCCCGATCGGGCTGCCACACCCGACCCTTCCACACTTCGCCGGACTCGACGTCCAACCCATCGAAGGTGATCTGCTGTCGATGCAGATCCAACCCGAATACCATGCTCATCAGGGACCTCCTTGCTCGAGCAACTCAACGTGACAAACCAGATGTTGCCCGGCTCGAGGAGGTCCCCACACATCGATTGTTATCGGGTGCCCGCCATCGGCACCTTCGCCATGGTCGTCCGTCGGCGTCGATCCATCGATGGCCACGACCGTTCGCGCGGTGACATACTGGGAGCATCGTGACACCCGGAACGCCGTCAAGGGGTCCGCGCGATGGCCGCCATGTGCGTTGGGCCGCAATCGGAGTCTTGGTCGTGTTCGCGCTCGGTGGAGCTGTGGTGGCGGCTCGCACTCTTGGGTTCATTGGTCCTGCGTCGAGAGCGCTATCGCCCCAGGAGCTCGAGCGGATGCGTGCTGAGTTCGATGGCGAGATACCCGACGGCTTCGAAGCTCAACGGCTCGCAGCGCAAGACGGCGAGATCGACCCCGCAGAGCTGCTGAGCCTTGCGGAGAACGCGTCGAACTGCTCGCTGATGGCCGGCAGTCGACCTATCTCTGTGGAGCTCGGCAGGTGGGGACTCACAAGGACCATCGAGTTTGGACGAGACGCCGAGAACGTTGACGAACTGATGGCGATCAGTGACCGATGCTGGGATGAACACCTCGGTGCCGCCGAACTGCAGTACAGCCGCCAGGTCGCCACTCGGTGAGCCTTCACCAGCGTCAACACAGTTCACCAGCGTCAGAGACGTGGGGCCGTGATGCGGCGCGGACTGCAGCTCCGACGCCGTGATCATGTGCGTCCAAGTGTGACACGAACCTGTGTGGTTCAGGCCGGCGGCAAGCTGGGTCGCGGTAGACCCATCGGGTTCGGGAACGGGATCGTCTCGTTACGGATGACGTCGTCAGCGACAGGTGCGAACTTGGCGAGCATCTCAGCGCAACGATCCGGGCGGAGCGCACGTTCGTATGGCTCCGCTGCTCGCAAGTCCGTAGTGGCCTCGACATGCGATCGCACCGCTGCTCCCTCCTTCGTGAGTCCAGATTTGTGGAGCAGACCTCGCTCGGCCAGTCGGGTCCTTGCGTGTTGTTGTTGTTCGCCGCTCCAGCCCCGATTGTCGAAGAAGACCTCGGGCTGCCAGCCGTGTTCAGCAGCGATCAGCAGATGGGCCTCGCAGCCGTCGATGCCAGCGCTCGCGAGCGCTGCGACGTGGCCGTCACCACGGTGTTCGCGAAGAGTTGTGCAGTTCTGCCACAACTGCGCGACGGGATCGTCCAGGCGGGCAATGTCACGGTTCGCCGCGAAGAGGGGCCGACCGATCGACGTCGCGCCAGAGATCACCGCCTCGAGATCGTCGTTGACTGCCGTCGCCGCCTGCTCGATGCCAGGTGAGATCCGACGAAGCGCTGACGCGGCGGCTCGGGCGCGCACAAACATCAGGTCCGAGGGGTCCGCGTACTTCCATGCGTCGGGAATGGCACGGCGGACCATCGCTGGCGCGAAGTTCGCGAATGCTGCTTCGACCACGCCAGCGTCAACTGGCCCAAGCGGGCAGGCTCGGAATGCGAAGTAGCCCATCCAGAACCCACGGAGTCCGGCCGCTTTGGCGGCTTCCAGCGACTCGGGCGCGAAGTACGTGACCGCATGAACCGATTCGAGCTGCGACCAGATCTTCCGGGCAAACACCCGAAGACACTACGAGAACCGGAGTCTCGGATCGGAGCGCAACCACCTGTCATTTCGTGACGCCGCAGTCGGGCCGAAGTTGCACACCTATGCGACGCCGTGCGGCGCGTTACGGCGCTCCCGTTATACGCGGCATGGCAGTCACCGCCGGTGCGCAGGTTTGCCGGATCTGTGCGGCTGTCGAACTCGCTGGCTTGAACATTCTGATCGAGCGAGGGCTACGGCTATGCCGACTGCAGCGATGTAGGGATACTGAGCGGTCAGGCCTGGCCGAGTGAGCCTGGTGAACCGGCAACGTTGTCGGGTCAGAAGATCACAAGTGGAGTCTTTTCAAGAGCAGACGATTCTGAAAGGATCGGCCAATGCAGTACGTCACTTCGCTCGAGCGCTTTCAGCGAGGCGATTTTCCGGACGTGTGTGTTCGTTCGGGCCTGCCCTCGACGAAGATCGTTCTCGTCGAGGCTGCTGTGTCATCGCCGACCTGGCCGTGGCTTTTCCTGCCGATCAGCTTGTTCTGGTTCGTGGTCGCAAAGTGGACGAGCGAAGAAGACAACCTGTGGGGCCAGCTGCCGTTTGCTGAGGGCCACGTCGATGGAGTGACAGCAACGTACGACAAGAAGGTCGGTGTCATCGTCGAGGGAGTGCACCCGAGTTTCGTCAAGGCGACCGAACAGCAACAGGTGCCTCAATAACAGCGATCTCGTCTCGCTGCTCGCGGTTCCCTATGGGTCACCTGCCCGTGGCTTCAAGCAAGAGCAGAAGGCTACGAAGCGAGGCCAGCCCGAAGAGGCGGCAGGTGACGTCCCGGTTTGGCGGATTGTCGCTCGCTCGCTGGCCAACGATCGCGCCCTTGCCATCCTGTGGATCGGACAGTGCAACATGCACAGACCACGCGCGCAACGACACCCGTGCACATCACGACCGACCGACTCGGCAGATACGGCCAGCATCGCCGACGCGCCCCGGAGCAGCCCTCAGGCAGCAATGGCGAGATTGTCTTGTGCCACGGTTGGGCCGAACCCGAGCGGATCAGCTGGGGGCACCAAGTGATTACCTGACCACGCTGTCGAGTGCCCTCAATGCCTCGATACTGATCAGCAAGTTGGTCCAGATCGTCGCCGGGTAGACCCCCGCCTTGGCGTGTTCGATGTCGACCTCGCCACCGGTGTCGTCGACGATTCGAACGACCCGATGACGACACCGGAGTTCACATCGAACACACCGAGGTTCTGGAACCCGTTCGAACCCACGGTGACTGCCGCCGAATCCTCGGTCAGTTGGTGCACCCCACTGGCCCTGCGCCAGATGTTGTGCCACGCCTCCCAGTGGGATTTCGGGTGCGGTCAGGTGGGCAGCCAAGCGAGGACCGGCACCATGACGATCAGTGCCAGCAGTGAGACCAAAGGAAGTGCGGCATATCTGAGGCGGCGACGTGACAGCACAAACGCGGCGCCGACCGCGACCACTTCGACGGTGACGAACACAATCATCGCGTACGGGAACCACCACTCGTCCGGCCCTCTTTCGGGCTGACCGAACAAGCTGGCGCCGGCTGCGACCGCCACTGCAGTACTCAACGGCAGGAACAGCACACCAGCAACAGCCGTGCAGGCAACAGACAGCAACACTGCAGCCCACTTCGGCGGACGAACCGGCTCCGCCGGTGTCGGCCCGCCCTGGTCCAGATTGATCACGCCGTCAGTATCGCCTCCGAGCCAAACCACCTTCATCACCCACAACCGTGAGCGTCGTGGTGGCATGCACATTCGGCGATGACCACACACAGGGCTTCCGCTGTCCTGCCGCGCTCGGAATGTGACACAGGCCGCCCGCCCTCAGGCGCACTGGGAGAGCGGGCAGCTCGGTCGCTGAAGCGCACCGATCCCGGGGCGCTTCAGCCATGTCATAGGACGCGTTGAAGGAGTCGCCCTCTGTTCGCTCAAATCCGGTGCCTGGCGGGACTCGGATCAGGTTGACCGAGGTAGCGGCCGTATCGTCGCCCCAGACGAACAGCGGGTTGGAAAGCGGTGGTTGGCACGAGGTCACCAGCTCGCTCCCCGAGCCTGGATCGGTGAGTGTGGCACATCCGTCAGCGACCGAGATCATGACGGTCTCCTGTAACGCTCCGCTGCTGGTGTTCGATTCCTCGGAAGGATCACTGCCATCGGCGGAGCCGCATGCCGCGGCAAGCACGAGCACAAACACAAGTCCGATCAGTCTGTAGGTCGCCACGAGTCAATTCCTGGCCTGTCACCGAGAGCGCGGTCGGCCGATCATCCGTACACCACCCGAGCGATGATCACGGGCCACGGCGCCCGCGTTCTTGCGTTGTCGTCCGCACGGCGGGTCGGTGCTCTTTGGAATCCAACACCGAGGGACGATGGTCACCCGTCGATCAGGCGCTCGTAGCGCTGTCTGGCGCCCTGACGCGTTACTCCGAGCTGCGCACCAATCGTGCCCCATGACAGACCAGCGGCCTTCGCCGCAATCACCGACGCCTCGAGTCGTTCTTCTGCGGCGCGACGTCCCGCTGCGGCAGCACGCAACTCGCGGAACACCGCGCCATCGACCGGTCGGACGCGACCTTGTTCGACCGCATCGTCAAAGGCCGCGACGAGGGCGTCGACGTCGGCGTCAGACAGGTCGCGGGGATGCTTTTCGTGGTTGCCATCTCAATCACAGCCAATCCAGGTATTGGTTTCGTGCTCGCATTGCATGAACTGCATACTCGATGTCGTCGGTGACGACGATGCCGACCTCGATCAGGTTCCCGGACTGGTCCGGGCCTACCAACATCACGAAGTCCGTCTGGTCGTCTGAGCGGCCACCGGCGAGTGAGTTCTCAACGGCGTGTCGAATGTCATCATCAGAAATCCCGTGCCTGCGAGCGCTCGCCAGGATCTCCACTCCGACAAGGATAGTTGTCAGGCGAGGCAGTCGCAAGGCCCACCACCGACACTCAACGACCGAGCTGCGGGGGCGGACGTCCGTCCGAACACTCCGATCTTCGCCGCAACACAACCGGCCTGCCGCACACGATCTGACCCGCTCATAATCGCGAGCCAGAACCTGCGGTCAGCCGCCCGAGAACCGGCGAAGTCGGTCGCCTGTGCGGGCCGCAGGGGCGCTGCATAATCTCGCGTTCGGGTCCCCTCTCGGGCGAGGCGGTCTATCGGCTGAGCGACTGGCCCCTCCGCTCGTTCGTCAGCCGTCGGAGTCGCTCGGCGGCTTCTGCCGACCGGGAGGAGGGGATGTTCGTCGGGACCGGGCCGTCGCCGTCGTTGCCCTGGTCTTCTCGGGTCTGTTCGACGGCGCCGTTGACGAGGTCGCGGAGCTGGCGCCGGCGTGCAAGCGCACTGGTCGCATCGGGCTGCCTGTTCAGCGCGGCAGCAACGGCATCACGAGGCAACCAGTCCTCGTGGTCGCTTGCGGATCCGTGTTGGTCGGGATCGAAAGCTGGTGGTGCGGTGTGGATGTGGTTGGCTCGCCGTCCGCGGGTGGCGGCGACGTAGAGCTGTCGGTTGTTGGTGCGGTCGTTGATGATCACGTGGGCTTCGTCCACCATTGCTCCTTGGGCCCGATGGATGGTGGACGCGTAGTTGATGGTGAGGTTGCCTGCTGCGATGTACACGGCTGGCAATGCGAGCCGATCGCCGGTCGCAATGTTGGTGAGGTACAGCCCGTCGCGTGTTCCGGCGTTCACGGTCCAGCGGTCGCCGTTGCGGACCCACTCGCCTGCTCCGTATCGAAGGGTGCGGTTGTTGGCTCGGGTGACGACGGGCTGACCCGGGTAGAACACGTGACCGGAGATGTCGATCCGGTCGTTCGCGTCGAGCCGTCCGGCCGCGAGCAGTCGTTCGGTGAGCGTCGCGTTCAGCTCGTCGACGACAGCGTTGGTTGGTGCCATCTTCAGTCGTCGCCGTCCATCTTCTCGAACCAGCCATCTGGGCATTTTGGCTACGATCGGGCGATGTCGCACTCGATCACACCGTTCGAAATCGCCGTCGACGACACGGTGCTCGCAGACCTCCACGAACGCTTGGGGCGCACGCGTTGGCCTGAGCAGGAGACGGTCGACGACTGGAGCCAGGGAATCCCACTGGCCTACCTCCGCGAGGTGTGCGAGTACTGGGTGTCGTCGTACGACTGGCGCTCGCGGGAGGCCGGGCTCAATCGGTTTCCTCAGTTCCGCACGTCACTGGCGGGTGGTGGCGACGAGCCGTTGGACATCCACTTCCTCCACGTCCGATCTCCCGAGGCCAATGCCCTTCCGCTGATCCTCAGTCATGGCTGGCCGGGTTCGACGGTGGAGTTCATGGAGGTGATCGGACCGTTGACCGATCCCGTCGCGCACGGAGGTGACGCCGCAGACGCGTTCCACGTCGTGGCGCCGTCGCTGCCGGGGTTCGGGTTCAGTGCCAAGCCCGCTCGGGCCGGTTGGGGAGTGGGTCGGATCGCGACCGCGTGGGACGAGTTGATGGTGCGGCTCGGCTACGACCGGTTCGTGGCCCAGGGCGGCGACTGGGGCTCGCTGATCACCACGGTGATCGGCGCGCAGAACCTCGGTCACTGCGCCGGCATCCACGTGAACATGCCCGTGGCGGGCCCGACTCCCGACGACATGGCGGATCTCACCGACGAGGAGATGGGATTCCTCGGCCGGCTCCAGGCGTACCAAGCGCAGGAGTCCGGCTACTCCACGCAACAGTCGACCCGTCCCCAGACACTCGGTTACGGCCTCGCCGACTCCCCGAGTGGGCAGGCAGGATGGGTGCTCGAGAAGTTCTGGGCCTGGACCGACAACGACGGCCATCCGGAGGACGCCGTCTCGCGCGACGAACTCCTCGACAACGTGATGTTCTACTGGCTCAACAACGCCGCTGCGTCGTCGGGCCGCTTGTACTGGGAGAGCTTCGCCGAGTTCGTCGACGGGCGGTCCGACCGTCTCGATCCCCGCCGGGATCTCACAGTTCAAGAACGAGATCTTTGGGGCCTCTCGCCGGTGGGCCGACGGCGTGTACACCGACATCCGACACTGGAACCAGCTCGACCGCGGCGGGCACTTCGCAGCGTTCGAGGAACCCGACCTCTTCGTCGACGAGGTCCGAGCCAGCTTCCGCCACGTTCGCTGAACCACGCCCAGCGCTCGGCGGCGTTGGGGCACGTGCTCTCCGAGTGAACGTTCTGTGAGTCGAACGGCCGCGTCCGGCAGACTGGTGCGACCATGTCGGATCCCATCGCCACGATCACGAAACTGCTCGCGCCGGTCTTCGCCGAGCTGCACGGCGGCGAACCCGCCGATCCGACCGTGCGGCCGTCCGATCGCGCCGATGCGCAGATCAACGGCGCCCTCCCGCTCGCCAAGAAGATCGGCAGCACACCGCGCGAGATCGCCCAGCGGGTCGTCGATTCCGGGGTGCTCGACGGGGTTGCCAGTGAGCTCGAGATCGCCGGGCCAGGATTCGTCAACGTCACGTTCGCGCCCGAGTTCCTGGGTGGGCAGCTCGCCGATGTGGCGGGCGACGAGCGGCTCGGAATTCCCGCCGCAGCCGACGAGAAGACCGTCGTCGTCGACTACTCCGCTCCCAACGTCGCGAAGGAGATGCACGTGGGGCACCTTCGATCGACCGTCATCGGAGATTCGTTGGTGCGGCTGTTCGACTTCCTCGGGCACCGGGTGATTTGCGAGAACCACATCGGCGACTGGGGCCGCCCGTTCGGCATGCTGATCGAGCACCTGCTCGACATCGGCGAAGACGTCGCGGCGGCCGGGCTCACGCAGGGCGACCTCGACGGCTTCTACAAGCAGGCCAATGCGAAGTTCTCCGCGTCCGAGGAGTTCCAGGATCGCGCCCGCGAACGGGTGGTGCTCCTGCAGGGCGGTGATCCGGAGACCAACCGACTCTGGCAACGCCTCGTCGACATGTCGACCGTCTACTTCAACGAGGTCTACGCCAAGCTCGGCGTCTTGCTCACCGACGATGATCTCGCCGGCGAGAGCATGTACCAGCCGCTGATGGCCGAGACCGTGACGCGCCTCGACGAGGCTGGGTTGCTCGTCGAGGACGATGGAGCGAAGGTGGTGTTCCCGCCCGGCTTCGAGAACCGCGACGGCGACCCGCTGCCGTTGATCATCCAGGCCCGCACGGGCGGCTTCAACTACGCGACGAGCGACCTGACGTGCGTGATCGACCGCGTCGAGCGGCTCGGCGCCGACCTGATGCTGTACGTGATCGGGGCCCCGCAGCAGCAGCACCTCCAGATGGTGTTCGCCGTGGCCGAGATGGCGGGTTGGCTCGCGCCGCCGACCGAGGCGGTCCACGTCGGCTTCGGGAACGTGTTGGGCGCCGACCGCAAGATGCTGCGCAGCCGCTCTGGCGACTCCGTGAAGCTCGTCGACCTCCTCGACGAGGCGATCGAGCGTGCGGACGATGCGATCGCCGAGAAGAACGCCGAGATCACTGGCGACGAGCGCGCGGTCGTGGCCCGGATGGTCGGCATCGGCGCAGTGAAGTATGCGGATCTCTCGACCGACCGCGTCAAGGACTACGTGTTCGACCTCGACCGCATGGTCTCCTTCGACGGCAACACCGGCCCGTATCTGCAGTACGCACATGCGAGGATCTGTTCGATCTTCCGTCGTGCCGAGATCGATCGGGCGTCGGTGCAGGGCTTGCCGATAGCGGTGGCGGCGCCACAGGAGCGTGCGCTCGCACTGCGCCTTCTGGCCTATCCCACCGCGATCGACACCACGCTCGAGACCTACAGCCCCCACAAGCTGTGCACGTACGTGTACGACCTGGCCACCGACTTCACCGCGTTCTACGAGCACTGTCCGGTGTTGAAGGCAGACGAGCCGACGCGCTCGAGCCGCCTCGCGCTCGCCGATCTGACCGCCCGCACGCTCGCCCATTCACTCGGCCTGCTCGGCATCGACGCCCCGGAGCAGATGTGATCGGCAGCCCCCCACCGACTCGCCCAGAACGTTTGCGTTGCACTTCGGGCGGGCCGGGTCACCCGAATCCTCACGCAAACGTCATGGCGGGGGCGTGGCGATGAGCGCGATCCAGCGACGGTTGCTTCCCGATACGGCGGCGGTCGGTCACGACGGCTGGCTGGAGATCGGCGGCGTGTCGATCGAGGCGTTGGCCGAGGAGTTCGGCACCCCGTTGTTCGTCTACGACGAGGCACACCTGCGCTCCCGGTGTCGGGAGGCCGTGGCGGCGTTCGGCCCCGAACGCGTCATCTACGCGACGAAGGCGTTCCTGTGCCGAGCGATGGCTCGACTCGCGTACGACGAGGGATTGCTGCTCGATGTTGCGACCGGGGGCGAGCTCCACGTGGCGCTGTCTGCCGGTGTCCCTGCGAGCGCGTGCATTCTTCACGGCAACAACAAGTCCGGCGACGAACTTCGTCAGGCGATCGAGGCCGAGGTCCGCTACATCGTCGTCGACTCATTCGACGAGCTCGACCGGCTCGATGTGCTCGCCGCCGCCGGTATCGGCCCGACGCCGCGCGTGGTGCTGCGGATCACGCCTGGTGTTCACGCACACACCCACGAGTTCATCGCCACCGGCCAGGACGATTCGAAGTTCGGGTTCAACCTTGCCAACGGCGACGCCCTCCGTGCCGTCGACCACGCCCGCCGATCGTCGGCGATGGAGCTCGTCGGTCTGCACTGCCACATCGGCTCGAACGTGTTCGACGCATCGTCGTTCGCGAAGGCCGCCGAGGTGATGGCTGACTTCGCCGTGCCGCTCGACCTGCCGGAGTTGATCCTCGGTGGTGGCCTCGGCGTGGCGTACGTAGAGGGTGAGGAGGCGCCGACCATCGGCCAGTGGGGGAGCGTGCTGCTGGATGCGTGCAAGGCACTCGGCGTTCGATCCAGGGTGAGCGTCGAGCCAGGGCGTGCGATCGTGGCCGCCGCAGCCATGACCGTCTACACCGTCGGCACGATCAAGGAGATCCCCGGCGTGCGCACCTACGCGGCCGTCGATGGTGGCATGAGCGACAACCCGCGGCCGGTGCTCTACGGCTCCGGCTACGAGTCGTTCCTCCCGCGTGCGGTCGACGCCGAACGCGACCTCACCGTGCGCCTCGTCGGCAAGCACTGCGAGTCTGGTGACGTGCTCGCTTTCGCCGCGCACGTGCCAGAGGATCTCGTCGTCGGCGATCTGCTCGCCATGCCGGTCACTGGCGCGTATGGCCACTCGATGGGCTCGAACTACAACAAGATCACTCGGCCACCGGTGGTGTTCGTGGCCGACGGCGCCGCCCGCCTCGTCGTGCGCCGCGAGACCTACGACGACCTCCTCGCCACCGACCTCGGCTGACCCCACCCACTGACGTTTGCGTGCGGATTCGGGTGAGCCGGTCCACCGGAGCTGCAACGCAAACGTGGGTGCTCCCGGCGTGCTGACGTTTGTGTGCGGGTTCGGGTGAGCCGGTCCACCGGAGTTGCAACGCAAACGTGGTGGGGGCGGCGGGGAATACGCTCGGGGTGATGTCGAACAACCGCCGACTCATCGCTGGGCTGATCGCCGCCGGACTCGCACTCTTTCGCGAACGCGATCGTCTCGCCGGCAAGACCCGCAAGCAGTCGGCGCCGACGACGCGGCGAGTCGCCACCGGCACCGTGGTCGAGTACTCGCCGGACATCGACGGCGGCGCCGACCCCGGCGAAGTCGTGTGGACCTGGGTCCCGTACGAGGACGATCCCAGCAAGGGCAAGGACCGGCCGGTGGTGATCATCGGGCGCTCCGGACGCGACCTCGCCGGGGTGCCGCTCACCTCGAAGAACAACGGTCACGGTGCCGTCGCCGTCGGAACCGGTGGCTGGGATCGAAGTGGTCGGCCGAGCTGGGCGAAGGTCGATCAGCTGATCGTCGTGCGTGAACGAGACGTCCGCCGGGAGGGCTCGGTGCTCGACCGGCAGCGCTTCGACGCGGTCGTGGACGGTGTCGGCGAACACCACGAGCTCGCCACGAACTGAGGCCGCCCGGGCGGGGGCCGTGGTGGGGACGCGTCGGGCGTCAGTCGAGTCTCGAACGGATCCGTTCCCCACCAGGTGCCGTGGGTTTCCATGGGGCGCAGGCAGGTGAACGACGTGCGGTCGGCCGTCTCGTCGAGGCGGAAGGCGTCCACGTCGTCAGGGGCGACGGCCCATGGCGTCGAGGAGGCGTACTTGCGGTGGCGCGTTGTCGGTGACCTCGCCGCTCGGGCCGTTGCCGAACACGCCGCTGGTGGCCATCATCGGGACCATCGGGGAGATGGCGTCCCACACCGCCTGCACCAGCATCGGGTCGAGCGTGTCGTCCACGCCGATCGCTCGAGCCAGATCCCACTGGTGCACCAGCAGGTCGCTGACGCGAAACCGGAGCAGCTGTGCTCCGGGCATGTCGCCGGCCGGATGGTGGAACACCTGCGTTTCGATGTCGGGCCGCTCGAATGCGGCCTGTTGGCGCTGGAGTGCGGCGTCGATGGCCGCAAGGGGGTCATCTCCGAGGTGATCGATGCCGAGCACGGTGATCGCGTCCTCGCGGGTGCCGCCATCGGCAAGCGTGGCCGCCATCTGGCATCCGGCAGCCACGTGGCCGACCAGCTGGCGAACGGTCCATCCGTCGCAGGGAGTGGCGAGCCGCCAGTGGTCGTCGCCGACCAGCGCGACGACGCCCTGGAACCCGTCGGCGGCATGTCGCAGGGTGACGACGTCGGTCATGAGCGTGAAGGTAGCGATCGCCGGGAACACCGAGAGAGGCGCGACCAAAACGTTCACACAGCCGAAACGGTCATGGGCCGGGCCCGGCCGATCCCGTAACCTCCCCCTCCGTGACGACCAACGTGCAAACCGTCAGGATCGGCGTACTCGGGTGCGGCAACGTCGGGGCAGCGTTCGTGCAGCTCGTCGAGGCGCAGCGCGACATTGTCGAGCGGCGAACCGGGCTTCGCCTCGAGGTGACCCGCGTGGCGGTGCGCAACTTGTCGGCGCCACGCGATGTCGAACTCGCCGATGGGGTGCTCACGCGTGACGCCCACGCCGTGGTGTCCGACCCTGACATCGACCTCGTCGTCGAGGCGATCGGTGGGATCGAACCTGCCCGTGAGCTGATCCTGGAGTCGTTGGCCAACGGGAAGCCGGTGGTGACGGCCAACAAGGAGCTGCTCGCCAACGTCGGCGCCGAGCTCTACGCCGCTGCCGACGCAGCCGGCCGCGACCTGCTGTTCGAAGCGGCGGTCGCCGGCGGCATCCCGATCGTGCGGGCGCTGCGTGAGAGCTTGCACGGCGAGCCGATCAGCCGAGTGCTCGGGATCATCAACGGGACCACCAACTTCATCCTGACGAAGATGACCGATGCGGTCGCCGGTGGAGGAGACGCCGACTACGCCACAGCGTTGGCCGAGGCGCAGCGCCTCGGATTCGCCGAGCGCGATCCGACCGCTGACGTCGAAGGGTTCGATGCGGGCGCGAAGGCGGCGATCATCGCCACCGTGGCCTTTGGTGCCAAGGTCGTCGCCGGCGACGTGTACCACGAGGGAATCAGCCAGATCACCGGCGCCGAGATCGCCATCGCGCACCGTCTCGGCTACGTGGTCAAACTGCTCGGAATCATCGAACGCGACGCAGCGAGCGGCGACATCAGCGTTCGCGTGCACCCGGCGATGGTGCCGATCAATCACCCGCTCGCCTCGGTCCGCGACAGCTTCAACGCCGTGTTCGTCGAGGGCGATTTCGTCGATTCGTTGATGTTCTACGGTCGCGGCGCAGGCGGCGCGCCGACCGCCAGCGCCGTGTTCGGCGACGTCGTCGACGCCGCCATCAACCTCCGCAGCGGCACACATGGGTCGCTCGGTGCGCTCGAGCGAGCCACCGTGCGTGCCATCGACGAGACCTCGGCCGAGTACCTGCTCGGCCTCGACGTCGCCGACAAGCCCGGCGTCCTCCATGCGGTCACGGGAGTGTTCGCCGCCCACGGCGTGAGCATTCGAGTCGCCGAGCAGGAGGGCAACGGCCCCGACGCGCGGCTCGTGTTCATCACCCACTCCGCGGCGAGTCCGACGTGCAGGCAACGGTGCGTGAGCTACGTGAGCTCGACGTCGTTCGCAACGTCGGCGGGCTGCTGCGCGTGATCGGGGACTGACCCGTGCGATACGTCTCCACCCGAGGTGCAGCACCCGAGCTGGGCTTCGCCGACGTCTTGCTGGCCGGACTGGCCACCGACGGCGGGCTGTACGTGCCGGAGCGATGGCCCACGTTGGGCCCGTCGAACGCGCACACGTATGCCGAACGCGCCGTCGAGGTGATGCTGCCCTTCGTCGAACCCGACATCGACGAACTCACGCTCACCCGACTGTGCGTCGAGGCCTACGAGACGTTCCGCCATCCCGCCGTGGTGCCGCTGGTCCAGCTCGACCATCGTCAGTGGACCCAAGAGTTGTTCCATGGACCGACGCTCGCCTTCAAGGACATCGCACTGCAGCTCGTCGGTCGGATGTTCGACCACGTGCTCGGTGAACGTGGCCAGCGGGTGACGATCGTCGGCGCCACCAGCGGCGACACCGGTTCGGCGGCGATCGACGGGGTCGTCGGGTGCGAACACGTCGACATCGTCATCCTCTATCCGCTCGGGCGCACCAGCGAGGTGCAGCGACGCCAGATGACCACCGTTGACGAACCCAACGTCCACACGGTCGCAGTCGAGGGCACCTTCGACGACTGCCAGGATCTCGTGAAGGCGATGTTCAATGACGGGGCCTTCCGCCAGCGCAATCAGCTGTCGGCGGTGAACTCGATCAACTGGGCGCGGGTGATGGCGCAGACCGTCTACTACGTCACCGCAGCGGAGACGTTCGCCGAACCGGTCACGTTCAGCGTGCCAACCGGCAACTTCGGCAACGTGCTGTCTGGATGGATCGCCCGTGAGATGGGGGCGACGATCAGCGACTTCATCGTGTCGTCGAACACCAACGACATCCTCACGCGGTTCATCAACGACGGCGACATGAGCGCCCGCGACGTGGTGCCGACACTCAGTCCGTCGATGGACATCCAGGTGTCGTCGAACTTCGAGCGGCTGCTGTTCGAGATGAACGGCCGCGACGGTGGGATGACCGCGGAACAACTCGGGCGCTTCCGCGCTGACCGGTCGGCTCGACATCGAAGCCGACCAGCGTGAGCAGTACATCACCGGGCACTTCCGTGCGGCCGCATTCGACGACGACGCCACGTTGGTCGAGATCGCGCGGATCCATCGCCTCACCGGCACGGTGCTCGATCCTCACACGGCGACCGGCACGGCAGCGGCCGCCATGCTCACGGGGCTCGATCTCGACGACCATCCCGTGATCACCCTGGGCACCGCCCATCCGGCCAAGTTCCCCGACGCGGTCGAGCGGGCGATCGGACACCGCCCGTCGCTGCCGGCTCACCTCGCCGACCTGCTCGAGCGGCCGGAGCGCACGCAGACCGTTGCCAACGACCTGGTCGCCGTCCAGGCGATCGTCGAGCAACTGACCCGCCGCTGAGCACGAGCGCCAAACGCTCGTCCGGAACCCGAAATGGCGCGCGCAGCGTTGCGCTGAGCGCAACGCTCACGGCATTTTTCGGGGAGGGGCGAGGGTGGCGGAGAGTGGGATGCGTGGTTGTGGCTGCTGGTGCTGATACAGTGACGATCGCTCGGTTCATCCGAGCCGCACCCCGAAATCTCGGTTGTGTGCGAATTCTGCCAGGGGATTTCGTCTGCGGGCGTCGTCATGCGTCTCCACACACCCCCTTCCTCTGGTGCTCGACGACTCGTCCAGCCGATCAGTGGCGAACGAGAAGAGAGGAATCCTCGTGGCCGCAGCGGCACTCGAACAGTCCATGCTCGAATCGAAGGACAAAGACACTCTGTTGGAGATGGCCAAGGCGCTCGGCGTCAAGGTCACCGCCCGCCAGAAGAAGTCCGACATCATCGACAAAATCCTCGACACGACGGGACCCAGCGTCCCCGCACCTGTGGCGAGCACCTCCGGCAACGGTCAGCGAGCGCAGGGCGCACCGGCCACCGAGGAGTCAGCCGGCAAGGAGCCAGCCGGCAAGGAGTCGGCACAGGCTGACGAACCCCGGAACGACGCGACGGCCACGTCGGTGTCGTCCGGCTCGGCCGACGCGGCGATGTCGTGCTCGGGCCCGATGGCGAACCGCTTGCCGACTGGGAGATCGAACTCGCGAGCCGAGGCGACGCTGCCGGCAGCGAGACGTCGTCGACCGCGAACCGTGACAACTCGTTCCGCAACGACCGCAGTCGCAACGATCAGGGCCGTGGTGAACAGAGCCGCAGCGACCAGAAGACCGGCGACCAGAAGAGTGGCGACCAGAAGAGCGGCGACCAGAAGACCGGCGACCAGAAGACCGGCGGACGCAACGAGCAAGGTGAGCGATCCGACCGCAACCGTGGTCAGCAGGGCGGCGGCAACCGCAACGAAAATCAGCAGGGCGGCGGCAACCGCAACGAAAACCAGCAGGGCGGCGGCAACCGCAACAGCAACAGCGAGCAGGGCGACGGCAATCGGCGTCGCCGGCGTCGTCGCAAGGGTCGCGGCGGCCAGGACGGCCCGCAGGGCGAGGACATCGAGCTCATCGATCAGGATCCCGGTTTCGAGAGCAGCGAGCCCGTTGACGTCGAGGGCTACCTCGACATCCGCGACGAGGGGTACGGCTTCCTGCCGCGTCGAGGGCTACCTGCCGAGCAAGCAGGATGCCTACATTCCGTTGAAGCTCGCCCGTCAGTACGGACTCCGCAAGGGCGACCTCGTCACCGGCAAGGTTCGCCCGGCCGGTCGCAACGAGAAGAACCCCGGCCTGCTCGAGATCTACACGATCAACGGTGGCGATCCCGAGGCAGCCAAGAAGCGCCCGCACTTCGAGAGCCTGACCGCGCTGTTCCCCGATGAGCGCCTCACGCTCGAGGACCCCAACGATCCGGCCAACATGACCGCCCGCATCATCGACCTCGTGTCGCCGATCGGCAAGGGCCAGCGCGGCATCATCGTGTCGCCGCCCAAGGCGGGCAAGACCACGGTGATGAAGACGATCGCGAAGTCGATCGAGCTGAACAACCCCGAGGTCGAACTCCTCGTGCTGCTGATCGACGAGCGGCCCGAGGAGGTCACCGACATGCGTCGCAGCGTCCAGGGTGAGGTGATCTCCTCGACGTTCGACCGTCCGAGCGACGAGCACACCCACGTGGCCGAGATGACGATCGCGAAGGCCCGCCGCATGGTCGAAGCCGGCAAGGACGTCGTGATCATCCTCGACGGCATCACCCGTCTCAGCCGGGCCTACAACCTGGCCGCGCCGGCCAGCGGCAAGATCCTGTCCGGCGGTATCGACGCCGGTGCGCTGTACCCGCCCAAGAAGTTCTTCGGCTCGGCCCGCAACTGTGAAGAGGGCGGTTCGCTGACCATTCTCGCCACCGCGCTGGTCGACACGAACAGCCGCATGGACGACGCGATCTTCGAGGAGTTCAAGGGCACCGGCAACATGGAGCTGCGACTCGACCGCAAGGTGGCCGAGCGCCGGATCTATCCGGCGATCGACGTCGACGCCTCCTCGACGCGTCACGAGGAGCTGCTGTTCGACCGCAAGCAACTCCAGCAGGTGTGGAAGCTGCGCCGGGTGCTGTCGGGTCTCGCCCAAGACGGCAGCGCCGCTGCTGGACTCGAGCTCCTGATCGACCGGCTCAAGACGTTCCGGACCAACGACGAGTTCCTCGCGGAGATCGCCAAGCAACCCTCGATGTGACCGACGTGAAACCGAGGGGTCCGACCCCTCGGTCTCATTTCGGTTCACCGTCGGTAGCCTGGACTGCCGATCTGGGTGACGACCGGGGGCACAGGGCCCACCCGCTCAGCCATCCACAGGAGATCCACCATGAAGACTGACATCCACCCCACCTACTCCGACACCACGGTTCGTTGCTCGTGTGGCAACACCTTCGTGACCAAGTCGACCCGCGCGGGCGACCTCACCGTTGAACTGTGCAACGAGTGCCACCCGTTCTTCACGGGCAAGCAGAAGCTCGTCGACTCCGGTGGACGCGTCGAGCGCTTCAACAAGCGGTACGGCCAGCGCAAGAACGCGCCCGCAACGCCCGCCGACGACTGACCGACCTGGGCCGCAGCGCCCGGTCCCGATGCATCGAACGCCGCCCGTCCGGGCGGCGTTCGCCGTTTTCCGGCGCTCGCTCGTCTGCACGACGACGAATCGTTCGTTTCGATGACGAAACCGTTCCGAGAAGTCATTCAAGTTCGGCGAGTGGTGGGCCGATGAAGACATGGGATCTTCCACATGGCGGCACCACCACTGACCGAGGCGAACGTTCGGCACTTGTTGCGTCGGACCGAATTCGTCGACCGACCTCACCGCGTCGCGGAACTGATGGGTCTCGGCTCGATCGAAGCTGCTGTCGCCGACATCCTCGCGGTGGCACCCATCCCACCGACGGTCACGTTCACGGCACCCGCCGGCCGTGACTGGGAGCGCGGACAGGACCTGACGCACTTCTGGTTCGACCAGATGGCCCACGATTCGATCCGGCCGTTCCAGGAACGGCTCGCGTTCTTCTGGCACGGTCACTTCTGCAGCGAGTTCGGCAAGGTCGGCTCGTCGATGCTGATGCGCGAACAGATCGACCTCTGGCGCAGCGACGGCCTCGGAACGGTGGGTTCGCTGGCGACGACGATGTCGACACAAGTGGCGATGATCCGCTACCTCGACAACAACCAGAACAAGAAGTCGTCGCCGAATCAGAACTTCGCCCGAGAGCTGATGGAGTTGTTCCTGCTCGGTGTCGGCAACTACAGCGAGGCCGACGTCGAAGCATCGACGGCGGCCTGGACCGGCCACACCGACCAGTGGAACGACGACATCAGCCCGTATCGATGGCGAGCCGACTGGCACGACGCTGCACCGAAGGACTTCCTCGGCCGCCGCATCAACACCGACCCCGCGCAGAGCGCGTGGCCGGGCCACGGCCCCGAGACGATCTCGGTGATCCTCGGCGACGGCGTCGTGCCGTCGTCGGCCACCAACGTTGCGAATCGCGGACGACCGAGTCGCGACGTGGCAGCGGAGTTCCTGTCGCGCAAGTTGTGGACGTCGTTCGCCACCGACACGTCGCCACCGGCCGACGTGATGACCGCGATGCGAACGGCGCTGACCTCGAGCGGGTTCATGATCCGGCCGTGGGTGACGGCCATGCTCACCCATCCCGACTTCTACAGCGATGCCGTGAAGCGGGGTCTCGTGCGGACTCCGGTGGAGTACGTCGTTGCGCTCCTCGTCGCCACCGGAAGACGATCGCGGGACGCCAATGTGACGTGGATGATGGAGGCGATGGGGCAGCGCCTGTTGTTCCCACCGAACGTCAGCGGCTGGCGTCCCAACGGCTACTGGGTGAATGCGAGTGCGATGGAGGGCCGAGCGCGAGCCGCGCAGAGCTTCGCCTGGGCGTCGAGCCGCAACTACTGGAAGGGTGACGACGGACCGATCTCGCTCGCCGGCGGCACGATCATGCGCTCTGAGATCACTGCTCGAACGCCGTACCCCGAACAGCTGCCGGTGTTGTCGAACACTGCGCTCGTGGCTCGATTCCTCGAACTGATGCGACTCCAACTCTCGCCGACCGCAGCCGCCGAGATCGTGCGCTACGCCGACGGTGCCACGGTGTGGGAACGCAACAACGCGCTGCTGCTGATCATGCTCGCTCCCGAGATGCAGATGGCCTGACCCATGCTCGATCCCGACATCTCCACCGCCGACGCACTCGCCCACCTGCAGGTGGCCGAAACCGATCCGCACGCACTCGACCGGCGCCGGTTCCTCCAACTCGTCGGGCTCGGCGTCGGTGCCGGGGCACTCGCCGGACCGACCAGTTCGCTGCTCGATCTGTCGTTGCCCGGACTCGATCCGTCGGTGTGGGCCGCCGGCCCGGCCGGCCCGAACGATGGCGTGCTGATCGTCATCGGCATGTTCGGCGGCAACGACGGGCTCAACACCGTCGTGCCGATCAACGATCAGCGGTACTACGGCCAGCACCGCAACTTGGCGATCCGCCCCGAGAACACGCTGCCGATCGACGCCGCGACCGGGCTCAACCCCGAACTCACCGCGTTCAAGCAGTTCTGGGACGCGGGCCAGCTCGCGATCGTCGAAGGAATCGGCTATCCCGATCCCGACCTCAGCCACTTCAACTCGATGGCCAAATGGATGGCTGGCAGCCCCACCGGGATCCCCACGTCGGGATGGATCGGCCGGTGGCTCGACCGATACATCGGGGGCGGCAAGGACCTCTACGCCGCCGTGAACATCGGCCAGTCGGTGCCGTTGCACCTGATCGGCCAGGCGCAGCGCGGCACCGCAGTGGCGGCCGGCCGTCCTTCGTTCGGCGCATCGAGCGAGGCGAACGATCGCAAGATCTACGCGGCGATGCGACGGATGGCCAGCGGCGATCCGTCGACCTGGCAGGGCAGGATCGGCCAAGCGACGATCGATCAACTCGACCTCGCCGGGACCCTCGCACCGCTGATTCCGGCCGAGAGCGACATGTCCGACGTCCCGCTCGTCGCCGAGATGGAGGTGATGGCCCGTCTGGTCAACGCGAACCTCGGGCTCCGGGTGCTCAGCGCCGGCTGGGGCGACTTCGACAGCCACGCCGGCCAGCCGAACCAACATTCCGCTCGCATGCGCGAACTCAATGCCGCCATCACTCGATTCTTCCAGGTGCTGTCACCAGCCTGGTCGAGTCGGGTCACGATCATGACGTTCTCCGAGTTCGGTCGAACCAGTTGGAGCAACGACGGGGCCGGTACCGACCATGGCACCGCAGCACCTCACTTCGTGCTCGGCGCCAACGTGCGTGGAGGCCGCTATGGCCAGCGTCCGTCGCTCGCCGGGCTGGACCGATGGGATCGGATGCCGTTCCACGTCGACTTCCGCGACTACTACGGCAGCCTCATCGACGGTTGGCTCGGTGGGGGAGCGTCGGATGTACTCGGCGGCCGGACCATCCAGAACCTGGGGCTCATCGCCAGGTCGCCCGGCGTCGTGCCGCCACTGCCACCGGGCGGCGCAACCGGTGTCGGTGGAGGGGCCGTGCCCCCTTCGGGAGGTGGCGCCACCGCCCTCGGTGAGTTCGTCGCGATCACGCCGCAGCGGGTGTGCGACACCCGCGATGGAACAGGCGGATCGCGCGTGGCCGATCGGGTCGGGGCAGACGTTGCCCGTCAAGATCACCGGCCGGGGCGGTGTGCCGGCAACTGGCGTCCTCGCCGTTGCCGTGAACGTCACCTCGGTCGATGCAACCAACCACGGATTCTTCAGCGTGTTCCCCTCGAACGCGCCGGTCACGAATTCGTCCAGTCTGAACCCGCGGCCCGGCCGACCGGTGCCGAACATGGCAATCGTCGGGGTCGGTCCCGATGGTCGGATCGGCGTGTACAACGCCTTCGGCACGGCGAACTGCGTCGTCGACGTGATGGGCTACGTGCGCAAGGAACCGTCGACCCGCCTGAAGGCACTCGTGCCGGATCGGGTGTTGGACACCCGAATCGGAATCGGTGCCCCGGCACGGCGACTCCGCGCCGGCGGTGTCATCGATCTCGTCGTCGCCGGTCGAGGTGGAGTGCCGGCGACCGGATGCGACTCGGTGGTCCTCAACGTCGCAGCGGTCAATCCGAATGGTGCCGGCTACGTGTCGGTCTGGCCCAGCGGCAAGCAGCGGCCGGTGATCTCGAACCTCAACTACGACGCCGGGCGCAATGTGCCCAACCTCGTGGTCTGCAAGCTCGGAGCCGGAGGTGCCGTCAGTCTGTACGCGTCGGGCGGCGATCTCGACCTGATCGCCGATGTCGTCGGTTGCTTCACGGCCGATGGTGCCGGTCTCATCGCGGTCACCCCGACGCGACTGCTCGACACGCGCAGCGGGCTGGGAGCCCGCAAGGGCGTCGTCCGTGCCGGCTCGGAGATCGACCTCGGCGTCACCGGTGTTGGCGGCGTTGCACGGGCAGCGAAGGCAGTCATCCTGAACGTCACGGCCACCGACTCGACATCGGGCACGTACGTCACCGTCTATCCCAACGGGGTCGTTCGTCCGAATTCGTCGAGTCTCAACGTCGCCGCCGGCGACACGATCGCCAACCTCGTCATCGCCAAGGTCGGCACCAACGGCAAGGTCCGGCTGTACAACCACGCGGGTGCGGTCAATCTCGTCGCCGATGTCACCGGCTACTGCATCTGAGCGAGCCCCGACCGCTCGCCGGTAGGTTCGCATCGATGAGCGAACGTCCTGATCGCATGCAGCAGTCCACCGACGCAGCGGGCGATGACCGACACAGCCGACTGCTCGGGATGAAGTTGCGGACGCTGGTGACCGAGCACCTCGGTCGCCCGGTCGGCGTCGAGCCCGCCGGGTTCCCGGGCGGCGCGGCGCTCTGTGACGACGGCACGGCGTGGGTCCTGGCCGAGGGGCCGGCGGGCCGACTGCTCGGAGCGGCGCTGGCCTGGGCGATCCGACACGATGCGACCTCGCTGCACCTGGTGGTCGAGCACGACAGTGGACTCCTTGCGCGCCGAGCCCGGCGTCTCGCTTACCCGGTCACCGTCTGGTTCGCCCAGGACCGCGTGCTGCTGCCGGTGGTGGCCGAACCGCTCGCCGGTCCGGCGGCAGCGTCACCGGAGCACCTCGAACTGGTCGGCGTGATCGAGGCAGCCGGAGCGACCGCGAACGTGGAGCATGGCGTCGTCGTCGGCGAGGTGCGTGGGCTCGAGGTCTGCCGCGTGGTCGACCAACCCACCGTTGGTCACTTCGCAGAACTGGGCGACATCGACATCGCACCGCCGACTCCGGTGACGCCCGTCGAGGGTGTGCTCCTCGAGGTCGGTGTGGGAGCGAACGACCGTGAGGCGTTCCGGTTGTTGCACGGAGACATTCCCACGGTCGAAGCGCTCGCCGCGGTGGTCGATTCGGTGCTCGCCCACCGGTCGCCGGACGCGCCACAGCATCCCCTCAATCGGCTGGGCCAGGAGCGGTACCTGCGCTGGCAGCTCGAACAGGAACCGACGCTGGTCGAGATGGTCGCGGTGTCGCCCGCCCAGCCGCCGCAGGCTCGACCCAACCTGAAGGATCCGATTCCGTGTGTGGCCCGGGCTGTCGGCGCTGACGGGCAGGAATCGGCGCTGGTCTGCTCGGTGGGTGTCGATGTCGATCTCGTCGGATTCGTCGCCGATGTCCAGGAGATGGTCGACGCCCCGGTCATCGTGGCGTTGCGATCGCGCGACGCCGTGTCGATCACCCGTGACGTGCTGGCGCTGTTGGCCACCCCCGTCGACATTCGAGTGGTCTGACCGACACCACAGCTGGGGCACCGGCGTCGTGGTTCACGTCGGCGAGTAGCCTCCAGTCGCCATGCTCGATCGCCTCCGCCACGTCGTCGACGAGTTCGAGACGCTCGAGCAGCAGCTGTCGGATCCCGATGTGCTCGCAGATTCGGGGGAGCTTCGCCGGCTCTCGAAGCGGTACACCGAGCTCGGCCCGGTGGTCGAGGCCTACCGCCGCCGCGAATCCCGGCAGGCCGATGCCGACGCAGCTCGTGAGATGCTTGCCGGTGCATCGGGTGCCGAACGCGACATGCTCGTCGCCGAGATCGACGCGGCAGCGAGCGATGCCGAGGCCATCGAACACGAACTGCGCGAGTTGATGTTGCCGTCCGACCCGCACGACGGCAAGAACGTCATCATGGAGATCCGTGGCGCCGAAGGTGGTGAGGAGGCGAACCTGTTCGCTCGCGATCTCTACGAGATGTACGTGGCCTACGCGACCTCGAAACGCTGGAAGGTCGAAACCCTGTCGTCGGCGCCGAGCGACATGGGTGGGTTCAACGACGTCACGTTCGAAGTCCGAGGCGCAACGGCCTGGCGCAACCTGAAGTTCGAAGGCGGGCCCCATCGTGTGCAACGTGTGCCGGTGACCGAGAGCCAGGGGCGGATCCACACCTCGTCGGCAACGGTGACGGTGTTGCCCGAGGTCGATGAGGTCGAGGTGCAGATCGATGACGGTGACCTCGACATCGACGTGTACCGGGCGAGCGGTCCCGGCGGTCAGAGCGTCAACACCACTGACTCGGCTGTGCGCATCACCCACCGTCCGACCGGTGTGGTCGTGGCGATGCAGGACGAACGTTCCCAGCTGCAGAACAAGGCGCGGGCGATGCTCGTGTTGCGCGCTCGACTGTTCGAGTTGGCAGAACGTGAGCGCAGCGACCAGCTGTCGGCCGAACGTCGCTCGCAGGTCGGCGGCGGTGGCCGCAGCGAGAAGATCCGCACGTACAACTACAAGGAGAATCGCGTCACCGATCACCGCATCGGCTTCACCGTGTATCGCTTGTCGGCGATTCTCGGTGGTGAACTCCAAGTGGTCATCGATGCGCTCCAAGCCGACGAGCGGGCCCGGCTGCTGGCGGATGGTGAATGAGCGTCGAAGGACACGCCGGCGGCGGAGCCACCGTTTCCTGGAGCGAGCTGTGGTCGCAGACCGCCGAGATCATCGGCGATCGGGCGCAGGCGCGATGGTTGTGCGAGGTCGCGTCGGCCAGCATCGATGGTGACGAGTTCCTCGCACGCGCCTCGACGAGCCCGCAACGGTGCGTATGGTCGCTCATCTCGACTCGATGGTGGCGCGGTATCGCGCAGGCGAGCCGTTGCAGTACGTGTTGGGTGAGTGGAGCTTCCGGCACCTCACGCTCGCGGTCGATCGCCGGGTGCTGATCCCTCGCCCCGAGACCGAACTCGTCGCCGAGGTCGCGATCGAGATCGCGGCGCGCTGCGGACCGGTTCGCACGGTGGCCGACCTCGGCACCGGCTCGGGAGCGATCGGGCTGTCGTTGGCGTTCGAACTACCACGCCAGGGGACCGAGGTGTGGATCACCGATGCACACAGCGAGGCACTCGACGTGGCGCGCTCGAACCTTGCCGGGATCGGGCCCGCCGCCGCGAACGTTCGCGTGGCGCATGGCTCGTGGTTCGAGGCGTTGCCGGATGCGATGCAATTCGACGTGATCGTGTCGAATCCGCCGTATGTGGCCGTTGGATCCCCCGACCTCGACGCAGGGGTCGGCGACTGGGAACCGGCCAGCGCGTTGTTCTCTGGTGGCGACGGTCTCGACGACATCCGAATCCTCGGGACCGGCGCTCCCGAGCGGTTGCGCCCCGGCGGCAGCCTGGTGCTGGAGATCGGTGCGGATCAGGGCCGAGCCGTCGAGGAGATCCTCGTGCCGCGCGGGCCTGGTCGAGATCGAGGTCCGTCCCGACCTCAGCGGCCGCGACCGTGTCGCCATCGCCCGCCGCCCCACCTGAGTGCAACCGCGCGGGCTCAGAGAGACCGGGCTCGCGGGACGTCAGCCGAAACGAACGCCGATCTCGGCGAGGAGCGAGCCCTCCTCAGGCGTCACCTGGTTGTCGACGCCGGCGATGTCACGGGCGGCGGAGAACAGGGCGGATCGCAGTACTCGGCTGCTGATGCGGTCGTCGATCGCGTCGAGGAACGACTCGACCTCGTTGCGCTCGAGTGCGTGACGGGCCTCTTCGATCGCCGGCCGGATGAACTGCTCGAACGTCGCGCCCTCCTCGCGCCAATCGGTACTGATCTCGCGCAACAGTTCGATCTCGTCGTCGCTGATGTTCTGGTCGGACAGCATGACCAGCGAGAGCAACTCGAGCGCGGCCTGGTGCTCGAGATCGGCGGTCGCATGCACGGCCACACCGCGATAGAGGTCTTCGAGACGTCGGTTCATCGTGAGGTCCTTCGGGGAGGTTGGCGCCGAGGTCGGCGGGAGGGATCGGCGGAGGAAGTCGAGTTGGTGCAACAGCAGATTCTCGGCCACCTCCTCCTGGGGTGTCATGTGCGTGACGCCCGAGAGTGGCAGCACCTCGTGGGGGCGTCCGGCGGCCAGCAGCGCGGAGGAGAGCTGGAGGGTGTGTGCTGCGACGACGTTGTCGTCGGCGAGCCCGTGGATCAGCAGCAGCGGTCGGGTCAGGTCGACAGCGAGCGGAAGCAAGGAGTTGGCGTCGTACTGTTCCGCCCGGTCGGCCGGGTCGCCGAGGTACCGCTCGGTGTAGTGGGTGTCGTACAGCCGCCACTCGGTGACGGGAGCGCCGGCGATGGCGGCATGGAACACGTCGGGCCGGCGGAGGACGGCAAGTGCAGCGAGGTAGCCACCGAAGCTCCAACCGCGGATCGCGACTCGGCCGAGGTCGAGGCCGGGCACCTGCTCGGCGACGGCATGGAGCGCAGCGATCTGGTCGTCGAGGGTCGGGCCGGCGAAGTCGCCGTGGACGGCGCGCTCCCACTCACTGCCGCGTCCCGGGGTTCCCCGACCGTCGGTGACGATCACGGCGAAGCCCTGGTCGGCGAACCACTGCGACGCCAGGTAGGCGTTGTGGGCCCGGGTGACGCGCAAAGCGTGAGGCCCACCGTAGGGATCGAGGAGCACCGGGAGTGGTGCCACGTCGGGCTCGAAGTCGTGGGGGAGCAGGACGGCGACCGCCAAGTCGCGATCGCCGACAGTGAGCACCTGCACGTTCGGCTCGACCAGCGGTGTCTCGGCGAACGACTCGATCTCGTGGTCGCCCGACGGCGCGCCGACCACGGTGGCCGTCCCGGGCCGGTCGAGCGTTGCCGAGCGGATGACGATGGTGTCACCGCCGATGGTGGCGCCGTGGACGCCGGGTTCGGACGTGATGGCCTGGAGTTCGCCGCTGGCGCCGGCCCACTGCCAGACGTGGAGTTGGGTGGCATCGTCGATCGGGTTGGCGCAGAACGTGATGATCGGCGCCTGAGCGTCACCGCTCGTCGACACGATCGACCGCACCTGGAGCTCGCGAGGCGTCACCGGTTCGTCCGCGACCAAGAGGCGGCGGGTGCCATCTCGATCGCCCGTCATCACGAGCCGCCCGTCAGCGAGTCGGGCCGGCGTGCCAGGAACGAGTTCGACCCAGGCGTCGTCGTAGTCGTGCGACAGCACGGTGGTCTCCCCCCGCGTTGCAGCGTCGCTCGTGTCGACGTCGAGCACCATGGTGCCCTGTTGGTCTCGCGCCTGCACGAGCAACGTCAGTCCGGCAGCGCTCCAGTCGACAGCGGCGAGGTAGGGGAAGAAGTCGCGGTCCCAGTCGACCTCGGTTCTCGAACCGTCGAGGTCGATCAGGTGGAGCGTGACCGCAGGATTCGCGGTGCCTGCCGCCGGATACCGGATGCTTCGAGCCGGTTGGTCGGGATGGGCCGGGTCGGCGATCACCCAGTGTGCGACCGGGGCATCGTCGACACGGCAGACAGCGAGCGTCGTGCCGTCCGGACTCCACCAGTAGCCACGGAACCTGTGCATCTCTTCGGCTGCGATGAAATCCGCACTGCCCCACGACACCGTGTCCGGCTCGGTTTCGTCCGCTCCCACGAGCGTTCGTGACGATCCGTCGAGTTCGCCGATGCGCAGGTTCCGGCCGCTCACGTACGCGACGCGGCGCGCGGTGGGGTCGGGGTGCGGATCGAACACGGGACCCTCGACGGGCAGTTCTCTCGCCTGGCCCGAGACGAGACCACCGGCGAAGAGTCGGCCGGCGAGCGCGAAGGCGACCACGGTTGCGTCGCGGTCGGTCGCGTACGAGGTGATCCCGCCGGCACCTTCGCGAGCACGCTCGCGCCGCGCCCGCTCTTCGGGAGGCAGTTCACCGGCGAGATCGTCATCGGCGGTCGAGAGCAGTGCCGGGGGGTCTGCGACCAGACGCTCGGTACCGGCGTCGACGTCGAACACCCACAGCGCGTTCACCGGGTCGCTACCGCCTGCGCTGCGCAGGAACACCACCCGCTTGCCGTCGGGTGACACCGTCACGTTGCGCGGCTCGCCGAGCGTGAAGCGCTGCGTCCTGGCGTGCTGACGGGGGAAGGTGTCGGTCACGGACCCACTGTAGGAAACCCGCACCGTCGGAGTGTCACGGCTGGACGAGGATCTTGGCGTGCGCCTCCGGATTGCCCAGGTCGGTGAACGCTTGGGGGATGTCGTCGATGCCGACGGTGCCGGTCACGAGGGGCGCGAGGTCGACGCGTTCGTTGGCGATTGCGTCGAGTGAGGCGGCGAACTCGTCGGGTGTGTAGCCCAGCACGAACTGCAGCGAGAGTTCCTTACCGATGCCGAGCATCGGGTGCAGGTGGTCCTCCTGCATGCAGGCGCCGACGATCAGAATGCGGCTGTCCTTCGGCGCCATCCGCATGGTGTGTTCGATCATGCCCGGCACACCGACGGCTTCGAACACGACCAGCGGCTTGGAGCCGTCGATACGTCGCCAGGCACGGATTGCCGTCTCCTCGTTGGGGTCGACCACTTCGTCGCAGCCGAGTCGTTCGGCGAGTGCGCGGCGAGCCGGGGAGAAGTCGGCGCCGACGATCGGGCCGATGCCCAGCATCTTCATCGCGGCGGTGCACGCCAGGCCGACCGGCCCGAGACCGATCACGATCGCTGCGTCGCCAGGAGCGATTCCCGACTTCGCAACGGCGTGGACGCCCACCGCCAGCGGCTCGGTCATCGCCGCCGTCTCGTGGGGAAGACCCGTTGGCACCTTCAACGCCAGGAGCTCGTTGAGCGTCATGTACTCGGCGTAGCCGCCCGGGTAGGTGTTGGAGAACCCGATCGGGTGGACACCGGCTGCGTCGAACACGACCGGCATCGACACGATGACATCTCCGACCGCGAGGTGCTCGACCCCGGGCCCGGTTTCGACGACCTCGCAGCAGAACTCGTGGCCCATCACGAGGTCGCCGGCCGGATCGAACATGTTCATCGGTGGGTCGTCGGGCGAGCGAGCCTCGGCGTTCTCGTCGGCCAGATCGTCCGAGAGTCGACGGGACTCCTCGCCATGGGCGAGCATGTGGAGATCACTCCCGCAGATTCCGCACGAGAGCACTTTGGTCAGTACCTGGCCCGGGCCGGCGGTCGGTGCGTCGATGTCGTCGACGCGGAGTTCCCAGTTGCTCATCACGGTGGCGCGCATGGATCGACAGTACGACTCGGACGACCCAAGAACGGTGGGTCAGTGGCTGAAGTGGGCGATCGCAGCGATCAGGAGGTCGAAGGCAGCGTCGTGGTCGACGGAGGTCAACACGTCGCAGTTCGGAGCGAGGCGTGCCGTGATCGCCCGCTGATCGATCACGGTCATCCCGCGGGTGTGCTCGCCGCGGGTCTCGACCACGACATGGCGAGCAGCGCGACCGAACAGCTCCGGGTGCGTGAGCGCGAACACTGCGAGCGGATCGTGCACCGCGGCGCCGCGCATCGTGCCCGGGTCGTGGCGGGAGAGATAGTTGGCACTGAAGAACCTCAGCAGGTCGCCGAGCACGGCGGCGAGCACTCCGGGCAGCGCCTCGATCGTGGCGATTCGTTCGGGAGTCGCCTGGAACTGGTGGGTGACGTCGAGCCCGACCATCACGAGCGGACCGCCGTAGCCGAACACGACTGCTGCGGCCTCGGGATCGGCCCAGATGTTGAACTCTCCGGTCGGGGTGCGGTTGCCGAACGTCCCGCCGCCCATCAGCGAGATCCCTGCGATCCGCTCACCGATGTCGGGCGCTGCACGCAGCGCGAGCGCGATGTTGGTCAGCGGACCGACCGGCACGAGCCACACGTCGTCGAGTGCACGGCACGTGTCGATGATGAACCCGACGGCGTCAGTGCTGTCGAGCGGCGTCGTCGGTGCGGGCAGGTCGGCGCCGTCGAGGCCGCTCTCACCGTGCACGAACGCCGCAGCGTGAGGCTCCGCCACGAGTGGGCGTGGACTCCCCGAATGCACGGGCACGCCGAGATCGAGCAGGTCGCGGATGACGAGTGAGTTGTGGGTCGTCTTCTCCAGGGGAGCGTTCCCGGCGACCGTCGTGATACCGACGAGGTCGGCGTATCGAGCGGCCGCCACGATCGCCATCACGTCGTCGTGGCCGGGATCGCAGTCGAGCAGCACGCGAGGGGTCATCTCCTGAGCATGCCACCAGCGCTTCGGGGGCCGCGCGCCAGACTGGGGCGATGAGGCACTGGCCGAGGCGCATCGAGCGGATCTGGTCGGTGGTAACGATGGTGGTCGTTGCCTCGGCCGCGGCAGGTTGCAGCGGTGGCAGCGCGGATGACGCTGGCGCGCCAGCGTCATCGGCCGCACCGACGGTGGTGGTGACCACGTCGACGACCGAGACGCCGGATGTCACCCCGTCGACGCCCGCAGATCCGGCCGCGAGCAGCGTCGCCCCCAGCAGCACCCCGTCCGTTGTGAGCACCGAGACGATCGCGACGGTCCCGGCGCAGGCCGTACCAGGCATCGACAGCACCGATCCGTTCTGTCGGGCATGGAGTGAGTTCGCCGGCTCGTTCCAGGCGTTGGCGTTCGAGTCGAGTGCGTCGTCCGATCTCGTCGCCGCGGCCCGACTCGAGGTCGTGGCCTCCGCTGCGGTGACGTCGGCAGCGCAGACGCTGGACGACGAGTACCCCGAACCGATTGCGTTCGAACGTGACGCGTTCCTCGACGGTGTGATCGGTCCGTTCGCCCGTCGGGCCGGTCGGGCGAGCGACGAGCTCCGCACTGCGGGACTCTCGCCCGCCGAGATTGCGATGCTCGGCGACCTGTGGCTCCTGGCGCTCGTCGACGCGAACGGCGACACCATCGGCGTCGTCGTCGTTCCTGTCGAGGTGTCCATCCAGGTCGATGTGGCGACCGGTGCGTTCTCCTCCAACGTGCCGGCGATTGCTGTCGATCCGAGCCTGGTCACCCAGGCCGAAGCGCCCGCGACGTTCGACTATCTCGCCGAGAACTGTCCCGACCAAGGCATCCTCGCCGGCAACGACGCCATCGACTGATCGACGTCAGGTCGTGTGGATGTCCCCGGCGGCGTCGAGATCGACGGCTCGACCGACCCACTCGCCCTCGCACATCGCCGCGGTCACGTCGGCGGCATCGGAGGTGCCCCACGCTCGGCGACCGTCGTCGAGCAGGCAGGTGGCGATCGATCGTTCGGGTTGGCCGTCGCGGCCGAACATGACGGTGTAGGCCTCGATCGTCGCCTGACCTTCGGCATCGGCCGGGGTGGCGAGTTCGCGGCGAGGCAATTCGTCGATCTGCGTCTGTGGCTTGTCGTGGCGGAACTCGGGCGGCGGCGTGGTGGAGTAGACCCCGAAGGCGTGCTTGGTGACGAGCCCGCCGTTGGCCCAGACGAGGCCGTACTCGCCGGGCTGCTCGCGCAGGTCGTTGACCACGGTGGCGATCGCATGCATCACGTAGTTGTTCCACGGTCCGCCGGCGAACGTCATGCCACCGGTCCGCGACCACTGGCGAGTCGCCAGGTCGATGCCGAGTGACCGGGCGCCGAGCTGTACGGCGGCAGGGAAACACGAGTAGAGGTCGATCACCGAGACGTCATCGATACCGATGCCCGCCAACTCCAACGCTCGCCGCCCACCGATCTCGATCGCCGGCGTACGTGAGTACGTGTCGCGATGTGACACGTACTGGTGCTCGTGGCAGTCGGTGCCGGCGTGGGGGAACACCCACCGATCCTCGGGTACCCCGAGCCGTCGGGCGTCGCCGACGGAACACATGATGAGCGCCGCCGCCATGTCGACGCTGTTGTTCGAGTTCAGCAGCTTCGGGTACGGCAAGCCGATCAACCGGTTGCGTTCGCTCACGGTGATGATGTCGGTGGCGGTCCTGGGCTCGCGGATCCAGGCGTAGGGGTTCTTCGCGGCGATCTCGCTGAGGCCCGCGTAGAGCTGTCCGAGGTGTGCCTGATGCTCCTCGACCGAACGTCCCGAAGCCGCTCGGATCGCCGTTTCGAACATCGGGTAGAGCTGCACCGGGGCCCCGATCCCGCGCTGGATCTCGGCGTCCATCGCCATGACGAGCTCTTCTCCGACCATGGTCGGCTCGTCGCCGGGTTCGGACATCGGCCAGTCGAATTCGACGCCGGCCGCCCGACCACGCTGTCGTGTTCTCGTCGCCTCGCCGCCCGTGAGGATCGCAATGTCGATCTCGCCCGACTGGATCTGCACTGCGGTCATGTTGACGAGCGACTGCGGGCTGTTGCCACCCATCGTGGTGTAGTCGAGCCGAGCCGGTTCCAGACCGAGGCGGCCGGCGAGGAATCGCGGCGCGTTGCCGTACCGCCACGACAGCTGGCCGACCATCCGAAGGGCGTCTGCCTTCGGTGGACCGTCGAGCTTGGCGTCGGTCGATGCGGCCAGCACCGCCTGCTCCATCATGGCGACCGGCTCGAGTGCATCGTCGAGCGAGTCGCTCCGATTGACGAACTGTCCGACGCCGATGATGACGGGTGTGCGGTCGTCGGGTTGGCGGGACTCGGGCCGGTCGTGCGAGGTCACGCCGGAACCATACGCAGGTCTCGCTGCGAGCTCACACCTGGCGCGTCGTCGGCGACGACGTACACTCGGCCGTCATGGATGTGGCCGCCGAAGCACGACGGATCGCGATCGGTTCAGACCACGCCGGATACGAACTGAAGCAGCACCTCGTCACCGTGTTGCTCGGTCAGGGGTACCAGGTCGACGACCAGGGCACCCACTCGACCGAGTCGGTCGACTACCCAGCGATCTGTGCCGGCGTCGGTCGCACCGTGCGCGACGGCGCCGCTGACGTCGGCATCGTGCTCGGCGGCAGCGGCCAAGGCGAGCAACTCGCGGCCAACAAGGTGCGAGGGGTGCGCGCCGCGCTCTGCAACTGCTTGTACACCGCGCGGATGGCGCGGGCCCACAACGACGCCAACGTGCTCTCGATGGGCGCCCGGGTCGTTGGCGAAGGTCTCGCCGAGGAGATCGTCGCCACGTTTCTCACCACCGACTTCGAGGGCGGCCGACACGCCCGACGAGTCGATCAACTCACCCAACTCGAAGCCAATTTCTGACCAACTGTCACACCAGGCCCGGCACGGTGTGACAGTTGGACAGTTCGACCACAAGGACCCCCGATGCCGTTTCCCTCTGACACCGATCCCGACACCGAGGTACTGGACCTCATCGAACGTGAGGTCGAACGCCAGACCACCGGCATCCAGCTGATCGCCAGCGAGAACTTCACCTCGCCGGCGGTGATGGCGGCAGTCGGCTCGGTGCTCACGAACAAGTACTCCGAGGGCTACCCCGGCAAGCGCTACTACGGCGGCAACGCGATCGTCGACGACATCGAACAACTCGCGATCGATCGGGTGAAGGCCTTGTTCGGCGCCGACCATGCCAACGTCCAGCCGCACTCCGGCGCCAACGCCAACATGTGCGTGTATCAGGCGCTCCTGCAGCCGGGCGACACCGTGCTCGGCCTCAGCCTCGACCACGGCGGCCACCTCACGCATGGTTCGCCGGTCAACGCGAGCGGGTTGCTCTACAACTTCGTGTCGTACGGCACCGGCGCCGAGGACCGCATCGACATGGATGACGTGCGTGCCCTCGCGCTCGAGCACCGGCCCAAGATGATCGTCGCCGGAACGACCGCGTACCCGCGACGCCTCGACCCCGAACCGTTCAAGAAGATCGCTGACGAAGTCGGCGCGCTGTTGCTGTTCGACATCGCCCACCTCGCTGGGCTCGTCGCCGGCGGTGCTCACCCGAACCCGGTGCCGTACGCCGACGTGGTCACGTTCACCACGCACAAGACCCTGCGGGGGCCGCGTGGCGGCGCCATCCTCTGCAAGGCCGAGCACGCAAAGGCGATCGACAAGGCGGTGTTCCCCGGCTGGCAGGGCGGTCCGCTCGAACACGTCATCGCCGGCAAGGCGATTGCCTTCCGCGAGGCCGCCGATCCGTCGTTCCGTGACTATGCCCATCAAGTCGTCAAGAACGCCTCGGCGCTCGCCGACGCGCTCGTTCAGGAAGGTTTCCGCCTCGTCTCCGGCGGCACCGACAACCACTTGATGGTCGTCGACCTCACCCCGTTCGACGCCGAGCTGACCGGCAAGGAAGCCCAGGCAAAGCTCGACGAGGCCGGCATCACACTCAACAAGAACACGATCCCGGACGATCCGCGCAGCCCCTTCGTCACCAGTGGCGTCCGCATCGGAACGCCATCGGTGACCACGCAAGGGATGACCGAGACCGAGATGCCCGTGATCGCCGGGTTCATCGCCCGAGCACTTCGCGGGCGAGGCGACACCGCCGAACTCGAACTCGTCCGAAAGGACGTCGCCGAGCTGTGCGCTCGGTTCCCCGCTTACCCGGCCAACTGACGCCTCCCTAGGCTGAGCGACCGTGCCCGAATTCGGCTCCTTTCTCCTGATCGGATCCGTCGCGGCGCTCGTCACGTTCACGACCACACCGCTCGTCGGTGCGTTGGCGCGACGACAGGGCTGGGTCGCGCTCCCCAACGAGCGCTCGGTGCACACCTCTCCGATGCCCGACGTCGGCGGTTTGGCGATCTATCTCGGGTTTCTTGCAGCGATGCTCGCCGCCTGGTTGTTCGACGCGTTCGACGTGTTGTTCACCAACAACTCGGAGCCGATCGGCGTACTCGTCGCCGCCACGATCATCTACGCGGTCGGCTTCGTCGACGACGTGCGAGGCCTGTCGCCACCGGCGAAGGTCGCTGGCACGGTCCTCGCCGGACTGGCGCTCGTCCAGTTCGGCGTCGTGATGTACGCCTTCCGTTTGCCCTTCTTCGACGGGCCGATCCTGCTGGCGGCGGAGTGGCGGCCGCTCGTGACCGTGTTGTGGCTGCTCGGTATGACGCAGGCGATCAACCTGATCGACGGACTCGACGGTCTCGCTGCGGGCATCGTCGCGATCGGCGCCGGCGCGTTCTTTCTCTACAGCCAGGAGCTGATCGCCCGCGACGTGCTCGACGTGACGAACATCGGACCGCTGCTCGCGATCATCGCCGTGGGCGTGTGCATCGGCTTCCTGCCCCACAACTTCAACCCGGCACGCATCATGATGGGCGATGGCGGTGCGCTCCTTCTCGGCTTGCTGCTCGCTGTCGCGACCAGCGTGGTCGGAGGGCGGGCCGATTCGTTCAGCCAGGAATTCATCGGCCAGACCTACTTCTTCCTTGCGCCGCTCGCCATCCCGCTGCTGATCCTCGGCGTACCGATCTTCGACCTCGCGTTCTCGATCCTCCGCCGCGCCACGAGTCGACGGTCGCTGTCCACGGCTGACAAAGGACACCTGCACCATCGTTTGATGGATCTTGGCCACGGCCACCGGCGCAGCGTGGTGATCCTGTGGACCTGGACGCTGCTGCTGTCGGCGTTCGTGCTGTACCCGACCTTGACGGGGCGGAATCCCACGTATCTCCCGTTCGGTATCATCGCGCTCGGGATCGTGCTGTTCACCGTGCTCCACCCGAGTGTGCGCGCTCGGCGCCGTGCAACGGCGCACTTGCCCGAGCCGACCCCGATTGCACCGCGGCCCGAGTCGACGCCGATCGAGCCGCCGCTCGAGGCAACGCAGGCGGGAAGCGACGAGATTTTGGATGAAGGGTTGCCCCCGACTGGTTCCGGTGACTAGGTTGTGCGTGCGTTCACAAGCGCCGCTGCCCAACCGCAGCGCCCGCTCGACGCCCCTTTTGGATCAATGAAGCTCCTCCCCAAGCAGACACGCGTCGACACGCAGGACTCGCTCGGCCTCGGCATCGAGGCCGCGGTCATCGTCGTGTTGTTCCTCGGTATCGGCTTCGTCCTCGATCGCCTGTTCGGAACGACGCCACTCTTCATGATCGTGTTCACGGTGATCGGATCGGTCGGCCTCTTCGCCAAGTGGAAGTACCGCTACGACGACCGCATGAACGAGCTCGAAGCGCAACGATCGGCGTCGACCGCTGACCGGAGCCGGTCCGCATGAGCGACCGCAGCTCGTCGCCCGACCTGATCTCGACCCGCCTCGAGGGCCCGGCCCCCGAAGTCGCCGTCTCGACCGACATGATCAAGCGCGGGTTGCTCGTCGCTCCTGTCCTGATCGCCGTGTGCGGCGTGATCTGGGGCATGGACGGCGTCTGGTCCGGTGCGTACGGCATCGCCATCGTGCTCGCCAACTTCGCGCTGGCCGCAGCGTTCATCGCTACGGCTGCTCGTATCTCGCTCGGATTGATGATGGCGGCCACGCTGTTCGGCTACCTCATCCGCCTCGCATTGATCTTTCTCGCCGTCTGGTTGGTCAAAGATGCGTCTTGGATTTCGTTTCCGGCACTCGGATCGACCATCATCATCACGCACCTCGGTCTGTTGTTCTGGGAGATGAAGTTCGTCGCGTTGTCGCTGGCGCATCCCGGACTCAAACCGACCACGACGAAATCTTCCGCCTGAATCACTTTCTGACCCGCTCTCTTCCCATTCCTTCGCCCCACCCACACTCACGACTGAAACGGAAACCACGTGTTCGGACTCGAGTTCCCGCCGATCAATGAGATCCTGCGCTGGCAGGACATCTTCCCGACGTTCAACAAGATCGCCCTGATCGCCGTCGCCGCTGCACTGATCGGAATCGTCATGTTCCTGATCGCCTCGCGACGAGACCCGATGGTCGCGCCCACCGGTGTCCGCAACCTCGCCGAGGTCACGATCGACTTCATCGAAGAGAGCGTCGTGATGCAGACGCTCGGCAAGTCGGGTCTCAAGTGGACCCCGTTCCTGCTCAGCCTCTTCATCTTCATCTTCCTGTGCAACATCCCCGGTGTGATCCCGATCATCCAGATGCCGGCAACCGCCCGCATCGCCATCCCGCTGTCGTTGGCGTTGCTCGTGTGGGTCATCTACATCGGCACGGGCATCAAACACCAGGGACTGGGCTACTTCGGCCACCTGCTGTGGCCCCCCGGGGTGCCGACGGCGCTGAAGCCGCTCGTGGGCCTGATCGAGTTCATCTCGACCATCCTCGTGACGCCGTTCTCGCTCACCGTGCGACTCATGGCCAACATGCTCGCCGGCCACATCCTGCTCGTGACCTTCGGTCTGTTGACCAGTGCGCTGTTCAACGCCGAGACGAGCCAGCTCTTCCTCGTGCCGATGAGCATCCTGCCGTTCGGGATGTTGATCTTCCTGACGGCCTTCGAGATCCTCGTCGCCTTCCTGCAGGCCTACATCTTCGCCATTCTCGCTGCCGTCTACATCAACAACTCGACGGTCGGGCACGCCGAAGAGCACTGAGCGAACCCGCTCCCCGCCGATCTCACCCGATCTCCCCTCTACCGAAAGCACAACAGGAGAAAATCCAACATGGAAGCATTCAGCGCTCTCGTCGCCCAGGTCGAAGACCCGGCCGATCTGAAGAACATCAGCGCCGCAGCCGGCGCCGGTTACGCCTACGGCCTCGCGGCCATCGGCCCCGGCATCGGCATCGGCTACCTCGTCGGTAAGTCCGTCGAGGCGATGGCTCGCCAGCCCGAGGCCGCCGGCATGGTCCGTACGACCATGTTCCTCGGCATCGCGTTCACCGAAGCCCTGGCCCTCATCGGCTTCGTGGTCTTCATCCTGCTCAAGTTCGCCTGAGCGCGTTCCACCCGTCCAACGATCGAGATCGTAAGGAGATGACGTGCTGACAGCCGTCGTGACCTTCTCCGGCTCGACGTTCGAGGTTGCCCTTCAGGGCACCGAGTTCGTCACGGCCGAAGAAGGAACGGAAGCAGAGGGTCCCGAGAATGATCTCAACCCGATTGCGCCCGAACTGAAAGAAGTCGTCTGGGGTTTCGGTGCCTTCGTGGTGCTGGCGCTCGCCATGCGCCTGTTCCTGTTCCGCAAGGTGCGTGACGGCATGACGTCGCGCTACGGCATGATCGAGGGCGACCTCGAACAGGCCGGGGCTCTCACCGCATCGGCCCGGGCTGACGTGGCAGAGTACGACGCCCAGGTCGCCACCGTGCGGGCCGAGGCGCAGACACGCGTCGACTCGGCGCGGGCGACACTCGAAGCCGAGCGCGCCGAGCGGCTCGCCGCCGCGAACGCCCGCATCGCCGAAAAGCGTGCTGCGGCCGCCGCCGAGGTCGATGCCGCCAAGCGGGCTGCACGAGGACAGGTCGAATCGGCGGTCGCCGATGTGTCGGCCCGACTCGGCGAACTCGCCACCGGACGTCGTCCGTCCGACGACGTCGTGCGAGCTGCCGTTACCGAGGCGATGGGGCAGGAGGTGTCGGCATGAACCTCTTCACCGCCGCCACACTCGCCGCCGGTCGCCTGCTTCCGTCTGCGGAGGAGATCCCCTTCGACGACAAGGGCTACACGACCATCGACCCGATCGTGCCGCCGTGGAAGGAACTCATCCCCGGCTCGCTCGCCTCGATCATCGTCTTCACGCTGCTGTACAAGTACGCCGGGCCGATCGTCAAGAAGAGCTTCGCCGACCGCACGGCAGGCATCCAGAAGCAGATCGACGATTCTGCTGCGGCCAAGGTCGCCGCCGAGTCCGAGGCTGTGCGCATCCGCGAAGCGCAGGGCGACATCGATGCCGAGCGCGCTCGGCTGTATGCCGAGGCCGACGCTCAAGCCGAGGCGTTGCTCGCCGACGGTCGCGTCCGCCTCGACGCCGAGATGGCCGAACTCGAGGCTCGCGCCGACACCGACATCACCGCTGCGGCAGGACGCAGCAGCGACGAACTTCGCGCCGAGATCGCGCGCCATGCGGGAGACGCCGTCGACCGCATCGTCCTCGGCACGCTCGACGACGCCGCCCAACAGGACCTGATCGAAGGCTTCATTGCCCGAGTGGGAGCAGGAGTCGCATCATGAGTGACGCACTGATCGAAGGCTACGCCCGGGCTCTCTTCGAGGTCGCCCGCGCCGAAGGGACGCTCGACGAGGTCGAAGACGAGTTGTTCCGTTTCGCCCGCTCGTACGAGTCGAGCGATGCGCTGCGCAATGCGCTGACCGACGAGCACATCCCGGCCGAGAAACGCCAAGCGATCGTCGAAGACCTGCTCGGTGGCAAGACCACGACGACCACCGTGCAGCTCGTGTCGATGGTGGTCGGAACCGGCCGCAGCCGCGACATCCCTGCCATCGTCGACAGCCTCGTGCAGCGCGCATCGAGTGCCAAGCAACTCGACATCGCCGAGGTCCGCACCGCGGTGGCGCTGACCGATGACCAGCAGGCCCGGCTGAAGGCCGCGTTGGAGAACGCCACCGGCAAGAGCATCAACCTGAAGACGATCGTCGACCCCTCGGTGGTCGGCGGCGTCGTCGCCACGATCGGTGACACCGTCATCGATGACACCGTCCGCACCCGCATCGACCAGCTGAAGAGCCGGCTCTGAGCGCCCGCTCACAAAGGAAACAGACCCCACCATGGCTGAGCTGACCATTTCTGCCGCCGACATCGCATCGGCGCTCAAGACCAACCTCGACGGCTTCGAGCCGTCGGTCGAGGCCCGTACCGTCGGCCGCGTCGCGTCCGTCGGTGACGGCATCGCCCGCGTGAGCGGCCTGCCCGACGCCGCCGTGAACGAGCTCCTCGAGTTCGAAGATGGTTCGGTCGGCCTCGCCCTCAACCTCGACGAGTTCTCGATCGGCGCCGTCGTGCTCGGCGACGTCGACAAGATCGAAGAGGGCCAGACTGTGCGGTCCACCGGCAGCATCCTGTCGATGCCCGTCGGTGACGGCGTGCTCGGCCGTGTCGTCAACGCCCTCGGTCACCCGATCGACGGTGCCGGCGATCTCATCGGCACCGAGCAACGCCGCATGGAGATCCAGGCGCCCGGCATCATGGGGCGCAAGCCGGTCCACGAGCCGCTGCAGACCGGCATCAAGGCCATCGACGCGATGACGCCGATCGGTCGTGGACAGCGTGAGCTGATCATCGGCGACCGCAAGACCGGCAAGACGGCCATCGCCATCGACACGATCCTGAACCAGCGCGGCCTCGGCGTGAAGTGCATCTACGTCGCGATCGGCCAGAAGAGCTCGACGGTGTCGCAGACCGTCGACACGCTGCGCCAGGCGGGCGCCATGGACTACACCGTGGTCGTGGTCGCTTCGGCATCCGACCCGGCCCCGTTCAAGTACCTCGCGCCGTACGCAGGTTGTGCCATCGGGCAGCACTGGATGGACAACGGCGAGCACGCCCTCGTGGTGTACGACGACCTCTCGAAGCAGGCCGAGGCCTACCGTCAGCTGTCGCTGCTGCTGCGCCGTCCGCCGGGCCGCGAGGCCTACCCGGGCGACGTGTTCTACCTGCACAGCCGCCTGCTGGAGCGTGCCGCCAAGCTCTCCGACGAGCTCGGTGCCGGTTCGCTGACGGCTCTGCCGATCATCGAGACGAAGGCCGGCGACGTCGCCGCCTTCATCCCGACCAACGTGATCTCGATCACCGACGGTCAGGTGTACCTGCAGGACAACCTGTTCAAGTCGGGTATCCGACCCGCCGTCGACGTGGGCATCTCGGTGTCCCGCGTGGGGAGTGCGGCCCAGATCAAGTCGATGAAGGCGGTCGCCGGCACGCTGAAGGGTGACCTCGCGCAGTTCCGTGAGCTCGAAGCCTTCGCCACCTTCGGCTCCGAACTCGACGCCGTGTCGGCTGCGCAGCTCGAGCGGGGCTACCGCCTCGTGGAGCTGCTCAAGCAGCCGCTCAACAGCCCGATGCCCGTCGAGGAGCAAGTGGTGTCGATCTTCGCCGGCACGAAGGGCTACCTCGACGACATCCCGGCCACCGACGTGGTTCGCTTCGAGCGGGAGCTACTGGAGTACGTGCGCACCACGCACAGCAGCCTGCTCGCCGACATCAAGTCGGCGGGCGTCCCGGACGGACTCGCCGGTGCGATCGAGTCGTTCAAGGAGACGTTCACGCCGTCGACCAACGAGTACGCGGTCGACCCGACTGCGCTCGACGTCGACGAAGTCGGCGACGCCAAGTCCAACAAGACCCTCGCAACGGAGTGATGAACGACGTGCCGCAACGCTCACCGCCGACCCCGATCGGGCCGAGTGGTCGGGCGGTCGCGCGGCGAGGGAAGCGCCAGCGACGAGCCGCGTCCAGTCGCGGAGAATCTCGGGGCCGACGAGCGAGGACACCTGTAATGGCTGGTGGTCAGGAGCGAATCCTCAAAGAACGTATTCGCAGCGTTCGGGCGACGAAGAAGATCACGCGCGCCATGGAGCTCATCGCCGCGTCGCGCATCGTCAAAGCCCAGGCTCGCGTCGACCGCCGCCGTGCCGTACTCGGAGCAGATCACCGAGGTCGTCAAGGATCTCGCAGCGGGCGGTGCGTCGGCCGATTCGCCGTTGCTGTCGGGCCGCAGGAGGTCAAGCACACCTGCTACGTCGTCATCACGGCGGACCGTGGTCTCTGCGGTGGCTACAACTCCGGCGTCCAACGCGCAGCGGAGGGTGAGGTCAAAGCCGACATCCTCGCCGGCGACGATTACACGATCATCCCGGTCGGCAAGAAGGCCGAGGGGTACTTCCGGTTCCGCGGCTACACGTTGGGCAAGCGTTCAGCGGCTTCTCGGCGCAGCCGAGCTACGACGACGCCCGCGAGATCGGCGAGCACGTCGTCGAGCTGTTCGTGTCCGGCCAGGTCGATCGGGTCGAATTCGTCTACACCCGCTTCATTTCGGCGGGCAGCCAGGAAGTCGTTCTGCGTCCGCTGGTTCCGCTTCGGCCGACACGGTGCCAGGTGGCGACGGCAAGGCCGGAAGCACCGACGGTTCGGGTGGCGATTACGAGTTCGAGCCGGATCCGGCGACGATCCTCGACACGCTCCTGCCTCGCTACGTCGAGGCCCGTGTGTACGCGGCACTCCTCAACGCAGCAGCGTCCGAGCACGCCTACCGCCAGCGGGCGATGAAGTCCGCCACCGACAACGCCGACGAGCTCATCAAGTCGCTCAGTCGCATCATGAACCGGGCCCGTCAGGACTCGATCACCACCGAGATCATGGAGATCGTCGGCGGTGCCGAGGCTCTCGATTCCGAGTCCGCCGAGGTCCCATACCTCGACCTCGGCGACAACTACATGCAACAACTCAAACAGGCCGATTCCGGCGCCACCCTCTGAGCGCACTGCGACATCAGGAGAACAACAGTCATGACCATGACCGAAGCAAGCACTGACCTCAAGGACGGCCGAATCGTCGGCATCGCGGGCCCCGTGGTCGACGTCGAGTTCCCTCGCGGCGCCCTGCCCGAGCTGGACTCGGCCGTCGAGTTCGACATCACCCTGGAGGGCGAGACCATCACGGTGATGGCCGAAGTGGCCCAGCAGCTCGGCGACGGACGCATCCGTGCGGTCTGTCTGAAGCCGACCGACGGTCTGGTTCGTGGCGCACCCGTGCGCAACCTCGGCCATGGCATCACGGTGCCGGTGGGTGACAAGGTGCTCGGCCACATCTGGAACGTGTGGGGCCAGCCCCTCGACGAAGCCCCCGAAGGCTTCGAGCAGATGGAGCGCTGGGAGATCCACCGCGACGCACCCGACTTCGACGCACTCGAGCCGTCGGCTCGCATGTTCGAGACCGGCATCAAGGTCATCGACCTCCTCACCCCGTACGTCGCGGTGGCAAGATCGGCCTGTTCGGCGGTGCCGGCGTGGGCAAGACCGTGCTCATCACCGAGATGATCAACCGTGTTGCGTCCCAGCACGGTGGTGTGTCGGTGTTCGCCGGGGTCGGCGAGCGCACCCGTGAGGGCACCGACCTCCGCCTCGAGATGATCGAGTCGGGCGTGTTCGAGAAGGCCGCCCTCTTGTTCGGCCAGATGGACGAGCCGCCGGGCGTGCGCCTCCGCGTCGCGCTCTCGGCGTTGACGATGGCCGAGTACTTCCGTGACGTCCAGAACCAGGACGTGCTGCTGTTCATCGACAACATCTTCCGGTTCGTGCAGGCGGGCTCCGAGGTGCTCGACGCTGCTCGGCCGTATGCCCGCTGCTGTGGGTTACGAGCCGACGCTCGCCGACGAGATGGG
>CAVPJT010000002.1:0-40425 GCA_963705485.1 Ilumatobacteraceae bacterium
TGGAATCGTCGCTTGATCATGTCGTAGGCGGCGAGTGCCTTCGTGTCGGCGAAGATCACGTACCTTCTTGGCCCCGTCGTCGGGCGCGGGCGGTAGTCGGTCGCCTTCGCGAGCGGGTTGTCCTCCTTGGTGAAGTAGTACAACGCGAGCGATTGGCGTGCGACACCGTCGGGGGCCTGCAGCGGCTCGGGGTGGCCGTGGTAGGAGTGCTCGTCGGTCGAGAACAGCAGCATGCGGTTGCCGATCGGTGCCACCTGGCAACGCATCCGCGTCATGTCGCGGTCCCACAGCTCGAGGTCGCCGCCCCACGACGGTTCCCACACCGGGTTCAGGTACAGCAGCAGGTTGACGCGCCGCCGCCAGGTCTGGATCGTGTGATGGGCGGTGAAGTCGGCGTGGATGTTGAGGAAGCCACCGCGATAGCAGCGGTGGACGCCACCTCCGTCGAGGGTCACGTCGGCGTGGAGGTCGTCGAAGCCGCTCAGCTCCTCCAGGAATCGCCGGAACCGGTCGCCGGCGAAGACGTCGCTCACGGCACGTAGCGTGGGACCCCAGCTGGCGGTGTCGGTGTTGGAGAACTTGCGTTCGTTGAAGTGGATGTAGCTGTTCCAGTCGTCGGCAGTTCATCGCTGCGAGCTCGGCATACACCCGGTCGAGCACGTCGGCGGGCAAGCACGTCGTCGATCACGATGTGCGCGAACGGGCTCGTCGACGATACGACGTGGCGCAGCTCGTCGACGCGCGCCTCCATCGCCGCCAGGTTGACAGCGAGTCGTCGGGGTCGCCGCCGGTCGGCCGGGGCGCTACGGTTCGGGGTCGTGCTGGGCTGGATCATCGCGGTCCCTTCATCGACGCGGCAGGGTAGCCGAGTCCGCAGCGGACCCGATGGTCATCTCGCCGATGCCGCTCCCACGGCTAGCATGCAGCCTCGTGAACGACGAAGCCGCGGCACCGAGAATCGGCATCTTGGTGGTGGCGTACAACGCCGAGCATCACCTGTCGCAAGACGCTCGACCGGATCCCGGAGGAGTTCTTCGACCAGGTCGACCGAGGTCTTCGTGTGCGACGACGCGAGCCAGGACGACACCTACGGTGTGGGCCTCGCCTACCAGGAACGCTCCGGGCCACCGCCCGATCAAGGTGGTCAAGCATCCGATCAATCTCGGCTACGGCGGCAACCAGAAGTACGGCTACCGGTGGGCGATCGAGGAAGGCCTCGACATCGTCGTGATGCTGCACGCCGACGGCCAGTATGCGCCGGAGTGCCTGCCCGAGATGGTGGCGCCGATCGTCGCCGGCGAGGCCGACGCCGTGTTCGGCTCGCGGATGATGGAATCCGGGGCAGCGCATCGACGGCGGCATGCCCCGCTACAAGTACGTCGGCAACCGCATCCTGAGCACCTGGCAGAACGCCATGGCCGGCATCGAGCTGACCGAGTGGCACAGCGGCTACCGGGCCTACTCGGTCGCGGGCGCTCGAGGCCATCCCGTTCAACGCAGAACTCCGACGGCTTCGACTTCGACACCGAGATCATCGTGCAGCTGATCGAGTCGGGTGCCCGCATCGCCGAGATCCCGATCCCCACGTACTACGGCGACGAGATCTGCCACGTCAACGGGCTCGAATACGCCTGGGACGTGTCGAAGCTGGTCGGCCGCTACCGCCTGCACAAGATGGGCTTCGGCTCCGGCGAGCTGGCGTTCTCGTCGGAGCCGTACGAGATCAAGCCGGGGCCGGGTTCGTCGCACGGCCGCCTGCTGAGCTGGCTCGCCAACCGCCGACCGGCGAAGGTGCTCGACCTGGGCTGCGGCGACGGTTCGCTCGGCCAGCGGATCCGCACGCTCGGCCACCACGTCACCGGCGTCGACGTCGACACGCTTCGACGGCGTCGAGGAGCGACTCGACGGCTTCATCCAGGCCGACCTCGAACACGGCATCCCCGACTCGGTCGGCAGCGGCTACGACATCGTGTTGTGCGCCGACGTGATCGAGCACGTCCGCGACCCGCGCCAGTTGCTGCACGACGCCGGCACAGCTCGTGGCCGCCGGCGGTTCGGTGATCGCCAGCGTGCCGAACTTCGGGCACTGGTACCCCCGCACCCGCACGGCGCTCGGTCTGTTCGACTACGACCGTCGAGGCATTCTCGACTCGACCCACATCCGGTTCTTCACCCGGCGAAGCTTCGAGCACCTGATCGACGACGCCGGCCTGCGTCGTGGTGCGACGCGATGCGACCGGCCTGCCGTTCGACGTCGCCAAGCGAGGCTCGGGCGACGACGGCGAGAGCGCGAAGGTCGGCCTGCTCGGCACGATCGACGCGCTGACGGTGAAGCTGCGACCGCAGCTGTTCGGCTACCAGTTCCTGTACGAACTCAAGCCCGCCGTGACGCGTGGGCGACCGGTCAGGGGATGACGCCGAATGCGGCGTAGAGCCCGGTCAGCGTGGCCAGCCCGGCGCCGCAGACGACGAGGGTGAAGTCCCACCCGGCGTACTCCCAGCTCGCGCGGTGATGGTCGCGATCGCCGGACGGCTCGGGCCACCATGCGGCGACGGCGATGAAGAACGGGAACGCAGTGAACAGGAATCGCGGTCGGGCGGTCACCGTCTCGGGGATCAGCATCAACGCCACCACGACGGCACAGAACGCGACGAGGATCCAGGGCAGTCGGACCCGCCAGGCGCAGAAGATCATGAACGCCAGTGCGGCCATGCTGAGCGCGGTGAGCGCGTCGGCCGGCGACGACAACGGACTGGTGAAGAAGCCGATCGTGTTCGTCACGGCCGTTGCGCCGAAGCTCGTGCCCTCGGACCATGCCTCTCGCTGGACCCGGAACCACGCGCCGCGACTCGCCGGCGGTGTCGGTCGACGTACCACTGGAAGAACACGAAGCCGATGGGGGCGAGGACAACCGAGACGAGCGACCACCACTGGCGGCGCTGTCGGATCGCGATGAAGCTCGCAACTGCGCATGCAGCCACGATCGCCACACCGTTGGGGCGCGTCGCCGTTGCCAGTGCCGCGGTGATGCCGGCGAGGAGCCATCGCTCGTCGAGCAAGCAGCAGCAGACACGCTGCGGCGAGCACGATCAGGCAGCGCTTCGGAGTAGGCGAACGACAAGATGGCGCTGCCGGGGAAGACGGCGTACAGCGTCATGGCGCGTGCTGCGACTCCAACGGAGTACAGCCGGCGCGCCAGCAGGCCGACCAACACCACCGAGATCGCCCCGAGCATGAAGTTGAGCGCCAGCGCAGCGAGTGTGTCGCCGCCGGGTAGCACGAAGTCGACGACCCGGACCGTCCACGGGTACAGCGGGAAGAACGCTGCTCTCGCTTCGAGTTGCTCGTAGGTGATGTTCGCCGGGATCGAGTCGGGGTACCCGCGTCGGACCAGCTCGAGATACCAGCGTCCGTCCCACGAGGTCAGCACGCCGGTGATGGTCGAACCGACGCTGGGTTCTGGCTCGGCGTCGGCGCGGGCGTCGACGACCACCTGCGATGCCCGCACCGCGGTCGCCGCGATCACGCACAGCCTCGAGATGAGGTAGGCCCCGAGCCCCACTGCGACCGCACGGCTCCACGTGGCGTCGTCGCTCACCGACTCGGGATCGTGTGGACCGGATGACGTGTCGACGCCGTCGTCGGAATCCTGACTCGACTCGGGTTCGTCGGACCCGGCGGTCGCCGATCTGCCTGCGAACATCGCTGCGAAGCTAGCAGCGCGGCCGCTCCTCAGCAGCGACGCCCGGCGACGTTTCCAGTTCGTGAAACCCGACAGATGATCACGCTGCGGCCGTTGACGTTTTGTACAGTCACGCTCCATGGCTGTCCACCTGCCCGACACCGTCGACGCTGCGGTTGGCCACCTGGCCGGCTCAGGCGCTGCAACGATCCTGGCGGGGGGTACCGACCTGATGGTCGAGGTGAACGACGGACACCGGCGGCCCGCCGGGGATCTGATCGTCGTCAATCGAATCGCCGAGCTGCGGTCGTGGCGTCACGACCCGAACGATGCGACGTTGACGATCGGCGCCGCCGTGCCGTATCTCGAGATGCTCGATGGTCCGATTGCGGCGATCGCGCCGGCCCTGGCCGAGGCAGCTCGCACGGTCGGTTCACCACAGATTCGCAACGTCGGCACGCTCGGAGGGAATCTCGGCACCTGCTCGCCCGCCGGTGATGGGCTTCCCGTGCTCGCCGCGCTCGACGCCACCGTGGAGTTGGCGTCGACCGACGGTCGCCGCACCGTGGCGGTCCGTGACTTCATGGTCGGGGTGAAGCGAACGGCGTTGATGCCCGGCGAGATGATCGTGTCGGTCACGCTGCCGGTGGTCGACGGATGGCAGGGCTATGCGAAGGTCGGCGTGCGCAACGCGATGGTGATCGCCGTGGCGAGCGCGTGCGTCGTGATCGATCGAAGCCGCCGACAGGTGGCGGTCGCGCTCGGATCGGTGGGGCCGACGATCCTGCGCTGCCCCGACGCGGAAGCCCAGCTCGCTGACGCGCTCGACTGGTCGACGCTCGACGTCGACCCGACCGAGCTCGATCGCTTCGCTGAACTGGTGTCGGCTGCGAGCCGCCCGATCACGGACCATCGGTCGAGCGCCGACTATCGACGCCATGCCGTCGGGGTGCTCGCTCGGCGCCTCGCTCGGAGGGCCTCGGCCGGCCGGGTGGCAGCATGAGCCACGACAGCGACCACTACGTCCTGCACGTCAACGGAGCCGAGCGCGAGGTCACCGACTCGTGGCTCGGCGAGAGCCTGCTCGACGTGCTGCGTGACCGACTCGGCCTGCTCGGCGCGAAGGGCGCGTGTGAACAGGGCGAGTGCGGTTCCTGCAGCGTGATGGTCGACGACGTGCTCGTGTGCTCGTGTCTCGTGATGGCCGCCTCCGCCGTCGGACAGCCGATCGTGACCATCGAAGGCATTGCCCCCGTCGATTCGCCCAGCGACGTCCAGGAGGCGTTCGTCGAGGCCGGCGCGGTGCAGTGCGGCTTCTGTACGCCAGGATTGATCATGGCGACCCACGACCTGCTCGAACGGGTACCGACGCCGACCGACACCCAGATCCGTGAGGAGCTGGCGGGCAACGTGTGCCGCTGCACCGGCTACGGCCGGATCATCGACGCCGTCCACCAGGTCGTCGTGCGCCGTCAGGGCGATGCGTCATGAGCGTCGTCGAGCAGGTCACCACGCCCACCGAGTCCGCTCGACCCGGCACGATCGGCACATCGCCCACCCGCCCTGACGGTGTTGCCAAGGTGCAGGGGAGCTTTGCGTTCTCGTCCGATCTGTCCGCCGATGGCTGCCTCTGGGGGGCGACGCTGCGCTCGCCGCATCCCCATGCACGGATCGTGTCGCTCGACCTCAGTGCTGCCTGGCAGATCGATGGGGTCGAGACCGTCATCACCGCCGACGATGTGCCCGGCGCAATGCACTACGGCCTGATCGCCCACGACCAACCGGTGTTCGCGTCCGACATCGTGCGCTATGTCGGTGAACCGATCGCTGCGGTTGCTGCCGATCATCCCGAGACCTGCCGACGGGCACTCGAGGCGATCATCGTCGAGTACGAACTGCTCGACCCGCTGCTCGACCCGGAACGAGCGATCGATGGAAGCCACCCAGCGATCCATCCGGATGGCAACGTCGTGCGGCATCAGCGGATCGTGTGCGGCGATCCCGACGCGTCCGGTGACGTGGTGGTCGAGGGCACCTACGAGATCGGCATGCAGGACCAGGCGTTCCTCGGCCTCGAAGCGGCGCTCGCCGTGCCCGACCCCGGTGGCAAGGGCGTCGAGCTCCACGTCGCCACGCAATGGCTCCACGAGGACCGCGCGCAGATCGCCGCGTGTCTCGATCTCCCGGTCGAATCGGTCAGGCTCGTACTGGGCGGTGTCGGTGGTGCCTTCGGCGCTCGTGAGGACATCAGCCTGCAAGTGCACACCTGCCTGCTGGCTCTTCGGCTTGGTCGTCCGGTGCGGATCGCCTACAGCCGCGCGGAGAGCTTCCTCGGTCATGTCCATCGACACCCGGCCACGATCTGGATGCGTCACCACGCCACGGCCGAGGGCGAGATCGTCAAGATCGAGTCGCGAATGGTGCTCGACGGCGGCGCCTACGCGTCCACCTCGTCGGCGGTGCTGATCAATGCGGTGACCCACACCCAGGGCCCGTATCGCTGCGCGAATGCGGTGGTCGACGGCTATGCGGTTCGCACGAACCATCTGCCGTGCGGCGCCATGCGCGGCTTCGGTGTCGTGCAGGCCTGTTTCGCCCACGAGTCGCAGATGGACAAGCTCGCGATGGCCTGCGGGCTCGATCCCGTCGACATCCGCTTGCTCAACGCCATGCGCACCGGCGACGCCTTGATCACCGGTCAGCCGGTGATGAACGTCGCCCCCGTCGAGCGGTGCATCCGCGACACTGCCGCACTACCGCTCCCGGACATGCCGGTTGGCGGGCAACCGCTGGACGACGGATCGATCGATGTGATGCGACTGCCCGGCGGCGCCGGACGCACCGCCGACCGTGGCGACATCGTGCGCGGCATCGGCTGGGGCGTCGCCATCAAGAACCTGATGTATTCAGAGGGCTTCGACGACTACTCGACCGCTCGCTGCCGCCTCGCTGACGGCGTTGCAACGCTCAAGTTCGCCACCTCCGAAGTGGGGCAGGGCTTCGTCACGATCGCACCCCAGATCGCACGCACGATCCTCGGTGTCGACGAGGTGGTGCTGGACCGGATCGACACCCAGGTCGGCTCGGCGGGTTCGACCTCGGCGTCGCGCCAGACCTGGATGAGCGGGGGAGCGGTCGATGCAGCGTGCCGAACGGTGCGCGAGCGGCTGTTCGAGCACATCGGCCGGACCCACGACGTCGACCCGCTGCGACTGGCGGTCGACGGAACCGACGTGGTCGACACGGTGTCCGGGTGGCGGATCCCGGTGGCCGAGGCGAGCGCGGCGATCGTGATCGACGAGACGGTCGAGTATCGGCACCCGGCCACGGAGGAACTCGACGAGAACGGCCAGGGGAACTGCCACACGGCGTTCGCGTTCGTCGCGCATCGAGCGGTGGTCGACGTCGATCCCGAGTTGGGGCTCGTCAAGGTCGTCCAGATCGCAACTGCTCAGGACGTCGGGCGAGCGCTCAATCCGTTGTCGGTGCTCGGCCAGATCGAAGGCGGCATCGCGCAAGGTCTCGGCCTCGCCGTGATGGAAGAGATCATCCAGGTCGACGGTGTGATCCGCAACGGCAACTTCACCGACTATCTGTTGCCGACCTTTCTCGACATGCCCGACGTCGTGGCGACGTTGATCGAGGAACCAGACCCGCATGCTCCGCTCGGGGCGAAGGGTGTTGGCGAGCCACCGTGTATCTCGTCGACACCGGCAGTCGTCGCTGCGATCCGCGACGCGCTACGTCAGGTCGACGGCGTCGGCAAACCGCTCGACCGTGTCCCCGTCCGCCCCGGCGACATCTGCCTGTGACTGATCAGCGGCGCGATCCGGCTAGGTTCCGAAAGCATGTCTGACGAGCGCGAGATCATGACCTGGGACATCTTCGGGACGGCATCGAGGGCGCTGGCCCAGATGGTCGCCGATGACGACTACGAGCCCGACATGGTGCTCGCGATCGCGCGCGGCGGGCTGCTGATCGGTGGAGCCATCGGCTACGCACTGTCGGTGAAGAACGTGTACACGATGAACGTCGAGTTCTACACCGGCGTCGACGAGCGTCTCGAGGTGCCACGCATCCTGCCGCCGGCGCCGGACTTCGTCGACGTGTCCCATGCTCGGATCCTGATCGTCGACGACGTGGCGGACACGGGGCACACGCTTCGTTCGGTCCAGGAGTTCGTCGAGGGCAAGGTGGCCGAGGTGCGAACCGGGGTCCTGTACGAGAAGTCGCACTCGGTGGTCAAGTGCGACTACATCTGGAAGCGCACCGACAAGTGGATCAACTTCCCGTGGAGCGACCAGGACCCCGTCGCCAAGCGCGACTGGTCGGTCAAAGACGCCTGAGCGGGCGGCTGATCAGACCCCTGCCGCGTTCGGGAAGGCCCGGCGTTGCGCCTGCTTGAGCCGTTCCTCGAGGCGCTTGGGATGCACGATGCCGAGCAGCTTGCCGTCGTTCCACACCGTGACGACAGGCCGCAGCGGATCGATCCGGGAGAGCACCGTCGACAGATCTTCGTCGAGTGACGCCTTCGCCAGGTTGGCGAACGGGACCATCAACTGTGTCAGCATCACCATCGGGCGATTTTCGGATGGCACCGCCCAGAGCTGGTCTTCGAGCACGAGCCCGTCGAGTTCGCCGTCGTCACCGACCACGGCCACGGCGCCGGCGTCACCGAGGCGTTGACGCTGATCGATCATCGAGTCGGTGTCCATGTCGGTGCCGGCCTGTGCGATCCCGAAGAACGTGAGGTCGCGGACCTTCACGCCGTCGAGTTGCTCGGCGACGTAGGACGTCATGATCTCGGCTCGGGCGTTGAGCGCGATGAACAGCCCGGTCACCATCACGAACACGCCGAGCTGGCCATTGAGCATCATCACGAAGCCGAGGCCGACCATGCCCCAGCCGAGCACTCGACCCGCGTTGCCGGCATCTCGTATGGCCCGATACTTGTTGCCGGTCCTCGACCAACGAACGGCCCTGAGGACACGCCCGCCGTCGAGCGGCGCGCCGGGCAGCATGTTGAGGAGCGCCAGGAAGCAGTTGATGAAGCCGACCCAGAAGAGGACGTCCGACCGGAAGACGAACCAGGCACCCAGCGAGGCGACGCCGATCAGCAGGCTGACCGCGGGGCCGGCAACGGCGATCAGGCCGTCGGCACGGGGACTGGGCGATTCACGGTCGAGTCGGGCGACACCACCGAGCGCCCACAGGTCGATCGATTGGGTGTTCACGCCGTAGCGTCGAGCCACCATGGCGTGGCCGAACTCGTGGGCCAGGATCGAGGCGAAGAATGCGATCGTGGCGACCACACCGCCGACGATTCCGAGATCGGCGGACAGCAGCACGCCGAACCAGACGGCGATGATCGCCATGCTCCAGTGCGCTCGCACCGGAATGCCGGCGTAGGTGCCGAGACGGATCGAACCGGGGGTCATGGTGGGGAGCGCTCCTTTCGAGCGAACACGTGTTGGGGAGTCTACGAGGTGCAACGACCCCGGTGCCCGCGGTATTCCTGCCAGCCCAGACCCCGAACCCCCGAGGCGATGAGCGAAGTCCCCGCATGTGCGGCTTTGGCTCATCGCCGGGGCGTCACGAGCGTTGTTCGAGGATCACGGTCGCACAGTTGCGACCGCTTGCGCCCCAGACGCCGGCGCCGGGGAAGGTGGCGGCGCCGGTCAGATACAGGCCGTCGACCGCCGTCTCGTACTTGGTGAGCTCGGGGTTGTCGTTTCGGAACGCGGCGAGTGGCCCGCCGGCAAAGCTCGTGGCGTGACCGGCAGGAAGGTGGAAATCACGTTCGTACACGTCGGGGGTCATCGCCCGCCACTCGACGATCGAGTCGAGGAAGCCCGGCTCGCACAGCTCGGCGAAGGCGTCGAGCCACCGGCGCGGCTCGGTTGCATCCGCCCAGCCGCCCGTGAATCCGAATGGCGTGTACAGCGCCTCCAACGAGAGCACGTGGCGTCCGGGTGGCGCCATCGTGGGATCGAGCAGGGTCGGCACGTTGACCAGCATCCCCGGCCGATCGAGGATGCGACCCTCGGCCATGATGGTCGCGCCACGGTCGATGTCGGCGAGAGCCGGCGCGATTGCCGACGTCGGGCCGAGCGGCCGGTCGAAGCCCCGCAGTACCGGCGGCGCGGAGAGCACAGCGTCGATCTTCGATTCGTACCCCTCGTCGTGGCGGACGTTGCGCCAGCGGCGGATCAGGGCGTCGGCCGAGGTCGGCGGATGCTTGAGCCAGCGCAGGAACGTGTCGTGAGGGTTGCAGGCGGACACCACGATCGGGGCAGCGATCTCGGTGCCGTCGGCCAGGGCGACCCCGCTCACCCGTCCGCCACTGCACATGATCGTGTCGACCGGGCTCTTGGTGCGCAGCGTGCCGCCGGCGCCTTCGAACGCAGCGAGCAGCGTGGCCGGCACCTGGCCGCTCCCGCCGACCGGCCGGCCGACCGTGGCGACGTGGCGCATCGCATGGGTCAGCGCACCGAGCCCGCTGCCGGGCATCTCGGGACTGATGCCCCACACCATGGGACCGGTCAGTGCTGCCGGTCCCATGATGGCGTCATCGTCGAAGAACGATCGCAGCACGTCGGCAGCGCTCCGGCGCGACCAGCGCATCAGCGTGCTGGCACCACTGAAGCGACGTCGCAGCGCCAGTTTGGTGAGCCCGGCAATCGACGGCGGCTCGGCGGCAGCTTCGAAGATCATCTGCACGGCGGGTGCAGCCGCCTTGACGTAGCGGCGATACCCGTCGACCTGACTCGGGAAGTGGCGGCCGATGTCGTCGAGTGTCGCGTCGAGGTCGCGATGGTGCGACCAGCCCTTGCCCTCGGTGGCGCTCGCCCACGAGAAGTTGTGCTGCGCCGGCTCGAGGTCGATGTACTCGAGTCCGAGTGCCCGCAAGCCGAGTTCCTCGATCACCGGTGTGGTGCGGAACGTCAGGTGGTCGCAGTTGCAGATGTTGACCGTCGCTCCGGCGAACTGCTCGCTCGCCGCGGTTCCACCGACGTCGGCGCGCGCTTCGACCAGCAGCGTCGACATGCCCGCCCGAGCCAGGTACGCAGCGGTGACGAGGCCGTTGTGGCCGGCGCCGATCACGATGGCGTCGAAGTCGGCAGCAGGCGACCCGACACGGAGGGAAGCGGACGTCACTCGGACAGTCTCTCGCAGTTCGATGTCGGCGGCGTAACGTGCCGCTGTGGCTTCCGTTACCCGCAACCTTGCCGAACTCCGGGCGCCCGACGTCGCTCGTCTGGTCACCGAGCGGAGCATCTTCGTCCAGCCGCTCGGAGCGATCGAGCAGCACGGTCCCCACCTGCCGTTCAACACCGACCTGCTGATCGCCGACCGGATGTCGCAGGCTGCGGTCGAACGGGTCGGTGACGAGCTCGACGTCTGGCTGCTGCCGCCGCTCGCCTACACGAAGTCGAACGAGCACGCCTGGTCGTCGGGCACGATCTGGTTGTCGGCGACCACGTTGCTGGCCGTGCTCGACGACATCGGTCGCTGTGTGGCGACCACCGCGGCACGCAAGCTGGTGTTCTTCAACGGTCACGGCGGCAACTCGGCGCTGGTCGGTGTCGCCAACCGTGAGATCCGCCTCGCCCACGGCCTGATGACGTTCCTCGCTCACCCCGGCGTGCCACCGGACCAGGGTGGCGTCTCGGCGCCGGACGAACTCGGCATGGGCATCCACGGCGGCACCGACGAGACGTCGATCATGCTGCACCTCGCACCGCATCTCGTCGACATGACCGTCAGCGACGCGCAACGTCCCCGAGCAGCTCGCCGACAACCGGTACGTCCGGTTCGGCGGTTCCGTCGGGTTCGGCTGGTTGTCGAACGACTTCGGTCCCGACGGTCACATCGGCGACCCGACGCCGGCCACCGCCGAGCGTGGTGAGCAGTTGGTCGACCAGGCGGTCGACGCCTTCTGTGAGGCACTCGCCGAAGTCGCCACGTTCGAGCTCCCGGTGCGCTGAGATGGGCCCGGCGATCGGACATGGTCCGAGCTCCGCATCGACACCGCGCGACTGCTCGGGCGAATCGACGAACTCGGCCAGATCGGTCGCATCGACGGCCCGAACGGCGAGTGGGGCAACGCTCGGCTCGCGCTGACCGACGCCGACCGGGCGGGACGAGATCTGGTCGTCGGCGTGGATGCACGATCTCGGTCTCGACGTGGCGATCGACGCGATCGGCAATGTGGTCGCGACCCGAGCGGCGCTCGATCCGTCGCTGGCGCCGGTGATGGTCGGCTCGCACATCGACACGGTCGGCACCGGGGGCCGCTTCGACGGCAACCTCGGCGTGCTCGCCGGGCTCGAGATCGTCGAGACGCTCGACCAGGCCGGCGTCGTCGACCGAAGCGGCCGCTCCAGGTGGCGTTCTTCACCGACGAGGAAGGCTCGCGCTTCGCTCCCGACATGCTCGGGAGCCTGGTGTTCGTCGGCGGACTGGCCGCTGGAGGAGGCGCTCGACCTGGTTGCTGCCGACGACGGCGCCCGCCTCGGCGACGAACTCGAACGCATCGGCTACGCCGGGACGGTCCCGTGCCCGACCGCCGCTGCGCCGCACGCCTACGTCGAACTGCACATCGAGCAGGGCCCGGTGCTCGAAGCCGAGGGCATCACGATCGGGGTCGTCGAAGGGGTCCAGGGCATCTCGTGGACCGAGATCGTCATCGTCGGCCAGTCGGCGCACGCGGGCACGACACCGATGCGGCTTCGACACGACCCGGCTACTGCGCTGCAGCGATCGCCACCTACGTCCGCGACCTCACCCGGCATCTCGGTCCCGATCAGGTCGGCACGGTCGGACGGATCGACGTGTACCCGAACCTGGTCAACGTGGTCGCCGGCCCGGGTGGTGATGACCGTCGATCTGCGCAACACCGACGATCGGATACTGCGCGAGGCGGAGTCGACGGCTGGCGACGTTCCTCGACGAGCTCGCCGAGACGGAGGGCGTGACGATCACGACCACGTCGCTGGCCCGGTTCGAGCCGGTCGACTTCGACGCGGCCATGGTCGATCTCGTCGATGCAACCGCCCGGCGACTCGGTCACTCGACGAAGCGGATGCCGAGCGGCGCCGGCCACGATGCCCAGATGCTCGCGCGGATCTGCCCGACGGCGATGGTGTTCACGCCGAGCGTCAACGGTCTCAGCCACAACATTGCGGAGTTCACCGAGGCCGTCGACATCGAAGCCGGCGCCAACGTGCTGTTGCAGGTGGTGCTCGAGCTGGCTCGTCCGCGACGATCGGAGCTGACGTCGTGGCGGCGCGGCTTCGACCTGGTCACCATCGATTCGCCAACGACCGATGCGCTCGCCGCGTTCTGGTCGTCGTGCTCGATCTGCACGAGGTCGAACGCGAAGACGGCGACCGTTGGATCGTCCTCGCCGACGGCGACGGCGCCGCCGCATCGGCGTGCAGACGCGGCGTGACGCGAGCCGGATCGATGCACCTCGACCTGTCGTGCGGACCCGACGAGTTCGACGACGAGTTCGGCCCGTTCGTCGACACTCGGTGCCCGCAGCTCGGTGCGCTCCGCGAGCGAACCGTACGGGTCGATCGTGAACCTGGCCGATCCGGACGGCAACCCGTTCGATCTCTGCGCCTATCGCTGACGCGGACTGGGCCGCTCCGTCGTGGAGCGTCCCGTCGTGTCAGGTACGCAGTCGTGCTCAGGAGTACGAGGCTGATCAGCGCCCGATCGACTCGTCGATGAACTCGTTGGTGTACACGCTCTCGGCGGTGAAGCCGTCCGGCAGCGTGATGCCGCGGTTCTCGAGGATCACGCCGAAGTCGTCGAACAACGTCTGGATCCGCTCGGGATCGAAGTTGCCGTAGGTGTCGTCCGGACCGTTGGAGCCGTAGCCCTCTTCCTCGAACAACTCGAACGCACGAGCGTTCAGTTCGGGCGTGAGCGTCCAGTAGTTGTTGTAGGCCTCGGTCACATCGATGACCACGTCACCGATCGGCTCGGGGTCGTCCAGGTAGTCGACCCACGCCTGCTGGAGCATCGGCACCAGCAGCTCGAGGCACGGCGACAGCTCGTCGAGGCGCTCGGTGAGGACCGAGTAGGCGGCCGGGTAGGGCTGCCAGCCGAGCTCGTGGATGATCGCGTAGTCGACCGGTGCCGGAGCGCCGTCCTTCCAGTCGATGAGGTTCTCGTACTTGAAGACCTCGTTGGTCGCGAAGCCCTGCTGGATGAAGTTGCCGCCGTCGGCGATCCACTGGTCGGGTGCGCCGCCGTAGTTGGGGTCGCTCTGGCCCTCGTCCATGAAGCCGTTCGAGATCAGCCAGTCGATGTAGGTCGCCGTCGCCGAAGTGGAGCACGCGTGGCGCCGCTCTCGCCGATCGACGCCGGGATCGGTCGGGTCTACATCGAGCTGTTCGGGATCCCACATGATCATCTGCGGGTTGATCTCCAGCGTGGTGGCCACGGCGGTCACCTCGACGGTGGGCGACGACTGGATGGCGTCGTCGGTGTTGACGTAGCCGAGGGTGATGTCCTGGTCGGTCTTCATCACGGCGCTGACCGGCTGGAACTCGATGGCGTCGCCGCCGGCGCGGATCTCGACGGTCTCGATGCCGCCGACGGCGTAGGCCGGGTCGATCGGGCCCGAGTAGGTGAACAGCGAGGGATCGGACTCGCCGCCGGCGCCGATCAGCTGATACGAGCCGCCGTGCTCGGTCTCGGGCCACCAGTCCTTCTGGATGACGAGGTTGGTCGGGCAGACCGCATCGCCGTCGGCCATGTCATCGGTGGTCTCCGTCTGTCGTCGGTGGTCTCGGTCGCCGCGTCGGTCGCTTCGGTGGCGGTCGGTCGCTTCGGCTCGGTGGCTGTCGTCGTCGCTGCCGCATGCTGCGACAACGGCGCCGAGTGCCACGACGAGCGCGACGGCCTTCTTGGTGGTTGGTTTCATGTGGTGTCTCCCCCTGAGGAGTGTGTTGGTGTTCGGGATTGGGGATGTGGGTGGAGCCTCCGGGCCGGGTTCACGAATGACCGGACTTCGGATTCGTGCCAGCTCCGCAGTGACCGATTCGACAGCCAACTGATCAGGCCGTAGATCGACACACCGAGGAGTGACGCGAGAATGACGCCGCCGAAGAGGCGCTCGTACTGGAGCTGCTTGGCGTAGTTGTTGAGCAGTCGACCGAGGCCGAGGTCGCCTCGGCTGAAGAAGAAGTCAGCGACGAGGGCGCCGACGACGCAGAGGCCGGCACCGATCCGCAGGCCGGTGAAGATCGAGGGCAGTGCGGCCGGGAGCTGCAGCTTGCGCAGTTGGGTCAACCAACTGGCGCCGTGGAGGCGGAAGAGGTCGAGGTGGCCACGATCGACCGACTTGAGGCCGAACAGAAAGCTGGTCAACATCGGGAAGATGGCGACCAGCACGCAGGTGACGACGCGTGCGGTACGAGTGGGCCCGAACCACACCGAGAACAGTGGCACGAGCGCCAACACCGGAATCGTCTGCAGCACCACGGCGTAGGGGAACAACGCCCGCTCGAGGGTGCGGTTGTAGGCCATCACGATGGCGCCGGCCATGCCGAGCACGGTGGCGATGACGAAGCCGTACAGCGCGATGCGGGCGGTGTTGATCAAGCCTTCGAACAGTTCGGCCCGGGCCACCTCGTTGAAGAACGACTCCTGGATCACGTCGTGCGGTGGCGGCACGATGAATCGACGGTTCTCACTGAGCAGGACGTAGTGGGTCAGGTACCAGAACCCGATGAACAGCGCGAACACCAGGAGAATCGGGCCGTAGTGCCACACGGCCGATGCAAGGCGACCGCGGCGCGGACCTCGGGCGGAGCGTGCGAGCTCTCGCCCTCGGCTCGGGGGCCATCGAAGCCGATCTGCTCGGGCTCGGCGATGATCGTCATCCGTGCGCCTCCTTGAGGTGTTCCGAGACCTGCCCGGCCAGCTCGGCGAAGGCCGGTTCGTACCGCAGTTCCGGCCTGCGGGGATACTCGAAGGGGATGTCGATGTCCGCGAGGATTCGCCCTGGCCGACCTGACATGACGAGCACCCTCGTGGACATGAACACCGCCTCGGAGATCGAGTGGGTGATGAACAGGCCGGCGAAACCGACACCGGTGAAGAGCTGGAGGAGTTCGTCGTTGAGCCGCTCGCGGCTGATCTCGTCGAGGGCACCGAACGGCTCGTCGAACAGGAACACCTTGGGGTCCATCACGAGTGACCGCGCCAGCGAACAGCGCATCTTCATGCCGCCGGACAACTGCTTGGGGTGTTTGTCCTGATGGCCGTCGAGGCCGACGAGCTCGATTGCCTTGCGCGCGCGTTCGGCGCGCTTCGGCCTTGGGCACGTGATGGAGTTCGGCGATCAACTCGACGTTGCGCTGCACGGTTCGCCAGGGGAGCAGCGTCGCGTCCTGGAAGACGTAGCCGATCGATTCGCGGTCGACCTCGCAGGTTCCCGACGCGTTCTGCTCGAGACCGGACGCCACGCGGAGCAGGGTCGACTTGCCGCAGCCTGATGGGCCGACGACGGTGACGAACTCTCCCTGACTGACCGAGAAGGAGACGTCATCGAGGGCGTGGGTTCCGTCGGAGAACACCATCGAGAGGTGTTCGAACTTCAGCGCCGACGTCGCTGCGCGTCGATCGTGGCAGTGGTACTCGCCTCTTGCGGGTTGGTGGACACGTTCGAACGATTCTCCCTCGAGACGGCCCTGGTCAGGTCGCCTCGGTCGACGCTATGGCGGTTGTGAAACCGGTGTGAGTCACATGTGTGTACATCGTGTTTCAGGCCGAGGGCACCGTGCGGCCTCGATGCCACACCATGCGATCATTCGGTCCGAATGCGATTGCTTCACGAACAGTAGCCGCGCGTACGGCGACCAGATCAGCCCGATCTCCTGGCGCGACCGAAACGCCCTCCAATCGCATGAGTCTGTGCGGCAGTTGCGTGCTGACGGCGTGCCCACGCATCGTCGGGGGAGGAGGTGTGCGGTCATCACCATCAGGCCGGCGGTCTCGAACGGACATGCTCGTGCCGACCGGGTTGAACGGGTCCTGCAGGTTGTCGGCGCCCGCAGCGACGTTGACGCCGGCCGATCGCGCAGCGCGGCGACCGCCGTCAGACCGCGTGGCATCGGCGCCGCATCCGCGACCTTGGAGGATACAGGTTGGTGTGCGGCAGTGCGACGACGTCGATGCCGGCGCGGGCGACGAGTTCGGCGATCTCCTGCTGTCGATGCAGCTCCTGCATGCCCAGGCTGACGCAGTGGCTCGCCGTGACCGGGTGCTCGAAGCCGTCGAGCACCATGGTCGCGAGCTCGACCAGGCTCGAGGCACGTCGGGATCGAGTGTCTCGTCGGTGTGCAGGTCGACGCCGACGCCGTGATCGGTTGCCGTCTGCAGGAAGAACTCGGTGGCCTCGGCGGACCGATCGTCGCCTCGAGGTGTGGGCATCCGCCGACGAGGTCGGCGCCGGCGTCGAGCGCATCGTGGAGCAGCGCTCGCTGATCGGCGGCGTCCGGCCCGACGACCGGCCAGCCGCACAGCGCGACGATCTCGACGTCGATCACGTCGAGCGACGCGTCGACGCACCTCGGACGAGCGCCTCGATGCTGCGCAGACCGTGCTCGGTCGTCGTGTCGGCGTGGCTGCGCACCGCCCGGTAGCCGTTGCGGCCATGAGCCGCGCCGCCCGCTCGGCTCGTTCGATCGTCTCGTCGACGTCGAGAAGATGGCGGTTGGACCGCATGGCGGTGATCGCGCCCATCAGATCGCCGGTCGGGTTCTCGATCCGTTCGGCGAGGAAGGCCTTGTCGAGGTGGGCATGCGGTTCGACCGCCGCCGGGAGGACGATCCAGCCCGTCGAGGTCGACGACCGACGACGTTCGACCGGGAGGCTCGATCCGACCTCGGTGATGTGGCCCGTCGACGATGCGAATGTCCTGGCGCGTGCTGTGTCACGGCTCCGTGAACAATCGTCGCCTTGCCGTAGGAGGGTGCTGGCCATCTGCGCGAAGCTAATCCCCATGACCGAACGACCGGACCTGAAGCTCGGTGCCTTCTTCTTCGGCGGCGTCGAGATGGACGACGCGGGAGCAGGCAAACCGGACCCGATGGACCGTCGGTACTCGAACGACGCGTGCTGGCAGGCCACGCTCGACTACGTCAACTCGGCCAAGGAGGCCGAACGGCTCGGCTTCGACTCGTTCTGGACGACCGAACACCACTTCCAGTACGAGGGCTACGAGGTCATTCCGAACGGCCTGCTGATCTCCACGTGGATCGCTGCGCAGACCACCACGTTGCGGTTCGGCGCGATGTTCAACGTCGTGCCGCAGTGGAACCCGCTGCGCCTCGCCGAGGACTTCGCCACGCTGCACAACCTGTCGGGCGGGCGCGGCATGCTCGGCGTCGGACGTGGCACGGTGCCGTCGCGAAGTGCTGCATCTCAACGACAAGGGCGTGTCGATCGGGTCGATGGACAACCCCGACCAGGTCGCTGCCGACCTGCACAACCGTGAGATCTTCGAGGAGTCGATGGAGATCATCCGTCGGGCGCTCAGCCAGGAGACGTTCTCGTTCCAGGGCAAGCACTTCCAGATCCCGATCCCCGGCATTCCCGACCGTGGCGAGACGGTGCAGGAGCTCACGCTGATCCCCAAGCCGATCCACCCGTACGAGATCTGGCAGGCGGTCACGTCGCCGCCGACGCTCGACTACGTGCCGGTCGTCGACCACGGCGCCGTGTTCTGGAACCAGCACTACAGCTTCATCAAGCGGTTCTGGGACACCTACGGCGAGAAGTATCACGCCGCGCACGACGTCGAGCTGGCGGCCGCACGAGAAGCGGATGCTCGTCGTGTCCTATCGCATCGAGGACACGATGGAGGAGGCCCGGGCCTCAGCGCTTCCCGGCCACGACGAGTTCTGGAAGTTCCTCGGCCCGTACGGGTGGAGCCGCGGCTACATGGGTCCCGACGGCAAGCCGGCCCAGCCCGGCCTGATCCCGACGCTCGACGAGTCGATCGAGAACAAGACGATCCTCGTCGGCCCGCCCGAGAAGGTCGCCGAGGAGATCGCCTTCTACCGTGACCTGCTCGGCCTCGAGTACCTCACGCTGTTCCCGCACCTGATCGGCGACCCGTACAAGAAGGCCGACGAGCAGATGGCCCGCTTCGCCGAAGAGGTCCTCCCGCTGCTCTGAGCGGCAGTCTTCGGTTTGGGTCAGCTCGCAGCGGTGCATCGGCTGTCTGCGCTGACACAAATCATTGAGACGTCGAGATCGGCGTCAGGCTCCGGCCGCGGAACCGATCACAGCGCGCGGGTCGGCAGCGCCGGCGAACATGCCGGATGTCCTCGACGACGATCGCGTGGGCGTGGCCGAAGCCAGAGTCCCACGCAGGTCGTTACTCGCTGCGGTGACCGCGGGTCGCGAGCGCGTCGACCCAGTCGCTCGGGGGCGTGACCTTCGACGTGGACGAGTGGACCACCGGCACCGGTCCAGGTGTCGAATCCGGTGTCGGGGCCGTGCAGGATCCATCGGGCCGCGTCGATCGCTGCCGTCGGCGATTGTCCGTGGTGGAAGAGTCGGGCGGCGATCTGGAGCAGGATCTGCGGCTGGGCGTCGCCGCCCATCGTGCCGAACACGGATGCGAGGCGGCCCGACCGGGTGGCCAGGCCGGCGACAGCGTGTGGGGTGGACGACGTCCGGGACCGAACTCGGCGGGGTGACCCTCGATCAGGTTGAAGCCGATGCCTCGATTGTGCAGGTTGATGCCGGTGTTCGGCTCGACGAGGTGGCTGCCGAAACCGGATGCGTTCGACTGGATCAGCGAAACGCCGATTCGTCGCCCGTCGCGGTCGATACCCGGCCGTGCAGAGGTACGTCGTGTCGCCGTCGAATCCCGGAGCGGAGCGTCGGCTCGCGGTTTCCAGGCCGATCAGGTCGAGGCGTCGATCGATCGTTGCGATCAGCCCGTCGCCGTCGGCGAGCTCGTGCAGGACGTCGGGCCGATCGAAACCGGCAGCGGTCGCCGCTTCGATCAGGAGGTGCGCCCAGCGTTCGTCGTCGGGATCGTCGGGAAGGTCGAGACGCTCTGCGAGTCGCGCTGCCGCCAAGGGTCAGGTACCCCTGCGAGTTCGGTCCGATCGTGTGCAGATCGACACCGAACGCTGACGTGCTCAAGCGGGTCGATCCAGTTCGCCTGCACGGTGCCGAGATCGTCGGCGCTGAACAGCCCGGCACCGACCTCGAGCAGACCGTCGCCGAACGCGCCGAGGTAGAAGCCGTCGCGGCCGCTCGCCGGGAGCGCTGCCAGCACCAGGGCGGCACCGGGTCGACGGACGACTGCACCTGTCGACGTCGCTTGCACGGCCAGCTCCGCCAGGTTCTCGCGGCTGGGTGCGTCGAGCCGGCGAAGCGATCCCACCAGCAGCGGACTGGCCGGGAACCCCTCGGCCGCGAGTCGCCGAGCAGGAGCGAGGATCACATCCAGCGGCAACGATCCGAATCGAGCGTGGAGGGCCATCCAGCCGTCGATACAGCCCGGAACAGTCACCGAACGGACGTCGAGCTTGAACGGCATCTCGCTGAAGCCTTCGGCTCGAAGCGTCGCGGCGTCGGCGCCGGATCCGGCACGGCCGGAGGAATTGAGGGCGTAGGTCTCACCGGGCGTCTCAGGACTGCTCGGGTCGTCGATGTGGATCAGGGCGAACAGATCGCCGCCGAGGCCGCACAGGTGCGGTCCCGTGACGGCGATTGCCGCATTGGTGGCGATCGCTGCATCGACGGCGTTACCGCCCTGGGCGAAGATCGCCAGACCGGCTGACGTCGCGAGCTGGTCCGCGCTGGCGACCATGTGGTGCGGCGCGCGAACGGTGGATCGGGGGGTGGCGATCGACATGGGTCGGACGTTACGTCACCACGTGGCCAGCGGTCAGTTGCTGCCGTGCCAGTCGCCCCGCTCGATCAGCACGTCGCGCAGGATCTCGGGGCGATCGGTCATGATGCCGTCGACGCCGAGGTCGAGGAGACGGTGCATCTCATCGGGTTCGTCGATCGTCCAGACGTGCACCGGGATTCCTCGACGGTGAGCGTTCCGCACGAATCGCTCGGTCACCACGGTGACACCTTTTGGTCCGCTCGCTGCGCCGAAGCGGACGGGCACCTGGGCCGCTCGTCGGGCATCGCCACCGACACGGCCGACCAATCGCAGCGACGCCACCTCCTGCGGACTCGTACACGACAGCAATTCCGGCCCGAGCAGTACGCGGAGCTTGTTGAGTCGGGCATGGCTGAACGCGCCGAGACAGACCCGGTCGATCGCCTCGTGCCGACGGACCAATGCGGCCAGCGGTCCCGCGGCGGCGTCGGACTTGCAGTCGATGTTGAATCGCACGTCAGGGAAGTGTTCGAACAGCTCGCTCATCAGTGGGATCGGTGCGCGGCCGTCGACGCGCACCTCGGCGAGCTCGTCGGCCGTCATGTCGGCGATGGTGCCGTCGACACCGCATGTCCGACTGAGGTCGGGATCGTGGAACGCCATCAGCACACCGTCGGCGCTGAGGTGCACGTCGGTCTCGAGATGGCGATAGCCCAGCGCAACGGCATGTTCGAACGCCGGCATCGTGTTCTCCGGCGCCTCGCTCGTTCCCCCTCGATGAGCAAACGGAATCGGCCCCGGCCAGTCGAGGTACGGGTGCAGCGCGTTCACGCTTCGACCGTAGCGAAGTCAGCGGGCCGCGAACGGGAGTGAGAGATGGACGTGCCATGATGCAGCGATGGTCACGCCCGGACGGTTCGTCCCGTGTGCCGCCGCTGTGGCGCTGATGGCGATGACGTCTGGCTGCGGCGACGACGCCACGGTCGAGTGCGTGTCGAACGGCGTCGGCGAGGTGTGCGCGCGCGCCGACGGAGCGATCACCTTCAGCGCCAAGGGTCTCGATCCAGGATCCGATGTCGAGCTCGAGAACGACATGGTGGGTCCGATCACCTTCACCGCAGACGACGAGGGCTCGTTCGCAACTGATCGAGCAGCGGGAGATGTCGGCGTACTGTCGTTGATCGTCGGCACCGAGTTCACCTTCGACGTGAGCGCAACCGGCGCTGATGGCAATCCGCTCACCGGCAAGATCGTGATCGCCAGCGGCTGACGAATCAGCGATGAGCGAACCCCGCCGATCTGGAGGGTTCGCTCATCGGCCTGTCGCTGGCTGTCAGATCGAGCGGCCAGCTTCCTTCCAATATTCGTCCTTGAGCAGTCGCTTGTAGAGCTTGCCCGTCGGGTGGCGGGGGAGTTCCTCACGGAAGTCGATCGAGCGGGGACACTTCACGTCGGCGAGCTCGGTCCGGCAGAACTGGATCAGTTCCGAGGCCAGGGCCGATGCTGCTTCGTCGTCGGTGGGCATCTCGACGGGCTGCACGACGGCCTTGACCTCTTCGCCGAAGTCGTCGTTCGGCACGCCGAACACGGCCACGTCGATCACCTTCGGATGGGTGACCAGCACGTTCTCGGCTTCCTGCGGATAGATGTTCACGCCGCCGGAGATGATCATGTAGGCCTTGCGGTCGGTGAGATACAGGAACCCGTCGGCGTCGACGTAGCCGACGTCGCCGAGCGTGGTCCAGCCCTTCGGGTGCCGCGAGGCAGCGGTCTTCTCGGGGTCGTTGTGGTACTCGAACTCTGCTTCGCTCTCGAAGTACACCGTGCCGGATTCGCCCTGTGCGACCTCTTCGCCGTCTTCGCCGACGATGTGCAACACACCGACGATCGGCTGTCCGACCGTGCCCTCGTGGGCGAGCCAGCTCTCGCTGTTGCAGTAGACGAAGCCGTTGCCTTCGCTGCCGGCGTAGTACTCGTGGATCACCGGGCCGAACCACTCGATCATCTGCTTCTTCACCGGCGCCGGGCACGGCGCCGCGGCGTGGATGACGGTTTCGAGCGACGACACGTCGTACTTGTTCCGGGTCTCCTCGGGCAGCTTGAGCATCCGCACGAACATCGTCGGCACCACCTGGCTGTGGGTGATGTCGTACTGGTCGACGAGTGAGAGGTACTCCTCGGCGTCGAAGTGCTCCATCGCCACGATGGTGGCGCCGATGGCGTGCACGGCCAGGCAGAAGCGCAGCGGGGCAGCATGGTAGAAGGGCGCGGGGAGAGGTAGCGCTTGGTGTCGTCCATCCCGAACAGCAACTGCAGCAGGCCCTGCACCGAGGTGGGTGAAGCGTCCAAGGGCTCGTTCGGGAACGCCCGCGTGATCCCTTTCGGCATCCCAGTGGTGCCCGACGAGTAGAGCATGTCGAGGCCCGCGATACGGGCTTCGTCGAGCGGCTCGGGCGACTGTTCGGCAACAGCGTTCTCGTAGCTCTCGTAGCCGTCGATGGTGCCGTCGAGCATCAGGCGCAACTCGACGTTCGGCGTGGTCGCAACGACCTCGGCGGCTTGGTCGGCCTTGTACTTCGACGTGATGTAGGCCCGGGCGCCACAGTCGTTGATGATGTACTCGAGCTCGTGGCTGGTCAGCCGTGACGAGGCGCACGTGTACACCAGGCCGGCGTAGTGGCAGCCCCACACGATCTCCAGATACCGATCGTGGTTCTCCATGCAGATCGCGATGTGATCACCAGGATGCAGCCCGGCAGCACGCAGCAGCCGACTGAGCCGATTCGCTGCCGCATCGAGCTCGCGGAAGGTCTGGGTGAAGCCGGAACCGCCCATGATGAGCGCGGGCTTGTCGCCGTGGGTTTCGAGATGTGCGCCGGGGAACATGCCGGGCAACGTAGTCGACCCGAGCGACGCAACGCATGGTGGCGATACGGTTCGTCCATGGTCCGAGACCGCTTCGCCGAGATCATGGAGGCCGGCGAGCCGGTGGTGCCGCTCGACGAGGTGGCACTGCTGATCTCCGCGGCGATCCAGCCTGGCCTCGACCTCGTCCACTGGCTCGCCGAACTCGATCGACTCGCCGACGAGTGTCCTGGTTCGACGGCTGAGGGTGTTGCCCGACACTTGTTCAACGAGCGTCACTTCACGGGCAACCGAGCCGCCTACTACGACTGGCGCAACTCGTGCCTCGACCGGGTGATCGCCACCCGGACCGGCATTCCCATCAGCTTGTCGGTGCTGATGATCGAAGTGGCGAGACGCGTCGGTGTCGAGTTGCGCGGGGTCGGTATGCCGGCCCACTTCCTCGTCACCGTGGCCGACGAGTCCGACATGTTCTTCGATCCGTTCGACGGAGGTCGCCGACTGGACCGAGCCGGGGCTCGTGCGCTGCTCGAGCACGTCACCGGCGGGCAGGTCACCTGGAACGAGCGGTATCTCGACCCGACGTCGAACCGTGACGTCGTGATCAGGATGCTCAACAACCTCAAGAGCGTCTTTGCGGGACGCTCCGACGCCGTGCGTCTGGCGATCGTGATGGACCTTCGCGGCGCCGTGCCCGAAGTCGCCGAACTCGAAGCCGCCGAGATCGCCGCCACGTCTGCGATCTTCAACTGAGCTCGATCATCCACGCGCTGTCAACCGCTCGATCGAGGTCCACCACGCGCCGGCGATGAGCGAACGCTCGGCATCTGGGGCTTTGGCTCATCGCCTGACGGATCGGTTGCTCGACCGGATGCCGTCGGAGTGGTGAAAGTACGGTGCCGGAGATGACGATGACCGACAGCAGCACCGAACTGACCGCCGACGAGCAGCGTGTCGTCGACCTCGTCGACGAACTCCTTGCGTCCGTTCCGCCGAAGACGACCGACCCGAAGGTGTTCCTCGGCGAGCAGTTCGACCGGGGTCTCGCCTGGGTGCACTTCCCGGAAGGGCACGGCGGGCTCGGCCTCAACCCGAAGCTGCAGAAGCTGATCAACGAGCGGGTGTATGCCGAGGGCGCACCCAACCCGATGTATCGCAACCCGATCGGCCACGGCATGACCGGGCCGACGGTTGTGGCGTGGGGAAGCGATGAGCAGAAGCAGCGCTACCTCCGTCCGCTGTTCACCGGTGAGGAGATCTGGTGCCAGCTGTTCTCCGAGCCCGGCTCGGGTTCGGACTTCGCTGGCCTGTCATCGACCGGGGTCCACGACGGTGAGGAGTGGATCGTCAACGGACAGAAGGTCTGGACCACACTCGCACATCTGTCCAAGTGGGGCTTGCTGGTGGTGCGCACCGATCCGAATGCGGTGAAGCACGCCGGGTTGACCGCATTCGTCGTCGACATGGAAGACCCGACGGTCGAGATCCGTCCGTTGCGTCAGATGACGGGCGAGGCCGAATTCAACGAGGTGTTCTTCTCCGACACCCGCATCCCCTCAGCCGAGATGCTCGGTGGGGCGGGCGACGGCTGGCGGGTGTCGCTGACGACGTTGATGAACGAGCGTGTTTCGATCGGCGGCACGATCCCAGCGAGAGGTTCGGGCACGATCTCTGCGCTGGTGCAGACCTGGCAGCAGCTGCCCGAGTCGGCCAAGGGCGTTGCGGCCCGTGACGAGGTGATGAAGCTCTGGGCGCGCGCCGAGGTACTGCGCCTCACCAACATCCGGGCGAACCAGAACCGCAAGATGGGTGATCCGGGCCCCGAGGGCTCGATCGGCAAGATGGCCTCTGCCGACCTCAACAAGGACATCTATGACGAGGTGATCAACCTGCTGGGCGCGGACGGTCTGCTCTACGGCAGTTACGAGATGATCCGCCCCGAGACGGCGATGGGGTCCGACACGCTGCAGAAGGCGTTTCTGCGGAGTCGTGCGAACTCGATCGAAGGCGGCACCACCGAGGTGATGAAGAACATCCTCGGCGAACGTGTGCTCGGTCTGCCCGGCGACATCCGTGTCGATCGCGACAGGCCGTGGGCAGAGGTTCCCCGCAGCTGACGTTCAACGCTGAACGCTGATCGTGCCGGAGATCGTGACGGTGCATTCGCCGCCGATCCACAACTCGTGGTCGTCGGCGCTCACGTAGACGCGCCCCTGACCGACCGATCGCCGTGCCTTGCCTGGCGACATACGGTGCCGAAACCCGCCCGCTGGCGATCAGCCATTGCGCAGCCGACGCGTTGAGGCTGCCGGTGACCGGGTCCTCTCGGATCGAGCCGGAGGCGTCCGCTGAACAGGCCCCTGACCTCGATCGCGTACTCGCTGCCAGGCGGATGGAACCCGATGAGCCCAACATCGAACCCCGGGGTCGGGGTGGTCGGCAGCGCGACGTCGAGCACGGCCTCGGCCGATTCGAGCAGCAACCCGATCCAGCCGGGTCCGTTGTCGATCCAGGCGGCATCGACGACGTCACTCCGGGTGAGGCCGAGCAGGCTGAGGCGTTCGTCGAGCACGGCATCGTCGATCGGCCCCGATCGAACGAGCGGCGGCGCGGCGAAGGCAAGGCGATCGCCGGTGGGTCTGACCGCCACCAGACCGGCCCCGCACTCCTGCACGATCCGCTCGGGGTCACGGGCGCGACCGCCCGCAGCGAGCCACGCGGCGCAGGTGCCGAGCGTCGGATGGCCGGCGAACGGGAGTTCGCGGCCCGGGCAGAAGATGCGGACTCGATAGTCGGCTCGTGGGTCCGACGCTGGCAGGAGGAACGTCGTCTCGGAGAGATTCGTCCACGAGGTGATCTCGAGCATCCGCTCGGTGCTGATGCCGGTTGCATCGTGCACGACGGCAAGGGGATTGCCGGCGAATCCGCTGTCGGAGAACACGTCGACCTGGGTGAACGTGTGGTTCGCGATCATCAGCGGATCAGGCTGGCGAGCACATCGCTGGCGCCGAGGACGCGGTCGTCCATGCCGGGGCGGTCGAGCAGACTGCCGCCGAGGAGCACGGTTGCCGCAATCTCGATCGATCCTTGGAGCTCGCGAATGTTGCGCGGTGGCGGGAAGTACTCGTCTTCCTCGGTGACGTCGACCAGCTCGATACCGCCGACCGGCGCCAGGAAGTCGAGCACCTGGTCAACGAGTTCCTCGGGCGCTGACGCACCGGCGGTGACGCCCACGATGCCCGAGAGGTTGGATGGAAGTTCGTCGACCGAATTGATGCGATAGACCCGGTCGCAGCCTTCTTCTCGGGCGAGCTGTTCCAGCGCTCGGCGTGTTCGAGGAGTTTGCAGATCCGATCACGACGACGACGTCGCATCGGTGGGCCAGCTCCATCAGGGCTGCCTGGCGATTGGTGGTGGCGAAGCACAGGTCGCTGCGACCCGGTGTCCACACGTCGGGGAAGCGCTCCTTCACCCGGACGGCGACGCCTTCCCAGTCGCGGTGCGACAGGGTGGTCTGTGCCAGCAACGCCACCGGTTGCTCGGACATCTCCAGTTGATCGACTTCGGCAACCGACTCGACCCGGTCGATCGAGTCCGGTGCAACCGCCATCGTCCCGATGGCCTCCTCGTGGCCCTCGTGCCCGACGTACACGATGCGATAGCCCTTGCCGGAGCGAACCTTCACCTCGTGGTGCACCTTGGTGACGAGCGGGCAGACCGAGTCGACCACGTAGGAGCCGCGGCTGCGGGCCGCCTCGACGACCTCGGGGGCCGACCCATGGGCGGACAGCATGATCGGGCTGCCGACCGGGACATCAGCGATCTCATCGACGAAGACCACCCCTTGGTCCCGGAAGCGGTCGACGACGAGCTTGTTGTGGACGATCTCGTGGTAGCAGTAGACCGGAGCTGGGAACGTGCGGACCATCCACGCCAACGCCTTGATCGCCATCTCGACGCCGGCGCAGAACCCCCGGGGCTGGGCGAGGAGCACCAGCTCGACGCGTAGAGTCGCTTGCGGTGGGTGACATCCGCTCCCAGGCTACCCGCGACGCCGCGCCGGTAGCCTGATGGACCCATGTCAGACACGGTCCACGTCGACCCCGACGTTCTTCGCGCCAGCGAGCGCGACATCGAGCGAGCTGCACCGTCGCGCTCGCTCGCACCGGTGGTCGTGGCGGTTGCCGCAGGGTCGCCGGCAGCGCGGGTCGGCGTCCTGGCCGGCGACGAGATCGTTCGGATCAACGGCGACGTGCCACGCGACATCATCGAGTGGCAACTGGCGGCCGATGAAGCCGATGTCGAGCTCGACGTCGCTCGCGGCGGACTCGACCTGGCCTTCTCGATCGAGAAGCGGGCAGGTGAGCCGCTGGGCGTCGACGTGTCGAGCGCGGTGTTCGATCGGGTCCGTACCTGCGACAACCATTGCGAGTTCTGCTTCATCTACCAGTTGCCGAAGGGCATGCGCCGAAGCCTGTACCTCAAGGACGACGACTACCGCTTGTCCTTCCTGTACGGCAACTTCACCACGCTGACGCGTTTCACCGAGGCGGATCTCGAACGGGTGATCACCGAGCGACTCTCGCCGCTGCACGTCAGCATCCACGCCACCGATCCTGACGTGCGCAGCCAGATGCTGAAGAACCCGCGGGGTGCGATGAGCCTGCGCTGGCTGCGGGCGCTGCTCGACCACGACATCGCCGTGCGCGGCCAGATCGTGGTGTGTCCGGGTGTCAACGACGGCGCCGTGCTGGCCGACACGATGGCCGGCATCCTCGACCGGCTTCCCCGAGCTCGAGTCGGTTGCGGTCGTGCCGCTCGGGATCTCCAAGTTCAACGGCGAAGACGCCATGCGCCTGCACACGGTCGCCGAGGCGCAGGCGGTGGCCGACATCGTCGACGACTGGCAGGACGTGTTCGAGGCCACCCTCGGCAAGCGGATGGTCTACGCAGCCGACGAGTACTACCTGATGGCGCAGCGACCGTTCCCGCCCGCCGAACGCTACGACGGCTTCCCCATGCACGAGGACGGCATCGGGATGGCCCGCACGTTCGAAGCCGAGTTCAACGGCCGCACCGACGAGGCCACCGGTGTGCGACGCGGTTTCTTCGCCGCCGTCGACGCACCGCCGAACCCAGCCGCGTACACGGGGCTGCGAACCAGCGCACCGTGCGGTACCGGCGACACCGTGGCGGCTGGCGACGTTGCGACGATCTCACTGCGGCCGCGCCGCACGGCCCCGATCGGCGTGCTCACCGGCGAACTCGGATCAGCGGTGATCTCGCCGCTGGTCCATTCGTTGGGTCGCGACGACGTCCGCGTGATTCCGGTGCGCAACGAGTTCTTCGGCGGGAACACCGGCGTCACCGGCCTCATGACCGGCGAGGACGTCAGCCGAACCCTTGCCACTGAACCCGAGGGACACCGCTATCTGCTCCCTGACGTGTGCCTGTCGGACGAGGGACGCTTCCTCGACGGTCTGACAGTCGGCGACCTTCCCAGGGTCGTGGAGATCATCGAAACCGACGGCATCGCACTCCGTGCCGCACTGGAGCCAGCGTGACCGACATCGACAACACCCAACAACCAGCCGAGACCGGGGGAGAGGTCGCCGCCGACAGCGGCGAGGTCGCCACCGTCGTCATCATCGGCCGTCCGAACGTCGGTAAGAGCACGCTGTTCAACCGCATCGTGGGCAGCCAGCAGGCCATCGTCGAGGATCGGCCAGGCATCACCCGTGACCGCAAGGAACTCGATGCCGAATGGCTCGACGTGCCGTTCCGTGTGGTCGACACCGGTGGTTGGATGCCCGGCGGCGACGTCCTCGACGCCAAGGTCAGCCGGCAGGTCGAGGCGGCAGTGAAGGATGCTGACGTGGTGCTCTTCGTCGTCGATGCGTCCGTCGGTCTGACCGACGACGATCAGCAGATCGCGAACTGGATCCGACGCTCGGGCACCGAGGTGATCGTGGTGGCCAACAAGTCCGACAACGAACGCCGCGAGACCGAGATGTGGGAGTTCATGAGCCTCGGGATCGGCGAGCCCGTCCCGGTGAGTGCCCTGCACGGTCGCCGCGCCGGTGATCTCCTCGACGCCGTGCTCGATCGATTCCCCGAGCATCTTCGTCAGCCGGCGAACAAGCCGATCGATCCGTGGCGACCGGTCGAAGAGGATGCCGAGGCACTCGCGGAAGCGGAGGCCAAGGTGCCACGCGTGGCGATCGTGGGTCGTCCCAACGTGGGCAAGAGCACACTGTTCAACCGGTTGGTGGGCGCCGACCGCTCGGTGGTGCACGACCTGGCCGGCACCACGAGGGATTCGATCGACACGATGGTCGACACCGATGACGGCCCGATCGTGTTCATCGACACCGCCGGCATGCGTCGGAAGGGCAAGATCGACGACTCGGCCGAGTACTACTCGTTCGTGCGTGCGCTGCGCTCGATCGACGACGCCGACGTTGCCCTGCTGGTGATCGACGCCACGGTCGGCGTCACCGCCCAGGATCAACGCCTTGCAGAACGCGTCGATGCTGCGGGTTGCCCGATCGTGTTGATCCTCAACAAGTGGGACCTTGTCGGCACCGAAGCTCGTCTCGAGATCCAGGCCGAAGTGGCGCGCATGTTGGGTTTCGTCGCCGACAGCTCGGTGCTGAAGATCTCGGCGCTCAGCGGCAAGAACGTCGACAAGTTGCGGCCTCGGCTGCAGGAGGCCATCGGGCAGTACCACACCCGCGTGCCGACCCGTGATGTGAACAAGGTGATCGCAGCGGCTCAGCAGCGTCAGCCGATCGGTGGCGGCGCCAAGATCCTGTACGCCGTGCAGGGGGCGATCGATCCGCCGACGTTCACGCTGTTCGTCAATCGTGAAGTCCCGCAGCACTATCTCCGCTACATCGAGCGCACGATCCGCGAGGAGTTCGATCTCGGCGCCACGGCGATCAAGATGCGCGTCCGCAAGCGCCAGTGACGTCGAGCATCACCCATGGACCGAATCAACGGTGAACGGACCCACTGATGCCCTGGTGTGAGGAGTGCGCCAAGTACTGGACGCCGAACTCGATGAACGACGATGGCACCTGCCCGAGTTGCGGCCGTGTCGTGGAGGAGCCGGCACCTGCCGATGATGCCGCCGACGAGAAGACGCCCTGGCACTTCAAGCTGATGGTGGTTGCGCTGGTGGCGTATCTCGGGTGGCGCTTCGTCGAGATCTTCACCTGACGCGCGGCAGACACCTGTCGCACCCTCGCGGGTGCGACCAAGGTCAGGCCGCCTGCCCGACGGTCGAGGCCGTCACGGAGTGGGGTCGACTTCGACTGTGCACGGTTCCATCCGGAAGCGTGATCGTCAGCTCTCGGGTGGCTGGATCGAGTTCGAGGCGCCATCCACCTTCGTGGACCAGATGGTGGTGTCTCGAGCATCCGGGAATGAGCGAGTCGAGGTTGGTCTCGCCCTGATCGGCAGTCCATTCCTTGAGGTGGTGGATCTCGCAGCGGTCGAAGGGCACATCGCAGTTGCCGATGCCGCAGGTGCGATAGATCGTGCGGAGGGCTCTGCGTTGGTCGTCGGTGGCGAGCCGGCGGCTTCGGCCCACATCGAGCGGGACGCCTTCGCCGTTGAGGACGACGGGGATGATGTGGGCGTCGCAGGCGAGCCGTCGAAGTGTTTCGACCGGGAGCGCGGTTCCGTCATCGAGCTCGCAGATGGACGATTCGTGTTCGCCCGAGGTGATCGTGTCGAGATCGACCAGGGCGAGGATCTCGCTTCGTCCGGGTCGCCGGGACCGGTTGGCTGTGGTGGCGAGTTCGACGAGTGCGTGTGCGGCGAGTTGATGGCGCTCGTTTGCTTCGTTGCCTGACTGTGATGCAAGCGACCGGGTCTCGGCGTCGATCGCCCGGAAGAGTCGTGCGCCGTGCTCGGGGTCGAACTCCCCCCGCAGCCAGTACATGCCGGTCTCGTCGTTGATGCCCTTCACGAGGGTGGTTGCGGTCCGTTGGCGAGCTGCGCGTTCGAGGCCGCGGTCGGCGTCGAGCTGATTGAGCATCCGGTCGAGGAAACGCTTGAACTGGCCCGGTGTGGACGCCGCGGCGTGCTGAGCCAACTCGGTGTCGAATCCCGCCAAGGCGCTACGAGCGTCGTCGTCGAGTCGGCCGGCGGCGTTGGCAATGGCGTCGGCGTGTTCGGTGCCGATGCGGCCGGTGCTCAACTGCCTCGTGACAGCCGGCAGCGCCCCGAGCGTTTCTGCTCGTCGCGATGTTCGTGCCGCCTCGCGAGGAGAGCAGTTGCCGCTCGCGCTCAGCATCTCGGTCGCTGGAGCGCCGGAGCCAGCTGCAGCGAGCTGATTCGCACGACGGGCGACGGCGTGTTCGACCTCGGTAATGAAGCCCCGGAGTCGACGGATCTCCTTCAGGCTGGTGGCCACCCCGGCGGCGTCGAGCGTGGACGGATCGGCGTGCTCCAGATGCTCGATCAGTCGGCTCATCGACATGGTTCCATCATGACAAAGGGGTGTCACAGAGTTGGGCGGTCCGGAACGTGTCAATGGGTTTGAGACAGGTTTTCGTTGGGTGGGTTGATCCAGGTGATGTCGGGGACTTGGGGTGCGATGGGTGGTCGTCGGAAGCGGTGGGGTTCGAGGGTGTAGGCGTGATCGAGGACGGCTTGGCGGTGGGCTCGGATGGCGTGGTGGTGGCCGTGGTGGACGCTGGCTGGGGTGTGGTAGCCGATGCCGGAGTGGCGGTGGTGGTGGTTGGGTCGCTATGGGATCAGGTTCCGCGGTCGATAGAGTCTGCGCTCCACATGCACACGGGCTGTGGCGCAGCTTGGTTAGCGCGCTTGTCTGGGGGACAAGAGGTCGGGAGTTCGAATCTCCCCAGCCCGACGGAGCTACCAGGGGTTTCGCAGAGATGCGGAGCCCCTGAGTCGTTGCGGGACCAGCGGCGCGGCCAACGACAGGCCAGGGACCAAACGCGGTCAGTCGGGTTGCGACTCACTCAGGTTCCGGGCGATGCCGTGCACCTGCCGGGCTCGGACCGCTTCTGCCAAGTCCTGATCGGTTGCTGCGGCCGCTGTCCCAGCAGCCCACGCGTCGAGGTCAGCAGGCAGCGTGTCCGGGTCGGGTTCGATGTCGGGGAAACCGTCCGGCAACATCGCTGCGGCTGCTTCTTCGTGGCGTTGGCGCATCGTGACGTAGGTGGGGCGCACCGGGTCGGGGGCGGTGCGGTGGCGTGCTTCGGCTCGGCGGATGTCGGCTTCGGTGATTCGTTTCATGCGACCTCTATCGGGGTCGGTGCTCGGCGTACACGGTCGGCGAGCGGGTCGTCGGTTGCGGTGGCTTCGATGGCGTCGAGGCGTGCCCGGAGTTCGTAAACCTCCGACCATTTGAGGGAGTGGCCGAGAGCGAGGTCGATTGCTCGGACCAGGACGGCGGGCGGGGTGTTCGGGTACGCCTGAGCGTTCTGATAGCACAACCGCATTCGCGCCAAACAGAGCGTGCTTGGCCCGCCGATGATCAGCTATCGCTTCGCGCACGGCGACAGCGGGCGACGCTCGACGGACATTGACAGGCGCTCAGGCGACCGACGGCGTCGAGCACCTCGGTGCGCACGTAGCTGTCGTACGACGAGGTCGACGCCGGTGACGCATCGCGCTACTCGCGCCGGCGCCGTCGGGTGCGGCGTCGCTGACGGTCGATCGCCTCGTTCATCACCGAGCGCACCAGGTGGGCGCGAACGTCTCGGACAAAGCGCCAGTGATTGTGCTCGACGAGCACGCGCACCACGACCGCCGCGACGATGTCGTCGGCCGACGACGGGCCGGCGACGGCGGAGGCGAAGCGCAGCAGGTGGTCTGCGTGCTTCAGGTGCTCGGCGGTCGCGTCCTGGTCCATCACCCCTACCGACGTTTCGGCGACCCGGATCCCGCCACCTTCCCAACTCGCGCCGCCGCGTGACGCCGGAGAGGTCGCAGCACCCCGGCATCACGCTCCGGTCGGCGCCTACCGCCCGACGGGCGCCGTCAGGACGAACTCGTACGAATCGACTCCGCCCTCGTCGATGAACACGCCGGTTCCGGTGATCCCCTCGAAGTCACCGGTACCGCCGGTGATGAACACGGTGGAGATCATCGCGCTGTCCACCACCGCCCAGACGTCGGTGTAGGTCATCGTGTCGTCGACCACCGCCCAGACGTCGGTGTAGGTCAGCGTCCCCTCGCCGAGCCCGGCGATCTCACCGGTGAACTCGAAGTCCCCCGTACCGATGGCTGCGTTGTCGAGCACCCAGAGCGTGCCGGTGTGAGGCGCCGACCCGCTCATGTCGCGCTCGAGGATCGTGCCGGCACTGTAGGACTGTTGTCCCTCCACGTCCGTCGGCTCGAAGGCCAGGTCGGTATCGAACGAGATCCCCTTCGCCGTCACGGTGACGAGACTGTCGGTCGGCGGCACGGTGATGTCCCAGGCGTAGGCGCCGGTCGAACCGTCGTTCGCGGTGGCGGGATCGGGCGTGAACACCCCGGTTCCGGTCGCCCCCTCGAAGGACCCGCTCCCCAAGGTGATCGTCGCCGTCGAGCTCCACACGCCATCGACGACCTGCCAGCGATCGGCGAACCACAGGGTCCCGGAGCCGAGACCTTCGATGGAGCCGTTGAACTCAACGTCCCCGAGTCCTCTGGTGACTCCGTCGACCGAGGTCCACGCCGTCGTCGTCCAGGCTGCGACGCCAGCGAACTCCCCTTCGTACGTCGTCTCTCCGCTCGAGTCCAGCATCGCGCCGGAGGGCGGGATCTGAACCGTCTGACCGTTGGTGAACGTTCCCGTCACCGTCACTTCGGGCGTGTCGGCGGGAACGGTGTCGTCGTCGGAGCGGGTCGTCGCGAAGACGAGCCCTCCGACGAGTGCGATTGCAGCGACCGCGGCAGCGGCCAGCATCCATCCTCGCTTGGGTGAATCGTTGCGGTCGGGACTGAGCATGATGACCTCCACGGTCGGCTGGCCGACCTGATCCTCGATCCGGGTACGGATCGAGTCCCAGGCCGTCGACGATGGAGTCGAGCGGTCCGCGATCTGGTGCAGGTCTCGCGTCACGCGATCGGTGAAGCGGGTCATGAGTCCAGTTCCTCTCTCAGTGCCTTGAGCCCCCGGCGAAGATGTGACCGGACGGTCGCACCGGGCATGTCGACGATCGATGCGATCTCCGACGCCCGATATCCCCCGTAGTACTTGAGGACCACCACGATGCGCTGGTCCTCCGGCAGCCTGCCGAGCACGTCCCAGAGTTCACCCGCAGCGCTGGCCAGACCCGCGGGTGGTTCCGGTGGGTGCAATGCGATCACCCTGCGCCGTCGGAGCACCGATCTGCATCGGCTGACGACGGCACTGCGCAGGTAGGCGCCGGGCTTGCGGATCTCGTCCAAGCGTCGAGCGACCTCGACGAAGCTGTCCTGAACGAGATCTTCGGCTTCGGCGTTGCTGCCCACGAGGGTGTACGCGAGGCGAACCATGCCGCTGTACTCGCTCCGGTAGAGCCGGTCGAGAACATCGGCTTGCTCGATCACCGTGGTGGTGTCGTTCGTGCTCGCCACTTCCTCCATCATCACCTACGGCGCACGAAGCCACCAGAGTGTTGCAGCGAGCCCGACGATTTCTGTCGGACCGCGGCCGCATCGGGTGATTCCCGAGGCCGTCCAGATCAGCGGGGGAGCGGTTCGGGGTTGCGGCGATCGATCGCCTGCCAGACGCCACCGAGCCTGATCGAGGCAGCGCGCTGTCCGACCCCGATCATCGAGTCGTCCTCGATCAGCACCCCGCCGCACAAACAGATCAGGTATTCCTCTGTTCATGGATCACGGTCTTGCCCGGTTCGGGACCGACGCGGGGACCGATGACTGCGCAGAATCGGTCCGGGCCGGTGACCAGGGACAACGCCGAGCAGTGCGGTCGCTGGCGGTCGGTGGGCCACTTGACCAGGGGAACACGGCGGGGGAGGGGAGGTGGGGGCCGGTCATGGGCGGCCGGTTCGCTCTCTACTGGGGACAGAAGGTCGGGAGTTCGAATCTCCCCAGCCCGACGGAGAAAGTCCCGGTGAGAGGCCATACACCTCGAACCGGGACTTTCGGCGTTTTCGGATGGGTGGCGCCTCAGCGGGAAGATCTCCGGGCGCACGGGTGGGCGCCGCAGCCCCTACCGGCCGAACAGGATCGCCAGCACCTCGTCGTCATCGCGACGGTGTGGCGCCGGCTGCTCGACCGGTTCCGGTCGGCGACTTCTCGGCCGGTACTCGGGGTCATCGGTCGACGGTGGCGGGAAGTGCGGCCGCACGGGCAGCCGCAACGACGTCAGGCGAACGATTCGTCGAGCGTCCGGGTGACCACACGGGTCGATGTAACGAATAGCGCCCTTCCACTGAGAAACACCGCGTACCACCCATGTGAGACGTCGCAGGTCAGGCCGTGTAAACCGCGCTGCGCGCCGCCGTAGCCGTCCGCCCGAGGTCCCCTATCGGACACGGCGCGATGGCAGTGACCAACGCGTCGTAGATACCTGCAGAATCGTCTTGACTTCTGGTTGGCCGAGGAACACTATCAGTCATAGATTATCTATGACTGATAGACAAGAACTGGACAACGAAAAGAAGCCAGAGGGTTCACCGGATCGGCGCAGCCGGCGCCACATGGCCAAACGCCGCCGGATCATCGACAACGCGTGGTCACTGGCCCGACGCGACGGTCTCGCCGGCATCTCTCTTCGCGACCTCGCTGACAGCGTCGATCTCCGCCAGCCCTCGCTGTATGCGTACTTCGAGTCGAAGCTCGACCTCTACGACGCGATGTTCGAGGACGGCCAACGTCAGTTGCTCGAGCGCTGTCGGGCACGCGAACCCCTCGCGGACCCGCTGGACGAACTCGTCGCCGTCGTCGAGGATCTCGTTCGGTTCTCGAGCGAGGACATCGTTCGCCACCAACTGCTCTTCCAACGCACCATCGCCGGCTTTGAACCGTCGGCCAAGGCGATGGAGCCGTCCCAGCAGTTCGTCGACCTCATGACCGAACGGCTGCGCGCCGCACGCGTGGACGGCCCGGATGGCGTCGATCTCTTCTCGGCGGTCGTTTCAGGCCTGGCCCATCAGCAGGTCGCGAACGATCCCGGCGGTGATCGATGGGTGCTCCTTGCCCGCCACGCCGTCGAGGTACTCGTCGCGGACGTCCACCGACGCTCCGCTGCTCCGAAGAAGAAGTCAACCACGACCAGGAGAGTGAAATTGTGAATCAGACCCCAACCGCAACCATCGACGTCGCCTCGATCGCCCGCATCGATCACGGCGAAGCAATGGAGATCACGGCGATCGAGAACCGCAAGTTCGCCGAGTTGATGGAATCGCTGAGCCCAACCCAATGGAGCACGCCGACCGAATGCACACTGTGGGACGTGCGGGCGATGGCCGCCCACCTCGTCGGCTCCGCTGCGAGTCAAGCATCACCGCGCGAGTTCTTCCGCCAGAAGCGTGGTGGCAAGCCGATCTGCAAGGAACTCGGTTCGCCGTTCTGGTGGGATGGAATGAACGAGTTGCAGGTCCGCGAGCGCGCTTCGACGACGACCGAGCAACTGATCTCCGAGTGGACCATGGTGTCGACCAAGGCGCTGAAGTCGCGCACCAAGATGCCCCGGCCGATCGCCGGCCTGAAGTTGCTGAACCTGCCTGAACCAGTCGGCCGCCAGCCGTTGTCGTACCTGTTCGACATCGGCTTCACCCGCGACGTGTGGGCTCATCGGATCGACATCGCTCACGCCATCGCCGTGGAGCCCGACCACGACGCAGTCCACGACGGACGCATCCTCGCCGACATCATCGCCGAATGGGCGGCCACCCACGGCGAGCCGTTCATCCTCGTCCTCGACGGTCCCGCCGGCGGCACCTTCGTGCAGGGAACCGGCGGCGAGGAAGTACACATCAGCGTCGTCGACTTCGTCCGCACACTCGCCGAGCGAATCCCTGCGAGCGGCGTTCTCCGACACACGCTTCCACTCTGAAATCCCGACCCGAACCAAAGGACCTACACCATGCCTGACACACTCATCGATGAAATCGCCGACGGGATCTATCGACTTTCGACCTTCGTTGCCGATGTCGGCCCGACCGGTTTCACTTTCAACCAATTCCTGATCGACGACGACGAGCCTCTGCTGTTCCACACAGGTCAACGCATGCTGTTCGACTCGGTCAGCGAAGCAATCGCCACCATCGTGCCGATCGACACGCTCCGCTGGATCACCTTCGGCCACGTTGAGGCCGATGAGTGCGGTTCGATGAACCAATTCCTGGCCGCTGCACCCCGCGTGGAGGTTGCTCACGGCGGCCTCGGTTGCATGGTGTCGCTGAACGACCTCGCCGACCGCCCGCCCGTACCGCTCGCGAACGGCCAGGTTGTCGAGCTCGGAACGCATCGAGTTCGACACATCGACACACCCCACGTACCTCACGGCTGGGAAGCCCGAGTGCTGTTCGAGGAAACAACCAAGACACTCCTGTGCGGTGATCTCCTCACCCAGCTCGGCCAGGGGCCCGCCCTCACCTCGAACGACGTGCTCGCGGCCGCCGCACAGGCTGAGGACGTCTTCGGTGCGAGCTGTCTCACACCCACTACAGCGCCCACGATCCGCATCCTCGCCGACCTCGACCCGAACACGCTCGCCGTCATGCACGGCTCCAGCGTGACCGGCGACTGCTCGGGCGCACTCCGAGGATTAGCCGACGACTACGAACGCCGACTCCTCAACTCAACCGCTGCCTGAGGCCCGGCGCACGAACCCGGACCCGTCCGGCTGGGGACCGCTTGTTGAGACACCCAGCAAACAGCTCCGACCGGTGTCGAACCCCGCGCCAACCGCAGACCCCGGACGCTCGTGTCCGCCGTCAGTCGCTGAGGACGTCGTCGGCGAATTGCAGCGCCTGTTCGTGGAATGCGATCCGCTGGTCGGGTGTGAGCCCGCCGTGGCCGGCATCGAACCACTCGACCTGAATCGGCTTGCCAGCCTCGCGCATCCGGGCCTCGTAGACACGAAGCTGGCGCGCTGGACACCGGGTGTCGTTGAGGCCTTGGAATATCAGCACGGGCGCCAGCACCCGATCGACGTAGGTGATCGGTGAGCTTCGAGCGTAGGAGTCGGGCACCTCGGTCGGCGTGCCACCGAAGAGTGCAACGCCGTATTGTCGGAGCGTCTCGTTCATGTCCTCGTACATGAGGGTCCAATCGGCGATCGCGATGCCTGCGACGCCCCCGGCCCAGAGCTTGGGATGCGTGCCGAGCGCCAGGAGTGTGAGATAGCCCCCGTAGCTCCAACCGGTCAGGAACACCTTGTCCGGGTCGGCGATTCCGGTCTCGACCAAGCGTTGTCGGCCGGCGGCGAGATCGTCGGCCTCGCGCCGGCCGAGATCGCCACGGATCGCGGACTCGAAGTCATGACCGAAGGTGGTGCTGCCGCGGTAGTTGACGCTGAGATAGGCGAAGCCGGAGTCGAGCCATGCCTGCGCCTCGGGTGACCATTCGTCAAAACGTGCCGCGGTGGGGCCTCCATGTGAGTCGATGACGGTCGGGAACGGGCCGTCACCGTCGGGTTCCGCGAGCCAGGCCTGGATCTCGGACCCATCTGTCGACGGGTAGGTCACTGATCGCCAGGGCCGACCGGGAGGCGGATCGGCGATCCGGAGCAGCTCGCTCACAATGGAACCAGCGTGTCGGTCGAGTGCCACGACGCGGGGAGGGTTGGTCGCATCGCCAAGTTCGGCGAGCAGTCGACCGTCCGGTGCGAAATAGGCGGCGACGACGTTCGACGGGTCATGTGGAACTTTGTCGAGCCGTCCCGATCGCAGGTCCCAGACGAGCAGCTGGGTCGTCGCTGCGACGATCTGTCGTACGATGACGGATCCGGAATCAGGGTGCCACCCGAGCGGAACCAGTTCGCCATCGAGACCGTCCGATTTCGGTGTCAGGCGCTCGCCGGAGGACAGGTCCCAGATGACCGGTCGGGCGAACCCGCCGTGATTGGAGCTGACGAGGAGGCGACGCGATCCGCCGTCCGGAGCGAAGGCAACCGCCGTCAGTTTGGCGTCGGGCTCGAGCCATCGGGCGACCTCGTCCCCGCTTGTCGTATCGACTGCGACCAGATCCGTATCGATCGATCCGCTGTACTCGGCGGTGGCGATCACGACGACCGTCCCGTCGGCCGACAGCGACAGGCCCGGGCTGAATGCGGCTGCCCGAAACACCGATCGACGGTCAGTCGGCTGTGCGCCAGTGCCCTTCGGCACCACGAAGGTGTCAAAGCCCGACCGCGCCGCTGTCGTGAATGCGATCATCGTTCCGTCGAGGCTCGACGCGAAACCAGCGATCGCGTACGGTTCGTCATCCGGCGTCAGATCGAGCGGCTCGCCACCGTTCCAGGGCACCCGCGCGAGGTGTCCCACCTCGTTGCCGCGCTCGTCGTGCAGATAGTAAACGTCGTTACCGAACGGATCGATTGCGGCGAATCGGAGCCCGGTGGGCAGCGTGGTGACCTGCCGCAGTTCGCCCGAGTCGACGTGCCATGCGTGGGCCTGGACGACACCAGATCTATTCGACAGCACCAAGCCACGAGACGGAGCATGGGCGGCGATCGCCGAGCCAGCGAGCAGCGGAGCTCGATATCGCTTCTTCCAGTCGGGCTCGATGTCCATCCGGGGGAACGTAGCACCGGGCACGGAGCGCAATGTCGGGCACGCGGTCGCCTTCGAGGTCGATCCTCATCTGGCGCCAAGCCCAGGCGAGTGCGGGCTGATCGTGGCTCAATAGGGCTCCAGGGCTCCGTTCACGAATCTTTGACAGCGTACATGTCGCAAGTCAGGTCGCTACTGCCTCCGCGCCGCAGTGCCGGCGAAGTAGCGCGGGTGGGTCGACTCGGGACCCCACAGATAACCACTTCCCGAACGTGTCCGGTTGGCGAACCCCTACCGGACGCGGGACCTG
>CAVPJT010000003.1:0-39889 GCA_963705485.1 Ilumatobacteraceae bacterium
CGCTCACCGACCTCGCCGCCGACCAGGAGGGTCTGATCACCTCCGAGCAGCTCCGATCTCATGGTGTCACGGCCTGGACCCAGCGCCGCCTGGTCGCCGACGGATGGATGTTCCGCCTCGCTCCCCGGGTCTACGCCCTGCGTGGCTCCCCCGACACGCACCGGCGACGTCTGCGCTGCGGTCTGCTCTGTCTCGGCGAGCGGAGCTGGGTGAGTTTCGAAGCCGCGGCGGCACTCCACGGACTCGACCGGTCACGTCCCCATGCCGTCGAGTTCACCATCGAACGACCACGGAGACCTGCGCTGTTGCCGTTCGCCGTCCACACCACCAAACGGCTCGATCCGATCGACCAGGTGGTGGTAGACGGCTTCCGCGTCATGTCGGCGACTCGCACCGTGTTCGACCTGGCACTCGCTCGCGCCCATCCGCATCGGATCGAGGCCGCCATCGACAGCGCCGTTCGGCTCCAGTTGTCATCGCCGGAGGTGCTCACTCGACGCCTCGAATCACTCCGAGGATCGGGGCGCTGGGGCTGCCGACTGGTCGAGGAGATGATCACCGATTCGGGCGGCCACACGCACCTCGAACGACGATTCCTGGAACTGGTCCGAGAGGCGGGCCTCCCGACGCCCCGGAAGCAGGTGATCTTCCGGTCCGATGGCCGGCACGTCGCCCGGGTCGACTTCTTCTTCGAAGAGTTCCAGATGGTCGTCGAGGTGTCCGGCCAGCGGGGACACGCCAGTCCCGCCGAGCGTGCTCGGGATGCGCAACGACGCAACGAACTGCAGGACCTCGGGGTGCGGGTGTTCGAGTACACCTTCGACGACGTCACCAAGCGCACCGACATGGGTCCGGCGCACGCTTCTGGCGCGACGCGTCGCCGGACCGGCACCGCCGCCTGAGCGAACCACCCGTTCGCGTACGATTCGGCGACCCGACCCACCGAAACCACCACACAAACGTGATTGCCCAGCGAACCACCCGTTTGCGTGACGGATTCGGGTGACCCGACCCACCGAAACCACCACACAAACGTGATTGGCCAGCGAACCACCTGTTTGCGTGCGAATTCGGGTGACCCAGCCCACCGCAACTGCCACGCAAACGGGGGCGAGCGGGGTCAGATGTGGCTGGGGCGGAGCAGCTCGTGAGCCATCGGGCACTCGGCGACGATCGCCGGCGGGCCCATCGGCACCTTGCCGTGGGGGCCGACGACATGGGTGAACAACGACGTCGGGAGCACCTCGACGTCGAGATCCCACGGATCGGTGTCGGCACTCGACGCGTCGACCTTCGCGGCCATCGCGTCGAGGAATCCCGACGGCAGGCGGCGGCCCACCCCCGCCACGACCCACGCCTCCGTACCGAACGCCGACGCAGCAGCGGCGATGGTCGAGGAACCGATCGGCAGGACGACGCGCTCGGAGTCGATGGCCAGCGCTTCGACCAGAACGACGTCGGCCGCACGGACCGCGGCACCAGCGATGCCGGCGTCGACCGGTTCGGCGTCGACGTCGTGGCGCTCCATCCGACGCACGAACGACGTCGCGGTGAAACCCGCGTCGAGCGCCAGCACACGAACGTCACCTCGACGAATCAACCCGTCACCGATCACGTCGGGATCGCCGATCGTGACGACGACGGCCTCGTCGGGAATCACCGACGGCGAGCTCGGCGCCGGTCGGATCGCTGCGGATCTCGTCGGCCAGTTCCCACACCGTCTCGAAGGGTTCGGCGGACGTCACCACGTTGGCGCACAGCCACCACAGTGCCCCGGTGAACGGATGCCGTTCGACGATGCGTCGACAGGCAACGACGAGTCCTGACGGGTCGAAGTGCAGCGAGCCGAGCGCGTGCGCCGTTTCCTCGACGAGCGAGGTCGGATCGGCTCCCTGCGCTCTGGCGACGTAGCGGAGATGCTCGATCGGATGCACGACGCGACCGTACCCCGAGCGCCGTACTCGTGCCGTGCGCTGCCCGATGCCGAGCTGCGACCCGTCACGCCGAGGCCCGGCACGGTGTGACGAGTGGTGCGAAGTGGCGGCGACGTGCCGGTGGAGTGGATACCCGAATCGAGGGCCGCAGTCGCTACGATCGCTGGCCGTGGCCGACACGACCCCCGACACCGCAGCACCGGCTCCGTCACGCCTGGGCGAGCAGCTCCCGGCCGATCTCGTCCTGACGCCGCTGGTCGACGGCGCCGCCGGCACCGGCCGTCCGATCATGGAGTGGCTCACCACCTTCCATCTCGCGTCGGTCGTGCTCGATCCGTACACCAACGAGAGCTCATGGGTGCTCAAGGCCGCCGCACGGGTGCTCGAGCAGTTCCGAGGCTCCGACGCTCGGATCAACATGATCGTCACCGCGAACGCCGCCGACACCCGGACCTTCCTCGGCCCGTACGCCGACCGCTTCCTGGCGTTCGCCGACCCCGACCGGGCCTTCGTCAAGGCGGCAGGCCTCAGCGAGCTGCCGGCCTTCGTGTTCACCCGAGTCGACGGCGTCGTCGCCGCTGCTGCACAGGGTTGGAACCCGCCCGAGTGGGAAGCCGTCGCCGACGCCATCGCCGAGGTCTGCTGGTGGACGTCGATCGCCGTGCCCGGCCCCGGTGACCCGGGAGCATTCCGCGGCTCGCCCGCACTGGGCTGACCCCGTGCCCTCGGGGCCCGTCGATCTGCCCGACCTCCCCGTCGTCGAGGCGATCCCGGCCGTCCGGGTGGCCCTCGCCGAGCAGCGACGGGCCGTGCTCGTCGCGCCGCCAGGCGCCGGCAAGACCACGGTGATCCCGCTGGCATTGCTCGACGAGCAGTGGCTCGACGGCCAGCGGATCGTGATGCTCGAGCCCCGCCGCCTTGCCACCCGAGCCGCCGCTCGCCGGATGGCCCACACGACCCGCACCGATGTCGGCGGCCTCGTCGGCTACCAGACCCGCGACGAACGTCACATCGGCGCCGGCAACCCGTATCGAGGTCGTCACCGAAGGGCGTGCTCACCCGTCGGCTCCAGAACGACCCGGAGCTGCCCGGCGTCGGGCTGGTCGATCTTCGACGAGGTGCACGAACGCAACCTCACCACCGACCTCGGGCTCGCACTCGCACTCGACGTCGCCTCGACGATCCGACCGGACCTCCGGTTGCTGGCGATGTCGGCAACGCCTGATGTCGAGGGGCTCACGGCGCTTCTCGATGCACCGGTCGTCGAGAGCGAGGGTCGGATGTTCGACGTCGACATGCACTGGGTGCCCCGATCGCCCTCCGGCCGCGGTGGCAGGGGCGGCTCCGCTTCTCGACGTGGCGGCCGGCCTGCACGACCGGGATCGCACGGTGGGAATCGGATCGAGCCCGACGCCGTCGCCGCTGTGCAGCGGGCGCTCCGCGATCAGGTCGGCGACGTGCTCGTGTTCCTCCCCGGAATCGCCGAGATCCGGCGCACCGAGGCGATGCTGAACGACGCGGTCGGCTCCGATGTCGACGTGTTCCCGCTCGCAGGTGCGTTGTCGCTTGCCGAGCAGGACGCGGCCCTCGCGCCGTCGCGGCCTGGGCGTCGCCGCGTCGTGCTGTCGACCGACATCGCCGAGACGTCACTCACCGTCGACGGCGTGCGGGTGGTCGTCGACAGCGGCCTCGCTCGCGAACCGCGATTCGATGCTCGCAGCGGGATGACCCGGCTGACCACCGTGGCGACGAGTCGGGCGTCAGCCGAGCAGCGAGCAGGCCGGGCCGGACGCACCGAGCCCGGAGCCGCGTACCGCCTCTGGAGCAAGATCGAACACAGCACCCGCGCCAAGCACCGGTCGCCCGAGATCGCCCAGGCCGACCTCGCGGGGTTCGCCCTCGAACTCGCGGCGTGGGGAGGCGGCGACGATCTGCGGTTCATCGACACGCCGCCGACCGGCGCCCTCGCCCAAGCCCGCGAACTGCTCGCTGATCTCCACGCCATCGACGCCGAGGGATCGATCACTCCGCTCGGCCGCACGATGCTGGGCCTGCCGGTGCATCCACGTCTGGCTCGGATGGTGGCTGTCGACCGATCAGCGCTGTCGTGCGTCATCGCCACCCTGGTGGAGGAACGCGACATCTTCCGGGGACGTCCGGACGACCTGCCCGCCGATCTCGCGCTCCGGATCGGGGCGCTGACGGGCCGCCGTGGTCACGACGCCGCCGACCGGGGCGCGGTCCGCCGGCTTCGCGAACGGGCCGCCGATCTTGCTCGCCGTGCCGGCATCCGCTTCGACCTCGATGCCATCGACGCCGACCGATCAGGCGCGGTGCTGCTGCTCGGCTACCCGGATCGCCTGGCAGCGCGACGGCGACCCGGTCAGTTCCAGCTCCGCTCGGGATCGGGCGCCTGGCTCCCCGACGACGACCCGCTCGCCGACGAGGAGTTCCTCGTGGCCGCCGACCTCGACGGCCGCCGCGACCGGGCCAGGATTCGACTCGCCGCAGTCGTCGATGCGAACGACGTCATCGCCGAGTTCGGGGCGGACATCGTCGAGCAGCGCTCGATCGAATGGGATGGCGGTCGGGACGATCTCGTCGAGACGATCGAGCGGCGCCTCGGGGCGATACAACTCGGCAAGCAGGTCAGACGACCCGAGCCCGGCGACGCGACCACGACCGCACTGATGAAGCACGTGCGCGCCACGCAACTCGCGGCGTTGCGCTGGTCCCACGCGGCGACGTCGCTGCGCGAGCGGGTCGCGTTCCTCAACCGCACCGTTGGCGACGCCTGGCCCGACTGGTCGACGAACCAACTGATCGAGACGCTCGACGACTGGCTCGTTCCCTACCTGCCAGGGGCGATCGGACGCGCGGATCTCGAACGGCTCGACGTGACGATGGTGCTGCGCAGCCAGCTCCCCTGGCCCCAGGGAGCCGACCTCGACGAGATCGCGCCGGCCGAGCTCACGCTCCCGACCGGGCGTTCGGTACCGATCGACTACGCCGGCGACCAACCGGACGCATTCGTGCGTGTGCAGGACCTGTTCGGCGTCACCGTGCACCCGACCGCCGGCGATGTCCCGATCCGACTCCACCTGCTCTCGCCCGCCGATCGCCCCATCCAGGTCACCGCGGATCTGCCCGGCTTCTGGTCCGGCTCGTGGGCCCAGGTCAAGAAGGACATGGCGGGGCGCTACCCCAAGCACCAGTGGCCCGACGATCCCGCCAACGCCGATCCGAAACGCATGAAGGACCGCTGATGCTCGGATTGACGATGTGGATGGCCTTCACCTGCGTCGCCGTCGTCTACGTCGGCGCCACCGTGCAGGCATCCATCGGCATCGGACTCGGGATGATCGCCTCGCCGATACTCCTGCTCGCCGATCCCGACTTCATCCCGGTGGCGATCATGCTCGCTGTGGTGCCCCTCACGTTCACGATCGCGTGGGTCGACCGTCAGCATGTCGCCCCTCGCGACGTCGGCGTCGCCATCGCTGGCCGCATTCCGGGCACGATCGCCGGTGCGCTCGTCGTGGCGTCGCTGTCCGATCGAGTGCTCGCCGTGCTGGTGGCCGGATCGGTGCTGCTGGCCGTGGTTGCCTCGATCACCGGTCGGACTCTTCCAACCGACCGATCGTGCACTCGTGGTGGCCGGGATGGCATCGGGTTTTGCTGGAACGACGACGGGTGTCGGTGGGCCGCCGATGGCGCTGACCTACCAGAACAGCGACCCAGCGACGATGCGAGCGACGATCTCGGCGTTCTTCGCGATCGGAGCGCTGCTGTCGCTCGGCGCCCTCACCCTGGCCGGCGAAGTGGGCATGCGCCAGTTGAAGTTGACCCTGCTGATCCTGCCCGGCGTCGCGCTCGGCCTGATCACCGCCCGCCTCATCAAAGACCGTCTGAAGCCCGAGGTCGTCCGGCCGGCCGTACTCGTCATCTGCACGACTGCCGCCGTCGTTCTGCTCGTCGAGAGCTTCACCTGAACCGGTGGGGGAACTGGTCCCCCACGAGCTCACGAGAAGAACAGGAGACACAGATTCGTCACGCTCCTCCCACGGCGCTACCTTGCCGGCGTGCGCCCTCCACTCGTCGCCATTGCCATCACATCTGCGCTCGTCCTCGCCGCTTGCGGCAGTGACGACGCTGCCTCGACGACCCCGGCTCCGACGACCGATCCCCCTGCGACAACCGAGGCATCACCGACAGAATCGGCTGCGTCCACCACCGAGACGGCACCAGTCACCTCCGAGACGCTGCTGCCCGACCTGGAACTGATCGGCCAGGGCCAGTACGACGTCGGGGTGCAGACGATCACGATCAACGCCGACTCCGATCGGCCCCTGACCGTGGACGTGTGGTTCCCCATCGACGACGCCGGCGACGCGCCGCTGCACCAGTACACATTGATCCCCGGCGCGGTCGACACCTCCGACCTCGCCGTCGTCGCCGACCCCGTCAGCGATCGCAGATGGGCCATTTCCTCTGGTCGTGTACTCGCACGGCAGCAGTGGGCTGCGCTACATCGCCTCGAACTACACCGAGACGATCGCCAGTCATGGCTACATCGTTGCGTCGGCAGATCACAGTGGGAACACTGCGCTCGACGAACTGCTCTGCACCCGACGCTGACGGCGCCGTCGACCGCGCTGAACCGGGTCGCCGACGTCCGCTCGGTCATCGACGCGATGCTCGATCCGCACCGAACACCGCCACTGCCGCGTTGGTGGCGAACATCGATACGGCGAGCATCGCCGTCACCGGCCACTCCGCCGGCGGCTCCACGACCTTCGGGGCGGCGAGCGGCTACGAGAACGACCTCGGGGAGGTCGCGGCCGACGAACGGATCGGAGCCATCATCCCGATCTCACCGTCGATCGGCGGCGACCGACCACCGCTCGACGACGACACCGCCACGACGACGACAGCCCCGGAGCGCGTCGATCCCTGCGACAGCGGCGACGCCGAGTCCGAGCCCTTGACCGACGAGGAACGCGAAGCGGCGCGTAACCGACGCTCGATCAGCGACGAGCAACTCGCCTCGATCACCGTGCCGGCGATGATCCTCGTCGGCGCTGACGACATGGCGACGCCCGTCGAGCCGAACGTCACCCGCGCCTGGGAGTTCCTGGGCAGCGACCCGCTGTACCGCGTCGAGTTGGTCGCCGGCCAGCACCAGAGTTTCACGGACGCGTGCCGGTACTTGGAGCTGATGCCGACCTTGCCGGAGGACCTGCAGACTCTGGCTCGGCCACTCGTCGAGTCGTGGGCAGCGCAGGGCTGCGGTGACGGCATCATGGACATCGATCGGGCGTTCGACCTCACCAACACCTTCGCCATCTCGTTCCTCGACTCGGTCTTTCGTGGCGCCGAGATGATCGATCCGACGACCACGGCGATCCCCGACGACGTCATCTTCCTGACCAAGTAACACCTTCTCGTGAACGAGGTGCGGCCCAGGTGCAGCACCTTGTTCACGAGAACGGGGCTTCGTGGGTCGGAGGGCACCGTCGTAGGCTCGAACCATGGCCGAGATCCCCCCGTTCTCCTTCACCGAGCTGCTCCCGTTGGGCGCCGACGACACCGAGTATCGACTCGTCACCACCGATGGTGTGTCCACGTTCGAGACCCCCGAAGGAACCTTCCTGAAGGTCGAACCCGAGGCGATCCGCGAGCTCACGGCCGCCGCGATGCACGACATCGCCCACTTCCTTCGCTCCGGGCACCTGCAGCAGCTGCGGAACATCCTCGACGACCCGGAGGCCTCCGACAACGACCGCTTCGTCGCGCTCGACCTGCTCAAGAACGCGGCGATCGCCGCCGGCGGCGTACTGCCGATGTGCCAGGACACGGGCACGGCGATCGTGAAGGCCAAGAAGGGTCAGCACGTGTTCACCGGCGGTGGCGACGAGGAGGCCATCGCCCACGGGATCTACGACACCTACCAGACGTCGAACCTCCGCTACAGCCAGATGGCGCCGCTCGACATGTACACCGAGAAGAACACCGGCACGAACCTGCCGGCGGAGATCAAGATCTCGGCGATCGACGGCGACGCCTACAAGTTCCTCTTCATGGCCAAAGGCGGCGGCTCGGCCAACAAGAGCTACCTCTACCAGGAGACCAAGGCGCTCCTGAACGAGGCGACGCTGCTCCCGTGGATCTTCGACAAGATGCAGTCGCTCGGCACGTCCGCCTGCCCGCCGTACCACCTCGCCGTGGTCATCGGCGGTACGTCGGCCGAGTTCGCCGTCGAAACCGCCAAGCTCGCCTCCACCCGCTACCTCGATTCGCTGCCGACCTCCGGTTCCCCCGACGGCCACGCCTTCCGTGACCTCGAACTCGAACAGCAGGTGCTGAAGCTCAGCCAGTCGACCGGCATCGGGGCACAGTTCGGCGGCAAGTACTTCTGTCACGACGTGCGGATCATCCGCCTCCCCCGCCACGGCGCATCGTGTCCCGTCGGCATTGCCGTGTCGTGTTCGGCCGACCGTCAGGCGCTCGGCAAGATCACCAAGGACGGCGTCTTCCTCGAACAGCTCGAGCAGGACCCCGCCCGCTTCCTGCCGGAGGTCGGCGACGAGCACCTGGCCGATGCGGAGACCGTGCACATCGACCTCAACCGCCCGATGGCCGACATTCTCGCGGAACTGTCGAACTACCCGGTGACTACCCGCGTCATGCTCACCGGCCCGATGGTGGTCGCCCGAGACATCGCCCACGCCAAGATCAAAGAGCGCCTCGACGCCGGCGAGGAGATGCCGCAGTACCTCAAGGACCACGCCGTCTACTACGCCGGGCCGGCAAAGACGCCGGAGGGGTACGCGTCGGGTTCGTTCGGACCCACCACGGCGGGTCGCATGGACAGCTACGTCGAGCAATTCCAGGCCGCTGGAGGTTCGATGGTGATGCTCGCCAAGGGAAATCGGTCCAAGCAGGTGACCGATTCGTGCGAGACGAACGGCGGCTTCTATCTCGGGTCGATCGGCGGTCCCGCGGCGCGGCTGGCGCTCGACAACATCCGCAAGGTCGAGGTCCTCGAGTATCCGGAACTCGGCATGGAAGCGGTGTGGAAGATCGAGGTCGAGGATTTCCCGGCCTTCGTCGTCGTCGACGACAAGGGCAACGACTTCTATGCGGACGTCAGGGCGGCCGCCTCGATGCCCGTCTCGCTCCGTTGACGGGGTCTAGATCTCGCCGGCGAGTGCGCCGAGGCGGCGTTCACCCTCGGGCGTCTGTCCGCCGGCATCGAGGAAGCGCTGCATGCGATCCTGTGTCACATCGATGCTCAGCGTGGCGTTGAACGCTGCGCTCTCGGCGAGCAACTGAGCCTCGACGTCGCGCTCCGACTGCACGACACTCTCCTTCGCCGCGGCCACGGCGTACGCCGGGAAGGACGCAATGCGGCCGGCGAGTCGATCGACGAAGGCATCGATGTCGTTGGCGGACAGCACTCGGTTCACCCAGCCCCAACGTTCGGCCGTTGCGGCATCGACGTCGTCACAGCCCAACACGACCTCGAGGGCGCGACTCCGACCGATCAGTCGTGGGAGTCGGACCGTGCCGCCCACGCCCGGGATGATGCCGAGCGCGACCTCGGGCTGACTGAAGATCGCGCCGGGCGTGGCGAATCGCATGTCGCACGCCAACGCCAACTCGCTCCCGCCGCCACCGATGCGGCCTCCAACGACGGCAATCGTCGCCTTCGGCATCGTGCGGAGCGTCTCGCACATCTGGTCGTACGGCCCGAGTTCGTTCGGGGCGGCCCCATCGCGGGGCAGCGCCTGGATCGCCACGACATCGAAGTGGGCGAGGAACCACTCCGGGTTCGCTGATCGCAACACGACGACCCGTACCGCATCATCCGTTGCGGCTTCGGCGATCGCCGTGGCCACTTCGATCAGGACCTCGATCGTGATCAGGTTGATCGGCGGATGGTCGACGACGATCGTGGCCACACCGCGATCGTCGAGCTCACTTCGCACCCAGCTCACGACAGCGCCTTCGCGAGCGGCTCGTGTGGCGGCGGCCTCGTCGGGGTTGCCGGGGATCTCGCTGCCTGCGAACTCGGTGACGCCGAGGTCGGCCAATGCGCCGATGCGGTCGACGACCTCGCTCTCGGTGCCGAGAATCGCAATCCCTTCGGGTCCCGCCACGCCCTCGCGATCGAGCATCGCCCGGTAGCTCGGCAGCGATCCGTACATCTCGAAGATCTTCGCCGCTCGCTCCCACGCGCCACCGGTGTCGTCGGTGACGCAGACCGGCAGCCCGACGATCACCCGAGGAGCGGGCCGTCCGACCGCCTCGGCAGCAGCAGTGATCGTCGGGATCACATGGCTCTCGAGGGCCTTCGGGCCGGTACACCACGTGATCGTTCCGTCCGCGAGTTCCGCAGTCGCCTTCAGCATCTGCGGGCCGAGCGCTGCGACGACGATCCCGAACGGCGGTGCCCCCTTGGCGGTGATGGCCATGTTGGTCGAGTACTCCTCGCCCCGATATCGGACCGGCTCGTTGCGTGACAGCGGACCGAGGATGCTGAGGTAGTCGCGAATGTGACGCACCGGCTTGTCGTAGCTCATACCGAGCATGTTCTCGATCACGACCTTGTGACTGAGCCCGATGCCGAGGGTCAGCCGACCGTCGCACACGGCGCTGACGGTGAGGCTCTGCTGGGCGATCGCCGACGGATGGCGAGGGTAGGTCGGCACGACCGACGTGCCGAGCTCGATCCGGGGTACCTCACGGCCCACGATCGCCAGCGCCGTGAGCGCATCGTGACCGAAGATGTTCGGGATCCAGTACGAGTCGAGTCCATCGGCCTCCGCCTGCTTCGCCTCCGCGACCACGTCGTCGATCGTTCCGGCGTTGATTGCTGCTCCCCAGGTTCCAATGCGCATCCGATCGACCGTACCGATCGATCGGACCGGGACTCGCACCCGACCACAGCGATGAGCGAACCCCCCGGATGCCGGGGCTTCGCTCATCGCTCGCCGAATCGTTCGCGGAATGCAGCGGGTGGTACGAACTCGCGCATGGGGAATTGGAACTTTGCCGACATCTGGGAAGCGGTGGCCGACGAGCTGCCCGACGCGCCATGCCTGATCCACGGCGATGACCACCGGAGCTGGGCCACGGTCGACCGGCGGGCCGACGGGGTGGCGCAGCACCTGCTGGATACCGGCCTCGAACGCCAGCAGGCCGTCGCGCAGTACCTCTACAACGGCAACGAGTACATGGAGTCGATGTACGCCGCATTCAAGGGCGCGTTCGCCCCGGTCAACACGAACTACCGCTACACCGCCGACGAGTTGCTCTATCTGTGGGACAACGCTGATGCCGGCGCGGTCGTGTTCCACGGTTCGTTCGCCGACACGATCGAGGGGATCCGTGACCGACTGCCGAAGGTGAAGGTGTGGCTGTGGGTCGACGACACCGGCGACGACTGCCCCGCCTGGGCGACCCCCTACGAGACTGCCGCAACCAGCGGCGCCGGGCGCGTGAACCCTGACTGGGGGCGCAGCGGCGATGATCTGAACTTCCTCTACACCGGTGGCACGACCGGGATGCCGAAGGGCGTCATGTGGCGCCAGGACGATCTGGTGGTCAAGTTGACCGCAACGTTGGCGTCGCCGCTGCCTGAGGACGGGACGATCGACGAACTACGCGCCACCCTCACCCAACCCGGCGCGCGCTTCCTTCCCGCATGCCCGCAGATGCACGGCACCGGCAACTTCCCGGGCCTCAGCACACTGTGCAACGGCGGCAGCATCGTCACCCTCACGGGCCGCAACTTCGATGCGGTCGAACTCCTCGACACCATCGAGCGCGAGGGCGTCAACTCGTTGGCGATCGTCGGCGATGCGTTCGCGAAGCCGATCCTGCGTGCACTCGACGCCGACCCGGGGCGATGGGACCTCACGTCGCTGGTCGGGATCGTGTCGTCGGGTGTGATGTGGAGCCAGGAGACCAAGACCCGTCTGCTCGAGCACCACCCCGGCATGGTGCTGATGGATGCATTCTCGTCGTCGGAGGCGCTCGGGATGGGCTCATCGATCTCGGCGGCTGGTGCCACCGCCGAGACCGCGAAGTTCCAGCTCAGTCCCGACACGATCGTGATCGACGACCTCAACCGCCCGCTGTCCCCGGGCTCCGGTGAAATCGGCCGACTCGCCGTGGGTGGACGCCAGCCGGTCGGCTACTACAAGGACCCCGAGAAGAGCGCTCGTACGTTCTTTGAAGTCGACGGCAAGCGGTATTCGTGCCCCGGCGACTTCGCCACGATCGACGCCGACGGTCGCATCACACTGCTCGGGCGCGGATCGCAATGCATCAACACCGGTGGCGAGAAGGTGTTCCCCGAAGAGGTCGAGGAGGCGATGAAGACCCACCCCGACGTCCTCGACGCCGTCGCGGTCGGCGTCCCCGACGAGAAGTTCGGCGAAGCGGTCACGGGCATGGTCGAAGCCCGCCCCGGCCACACGATCGACGCTGCTGCGGTGATCGCCCACGTCAAGACCACGCTCGCGGCCTACAAGGCACCGAAGCACATCGTGGTGGTCGACACGATCGGGCGGGCCGCCAACGGCAAGGTCGACTACAAGCGTCTCCGGGGCGAAGCAAACGACTCGATCGGCGTGAGCTGACCAGACCCACGACGAACAGTCCTCCGGGCCGGCGATGAGCGAAACCACCAGATACTGGGGCTTCGCTCATCGCTTGGGGGTACGGTCGGGCCCATGAGCAAGCACGTGATCCGGATCGCCTACTGCGTCCCTTGAGACTATTCAGCCCGCGCCGTGAGCGCGGCGAGTGACCTGCTGTCGACCTACCAACACGTGATCGAGTCGCTGGCCTTGGTGACCGGCACCAAAGGGATCTTCGACGTCGAGGTCGACGGCGAGATGCTCTACTCCAAGCACACCGCCGGTCGTCACGCCGAACCCGGCGAAGTGCTCGAGCGCTTCCGCGACCGCTACGCCAGCGACATCACGCCCTACGGCGAGTGAGCGTGGCAACTGGGGTCTGACCCCACGTGAGGCCGTCAGCTCATGCTGACGAGGTCGAGCCAGTCCTCGGAGAAGTAGTCGACGTCGCCGTCGGGCATCAGCAGCACCTTGGTGGGTGCGAGCTCACGCACGAAGTCCTCGTCGTGGCTGACGAGGATGATCGCGCCGGGCCAATCGACGAGCGCATCGGCGACGGCTTGCCGCGAAGGCGGGTCGAGGTTGTTGGTCGGTTCGTCGAGCAGCAGCAAGTTGTTGCGCCCGACCATCAGCATCGCCAGTGCGAGCTTGGTCTTCTCACCGCCCGAGAGCGTGCCCGACTCCTGGAACACCTTTTCACCCGACAGCCCGAACATGCCGAGCAGCCCGCGCAGCTGGGTCTCGCCGAGGTTGATGCCGTCGGGAACCGCGTCACGGATGTTGGTGAGCAGCGATTGATCGGTGCGCAGGTTGTCGTGCTCCTGGGCGTAGTAGCCGGCATGCACCTGATAGCCGAACTCGAAGTCGCCGAGGTCCGCCTCGGTCTCGCCGGCCAGGATGCGCAGGAGGCTGGTCTTGCCCGCGCCGTTGAGGCCGAGCACGAGCAGCCGCTCGCCGCGACCGAGGTCGAAGTCGATGTCTTCGAAGATCGTCGGGCCGCCGTACGCCTTGCACAGGCCAGATGCCCGGATGACGGTTTCACCACACTTCGGTGGATCGGGGAACCGCACGGTCATCGTCTTGCCCGATTGCGGGCCGCGCACACGTTGGGTTTCGAGGCGGGCGATGCGCTTTTCGACACTGTGCGCCATCGCCGCTTTGGTGGCCTTGGCACCGAATCGGTCGACCACGGTCTGCAGCCGATCGATCTCCTTGGCCTGTAGCACCGCCTTCTTGGCGAGGCGCGCCTCGTCGTCGGCACGGGCCCGCTGGTACTGGCTGTAGGTGCCCCGGTACTCGACGATCTCGCCGACATCGTGTTCGGTCGCACGGTCGAGGTGCAGGACGCGCGTGATCGACTCGTCGAGCAGTTCGAGGTCGTGGCTGATCACGAGAAGCGCGCCTTTGTACTGGCGCAGGAAGCCGAGCAGCCATGCCTTGGCGTCGACGTCGAGGTGGTTGGTCGGCTCGTCGAGGCAGAGCACGTCGGATCCGGCGAAGAGGATCCGCGCCAATTCGACCCGGCGCCGTTCGCCACCCGACAGCGTGCTGATCGGCTGGTCGAGGCGGGCGTCGGGGATCCCGAGCCCGGCAGCCATCGCCCGCGCTTCGCTCTCGGCGGCGTACCCGCCGGTCGTGCGGAACGCTTCCTCGGCATCGGTGTAGCGGGTGACGTTGCGCTCGTCGGGGGTCTCCTCCATGGCGATGCGCAGCTTCTCGATGCGGGTGATCTCGTCGTCGATGCCCCGGCCGGACAACACGTGGGTGACGCAGCTACGTCCGTCCAGCGCCGAGTCGATCTTCGGGTCCTGGGGCAGGTAGCCGAAGCCGCCTTTGCGCAGGACCTTGCCGGATTTCGGTTCGTTGGCGCCGCCGAGCACCTTGAACAAGCTGGTCTTGCCGGCACCGTTGCGCCCGACGATGCCCACCTTGTCGCGGGGCATGACGGTGAAGCTGGCGGAGTCGACGAGCAGTCGACCCCCCACTTCCACCGAGATCGCCTGGGCCTGGAGCACCGGTCCAGGCTACGGCGAGGTCACCGGATCACGGACCCACCGGCGGCGGCGCAGTGGTCGGCGGAGGCGTAGTGGCCGGCGGAGCGGTCGTCGCAGGCGGCTGGGGCGCAGTGGTCGTCACGTCAGGCGGTGGAGTCGGGGTGGTCGTCACCTCCGGCGGCACCGTGCTGCCGTCAGGCCCGTCACCACCGGAGCCATCCTCACCGCCGGGCGATGCGGTCGTGGTCGTGACCGATGGGCTGACCGTGGTGGTCGTCACGCTGCTCGACCCCGATGAACTCGAGCCGGTCGAGCGTCGACCGAGCACCGTTCCCGAATCGCCACTGACCACCGAGTCGTCTCGGAAGCTCGAGCGCAGGCAGTCGCCCTCGCCGTCGACCGGTCCGAGCGCCGCGGCGACCGACTCGGCAAGCACTCGCCGCCCAGTGTCGGTGGGGTGCAGGCGGTCACTGCTCAAGATGCCCGGGCCCTCCGAGATCGTCTTCCAGTCGAGCACGGTCACGTCGTCGCGGTCGGCCCCGAGCCGATGCACCACCTCGTTGACCTCGACGTAGTCCGGGCGGTACTCACTGACGGTGAACAACACCACCGGGCGTGGCGCCAAGCGGTCGAGGATTTCGACGAGTTCGGCCTCGTACGCCTCCGCATCACCGCGGTAGTTGCTGCCGAGAAACACCACCGCGGCATGCCAGTCGTCCTCGGGGGCGGCATCCTCGTCCAGTACCCGGTCGAGCACACGGGTGCCGAAGTCGACGAAGCGGCTCGGCTCGGCCTCGACCGCTACCTGCCAGCCGAGCGGCACCACCGTCTCGCACATCTGGTTTCCGTAACGCGACGACGTCGATGCCAGAATCGAGTCGCCGATCATCAGGATCCGGTTTCCGTCGACGAGATCGCCGATGAGCGCCGCTTCGGTTCCGTCGACGTTGACGGGCGGACGTACGACGACGACGGGTTCCCGCACCGCCGACGGCTGTGCGGGAACAGCTCCGACCCCGGCGATCGTCGGAACCGGTGTCACCGGTGGGATCGTGCCGTCGGCACCATCGCCGCCGGAGCCGCATCCCGCGCCCACGCAGTGCCGCCGTCGCGAGGACGGCGATGAGGCGCCGGGAGCACATCCCCCCATTGAAGCGGGTTCGGGGCCGGCTGTGGTATCGCCCGTCAGCGATCTCGTAGAGCGTCACGGATCTCGGTCAGCAGTTCGACCTCGCTCGGACCGCTCTCGGCGTCATCCGGCTTCTTCATCTTGTTGTAGGCCTTGACGACCAGGAAGCAGACGAAGGCGATGACCACGAAGTTGATGATGAACGTGAGTGGCGTTCCGTAGTTGATCCGCGCATCACCGATGTCGAAACCGAGGGTGCTGAAGTCAGGCTGGCCAACGATGGCCGCGATGATCGGCATGAAGATGAATTCGACGATGCTGAGCACCACCGGAGCGAACGCCGAGGCCAACACGAAGGCGATCGCCAACTCGACGAGGTTTCCTCGATTGACGAAGTCCTTGAACTCCTTGATCAGGTCTTTCATGTGGTCCTCCCGGAAGTGACTGCGTGTGTGATGGCACCATCACCATCGACGAGGACTGTACGCGTTGCGCCCGCCCCCACCTCGACTTCCCCGGGCTGTGAGCGATACACGCACACTGCGCGTACATCGCTCACAGCGTGACGATCGGGCGGCCGGGCCGGTACCGTTCGATCACCGACTCCCTCCTCTGAACGTGCCTGCCCGCCGCCCAGGAGGACTCGTGAATCGACCCCCGCTCGCCACGTTGCTCGACATCGCTGCTCGACAACATGGCATCGTCACCAGCCAGCAACTCTCTGAACGACGCTTCTCTCGAGACCGAGTCGCCCGGCTCGTCGCCTCCGGTGTGCTCGTACGCGTCGTCGACGGCGCGTACCGGTTGGCGTCGCACACCGAAGACGAACTCGCTCGATGCGTCGCCGTCAGTCTTTCCCGCCCCGGACTGGTCGTCAGCGGGCCCACCGCCGCTCGGCTGTGGGGATTTCGTCGCGTCAACAGAGATCGACTCGTCCACGTCACGGCCAAGCCCCACTCGCAACCCGGTCGAGCCGAGTGGATTCGCACCTATCGCACCGCCTTGATCGCAGCGGACGACATCGTCCATCACCGAGACGGAGTGCGGCTGACCTCCACTGCACGAACCGCGGTGGACATGGTTCGTTTCGCGACGCCATCGGCGGTGCTCTCCATGATCGAGCAAGGTTTGGACTGCGACTGGTTCAGCGAGGAAGCACTCCGATCGACCGCCGAGCGCACCGCCACTCCTGGCCGCCCCTTCGCGCGACGGTTCCTCTCGCTGCTCGACGATCGTCTCACGGGTGGCCCGGCCGGATCCGACTGGGAGACGGTGGTCGGCGAATGTCTTCGTCAGCGGGGCATCCACGGCCTGGTCCGCCAGTACCCGCTCAACGTCCCCGGTTACGGTCGGCTGCGCTTCGACCTGGCGATTCCCGAGCGTCGGTGGGCACTCGAGATCGATGCCCACCCCTCACATCACAGCCTCGAAGGCGCCGCTCGCGACAAGTTCCGAGATCGATGCTGTGCGGAGATCGACTGGATGGTGCAGCGCGTCGGCGAGCCCGACCTGCGCCACCGATTCGACCCGACGCTCGACTCGATCGAACGCTCGCTCGCGCACCGACCACGGGTGCTGTGAGCGATCCGCGCGCTCTGTGCGTGTATCGCTCACAACACGCACGACCCGCCTCGACACGGTGAGCGATCTGCGCGCCATGTGCGTGCATCGCTCACAACACCGGGGATCAGCGAGCGGTCCAGCCCCCGTCGACGATGATGCTCTGACCGGTGAGAAACGTGCTCGCCGGTGAAGCCAGGAGCAACAGTGCGCCGTCGAGTTCGTGGAGTTCACCCATCCGGGGGATCGGCGAGTTCGCCGCGATGAAGCGCCGGCTGCCGTCATCGGTGTCCATGCCCTCGGTCATCTCCGACGGGAACCACCCCGGGCACAGCGCGTTGACTCGTAGGCCCTTGCGCGCCCACTGCAGTGCGAGCTCGCGCGTGAGGTTGACCACGGCGCCCTTGCTCGCGCAGTAGTGCGCCTGTTTCACGGGCGTCGAGCCCACATGGCCGAGCATCGAGGCGACGTTCACGATTGACCCCGAACCACTGCTGATCATCGACGGCGCACACAACTTCGACAGATGCCAGAGGGCAGTGACGTTGACCTCCATCGAGTTCCGGAACCGATCCAACGCCTCGTGTTCGACGGCGACGGTTCCCCCGACCCCGGCGTTGTTGACGAGCACGTCGACGCGTCCGAAACGATCGAGCACCTCGGCGACGAGGCGTTCGCGGTCCGCTTCTTCAGCCATGTCGGCGACGCTCGCGTGCGCCCCGGGCAGTGACGTGACGAGCGCGTCGAGGCGGTCGGCGCGTCGAGCGGTCAACACGACCTGCGCCCCGACGGCGTGGAGCACCGTCGCGAAGTGGGCGCCGAGGCCCGATGACGCCCCGGTGACGATCGTGACGAGGCCGTCGAGGCGGAATCGATCGAGCGGTGATGATGGCTGGAGGGAGACATGCGAGGCACTGGGCGACATGGACTGCGACCCTAGAACGACCGTTGCATTGCGGTCATCGTCTCGTCACCTCTCCGTCATCTCCGACCGCGCGATTCGATGTCGATCACAACGGTCGCGTGACAACTCCGCATCGAGGTGCCGACAGGCGAGACACGGGGAACCGGACAGTTGTAAGAACATTGCTGTGGAACTCAGCCGACACACCTGGAACGCCGCCATCAAGCTCGCCGTCGTCATCTCGGTGATGGCCGGACTGGCAGCAGTCCTGGTGTCAGCCGTCGGCGACGTCCCGCAGGCAGCCATCGTGCTGCCGGTGATCGTGGTCGCATTCAGTGCCAGCTGGATCCAGACCAACCGCGTCCGTCGCGAGCACGCACCTGTCCGACTCGGCACGCACGCCCGTCTCGGCACACCGCTGCATCACTGATCCCTCGACCCCACTCGCGGCTCACCAGCACGGAGGGTGCGGTCGCGACGAGGGTCTACGCCGCTCCGGGCCACGGCTGACGGTTCGCCGGGCGCCTGTGGCACGATCACACGATGAGCGATCAGCCCGCCCCCGCGAAGGTTCGTATCGGATTCGGGCTCGGCACGTCGACGACGCTGCACGGCCCGTCATACGGCACGGTGGTCGATGCACTCGAGTCGCTCGGGTTCGATTCGCTCTGGTTGTCCGAACGCATCAGCGGCCCAGCCCCGGACCCCCTCGTGGCGATGGCCTATGGCGCCGGCCGGACCGAACGCCTCAAGTTCGGGATGTCGGTGATGGTGCTCCCTGGCCGCAATCCAGTCGTCCTCGCCAAGGAGCTCGCAACGTTGGCCAACATGTCGGCCGGGCGGCTGCTTCCCGCGTTCGGCCTCGGAGCGGTCGACCCGGTCGAGCAGCAGGCGTTCGGCGTGCAGCGCGCCGAGCGCGCGAAGCTGTTCGACGAGATGCTGACGGTGATGCGCCAGTGTTGGACCGGTGAACCGTTCACCCATCACGGGGTCCGGTACGACTACGACGACGTCCGGGTGCTGCCCGCCGCCACGAAAATGGAGGTCTGGCTGGGTGGCATCGCGCCGTCGGAACTTCGCCGGGTCGGACGCGTGGCCGATGGGTGGCTGCCATCGTTCGTGACGCCCGACGACGCAGCCGCTGGCCGCTCGGTGATCGAGGAGGTGAGCAGCGAACACGACCGCCAGATCGAGCACGACCACTTCGGCGTGCTCGTGCCGTATTCGTTCGGGCCGATCCCCGACCGCCTGCTCGCCCTCCTGGCGAAGCGGCGCCCCGACCTCGCCGATCCGGGCGAACTCGTGCCGACGTCGTGGGACGGACTCACCGATCTGATCAGGCGGTTCATCGACGTCGGCACGTCGAAGTTCGTCGTCCTGCCTCTCGCGGAACCCGATGGCGCCGAGGCCTGGGTGGAGCATCTGACCGAGGCCGCTGGCGTCCTGCTCCCGCTCGAGACCCGATGACGACCGACCCGGTCTCAAGGACCGCAACGTCGCTGTTCGAACCAGATGGCCCCGACCGGTGGACGCCGACCGAACTCGCACGCGGTCCGTGGGATCCGAGGGCATGCCACGGTGGTCCGGTCAGCGCATTGCTCGCACGCTCGGTCGAACAGGCCAGCCCCGACTCGCCGGTCGACTGGCAGATCGCCCGTCTCTCGATCGAGTTGACCCGTCCCGTTCCGGTCGGCAGGCCGCTGACCGTGTCGACCGAGATCGAACGCGACGGACGCAAGGTGTCGCTCGTCGCCGTTCGCCTGCACGACGGCGACACCGAGGTCGCCAGGGCCCGGAGCCTGCGCATCCGGGTGAAGCAGCTCGCGCTTCCCGACGACGTCGTCCAGCCGGCGCCCGATCCACCGGGGACACCGGACCACGCGATCGCACAGCGTGTCTCGCGGGCGGTCGACGATGACATCGCGTTCCACACGGACGCGTGCGAGCACCGATTCACCGAGGGCGCCTGGGACACACCCGGTCCGGTCGGAGTGTGGATCCGACTCCGGGTACCCGTGACTCCGCACGAAGCCCCCTCGGGCGTGCAACGGGCAGCCGCGGCCGCCGACTTCGGCAACGGCGTGAGTGGTGGGCTGCCCTTCGATCGCTTCACGTTCATCAACCCCGACCTCACCGTGCACCTCCTTCGACGCCCGGCCGGCGACTGGATCGGGATGCGCGCCTGCGTCGTACTACGGGACCGACACCGCATCGAGCGGGGCCGGATTCGCCGAGTCGGCGCTGTTCGACGTCGAGGGGCGACTGGGCCGAAGCGTCCAGAGCCTGATCCTCGACGAGCGCTGACACGCCGTCGACGACGCCCGTCGGCGAGACCTTGCCGACACGTTGACAATCCGCCGGGAACCAGACGGCGTCGTGTGACGTCCAACACACATGATGCGTGAACGGCTCATCCCATTGGCACTCGCAACCACCACGTTGTTGGTTGCCGCGGCCTGCACCTCGACGGAGCCGGACTCCTCATCGAGCAGTCCGGTGGTCACGACGAGCGAGACCCGGTCGACCGAACCCAGCGACACCACGCTGCCGCCGTCGGGCGGACCGGGTCCGCAGGGGTTCGCGTCGGCACGACTCGAGTTCTTCGGCGACTGCGACGCCTTGTTGGGCTACATGCAGTCCGAGGCCGGCGAGCGCGTGACCGCGTGGGGCCTCGGTGGTGGCGGCATCTACTACAGCGACGGTCGGATGATGGAGGGCGACATGGCGGCCACCGATGCCGCCGACTCCGCCGAGGTTGCCCCTGCTCCCGGTGGTGGCGTGGAGGGTCAGGACTTCTCGGGGACGAACGTCCAAGAGGTCGGCGTCGACGAGGGCGACATCGTCGAGACCGACGGCGAGTACGTGTATGTCGCCAGCAGCGACGGTCTTCGGATCGTGTCGGTCGCCGGCGCCGAGGTCGTCGCCGAGCCCGAGCTGCCCCAGGGCTCGCACCAACTGCTGCTCGACGGCGAACGCCTCGTGGTGGTCAGCTCCAGCTGGGGCGGCTCACCCGACACGATCGTGTCGCTGTTCGACGTCGCCGACCCGACGAACCCCACGCTGTTGCGCCGGTCGCACCTCGAAGGCGGCGTGGTCGCGACCCGCTCGATCGACGGCGTCGCACGGCTCGTGATCACGACCTCGTTCGACCAACGACTCCCCTTCGTGCAGCCGAACCAGTTCGGCCTCGACGAGGACAGCGCCTTGGCACGCAACAAGGAGATCATCAGCGAGTCGACCGTCGAGGACTGGTTGCCGCGCTGGTTCGACGAGGACGCTGACGGCGGTTTCGGCCCGATGGCACAGGTGCTGCCGTGCGAGACGGTCGCCGCACCGGAGGACTTCGCCGGTCTGGGTCTGACCTGGATCGGCTCGATCGACGTCAACGGCGACGGGACGCCGATCGGGTCGGCTGGCATCGTGTCGACAGGCGACACGGTCTATGCGTCGACGAACAACCTGTACGTCGCCACACAGAACTGGGGCTGGCAGCGGGGAGTCCCCGTGCCACTCGATGACCAGGTCACCGAACCCGACTCCGCTCCCGTCGAGGAGCCCAGCCCCCCGCCGACCCTGATCCACCAGTTCCGCCTCGACGACGGCACCGCTGCCACCTACGTGGCATCGGGCATGGTCGAAGGTCGGCTGCTCAACCAGTTCGCCATGAGCGAGTACAACGGCGATCTCCGGGTCGCGACCACCACCGACGACTGGGGCGGCTTCGGCGAGCAGAGCGAGTCGACCGTGTTCGTGCTGCGCCCAGAGGGCGACGAACTGCGCGAGATCTCGTCGGTCGGCGGCCTCGGCAAGGACGAGCAGATCTACGCGGTGCGTTTCATCGACGACCTCGCCTACGTCGTCACGTTCCGCCAGATCGACCCGCTGTACGTCATCGACCTCAGCGATCCTGCCAACCCGGTGGAAGCCGGCGAGTTGAAGATCCCCGGCTACTCCGCCTACCTCCACCCGGTCGGCGACGGCCTGCTGCTCGGTGTCGGCCAGGACGCCACCGACACCGGCCGCACCACCGGAACCCAACTCAGCCTGTTCGACGTGAGCGATCCTGCGAACCCAGAGCGCATCAGCACCCTGCCGATCGGCGGCTCCAGCGAGGTGGAGTGGGATCACAAGGCGTTCCTGTTCTGGGAGCCAGACGGCACGATCGTGCTGCCGGTGTCGCCAGGCTGGAACGACTGCGATACCGACGACGAATGCCTCGCGAAGGGCATCGTCGGTGCGAGCGGCGGCGCCGTCGTCGCCGAACTCGATGGCCGCGAGTTGGTCGCTCGGGGCACGATCAGCCATTCGGGCTCGAACCGATCGGGTTGCTGGAACCCGCTGCAGCGCTCGATCGTCATCGGCGACGAGCTGGTCACGGTGGGCCTCGACCAGCTGAAGTTCTCCGACCGCCAGAGCCTCGAGCCCCGCGACTCCGTCACCTGGGGCGACCCCGAGCAGTACGGCTGCTACTGGTACTACGACTGAGGGTTCGAGATGTGGCCGGCACATCTCGAACCGTCACGGTTCGTTGAGGCTGCCGCCGGTGACCGCACGCAGCTGCTCGACCGTGAAGGTCGACTTCGGCACCTTGATCGCCCGGAACGACCCGATACTCGGGGTCGCCGTGATCGACAGCAGGGTGTTGCCGGCGGCGTCGAGTTCGGTGAACATCGGCTGCAGTTGCCCCCAGTTGACGAGCACCGACCCATCGGTGGCAAATCGAGCACTGCCGAGCGCGCCGCTGAGGAGGCCGGAGGGTTGCCGGATCTCGCGGATCATCGTCGCGGTGCCGGCTGCTTCGTCGATGCGGTACATCACGACGCGGGCGCTCTGGCCGACCATGCCGGTGCGGTTGTCGTACACCGTCAGGATGTCGCCCTCGAGTCGGGCGTCGTGTTGGCGCCGCGGTCCACCCCACGGATCGCCGACGATACGCAGGCGAGGAGCGCCACCGAGGTTCGCGACGTAGCCGGGTGCAGCCGGGTCGCTGGGGAGGCTGCCGAGGATCCATTGCACCTTGCCGTCATCGGGCTGGTCCGGATTTCGATGCACGCGGAATGCGGCGTCGAGATGGCGTGCCGACACCAGATAATCGCCGTCGGGGAGCCGCTGCGTCGAATTGATGTGGATCAGATCAACCTCTGGCGGGGTCAGCCCATAGTTGTCGAAACGCTGCGGGAACGTCGTCTCGGCCGGCGAGAAGTGGTCGACCGAGTTCCAGTTCCACGTCATCGCTCCGGAGGCGTCGAGCTCGCGAATCTCGCCGTCGACGACGTTGTCGCCGGCCTGGCCACCTGCAGTCCCGGGCAGGGCGGGCATACCGGTTGTGTCGACACCCGCTCGCAACGGGTACGAGATGATCGTCCAACCGTCGCCAGGGCCATCGACGAACTCGTGGTGGTCGATGGGAAAGGCAATCTGGTCGTCGCTGCCCAAGGTGTCGGTGACGACCCCGTCGAGACCGAACGTCCAGTGGCTCGAATCATCGTCCGGCGTGCCGAAGAACTGCCCCTGCGTCGAGGCGACCAGTTGGCCGGTACGGAACGGCTGCAGGTTGATCAACGCCTCGGTGGATCGTTTGTACCAGACCGGCGCGCCACGCTCGTCCATGATGACGGTGTACGAGGCCGGGGTGCCGGAGACGGCGAGCGTCGTCAGGATCCAGCCGGGCGCCGACGGGCCCGGGTTGGCAACGGCGAGCTGGGGGAAGTCGAACGGCAGGCATCGAAACAGGTATCGCTTCGTCGTCGTACCACGTTGGAGGAACACCTCGATCGACGAGTCGTCGCGCACGCTGAGCCGGAAGTCACCTGAGCGCACCGGCACCCCACGAACCCGAGCGGTGACCCCGGGGAGCAGGTCGAGATGCAACTGCAGCTGGTTCGTGCCCTGAACCGGGCACTGAACGGCGTAATCGACGTCGTCGACGCCGAACTCGGGGTACACCGCACCACCCCGAAAATCGAGCTGTTCGACGAACGATCCCGACGGCGCGGCGAGCACGCCGAAGAGATCGATGACCAGATCGGTGGGAGCGGTGGAGAACACACAGACGCGACCATCAGCACCCAGTTCGACGTTGACCAGGTTGGTCGTCTCGACCACCGGCGAGAAGTTCAGCGACGACGTCGACGTGACCGACGTCCCGGCGCACGGGAAGATCCGCACGTTGCCGGAGCCGACGCCGTTGGTTGCGACGACGTTCAAGACGACAGCGGTGGCCTCAGCAGCGTCGGGCCGACCCGCCACGGGAGCGAATGATCGCAGCTCGCCGGCCCCGATCGGCGTCGTCCAGCCGCCGGTACCGGTGCGGCTGTCGATGAGCCGGTCGCCGTCGAGTGGGCCGAACGTCGCGGCCGGCCCGAACGCAGGCGCGGGCGCGTAGTAGCCGGTGACGTCGATCACGAAGTGGGTGTCCATCAGCGCCTTCACGCACACCTCGCCGTCAACGGCACCGCCCTCGCCGAGCCCCACGATCGCCGACACGGCGCGGTCCTCGACGGCGATCACGTTGAGGTTCGACGCCAGTGGCGTCGGGTTCCCGCACGGGAACACGACCAGCCAACCAGGTGTCACCGCCTGCGTCGCGGTGAAGTTGATCACCGCAGACGTGGCGTCGGCGGGAACGTACTTCCCGCCGACCGGCACGTTCTGGACATCGCCAGCAGGCAGTCGGCTGCGTGTGCCATTCACCCGCGAGTCCCAGGCACGCGCCGGAACGATCGAGTTGTAGCGGTCGGGCCCCGGGCTCCACCAGCCGGCGAGATCGACGACGAGGTCGCCGCCGACTTGACTGTAGATGCACACGCGCCGCTGCGCATCGAGTCGAGCGACGACGAGGTTGGGCGTCGGAATGCCGGCGCGGGCGTTCAGGTTCGAGGTCTCCGGACGCCCGGTCGCACAGGGGAACACCGTGAAGTAGCCGCGACCGTTCGACAGCGCGGTCGTCGAGAGCGCGATCGCCTGGGCGTTCGCCGGGGCGAGATCGGTCCCGATGGTGAGTTGGAGCGTGCAGCCGGCACCGACCGGCGCGGCGACACCTCCCGTACCATCACGCGTGTCGACGAGACGACGCGGGTTGATCGCCCGATAGCTCTCGAGTTCGACATCGGGAGGCGACGTCGCTGCGGGCGGCGCATCACACGACAGCGTTGCCAACGGCGCCGCTTCCACGGGGCCGGTCGCAGCGACGACGGCGCCGGCAGCGACAGCGACAGCGCCAACGAGCAACGAGACGCGGGAGATCACCGCGAGAAAGTACTCCAAGGCGATGGCGATCGACCGTCGGCCGATCAGGTTTCTGCGTGCGGGCTCAGCGCCGCTTCTGGATGTTGGCCCACTCGTCGCGGAGACCGACGGTGCGGTGGAACAGCAGCGGCTGGTCGGGATCGGCAGCGAAGTAACCGAGGCGCTCGAACTGCACCACCTGGCTCGGCGACACGTCGGCGAGTACCGGCTCGACCTTGGCGCCGTCGAGTGTCTCCCGTGAGTTCGGGTTCAGGTCGTCGAGCGAGTCGCCGGTGGTCTCACCGGGCACCTCCGGGGTGAAGAGCCGGTCGTAGAGCGCCACGGTCGCGTCGACCGCATGAGCCGCGGAGACCCAGTGCATCGTCGACTTGACCTTGCGACCATCCGGGGCGTTTCCGCCGTGGGTCTCCGGATCGTAGGTGACCTGCACCTCGACGACGTTGCCGTCGGCATCGGCGTCGAACCCGGTCGCGGTGATGAAGTACGCACCGCGCAGTCGAACCTCCTTGCCCGGCGACAGGCGGAAGTACTTCGGCGGCGGTTCGGCCTTGAAGTCGTCGTGCTCGATGTAGAGCACGCCGCTGAACGGCACCATCCGCGTGCCATCGTCAGCGTTCTCCGGGTTGTTGTTGAGCTCGACGAACTCGACCACCGGCTCACCGGCGTCGTCGACCGGCCAGTTCGTGATCACGACCCGCAGTGGTCGGAGCACAGCCATCCGACGCAACGCCACCCGATTCAATTCGGTGCGCACGAACGACTCCAGCAGTTCGACCTGGTGGCGGCTGTTGGTACGCGACACGCCGATGAACTCGCAGAACTCCCGAATCGCCGACGCCGGATAGCCGCGTCGCCGCAACCCACGAAGCGTGGGCATCCTCGGGTCGTCCCACCCATCGACCGTGCCGTCCGCGACCAGCTTTGCCAGTTTGCGCTTCGAGACCACCGTGTGCGTCAGCTCCAGCCGGGCGAACTCGGTCTGGCGGGGCTGCTCGAACGGCAACGGCAACTGTTCGAGATACCAGTCGTAGAGCGCCCGATGGCTGTCGAACTCGAGCGTGCACAACGAGTGAGTGACCCCCTCGATCGCATCGCTCTGGCCGTGCGCCCAGTCGTAGGTCGGATAGATGCTCCACAGCGCACCGGTGCGGTGGTGGTGGACCCCTCGGATCCGGTACATCACCGGGTCGCGCAGCTGCATGTTCTCGTGCTGCATGTCGATCTTGGCGCGAAGCACGTGCGACCCCTCAGCGAACTCGCCGGCTCGCATTCGTCGGAACAGCTCGACGTTCTCCTCGACGGAGCGATCCCGGAACGGGCTCTCGACGCCCGGCTTGCCGTAGCCGCCTCGCTGCGCCGAGATGGTCTCGCCGTCCTGGTCGTCGACGTAGGCGAGTCCCTTCGTGATCAGCAGTTCGGCCCAGTCGTAGAGCTGTTCGAAGTAGTCACTGGCGTACAGCGGCTCGCCGTCGATCGGGTAGCCCAGCCAGGCCAGGTCGGCGACGATCCCATCGACGAAGCTCGTGTCCTCGGTGTCGGGGTTGGTGTCGTCGAAGCGCAGGTTGCAGACGCCGCCGAACTCTCTGGCGATGCCGAAGTCGACGGTGATCGCCTTGGCGTGACCGATGTGCAGATAGCCGTTGGGCTCCGGCGGGAAGCGTGTCTGCACGCGACCGCCGAACGTGCCCTGCTCGTTGTCGGCGCGGACGAGGTCGCGCACGAAGTTGGAGGCGGCAGGGAGTCCGTCGGCGGCAGGCATGGCGCAGACCAGTATGGACGACCGCACGACAATCGCCGCGCACGGTTCATCGGTGTAGAACTGCGCCATGACGCCGCTCGAGATCATTCAACAAACGTCGCCCATCATCAACGAGGTCGGCAATCGCTTCTACTTCGATCCCGACACGATGGCGCACGGCAAGGAACTGGGTCTCGACGGCTTCCGGTTCTACTTCCTCGGTCGGGGAGGAGTACTCGGCGATGTGGATCCCGCGGTGATCTCCGCTGCGTTCGGCTACTTCAGCCCGAGCGTCATCGAGGTCATGTGGGACTCGGCGAAGCAGATCATGGAACCCCGCGAGGCAGCACGCGCCTATCTCGCCTGCGCCGACCGCTACGGCACCGCCCACCTCGACGGGCTCGATGGGCTCGAGGGGTTCAACGACGCCGTCGAGACGATCGTCGCATCGGTCGACCGTGCGGCCCTGCCGCTGTTTGCCGGCGTCGCCGCTGAACCGCTTCCCGATGATCGGGCCGCCCGCGCGTACCGCAACGTGTGCATCTTGCGGGAACTGCGCGGCAGCGTGCATCTGCTCGCAATCGTCGCCACCGGGGTGTCACCAGCCGTCGCTCATGCGATCAGGCGACCCGATGACATCGCCTCGTTCGGCTGGGAGACCGCACCCGACATCACCGACGACGATCGCAGTCGGCTCGATGTTGCCGACGAACTGACGGACCGCTTGCTCGTGCCCTCGATCGAAGCGCTGACCGACGCCCAGCGCAGCGCGTTCGTCTCGGCCGTCGACGCCATCGGCGCCCACGTCATCTGAGATCCCGCACCCAGTACGGAACGAGCCGCCGTCGAATTCAGTATCCGGGAACTCGGCGGTCCTGCACCACGTAGGCCATGACCAGCGCCAGCGGGAAGAAGAAGATGCTGAGGATGAAGTAGCCGAGCCAGCTGTGTCCTCTTCGGCTCGCCACCCGGGCAGGCCAGAACGCAATCAGAATCCAGATGGTCAGTCCGATGATTCCACCGATCCACCACATGTCGGTCTCCTTCTCGTCGACTTCATCGCATGTCGGCTCATCGCAGGTGCAGAAGAAGGCCGGAAACGGAAAGAGACCCTCCGCAACCACGTGGTTTGCCTGCTCGCGGATCGTGACCCTCGGGGAGGTGGCCCGCGGTCGAGTTGTTCGGTGAGACGACCACGATGCCCGGGGGTCCGGCCACGCTCGCGTTGCGCAGCGGGGCACCGATCCTGCCAACAGCCGTGTACTTGACCGGTCGGGTCGACGGCCATTTCGCCTGGGTGCGACCGCCGTTACCGGTCGAGCGGGTCGAGAAGCGTCTGCGCTCCGGAGATCAGATCGAGTCGGGATCTCGTCGTCGGGCCACGAGCAGTATCAGCAGTCCGATCACCAGGGTGGCGAGCGCGATGTTCAGAGTGATCGCCGTCTCGGAGCCAGTGGCAGGAATGGCGCCGCTGTTGTCCGACCCATCGCCATCGGGGCCGGATCCCGGCGTGTCGCCGACATCGCCGACTGTCGGCGACTGGTCGGGCAGCTGATTCGAAGGTGGTGCTTCAGGACACGGCTGTGGCGGGTAGCCGTCGCTGCAGTCGTCGTTGCCTGGCGGCCGGCCGGGTGGGCGAGGGTCGGGAGAGAATGAATCGACTTCTTCTGACGTGGTGGGAGTCGTCGGGTCGGTAGGCGGCGTCGTCGGGTCGGTGGGCGGCGTCGTCGGGTCGGTGGGCGGCGTCGTCGGGTCGGTGGGCGGCGTCGTCGGGTCGGTGGGGGGCGTCGTCGGGTTGGATGACGTGGCGGGACCCGAGACGGGGTCGCCGACAGCGTTCCAACGCGCAATCGCCAAACCGCCGATCGCGAACAGGAAGACCAGCGAAATGAGGATGATCGTCGGTTTGCCCGGTGGCGGCACGACCGGTGAATGCCCATCGGGTGGCCCGCCATCGAGTGGCCCGCCACCGGGCGGCTGCGGACCCGGCGGCGGCTCACCGGGCATCGGGCCTCCGGAGGGCTTGGGCCAGTTGGCGGCCACCACGGCCGCCGCGGCAGCGAGGCCGAGTGCACCGGCGGGAGCGAGTTGGGCGAAGGTGCCCCTCTGTGGCGCACGGGCGCTGACTTCGAGCATCGTGCCGGCGACTGCGAAGGACGACAGCTCGCGGTGGTTGGCGCTCAGCTCTCGATTGAACTCCTGAACCCATGTTTCGAGGTCGGTTCTCATCTCCGACGACAGCTGGCGGGCGTCGATACTGAGGTGACCGTTGACGATGGCCAAGAACACCTCGGGGCTCGGCACCGCCGGCAATCCCCAGCTCACCGACAGTGTCACCGACGTGGCGGTTGCTCCTGGTCGAATTGCCAGCAGGGGAGGAGCGGCCCGCCCGTTGCTGATCCAACCGGCGTCGGCGGTATCCAGGCGTACCGTCGTGGACCGCCCGGCGACGAAGTCGGCCAGCAGGTCCGCGGCATCGTCGGGGAGCGGAACCGAAGCGCCGTGCTCCCACCGACCGGTCACGGTCGTGGCTCGGTGCCGATCAGCTGTTTCAGCGCGTGCTCGGCAGTCAGCGCCAGCGCACTCAGTTCGGGCCCGCTGGCGGACGGGGTCCATGCCTTGTCGAGCATCTGTCGAATGACGTCGAATCGAGGATCCGAGCGGGGAACGACGACGAGCGCCTCGGTCCAGGCGGTGCGCATCTCCGATGCACGCAGGTGCGACTGCCTGAGCAAGTCGAGTTTTGTGGCTGCATCGTCGATGTGCAGGTCTTCACCGGCGTCGACGTACAACTCCCACGCGGCGAGGAAGTCGTGCGTCACCTGCGCGCACTTGATGAGCGCTCCGGTGACATGAGACCGGGCCCGACGTTCTTCGTCACGCTGCTCGCGGGCCTCGGCTCGTGCGTCCTGCCGCTTGGCGTCACGGCGACCCGCCAGCGCCGGGATCAGGCCGATCATGCCGCCGATCACGACCCCGACCAAGCCGATCCACGCCTCCATCAGTGCGATCCTCGGCGCGCGCTGGTCGGTTCGTGTGGAGCACCGTGTTCGGCGATGCCCGTCGTCACGGCCTCGATCTCAGCAGCGTTGTTGTCAGCGATCTGCACTCTTCATCGACTCCCCAAAGCGTCGGCTTCGCCATCCGTGTCTTCATCAATGATCCGCACGTGTTGCGATTCGCGGGCAGACCATCCGGTCTGCGTGGCGCAGCCTGCGGTCGTGCCGCTATCGGATACTGCTACCGCCGCCCATGTTCGCGTTGCCGCCCATGTTCGCGTTGCCGCCCATGTTCGCGTTGCCGCCCATGTTCGCGTTCCCGCCCATGTTCGCGTTCCCGCCCATGTTCGCGTTCCCGCCCATGTTCGCGTCCCGCCCATGTTCGCGTTGCCGCCCATGTTCGCGTTGCCGCCCATGTTCGCGTTGCCGCCCATGTTGGCGCCGCCGCCAAAGCCGCCGCTGGTCACCTGCCCGGCAACACCGTGGACGTGCAACACAGCTGCCACCGCCGCCAGCGCGGGGGCGCTGATCCACCTGGCGTCCACCGGATGATCCCAGCCGAGTTGCGTGTATGCCGCCAGGACGGCCCGCTGGGTCTCGTCACCCCAGACTCCGGCCTTCCACTTCGCGATCTTCTTCGACCTCATCAGGCCGACGGCCAGCAACAGCCGCTGAAGGTCTTTGATCTCGCACTTGGCGCTCTTACTGGTGATCATGGTCCCCCGCTTGTCGTCGTAGGGCGCCCGTCCAGAACTCCCCTCACATCTAGTGTCACACGCGTGGCAGGATGGTGGCAAGCGCGATGAGATCTCCACCGAGCCCGCCGACCGGCGATGTCACGTTCCTGTTCACCGACATCGAGGGCTCGACCGCGCTGTGGGATCGAGCCCCCGAGGCGATGACGGAATCGCTGGCCGAGCACGACCGTCGGATCAACTCGATCGTCGACGCGCACCAGGGGTTCGTCTTCACCACTGCCGGCGACAGCTTCGCAGTGGCGTTCCAGTCGGTTGTCGAGGCCGTCGAGGCGGCGCTCGAAGTGCAACTCGCATTCCTGGAACCCGCCGCGGCTCTGGCGCTCAAGGTGCGCATCGGTGTGCACTCCGGCGTGGCAACCGTTCGGAGTGGTGACTACTTCGGCGCCGTCGTCAACCGCGGGGCTCGGTTGTCGGCAAGCGCTCATGGCGGACAGCTCGTGCTCTCACAGGCCACCGTCGATCGGTTGGCGGGACGGCTCCCCCAGGACGTCGAACTCGCCGACCTCGGTACACACCGTCTGCGCGGGCTGACCGAACCAGAGCGAATCCATCAGGTCATCCACCCGGCGCTCGATCAGGAGTTCCCCCGTCTTCGAACTGTCGAGGGTCCCGAGGACCAGCTGCCGACGCAACTGACGAGCTTCATCGGCCGAACGCAGGAACTGCTTGAGGTGATCGATCTCGTACACGCGGATCGACTCGTGACGCTGTCCGGAGCCGGGGGAGCTGGAAAGACCAGGCTCGCCATGCGCGTCGCTGAAGAACTCCTCGGTGGTTTCCCCGACGGGCTTCGCGTCGCCGAACTCGGTGCCGTCCGAGACGCCGACGTGCTCGTCGAGGAGATTGCACAGCGCTTCGCCGTCGCCCAGCTCGCCGGGACCCCGCTGATTCGATCGGTGGCCGAGTACATCGGTGATCAGAGGATTCTGCTCCTGCTCGACAACTGCGAACAGATCATCACCGCGACCGCGGGGCTCTGCCGCGACCTTCTGACGGCGTGCCCGAATCTCCATGTGCTGGCCACGAGCCGTGAACGGCTCGGTGTCGCCGGCGAAGCCCTCTACCGGGTGCCGTCGCTGTCGCTGCCCGATGAGAGCGCAACTGTCGAGGAGGCGTATCGGTTCGACTCGGTCCGCTTGTTCTCCGAACGTTCCCGGCTGGCATCGTCCGAGTTCGCCGTGACCCCTGACAACATCGCAGCGGTCGTGAGTGTCTGTCGCCACCTCGACGGCATCCCGTTGGCCTTGGAACTCGCAGCTGCGCGCACCCGTTCACTGTCGCCTGCGCAGATTCTCGATCGTCTCAGTGAACGCTTTCGCCTGCTCACCGCCGTCGACCGCAATGCTGAGGGCCGCCAGCGGACACTGCTCAGCACCATCGAGTGGAGTCACGACCTGCTGGGCAGCGACGAACAGCTGCTCTTCCGACGGCTCGGCGTGTTCGCCGCGGACTTCGCGTTGCCCTGGGCGGAGCACGTCTGCAGCGGCGAGGAGATCGACGAGTTCGACGTCACCGACCTGCTCATGGCGCTCGTCGACAAGTCGATGGTGGCAACTGACTCTGCCCCTGACGGCACGACCAGGTACCTGCTGCTGGAAACGCTTCGCGAGTTCGCTCGGCGTCAGCTCGACGAAGCCGGCGAGCGCGACCTCCTCCAGCAGCGTCATGCCGACCACTACGCCGAGTTGGCAGGGGAATTGCAGGTGCAGCAGCGCGGGGGACATCGGAGGCGCGCTGGTCCGGCTCGATCAGGAAGAGGGCGACTTCAGAGCGTCGCTGCGCTACAGCCTCGCGGGACGCCACTTCACCACGGCGGCGCAACTGGTCGGGGGTCTCGGCTACCTGTGGTACGCCGCGGGCCAACACCGCGAGGGACTGCAGTGGTGCGAGGAGCTGTTCGCCCTCGAACCTGATCTCGCCGATCCGGTCCTGGCAGATGCGCTGCACAGTTATGCGAGCTTGCTGGGCGTCATGGGACATCCCGATCGAGCAGTCGCGGTGTTGGAGCGGCAAGTGGAGATCCGACGACGTCTGGGTGATCACGAGCGGCTCGGCGCTGCCCTCAACAACCTGGGCGACTGGTTGCTCGAATGCGCCCGCTACGAGGACGGTGAGAGCGCACTCGCTGAGGCGGTTGTGGAGCTACGCAGCGCTGGGAGCTATGGGGTGAGCCTTGCCTTGACCACCCTTGCCGCCGGCCGACGGAACCAGGGCCGGTTCGCCGACGCAGAACGCGACTTCCGCGACGCCCTCGCGGAGGCGCGACGCGCGGACCACGCCTATTCGATCGCTGCGGCGATGGGCGGGCTCGGACGAACCCTGGTCGAATCGGGACAAGCGGACGCCGCCGGACCAATTCTGATCGAGGCCCGCGAGCGTTGGAAGGAATTGGCGGTGACTCCCGGGATCGTGGACGCAGCCATCTACCTCGGTCTCGCCGACCGCGACCTCGGAGATCCGTACGGTGCAGCTCAGTACCTGCTCGAGGCGCTGACGGACGTCGGCAACCACTGGTCCGACGATGCCCACTCCTGGACGCTGCAGTTCGCCGCGTCGATCATCACCGACAGCGCCACTGCTGCTGTGCTCGTGGGGGCGGTCATGGCGGCCCACGAACGCTCGAACGTCGACCAGCCCGTGTTCGTCATCGAGGATCTCCGCGCCGTGTGCGGTCGACTCGAGACCGAACTCGGCCCCGAAGAGCTCGGCCGGCACCTCCGAACCGGTGGCCGCCGCTCGCAGCATGAGGCGTCCGACATCGCGCGCTCCTCACTGAACCGGTACATCGAAGAGCAGGGAGACAGGTCATGAACGACGGGCGGCCGTTCGAACATGGGTACGCCGGGCGCGTCGAAGCTGCGGAGATCTCTGCGCCGGTCCGGCCCGATGCCACCGACGACCGCGATCACTGGTACGAACGCCGCTTCGACCCCGCGGCGCTTCCTCCCGCTATCGGTCTCGCCGAGTACCGACGCTATGTCGACACGACGTGGCACCAACGGGGGCGAGAATGCACCGGGTTCGCGCTCGCCACGATTGCGAACTACTCCCGCCGCCGCCTCGCTGACGATCCGGGGCTTCCGTCGGTGAGCCGCCGAATGCTGTACGAACTTGCACAGCTGTACGACGGTGAAGAGTTCGAGGAGGGATCCACGCTGCGCGGTGCGCTGAAGGGATGGAGCCGCACCGGAGTCGCCCGGGACGACCTGTGGCCGTACGACCCGGACGACGAATTCGGCGTCGTCCATGGGGATCTGACGCTCGCCCGTCTGCTCGACGCCCGCCACCGGCCGTTGCTCGGCTACCGCCGTATCGCTCACGTCGACATCACGAGCTTGCAGGACGCACTCGCGTCGGGCCACGCGCTGTTCGCCGCGGCGACCTTGCACGTCGGCTGGTACCGCCTGTTCATGCCCGCGGTCGATCCGCTGATCGAGCGCCGACCCGGCGACGTCGACCGTGGCGGCCATGCCATCGCAATCGTCGGATACGACCACCAGGGTTTCTGGGTGCACAACTCGTGGGGGCCGGAATGGGGCCTCGAGGGGTTTGCGATCCTCCCGTACGACGACTGGCTTGCCAGCGGATTCGACGCCTGGGTGGTCGAAGTGACACCTCCGGGCAGCGAGGACGACACCGGGCTGGAGGGTTCCGCAGAGCCGACCGCTCACCAGGTCGCCGCGTACCGTGACATCTGGCCCCACCTCGTCGTGCTCCGCGACGATGGCCAACTCGCGTCGGGTGGTCTGTTCGAGATGGACGAAGGGTCGGTGAAGACGCTGCTGTTCCTCTTCCAGGAACGAACGGCCGACTGGCAACGGCGGCGCCTCGCGGTGGTCTTCGACTCCGGCTACCTCGCGCCCTCCACAACCGTTGAACGGTGCCGGCTGCTACGCGACGAGTACATGGCGCGCGGGATCTACCCGTTGTTCGTGTTGTGGGAGACGGCGTGGCACGCACACGTCGTCGACGAACTCCGGGCCTGGACAGCACGGCTGTCCGGACAGTCCGCTCACGTCTCGCGCCTGCACCCGGAAGGCGATCTCGCGCGCGCTGCGGCTCACGCCTCGGTCGTGCAGCCGATCTGGCACGAGGCACTCCGCCGCGCCAACTGCTGCCGTCGCAGCGGGCGGGGGTCTCGAAACGCTCGCGTCGACCATCGCCAAGAAGCGTGAGACGGTGCCGTTCGACCTCCACGTGGTCTCCCACGGAGCTGGCGACGTCGAACAGGCTGCGCTGCTGCGGATGCTGCCGGGCCCGGTCAACACGGCGAGCACCCTGGCGCCCACGACCTCGGAAGCAGAGGCCCGCGCGATCTACGCGGCAAGCCTCGACAACGGGCGGCTTGGGCATCTCGCGCTCGTTACGCTCGATGAGCACACCGAGGCGTCGGACTCGCTCGGTCCGATCGCCGGTTCGTTGCTGAGTGCCCTCGGGATGCTCGGTGGCCGGGCCGACGCGAGCGGTGTGCCCTTCGGACTGGGCCTGCTCGGCGAGGATCCCTGGGATCGCCTCGGCGCCGCCGGACGATTCCAGCATGCCTCGATCGGCGGGACCGACCACGTCGAGCTGATGTGGGACGTCACCCTCCACCAACGCCTCGCGTCGATGATGTCGGAACACGGGACTCCCGAGCACCAACAGCCTCCCGCCCCGCCCGGCTCGCCATGGTCAGGAGACGTCCGGACCCAACCGATGCCGACCGATCCGCTGGCGTACGCCAAGGCAGTGGCCAAGCGGAGCCGATGATGCGCTGTCAAGTCCCGGTACCCGCTTGACACTTTGGCTCCGGTAGCTACCCGACAGTTCGGGTTGGGTGACGCGGCGTTGATACGCCGGGGTCGGCCGCCCGGGTTGGCGAGAGCTCCATGTTCGCGGGGGCGATCGTGACGGATCGGATGCCGCCGGATGAGCTCCTCGCCGATCGACAGATCGACGTGATCACCCACGACGGCGACCTGCACCTGGCGGCGCCGATAGGCGTTGCCGGCACGGTAGTGAGACCCGGCAAAGGACACGTTGCCGGACGAGTCGACCTTGCGTGTCACCGACACCGCCGACGCCGTCGGACGCGACGGTGCCGTGGCCCCTCGAGCCCGGCGGTGAAGTCCGGCGGCCTGCTTGGCGCGATCGTGACGGCGAGCCTGAGTTGCGATCACGACACCACGATCTCGCCAACCAGACGCCGGCCTTGTAACGCACCGACGCGAAACTGATCGTCCCCTTGCGATCAACCTTGCGCGTCGCCGCCACTGGCATCGCCACATCCGAGTCCTCGACCACCTTGGTGACCACTGGCTCGACCGGCACGGCGTCGGCGTGCCGGAACCGTTTCCAAGGGGCGACCATGCCGATGCCTCGATGAGGTCTGAAGCGCCGACTTGCAGGTGAGGAGCCGGTCGCCCAGAGGGCACGGGATTCTGCGTGGCGGTATGTGCGCAGCGGCCGATGATCGATGCCGGAGTCCGTCAGCCGCCGAATCTGGTTCGCCGAGCGGGGATGGCTCTGTCCTCTTGCCGGATACCGGCAGCTTCGTTATCCTTACCATCATGGCAAAGGTAAAGGAACGACGACGTGGTGCGTCCAAGATCAGTTCCAAGAATCAGATCACGATTCCCGCCGATGCTCTCCGCAGTGCCGGACTCGAGGTTGGCGACCGCGTGGTGGCTCACGCAGACGGGGCGGGACGGGTCATCCTCGAGCGTGAGCACGACGTCATCGCAGAGTTCGCGGGAGCGCTCACCGGCGCATACCGCCCCAACGAGTTGGACGAACTTCGTTCCGAATGGGACTGACGCATCTCGACGCCGGAGTGATCATCGCTTTCCTCGACGGCGCCGACGCCCACCACGACGCCGCCCGATCCACGCTCTCCACTGCACTCGACAACGCCGAGCGGCTCTCGATCGCCGCGTCGGCGCTCGCTGAATGCCTCGTCGGTCCCGCTCGACGCAACACGAAGGCAGTTGAGCTCGTCCGTACCGCCATCGATCGGCTCCCCGTGTCCGTCGTGCATCTCGATGAAGAGATCGCCACGCAGGCAGCGATGCTTCGCGCCCGCCACCGCTCGCTGAAGTTGCCAGATGCCCTGGTTGTCGCCACCGCCGAGCACTCCAGCGCCGACCGCCTCATCACGACCGACCGCAAGTGGCCGACCGCAAAGGTGATGAAGCTGACCGTGTCGATCGAGCAGATCTGATCTCACTGAGCTGAAGCCGAGGGCGCAGCGACTCCATGATTTCCCTGCATGGTGAGCGCTTGCTCGGGGCCGGTTGTTTCTTGGTCGAGGACTCAATCGATCGACCGCAGGCGGATTCCTCTGATCGGCTCGAAGTGCTTCCGGTTCCGTGTCACCACGCTGAGGCCTCGCTCGAGAGCCGTTGCTGCGATCAACGCATCGGGAAACCGTGTGCCTGACGCGCAAGCGATGCGTCCCGCTCGCTCCGCAATTGCTCGGTCTACCTCGACTTCGCGGAACGGCGCAAGCAGTCGGGAACAGACATCTGTCGCCGAGTTGCCAGCGAACAGCTCGGCTCTGGTCACGACCGAGTAGTCGGGGTCGGGTCTGTCGTCGAGGTATTCATCGACCGCGTGTCGGATTACCTGCGCCATGGAGACGCCCTCAGCGGCGGCGACGCGATCGATTCTCTCCCGCTGCTCGTCGGTGAGATACACCTGCGTGCGCGTCGATGACATACATCTACGACATACACCACACAAACTCCTTGGCCAGCGCATGTCAACGGCGCGGAGCACGCTCCCCGACCGTCCGAGATCGGCACGTCCGATCGTCGACCGCCCACTGGGAACCCACACGACGATCGCGAGCCAGAACGCTCCGGTTCGCACCGCATCGCCGGCGTACTGTGCGGCCTCAAGCGGCCGATCGGAGACGCATGATCACTGTGAGCATCAGCGGGCCGGTCGGCGTCAGCCAGCGACCGCTCCTCGTTCCAAGTCGACAGCATCGATGGGGTGGATCCGACGTGTATCGCTCTCGATCGTTGCTGCGTGGATGCGACTCGGGGAACGGCAGCCTCGCCGCGGGGCCCGGGTGCTGGCGCAACGATGTGACGAGAACACTTGAACCCGCTCGGTGATCCGACCGTCTCCGGCGTCATTTGTGGAGCGTGAGCCATTCCGGGTAGCCCATTGCTCGAGCGGTGCGAGGCTCGAAGGGTTCCGGGCACGGTGCTTCGGCCACCAACGCTTGCCATGAGGCGAGCAGTGCCCCGCGTCGCGTCTCTGCTGGGCCGAACGCGGCGAACGCGAACGTCCACCACTGGACGTCGTCGATGGTGACCCCTGCGACCTCGACGTCGCATCCCGCACCAGTTGCTTCCACGACCCGGGAGAACGCGACCTCGGTTCCGTCCAACAAGAACCGCCGTTTCACAACCGATTTGTGGACGTCGACCCATCGTTCATCGACACCGTGGTCGACGAGAACCTCAGCAGGGCTCCACCGTCGCCACACCTCGAGCGAACCGGCGAGACCGTCGCCGAACTCGATGCGCCCATCGAGTGATTGGCGGACCTTGAGTTCCACCGTCTGCCTGAAACGGCGCTTCACGCCGACGTCGCCACGGCCGTCGAGGAGGTACGTGTCAATTCGCTCCTCGAGAACACCAGTCGAGCCCGTGAACCAAACGGTGACTTCGGGAGGCATCGACCCTGGAACGAACCATCGGAGCTCGGTCGTGTCGAGTACCAATGGCGAGTGCGTGTCAGCTCGTCTCATCGTCGCCGGATCCCGTGCTGCGACAAGCGACGCCTCGCACTCCGCAACTGCCACTCCTTCCTCCCAACGATGTATCCGATCGACACAAACCTGGACGCGCCAAACGGGATGTCCCCGTCCATTGTTGCCCAGCGGTGCCCTGCGCTCCAGAGGACAACGTCCTGTGGCGAAGATGTCTCAGTCTCTGGACAACCCCCAACTCGGGAGCCCAGCGCATCCGTGTCGAACTCACTCGAGGTGAGGCGATCTGCCTCGTTCTCATCGGGGATGCCACGCGCGGGAAAACCGCTTCGGCCCCTCGTGAGGGCTCAGGTCGTGATCCAGGTTCGAGCCGTCTCCAACTCGTCGAGGTGGAACACCCGGACCTCGCCAGGGATCAGCCACCCGAACGCCTTGACGGAGCGGCGCACCCAGGCCGCATCGGTGACGATGCCCATTCGCTCATAGGAGTTGAACGTCTTCACCCCGAGCTTGGTGTCGTCCCACATCGCGTCGGCGTCGTACCCGGTGAACTCGTTTCCAAGGATGTAGAGCAGCCTGATCTTGTCGTGCCGGGAGAGCCGATCTTCGATCGCCGGCTCCATGACGTCGTCGTAGTCGTCGTCGTCCACCTCACCGATGGCTCGCACCCCGACGACGTTGTCGGGGAGATCGTCGATCAATCGCATGGTCATGAGCGCCTCCTGCAGGCAACGTATCACCGGGCCCGTTCGGTCACGCCGGGACGTCACGGCCGCCGTGTGCGGCGAGCGCATGGATCACGAGGATGCCGATGATCACGTAGCCCAGCGACCAGACGGGGTAGATCGGCATCCACCACATTGCAGACACGGTCAGGATGATTCCGGAGATGATGCCGATCCACCGGGCGAACTGCGAGCGGTTGAGCACGGCGAACGAGGAGAGGATGAGAATCACCCCGACGATGATGTAGGCCCATCCGTACGTGGACAGTGTCGTGCCGAGGAGTGCGCCCTCGAACTCGTCGGGACTGCTCACCGTCCTGACGCACGAGCCGGTCGACGGTTCGGCGCGCCCGGCGACGCCCTGTGTCTCCGCCTCGGTGATCGCTGGGCGCAGCGTGGCGTGCGATTCGTGCGCGTCGGCTACCGGGAGCCGAACAACCTCGACCTGTTTCGCACGACCTCGCCTGTGGCGTGGAGGTGGCCGGGGCGCTCGACGGCAAGCCACTGCTGCTCTTCCACGGCGATCGCGACGAGTGGCTCCCGTCGGTG
>CAVPJT010000004.1:0-93630 GCA_963705485.1 Ilumatobacteraceae bacterium
CTCGCTCTCCCCCTCGGTGCCGTCTGTGGAGCACTCGTGCTCGTCATCTTCGGGCGCCCCGACCGACGACCGACCTTGGACGCCATCGGCTTCGCCCTCGCGGATGCCGGCCTCCACATCACGGAGGTCCGACAGGCCAAGGTCGACGCACGCGGCTCGACGCCCTACTTCGCGACGCTCGACGACGGGAGCGGGCTGTTCGTGAAGGTGCTCGGGCCGCAGGAACGGGCAGCGGATCTGCTCTTCCGGGTCTATCGGTTCTTCCGGTTCAAGAACGTGGGCGACGATCGGCCGTTCTCGTCGCTGCGCCGAACCATCGAACACGAAGCGCTCATCGCGTTGCTCGCCCGCGACGTCGGGGTGCACACGCCGCGCCTGCGGGGCGTCGTCGACGTCGGGACCGACTCGATGCTGCTCGCCTACGACATGGTCGACGGCATCTCCCTCGACGGACTCGACGACGACGCGGTCACCGACGATCTGATGAATCGCATCTGGCAGCAGGTCGGCCAGCTGCGCCAGCATCGCATCGCCCACCGTGACCTGAGGCGGGCGAACGTGTTCGTCGGCGGCGATGCCGTTCCGTGGATGATCGACTTCGGGTTCTCCGAGGTGGCGGTTCCGGACGAGATCCTCGATGCCGACGTTGCACAACTGCTGGTGTCGTTGGGTGTCGTGGTCGGAGCCCAGCGAGCGGTGGTCTCCGCCGTCGACGTGCTCGGCGCCGATGCCGTCGGCGACGCGTTGCCGCGATTGCAGACGAAGGCGCTGAGCGGTGCAACTCAAACGGCGCTCAAGGAGCACCCTGGCTTGCTCGAGGAACTCCGCAACGAGGTGATCGAGCGTTGTGGCGTCGAGAAGGTCGAGTACGTCCAGCTCGAACGCGCCAACCGCAACACCATCATCACGGTGGCGGCCCTCGTGCTGGCGACCTATTTCCTGTTCCCGCAACTCGCCGACGTTCCCGGCATCGTCACACAGGTCAAGGACGCCAACTGGGCGTGGACTCCGGCGATCATCCTCGCCTCGACGATGACCTACATCGCCGCGTCGATGAGTCTCGCCGGAGCGATCCCCGAGCGTTTGCAGGTGGGACCACTCGTGACCGCCTCGTTCGGTTCATCGTTCGCCAGCAAACTCGCACCGGCCGGGCTCGGTGGGATGGCGCTGAACATGCGGTTCCTGCAGAAGCAGGGCATCGACAAGGCGGTGGCTGCGTCGGGCATCGGACTCAACACGATCGCCGGTCTCGTCGGCCACCTCACGCTCGTCGGCGTCTTCATCGTGTGGGCCGGCCGAGACGCATTCGGCAGTTTCCGGCTCCCCGACCCCAAGTACTTTCTGATCGGCATCGCTGTCGTGGCCGTGTTCGCGCTGATCTCAGTCGCGATTCCGGGCACGCGGCGGATGCTGCGCGAGAAACTCGTCCCGATCATCGCCCGGGCCTTCGACGGCGTGACCGACGTGCTGCGACGACCGAGCAAGGTCGTGCTGCTGCTCGGTGGGTCGATCCTGGTCACCCTGGCGTACCTCACGACGCTGTACTTCAGTGTCGAGGCGTTCGGCGGAGGGCTCCCGTTCGCCACGGTCGGGGCGGTGTTCCTCGTGGGGTCAGCGGTGGCGCAGGCGGCCCCGACCCCCGGCGGTCTCGGTGCGGTCGAGGCGGCGCTGATCGCCGGCCTCGTCGCGGCCGGACTCGACAACACTGTCGCCGTCCCGGCGGTCTTCCTCTATCGGTTGTTCACCTTCTGGGTACCGATCCTGCCGGGTTGGTTGTGCTTCCAGTGGCTCGAGCGCCACGAGTACCTGTGAGCATCGGCGGGGCCTTCGAGCCGAGGGTGCCTCCGGTAGTGTTCACGGAGATGTCCGAAGCCCGTCACCAGAGCGCCGAACGATTGTTGCTGCAGTTCGCACGCTTCGGTTCGGCGGTGTCCAGAACGCTGGTCGCTGCCACGAATCAACCGGACTTCGTCACGAATGCTCCGATTCTGGTGTTGTGCCTCCTCGATCTCGACGGACCCACGCGCCCGGGAGCGATCGCTGAGGTGGTGGGCCTCACGACCGGCGGAACGACCAAGCTCCTCGACCGGATGGAGGCAGCCGGCCTGATCCATCGGACCTACGGCGCGATCGACAACGACCACCGCGGTGTCCAGGTAGAGTTGACCGCTCGTGGACGCACGCTGCTACGCCAGGCCACGGCCGCGCTCCTCGCACACTTGCCGGACGCCTCGACAACCGTCAAGGAGATCGTCTCCCTGATGGACGAGATCGAGGGCACTGCACCTGCGGACTGACGACTCGATCTGCCCGACTCTGCAGGAGCTCGTCGATGTATCAGAGATGTATCAATCCGAGGTGCACCGGGCTGTGTCAGTCTGTTCGGACGGTGTCTACCCGTCCACACGTCGTCCCTGCTCAACGGTATGATTCGACATGATCCGGTACGAGCCGGATCTCACTGATATTGCGCTCTTTCAGATTTGGGAGCAGGAGGCCGGGAGTTCGATTCCCATCGTCTCCACCAGGTCTGACCAGGCGTGGAGCGGCGCTCCGGTGAAACATCGAAGTCTCAGCGATGTATCAACCACTCGGACCCCGATCAACTCGGGGGTGCGTCCTGGCGTGGAAGGCGACAGGTCAGCCAACGGTCCGCGATCAGAGCGCCGGGTCCGCGGCGCCGGGGTCGTAAGCCTCCCAGCCGACCGCCTGCCCGGAGTGACCGACCCACGGCGCGATCGACAACGACCACCGCGGAGTGCAGGTGGAGTTGACCGCTCACGGACCAACACTGCTGCGACAGGCAACGGCAGCGCTGCTCGAGCACCTGCCGCACGCGACGACGACGGTCAAGGAGATCGTTTCCCTGATGGACCGACTCGAGGGCGCTGCGCCAACGGACTGACACAGCGCCGCCTGACTGTGCAGGAGGTCGGCGAGCTCGACGACGGCGTAGGGCGACCTCCGCAGGCGCTGAGCAGTACTGTCGATCGCAATGTCTGCAACAGGAAAACTCAACCGGTCGACGTATGAGAGTGAACTGGAGCGGCTCCAACTCGAGCTGGTGCAGATGCTCGAGTGGATACGACACAGCGGTCATCGCCTCGTCGTGATCTTCGAAGGCCGCGATGCGGCCGGCAAGGGAAGCACGATCAGTCGGCTCACTGGCCCTCTGAATCCCCGCTCGTGCCGAGTCGTTGCGCTGCCGAAGCCGAGCGAGCGTGAGAGGACCGAGTGGTACTTCCAGCGGTACGTGGCACACCTGCCAGCGGCGGGTGAGATGGTCGTGTTCGACCGGTCCTGGTACAACCGAGCCGGGGTCGAGCACGTGCTCGGCTTCTGCAGCGACGCCGAGTACTGGGAGTTCATCAGATCGGTGCCGGAGTTCGAGCGGATGCTGGTTCGGTCGGGCATCCAGATCGTCAAGTACTGGTTCTCCGTGTCGAACGAGGTGCAGACGAAGCGGTTCGAGGAGCGGCTCACCGATCCAGCCAAACGATGGAAGTTCTCCGACATTGACGCTCGATCGCAAGCCAAGTGGAACGAGTACTCACGCGCAAAGGACATCATGGTTGAGCACACCTCGATCCCGGAGGCGCCGTGGTGGGAGGTCGACGGTGACGACAAGCGTCGTGCGCGACTGAACACGATCAGTCATCTGTTGTCCTTGGTGCCACACGAGAAGATGTCGTATCCGAAGGTGAAGCTGCCCGACGTGCGCCCTGACGAGGGGTACGAACGACCACCGCTCGATCAGCTCAATTCGGTCCCACAGATCTACTGACGTCCGGGGAGGTCGGGGCCGTTCGATTCCGCTGATCCTCGGCGCTGACCCGGATGGCCGTGGACCTGCGAGATCACACCAGCCCGCCCGGGAATGCCATCACCGCCCAGGTTTCCGTTTCACGCACTCGGCTTGCGGTGAAACATGGGAACTCTCGGCCGGATCCGGTCCGCGCGAATCACTTTGGGTTCGATTCCCATCGTCTCCACCAGGTCTGACCAGGCGTAGTCGCCTGATCGTGACAAGTTGGCCGTGCGCGTCAACGGGATCGACACCACCACCGAACACATCGCCCGCTGCCAAACCCGGCACTTGCCTCGCCGCCACACCCGTCCGCGTCACCGACATCGCCGGACTCGCCTCGCTCATCTCGCAGGCCGCAGCTCACGGGACCACGGCATCGGCATGGCCGCCACCGACAGCCGACACGCTTGTCGTCCCAGCAACTGGACTGACTGTCCCCTCAGCCCGACGCTCCGCCTGACGCCTGCCTCGAACTGGCGTCGACCCCCGATCTCCGACCTTGCCTGAGCCGGCGGGCGCTGGTCTGATCAGTTTGCTGCGCGGACCTGTGGGATCACCTGCTCGGCGAACAGACGCATCGTCTGGGTGTCGGGGTAGTCGGAGCACCACGGGTAGAAGCCGGTACAGCCGAGGTCGATGTAGGTCTGCAGCTTCTCGGCGACCTGCTCGGGCGTGCCGACCAGGTTGCCGGCCTGCCACGACTCGAACGGTTCGCCGTAGAAGCTGCGGGTGCCGCCGTCGACGATCTCCTGCTCGGACTCGCGGATGAACACCTCCGGCGACCAGGTCTTCTGGATTTCGTCGTAGTCGCGGCCGACGTCACGGCAGTGCTCGCGCAGGACGTCGCACTTGTGCTGGAACTCGTGTGGCTTGCCGCCGAAGTTCGAGGCGTCGGCGAGGCGGGCGACGACACGGAGGGTGAGCTGCTCGCCGCCGCCGCCGATCAGCACCTGCGGGCGGGGTGACTGCAGCGGCTTCGGATCGCACTGCGCGCCGTCGAGTGTGTAGTAGCGGCCGTCGTACGACACGTCGGGCTCCGACCACATGGCGGTGACGATCTCGACGGTCTCGCGCAACATGCGGATGCGGTCGGCCGGCGCGGGGAACTCGTAGCCGTAGCCCCGGAACTCGTGCTCGTACCAGCCGGCACCGATGCCCCAGATCAGACGACCGCCCGACATCACATCGAGGTTCGAGGTGAGCTTCGCCAGCAACGACGGTTCCCGGTACGGAGCACATCCGACCATCTGACCGAGCTTGATGGTGCTCGTGCGCTGCGAGATCGCGGCGAGCGTCATCCAGCACTCGAACATCGTCTCGTGGGCGGGTACCGGCACGTTGTGGAAGTGGTCGTACACCCACAGCGAGTCGTACCCGAGTTCCTCGGCGAGCCGAGCGATGTCGACCGCCTGTTGCCACTTGTCCACCGGGTCGGCGATGGACGAGAGTTCCATCTTCCAACCCTGAGGGATGAACACGCCGAAGGTGAGGTTCGTCATCACCTCATCTTGGCAGCACCCGTGGAGGCGACCGATCATCGCCGCGCCGTCTTCGTGTCCGTCGTGCTCAGGTCTCGCGCTGGCGCTCGGATGTCGGTGGTGAGTTGGGAAACGGTGTCGGCTGGACGATCGCGCGGACGCTCGGCGGAAGGCTCAGGTCACCTCCGACGTGCGCGGTGCTGAACTGGCGCTCGGCGCGACCTCGGCCGATCATCGAACGCATCCAGCGCAACATCGTGGTCAGTCGGTTGCCGTAGCCGCTCAGGAATGCGAGGTGGACGAAGAACCAGACGAACCATCCCGCCAACCCGCTCAGGTGCAGCCCGTGAATGCTCGCGATCGCCCGGAATCGACCGATCGCTGCGACGGTGCCGAAGTCTCGATACGTGAACGCCACGGAAGGTTTGCCGTCGAGTCGTCGCGCGATCGTGTTGGCCGCGTGCAGGCCACCCTGCATCGCGACCTCCGCCACGCCGGGCAGGTGCTGATACGTCGCCATGTCACCGATCGCGAAGACCTCGGGATGGTCGGGAAGGCTGAGGTCGTCGGCCACCTCGATCCGTCCGGAACGATCGAGGGTCGCTCCGCTCTGGTCGGCGAGCAGCTGCGCCAACGGCGACGCGTGCACACCCGCCGCCCACACCGTGGTGTGTGCCTCGATCCGGGACTTGGCGCCATCGGCGCCCAGCACGTCCACGCCATCGGCGTCGACTCCGACGACCCGGGAGTGCATCTGCAGCTCGACACCGAGTGCATCGAGTTCCTTCCGGGCGGCGTGTGACAGGCGATCCCCGAACGTCGCCAGCGGTTCGTCCCCGCCGTCGACGACGATCACGCGGACCGACGACGGGTCGATGCTCCGAAACTCGTTGCGCAGCGAGCGGGTCGCGAGCTCACGGACCTGGCCTGCGAGTTCCACACCGGTGGGGCCGGCGCCGACGATCACGACGGTCAGCCAGCGTCGCCGCTCGTCCGCATCGGTCGCCAGTTCCGCCATCTCGAACGCTCCGAAGAAGCGGCGCCGCAACTCGAGTGCGTCGTCGATCGTCTTCATGCCCGGCGCATGCCGTGCCAGTTCGTCGTGGCCGAAGTACGACTGCCCGGCGCCAGCGGCGACGATGAGCGAGTCGTAGCGCAGCTCGAGGGGCTCGATGCCACCCGGCGCGACTGCGTGCACGACGCGATCGTCGAGATCGAACGCGGTCACCTCTGCGAGCAGAACCCTGGTGTTGGCCGCGCCACGCAGGATGTGGCGCAGCGGCATCGCGATCTGTCCGGGCGAGAGCATTCCGGTCGCCACTTGGTACAGCAGCGGTTGGAAGAGCAGGTGGTTGCGCCGGTCGACGAGCGTGACGTCGACGTCCATGTGGGCGAGTCGACGGGCGGCGAAGAGTCCGCCGAATCCGCCGCCGACCACGACGACCCGGTGCGCGGTACCTGCCCATACCGGAATTGCCGACACGACCAAACGGTAGCTCCGGCACCAAGGGATGCAGCGAGCAGCCGTTCACGACGGTGTCTCAGCGAGCGTTCGGTGCGCACGCCCAGTTCAGGTGGCGCGCCCGGTCAGTGTTCGCTTGCGACGGCTACTGCCGCGGCGATGAGTGATGGCGCACGCTCGAGTTCGCGGTAGTCGCCGAACAACGTGTTCGCCATCCCGACAGCAATCGCTCCGGCGGCATAGAACTCGGCCATGTTCTCGACCGTGACGCCGCCCGTCGCCATGAACGGCCGTTGCGAGTAGGCCGGAACGACCTGTGCCAACCAGGACGCTCCCGGTGGGTCTGCTGGAAAGAACTTGAGCACGTCGGCGCCGGCCCTCAGCGCGGTCTGGATCTCGGCGGGTGTCTGGACCCCGGGCAACGTCAACATCCCGAGCTCGGCGCTGCGCTGCGCCGTGGGAACGTCCACACCCGGGATCACACAGAACTCCGCGCCGGCAGCAGCGGCCGACTCGGCCAGTTCGACCGACCAGGTCGTGCCGACCCCGACCGATGCGGCTGCCCCGTAACGCTGGCTCAGCATCGCAACATCGTCGGTCGTCCGTGCGTAGTCGTGGGTGATCTCCAACGACCGCACGCCGCCCTCGACCAGGAGATCGGCGAGCGGCACCAGGTACTCCTCGGGGATCTGGCGGAGAACGGCCATGATCCGATCTTGTTCGAGGATCTCGAGAGCATGTCGTCGCTTGTCAGCAGGCACGGCGCAAGTCTGGCACCCGGCAACCCGCTGGGTGCCTCTGGCCGGGAGTCGTCGAGCTCGGGGCCCGCCCCGACCGAGGGCCCAATGTCATGACGCGCGCCGGGTTGGTGTCGTCTCGCCTCAGAGGCCGTTCCAGACGGGCGGGCGCTTCTCAGCGAAGGCGGCCCGCGCCTCGGCGGTGTCGCCGGTGGTGCTGCACATGATCTGGGTGCGGTTCTCGATGTCGAGTGCGTGACGCAGCGACGGCGCGTCGAGCGTCTGCCACATCGTCTCCTTGGTCATCCACGTCGCGAATGGCGCGTTGTTGCGGATCAGGCGAGCGGTTTCCAGTGCCCGTTCGACGACGGTGCCTGGTTCGACGATGTCGGCGACCAACCCGATGCGCAGCGCCTCGTCGGCATCGAAGATGCCGCGCGGTCAGCAGCAGCTCCGCCGAACGTGAGGCCCCGACCAACCGCGGCAGGAAATAGCTGGTTCCCATGTCGCAGTTCGACACGCCGATCTTCAGGAACACCGCACCGAACGTGGCGTCGGTGGACGCGAAGCGGATGTCGGTCGCCAAGCCCATCGCGAACCCGCCACCGACGGCGGGTCCGTTGATCGCGGAGAGCCATGGCTTGCGAGACCGATGGATGCGTTCGTGCAAGGTGGCGAGGTGGTCTTGCCACATGAATCCGCTGACGGTTCGACCGACCCCCTCGCTGCCCGGGGCCGAGCCTTGATCCTGGAGATCGAGTCCGGCGGAGAACCCACGCCCGGCACCGGTCACGATCACCGCTCGCAGGGAGGGGTCGAGGTCGACGGCACTGACCACGTGCTCGAGTTCGGTGATCATCGTCGAGGTCATTGCGTTCAGCCGCTCGGGCCGGTTCAGGGTGACGAGCGCGATGTCGTCGTCGGCCTCGGTGACCTCGATGGTGTCGAACGACGTGTTGGGGACTGCCATCGGCCCATGATGACAACGGTCCTCGATCGTCGACGATCTTGAGCGGTTGTCGTCAGATGCGAGCGGCGCGCAGAGTCGACCTGCGGACCTTGCCGGCCTCGTCGCGCAGCGGTTCGTCGACGAACTCGATCGAGCGCGGCAGCTTGTAGGTCGCCAACCGCTCGGCCAGGAACGCGAGCAGCTCGGTGGCCGACACCTCATCGGCGTCGGCCTGCACGATGGCGTGGACGTCGTTGCCGCGGTCGTCGTTCGGCAACCCGATCACGGCGCACGAGTGCACCGCCGGGTGCTCCCCGAGCGCCGCTTCGATCTCGGCCGGATAGATGTTGGCACCTCCGGAGAGGATCATGTCCTGCACGCGGTCGCCGAGATAGAGGTAGCCGTCGGCGTCGAACCACCCCATGTCGCCGAGCGACTCCCAACCGGCACCGAGTGTCTTGGCGTCCGCGCCGACGTAGCGGTAGGTGGGGGTGTCGCGTGAAGAACGCATCCACACCTCGCCCTGTTCACCGACCGGCAGTTCGTTCCCTTCTTCATCGCAGATCTTCATCTCCCCCGAGCTGACGCGGCCGACCGAGCCGCGATGGGCCAGCCATTCGGTGCCGGTGATGATCGTCGCGGCCTGTGCCTCGGTGCCCGCATAGAGCTCGAAGATCCGCTCGGCGCCGAGCCAGTCGATCCACGCTTCCTTGAGCCACGGCGGGCACGGCTCCGCGAGGTGCCACACCACGCGCAGCGACGACAGGTCGAACGACAGCCGGACCTCGTCGTCGAGACGAAGGATCCGCTTCATCATCGTCGGGACGAGGTAGACGACATCGACCCCATGGCGTTCGATCGAGCCCAGGACGGCTTCGGCGTCGAAGCGCGCGAGCACGATCACGTGGTTGCCCTGGAGCAGTGCCTGGCACGACCACACGGCGGGCCCGTTGTGATACAGCGGTCCGGGGACGAGCATGCACCCGCCGGGTGCGATGGCCAGCGGGGGTGGCGCCTCGGTGTCGAACAGCGCGGGATCGCCGGACACGATCAGCTTGGGGCGACCGGTCGAACCCCCGGAGGTCGGGGCCTTCCAGGCCGGCGACACTGCGTCGGGCATCGCGTCGTCGGTGAATTCGGGGGGCGGTTCGTGACCGAGCGGCAGGTGCACGATCGACTCCGGGAGTTGGTCGAACGCTTCGTCGGGGGCGCCGATCACCACGGTTGAGCCGGCAAGCTCGACGATCGCCGCGAGCTCGCGCCCAGGCAGCTTGGCCGACACCGGCTGTGGGATGGCGCCAAGCTTCCAGCAGGCGACGTACGCGACGAACCAGTCGACCGAATTGGGTACGGCGACCGTCACGAACGAACCCTCCTCGATGCCGTACGAACTCAGCTCACGGGCCAGACGATTGGATCGCGAGTCCAGTGCTGCCCGGGTCAGGGTGACGTCGTTGGACGTCACCGCGGGGGCGTCGGGCTCGTCGTGTGCGAGTGCTCGCAGTCGAGCGGGAAACGACAGGATCACGATGTGGGCCCCCTTGCCAGTCGATCGAGTGGCAGTGTGCCAGGCCGCTCGGCGCTGGGGAGAACCCACCGAACCGGACGTGCAGCGTCGCCACCGCAGCAGCAGCTGAAACAATATTCAATTGTCACACATTTCCTGTTGTATGAATCGTAGTTCCGGTATTAGAGTTCGAGCGATGTCTGGAGTCCTCCTCGCCGTTCCCGCCCTGCCGCTCCTCGCTGCAGTGGTCGTCCGACTTGCCAGCCCGACGCCACGAACCGCAGCGCGTCTCGTCGTGGGCGCCAGCGCGGTCGCGGCGTTCGGCGCGCTGGCGTTGCTGATCTCGGTGGGCCTCGACGGTCCGGTCGACGCTGTGATCACGAACTCGGACGGAGGAGCAGTCGTCGGCCTGATGGCCGACCGTGTCGGCGCCATCCTGCTGCTGCTCACCAGCCTGGTCGGGTTGATCGTGCAGTCGTTCGCCTCGCGCTCGTTGCTCGGCGACCCCCGGGCCACACGGTTCCACGTTCTCGCCGCCGTGCTCGCCAGCGCCGCGTCGTTGGTGGCTGTCGCCGCGACCGGCTCCGGGCTCCTCGTGGCCTGGGTGGCGACCAGCGTCACCTTGGTGGCACTGCTCGGCCACAAGGCCCCGTGGCCAGCTGCGGCGCGATCGCAGCGGCTCACCGCACGCAGCTTCCTCGTCGGCGACCTCGCGCTCCTGCTGGCAATGATCGTGGCCATCGCCGCCATCGGCGACCTCGACCTCCGTGCAGTCGGAGCGGAGGCAGCGGCGCTCGATGCCGAGTCGGTCGGCTCGCTCAGCGTGCTGACCATCGTGGCGATCGGTCTGGTGATCGCCGGTGTCGCCCGGTCGGCACTGGTCCCGCTCCACACCTGGCTCCCGTCCACGCTGTCCGCGCCCACCCCGGTGTCGGCGCTGCTGCATGCCGGGGTCGTCAACGGCGCCGGCGTACTCCTCATCCGGTTCTCCCCGGTGTTCGCCTCGTCGGTCAGCGCCATGGCCCTCGCCTTCGCCGTCGGCATCGTCACCGCGCTGTTCGCCACGGCGATCATGCTCGTTCGCACGGACGTCAAGGGCGCGCTGGTCTGGTCGACCTCCGGTCAGATGGGCTTCATGGTGGTGCAGCTCGGCGTCGGCGCGTTCGCAGCGGCGTTGTTCCACATCGCCGGCCACGCGCTCTACAAGGCAGCGATGTTCCTGGGCGCCGGTGGTGCCATCTCGGCGCACAGCCGCCAGAGCCAGCGGCCCCACCTCGGTCGAGCCGACGCCGCTGTGCTCACCGCACCGGCAACCCGCCTCGCCGTTGGCCTGCTCGTGCCGTTGGCCTCGTTCGCGCTTGCACTGTGGATCATCGACCCACACCTCACCGCTGCGGCGACCATGCTGATCGTGCTCTTCGGGTCGCTCTCCGTCGGGAGGGCGGCAAACGGATGGATGTCCGCAACTCCCTTCGCCGCCACCCGCACGATCGCCACAGCGATCGCCGGCATCGTCGTGGCCACCGTCGGCTACGTCGGTGGCATCGCAGTGTTCGAAGGCTTCATCGCCGACGTCGTCCCCTACGACGTGCCGGCTGCGGTCGGTCCGGTCTGGGTGGCAGTCGTGCTGGGCGCGATCGGTGCCGGCATCGCCGTGGTCGCCATCACGCCGGGTGAGCGCGGCGCTGTGCTGCGTCGCACCGTCTACGCCTGGCTGCTCAGCACGAGCACCCCTGTCGTGGCCAACCGCTCGGGCTCGCCCGCCCCGCCCGCGCGCCCGACCACGCCGTACGCCTCGACCACACCCGCTGAACTCGCCACCGCAGGAGATCTCGCATGACCACCGCCACGACATCCGCCGCAGCGCTCACGTCCACCGAGCGGGCCCGGCTGGTCGCCGACGTCGCGAACGCAGGATCGATCGCTGCGCCCTACTGGCCGCTCACGGCCTTCGTTGCGGTGAATCCGCTGGGCGGGCTCACCGAGCTCCCATTCGCCGAGGCGACGGCCGCCGCTCAGGCCTGGTTCGGTGCTCGCACCCATCTCCCGCTCGCGGCGTATCGCGCCGAGTACGTCCGCGGCACGGTGACCGACGCCGACCTCGACCGGGCCATCCTGCGTCACGAACCGTCGATCGCCGAACGGCAACCGCTGGACCTCGGTGGCGTCCGCGTCGACCCGGTCGAGCTGATGCGTTGGGATCTGTTGCATGGACCCACCGCCGAACTGCCCCCGGCTCCGGAAACCGGCGGCGTGGCCGATGCGCTCGACGAGATCATGACGGGGTGGTGCGCAGCGTTCGTCGACGAGGCCCACACGCCGTGGCAGATGCCGGATCGCGATCGGGGCTTCTACCGGTCGTGGCTCGCGGTGGCCGCCGCCGACCGCCGCCTGGCCGGCGTGATCGGACGCGATGCCCGGGCCCGACTCGCAGCGCTGCCCGAGGATCCAGCCGAACTCCTCGACCTCGCCCTCAGCGCACGTGGCGTGACCGAGGAAGGACGCGTCGGCGCAGTTCGCACCTGGATCCTGCGGACGCCAGGATGGGCCGGCTTCGCTCGCTGGTGCGACGAGTGGGCTCCGGCCGATCGACCCGGAGTGCGGCTGCGCATGCTCGACCTTGCCGCGGTCCGGGCGGCGATGGACCACCTCGCGCCGGACCACCTGGACCTGTCCGGCCCCGGGGTCGACACCACATCCACCGAGGGTCAGACGGTGAGCCTCGAGCGTCGCGTCGACGCTGCGGTCGCATCGTTCGGGGGCGACGGGCAGCGCGAGGCGATCGCCGAACTGCTGGGTCAGATCTCCGGACACGATCGGGTCGCGATCTGGCTGGCCGCGCACGAGTGGAACTTCCGTGACCGCCTCCTGGCTCGACTGACCGGGTCTGGCACCGCCGCATCATCCGCACGTCCGGATGCCCAGCTCGTGTTCTGCATCGACGTCCGCTCGGAAGGATTCCGCCGCCAGCTCGAGGCGCTCGGGTCGTACGACACGTATGGCTTTGCCGGATTCTTCGGGGTGCCGGTTCGTTGGCGGCCCCTGGGTTCCCCGGTTGCTCAGGCCCGGTGCCCGGTGCTGGTGTCACCACGTCACGAGATCGCCGAGGTCGCCGTCAGCGACGACGCGGCGTACCTGTCGACGTGCTCGGCCACCGGCGGACTGCACGACGCCTTCTACGCGGCCAAGGGTGGTATCGCCTCACCGTTCACGCTCGCGGAGTCTGCCGGCTGGTTCGCCGGGCCGGTCGCCGCAGCCCGCACGCTGGCCCCTTCCCGGACCTCGCTCGACACGTCCGGAGCAACCAAGCGACCCTGGTGGAAGCCGTTCGGTGCGGCGCCTCGTACTGCGCCGGTGATCGACGAGGTGGCCGGAGTGGACCTGCACGCCGGGCTGTCGTTGGACGAGCGGACGTTGTTCGCCGAAGCGATCGTCACCACGATCGGGATGGCCGAGTTCGCGCCGATCGTGGTGATGTGCGGTCATGGCAGCGAGACCACGAACAACCCCCACGCCTCATCGCTCGACTGTGGCGCCTGTGGTGGTGCACCCGGTGGTGCCAGCGCCAGAATCGCGGCGGCCATCCTCAACGATGCCGAGGTGCGTGCCGGTCTCCTCGAGCGAGGCATCACGATCCCCGACGACACCTGGTTCGTCGCCGCCGAACACGACACCGCAGCCGACCTCGTGCGGGTCTTCGATCACGACATCATCCCGGCCGCCACGCGGCCGCTGGTCGACGCGCTCCAACGTGACCTGGACACCGCCGGCGAGCGCAACGCGCTCGATCGGGCACAACGTCTACCGGGCAGTACTGCGCGTGTGCGCGACCGCGGGCGCGACTGGGCGCAGGTTCGGCCCGAATGGGGTCTCGCCGGCAACGGCGCCTTCATCATCGGACCCCGCTCCATGACTGCCGCACACGACCTGCGCGGGCGTTCGTTCCTGCACAGCTACGTCGCGGATCGCGACCCCGACGGCGTGGCGCTCGAGACGATCATGACCGCACCGCTCGTCGTGGCGCAGTGGATCTCGTCGCAGTACTACTTCTCCACCGTCGAACCGGACGTGTTCGGCGCCGGTGACAAGATGCTGCACAACCCGGTCGGAGGGATCGGTGTGGTCGTCGGCCAGTCCGGTGACCTCGCCGTCGGCCTGCCGATGCAGTCGGTGATGCTCGGCGAGCAGCGTGCCCACGATCCGCTTCGGCTGCTCGCCGTGGTGCAGGCCCCGCTCGATCGGATCGAGGACATCATCCTGCGCAACAGCGGCCTGCGGCGGTTGGTCGAAGGCGAGTGGATCCACGTCGTCGCTCGTGCCAGCGACAACGATGCCTGGTCGTTCCGCACGCCCACCGGTGGTTGGGAGCCGTGGCACCTTGCCGACTCCTCGATGACCGAACACCGCACATCCCTCTCACACACCGACCTCTCGACACCACTGTCGATCTGAATGGAGAACGCAATGAGTACCTGGACCGACCTGCCCGCCATGGCCAAGATCGAAGTCGTCGTCGACGGCGACGATGTGCCCGCCGTCCGCGACCTCTTCCTCGACGCCGGCGCCACCGGGTACACGGCGGTGTCCGGCGTGTCGGGCTTCGGGCACCACGGCCACCACCAGGGCCGGCTGCTGTTCAACGACCGAGCCAGCTTGTCGATGTTGATCACCGTCGTGCCGATCGAGCGCGCCGAGGGGCTCATCGCCGGTATCCGACGTCTCCTCGACGATCGCCACGGCGTGCTGTTCGTCAGCGAAACCCACGTGAGTCGACCTGACTACTTCAGCTGAACGCGTGCGAGACTGGGTTCGTGCACACGATCATCGACACCGACGCCGTCAACCCTGTCCTGAACGAGATTCTCAAGGCCGAACTGTCCGGGGTGGTGCGTTACACGCACTACTCCTTGGTGATCACGGGCCCGAACCGGTTGCCGTTGGTCGACTTCATGAAGGCGCAAGCCACCGAGTCGCTGGTGCACGCGCAGCAGGCGGGCGAGATCCTCACCGGTCTCGGGGGGCATCCCGATCAAGGCATCGCCCCGATCGAGGAGTCGCACGACCACGCGATCGACGTCATCCTGCGTGAGTCGATCGGCCACGAACGCCGCGCCCTCGACCTGTATCGCCAGTTGCTCACCCTCGCCGAGGGCACGTCGATCTACCTCGAGGAGTACGCCCGTGGCCAGATCGGCCAGGAGGAGCTCCACGTGATCGAGATGAACAAGCTGCTGCGCGACTACTCCATCGCCTGAGCGGGCGGTCTCGTTTCCATGGCGAAGGAACCTGACGTCGGTCTGTGTACCGGCAAGGACTGCCGCAAGGCCAACGGTTTCCGAACGATCGAACGGGAGCTGCGCAGCGCCGGCGACGTCCGCGAGCTGCCGTGCCTCGATGTGTGCGACGGACCCGTGGTGGTGCTCGACGTGCGAAGCGACGCACCCGTGGTGATCGAGCGGGTCCGCTCTCGGGCCGTGGCGCTCGAGGTGATCGCACACATCACCGATGGCGCGGAACTGTCGGGCCGCGTTCGCAAGCGGGTGCTGTCGGGCCCGAAGCGAGCCAAGGCTCGTCGCCGCATCAGTCGATCGAGCGGGTGATTCGTCCAGAAGAAATCGACCTTTGTGGATGATGTCGGGTCCACTTGGACGCGCGATGGTGGGGCACTCCTTCGTCGACTGAGAACGGAACTTCACATGACCAGCGCACCTGATCGCCACTCCCGCGGCATGCTTCCCATCCCGGATCGCCCCGCACCGGGGCTGACGACCTACGACGCCAAGGATCCCGCCACGTCGTTTCCCCCGATCGAGCCGTTGCTCCCGCCGGATGGCGCCCCGAACGTCTTGATCGTGCTGCTCGACGACGTCGGGTTCGGTGCGTCGAGCGCGTTCGGCGGCCCCTGCAGCACACCGAACGCCGAACGACTCGCAGCCGGCGGGCTGAAGTTCAACCGCTTTCACACCACGGCGCTGTGTGCGCCGACCCGGCAGGCGTTGCTCACGGGCCGCAACCACCACTCGGTTGGCATGGGCAGCATCACCGAGACCGCCACGTCGGCGCCGGGCAACAGCTCGATGCGTCCGAACACCAAGGCGCCCTTGGCGATGACCCTGAAGCTCAACGGGTACTCGACGGCACAGTTCGGCAAGTGCCACGAGGTCCCCGTCTGGCAGTCGTCACCCCTTGGCCCGTTCGATGCGTGGCCGTCCGGCGGCGGTGGCTTCGAGACGTTCTACGGGTTCATCGGCGGCGAGAACAACCAGTACGACCCGGCCCTGTACGAAGGGACGACACCGGTCGAGCCGCCGGCAACCCCCGAGGAGGGCTACCACCTCACCGAGGACCTCGCCGACCGTGCGGTCGGCTGGATCCGTCAGCAGAAGGCGCTGATGCCCGACAAGCCGTTCTTCGCCTACTTCGCTCCGGGCGCGACCCATGCACCGCATCACGTTCCCCAAGAGTGGGCCGACAAGTACCGGGGCCGCTTCGACGACGGTTGGGATGTGCAGCGCGAGCGCACCTTCGCCAAGCAGAAGGAACTCGGGGTGATCCCCGCCGACGCCGAACTCACCGCTCGCCACGACGAGATCACGGCGTGGGACGACATGCCCGACGACTTGAAGCCGGTGCTCGCACGACAGATGGAGGTCTACGCCGGCTTCCTCGAGCACACCGATCATCACGTGGGTCGGGTGATCGACGCGATCGACGACCTCGGCGTGCTCGACAACACGCTGATCTACTACATCGTCGGCGACAACGGCGCGTCCGCCGAGGGCACGATGAACGGCGCGTTCAACGAGATGGCCAACTTCAACGGCATGGCCGCCCTCGAGACGATCGAGTTCATGCAGTCGAAGATGGACGAGTTCGGTTCGCCCGAGTCCTACAACCACTACTCGGTCGGCTGGGCCTGGGCGATGAACACCCCGCTGCAGTGGACCAAGCAGGTCGCCTCGCACTGGGGCGGGACGCGCAATGGCACGATCGTCCACTGGCCGAACGGCATCGAAGAGAAGGGTGGCCTCCGCGATCAGTTCACGCACGTGATCGACCTCGCCCCCACGATCCTCGAAGCGGCCGGGCTGCCGGAGCCGACGATGGTGAACGGCGTGCAGCAGTCGCCGATGGAGGGCACGAGCATGCTCTACACGTTCAACCTGCCCGACGAGCCGGAGCGGCACGATCTGCAGTACTTCGAGATGTTCGCCAACCGTGGGATCTACCACCAGGGGTGGAGCGCCGTCACGAAGCATCGCACGCCATGGGTCATGGTCGGTGGTGACCTTCCGCCGTTCGACGACGACGTCTGGGAGTTGTACGACGGAAGCACGGACTTCAGCCAGGCACGCGATCTCTCGGCGGAACATCCCGAGCTGTTGGCGAAACTCCAACGGCTCTGGCTGATCGAGGCGACCAAGTACAACGTCCTGCCGATGGACGACCGCACCAGCGAGCGACTGGAACCGTCGATGGCGGGCCGACCGACACTGATCCGCGGCAATTCGCAGCTGTTCTTCCCCGGGATGGGGCGGCTGTCGGAGAACAGCGTCGTCAGCATCAAGAACAAGTCGTTCTCGGTCACCGCGGACCTCGACGTCCCCACCGGCGGCGCTTCCGGTGTGATCATCGCCCAGGGTGGCCGCTTCGGTGGCTGGGCCGTCTACGCGACCGATGGCCTGCTCAAGTTCACCTACAACGTGCTGGGTATCCAACTCTTCACGGTCACGGCAACCGAACCGATCCCCGAGGGTCACCATCAGGTGCGCGTCGAGTTCGCCTACGACGGCGGCGGTCTCGCGAAGGGTGGCGACGTCACGCTGTACCACGACGGCAACGCCGTGGGCACCGGACGTGTCGAAGCGACGCAGCCGATGGTCTTCTCGGCCGACGAGACGACCGACATCGGTTACGAGTCCGGAACGTGTGTCTCACCGGACTACACCGTCGAGACGAGCCGCTTCACCGGCAAGCTCCACTGGGTCCAGATCGATCTCGGCGACGACGATCACGACCACTTCATCGATCCCGACGAACGACTCAGAATCGCCATGGCGCGCCAGTAGCGCGGTGAGCCGCACCGCCGGTACGGCGCAGGTCGTTCGATGTCGCCCGCCCCGCTCCCGTTCCCGGGTCTCAACATCGAGAACTTCCCGTTCTTCGCGGTGATCGCTGCGACGGCAGATGGGTCGACGATCGTGCACGACTGGGTCTACGAGAACCGAGCGATCTACCCCACCGGCGCTGCGCCCGGCTGTCGTCATGCTGCTCGCGATGATCGCCACGCCAGGCACGTCGGTGCTGCGCAACATCTACGCCAGCAACTGCGGCCACGAGGATCTGCCTGACCGCCTCGATTCGGTCGGCGCCAACATCGAGGTCTTCCGCGGCGGCTGAGCCGCCGGGCGCCGCAGCTGCTCAGACGACTCAGGCGACTCAGGCGGTGCGGGCGATGTGAAACGCGGGGATGACGCGAGGTGCGGCCGACGTGATGTACTCGCCGAACTGCGGCATCAACTCGGCCTGGGCGCGCAACTTCGCCTGCCCCTCGTCTTCGGGCAGTTCGGTGACCGTGGCGGTGAAGGACTCGGTGCCGTACTCGACGGTGATCTCCGGATGTGCCTTGAGGTTGTAGTACCAGTCGGGGCTCGTTGGGGCCCCACCTTTCGACGCAAAGACGTACAGGTCGTCGCCCTCGACGAACGCCACGAGCGGGGTCTCGCGGAGCTCACCTGACTTGGCGCCGATCGTGTGCAAGATGACCAGCGGCGCGTCGCCGAACTGAGCGGCCTTGCCGCCGTTGGCACGGAACTCGGCGATGATCTGGGCGTTCCAATCGTTCATTCCGCTGATGCTACCCAGCAATCCTTGCGAACGCAAATGATTATTGCAGTGTAATTATGTAATTAATGACTAGAGTGTCCGCCATGACCACCGCTGATTCCACCATCACCTCCTGGCTCCGCGGGCGTCTCCCCGACGCCTGGACCGACGAGCCCGCCCAGATCACCATCGACCGTGACGAGATCACGATCATGCTCGCGGTGGCGCCACCTGAACTCGGCGCTGATGCAACCGATGCCGATCGCGCCGAAGCCCTCGCGGGACGAGCCACGGGCTTCCGAGAGGAGACGCGCGAGGCCCGGATGCAGATCGCACGAGAGGCCGAGCACCGCTACGACCGCAAGGTCGCCTGGGGTGTCGTCGTCGGGGAGCGAAGCGAACTCTTCACCCACCTCGCCGTGCCGGTGATGACCCGGCTGCGTCAACCCGAACGGATGGTGCTCGACACCCTCGTGGCCGCGAACGTTGCTCGGTCCCGAGCTGACGCCCTGGCCTGGTGCGTGCGTCTCGTCGGGCAGCACACCGGCGACTGGCTGACTGAGTTGCGCGATGCGATGCAGGCCGTCGAGCGACTACGCGCCGAGGGGCCCGCCGCTTGAGCAGCGAGCGGCGCCGACGACTCAGTTGTCGATGAACACCGAACGGGCGGTGCGTACGACGCAAGGATCGGGTTCGCCGACCACGTCATGATCCTTGAGCTCGTAGTCGAGTGAGTGCAGCACGCTGCGGATTGCTCCGAGACGGGCGCGCTTCTTCTCGTTCGAGTTGACGATGGTCCAGGGCGCCACCATCGTGTCGCTCGCCAGCAGCATCTCGTTGCGCGCTTCGGTGTACTCGTCGTACTTCGTCACACTCACTTCGTCGATCGGCGACAGCTTCCACTGCTTGAGTGGGTCCTCGCGCCGGTCGTCGAAGCGCTGCTTCTGTCGAGTCTTCGACACCGTGAACCACAACTTGCACAGCCGGATCCCGCTGCTCACCAACGACTGCTCGAAGTCGGGAACCTGGCGGAGGAACAGCGCGTGCTCCTGCGGCGTGCAGAACTCCATCACCTTCTCGACGCCGGCGCGGTTGTACCAGGACCGGTCGAACATCGTGATCTCGCCAGCCGACGGCAGGTGTGCGACGTAGCGCTGGAAGTACCACTGGGTGCGTTCGGCTTCCGTGGGCTTGGGAAGGGCGACGTGCTCGCCACCGCGAGGGTTGAGGTGCTCACGGAACCGTTTGATCGAGCCACCCTTGCCTGCGGCATCTCGACCCTCGAAGACGATGACGAGACGATCGCCGACGGTCTTGATGTGGCGTTGTGCCTTGAGGAGCTCGATCTGCAGGGCTTCGAGATCGCGCTCGTACACCTTCTTGTCGATCGGCTCGTCGTACGGCAGTTCGTTCTCCATCTCATCGATGGTCTCGACCGGCGACGGATCCTGCTTCTTGCTCACGATCCTTCGATCCGTCGCTCGAAGACGAACTCGTACTCGAGGTAGTCGTTGAGGTGTTCGTTGCCGGGGAGCGGCGCGGTGAGCTGGGACGACTGCAACAGCATCCAGCCGTCGCGCAGCGCGGACACCCCGTTGGCGTAGGGCGGCTTGGCATCGGGGAGCGTCGGCCCGGTGCCGTCGCTGCCATCGTGGAACGCCCAGCCAACCGTGCCGGAGTCGAGCGCCGACCCGTTCGCCCAGAGATAGAGGACCTGCTGACGTTGCGTCATCAGGACCCGACCAGCGCCGAGCGGCCCTCGAGCCGGGTCAGGTAGTGGTCGACGTCGTAGGACTGTCGTCGCCGGTCAGGTAGCGCCAGAGCTTCGAGCGTTGGACCTGCTCGTTGCGGTAGTCGGTGATGCTCATCCACGGCTGCATCGTCCGCAGGATCTGCGCCACGCTGTCGGGGAGCATCCGAGCGAAGACGTGATCCGACGGTGGGTTCTGCAGTTCCGGCGAGGTCGTCGGTGTTCCAGAGGCGAACCTGCGGCACGGTCGGGTTGAGCCGCACCTTGTGCATCCAGCGGTCGCCGTCGCCAGGGTTCGGTTGGCCGGCGTGCCACAGCCCGTGGTGGAACACGACCACCGTGCCGGCGGGACCCGAGAACTGTTGCTCGCCGACGATGTGCTGGTACCGATCGAGGCCGGACGACCGGACTCGACGCAGGTGGCTGCCCGGCACGAATCTCGTGCCGCCCTCACCTGGTGCCACGTCGTGCGGATACCAGAACAGCTGGACGTCGAAAGTCGGTGTCGGGCGAGTCGGTGATCGCGTCCACGTGCAGCGGCTGGGTGTAGGTGGAATGCGGCTGCAGGTGGTGGGTGAAGTCGTGGTCGAAGGTCGGGCTGGCGCCGACGAACGACTCGATGATCCCCGGCATCTGCGGCAGGCGCAGGTAGTCGCCGATCGCCGACGGCGGCGGGTAGCACTCGTCGAGCGGTGTCCCGGTGTGCGGGCGGCTTGAGTCCGTCGGGTCCGAAACGCTCGAGTTCGAGGCGACGCATCTCGTCGATGCCACGTTCGTTGATCTCGGCGGCACGACTGCCTCGAAGCGGATGAACCCGTTGGCGACGAACTCGGCCATCTGCCGTGTCGTCAACCGGTGATCGGTACTCCCCATCGCCAGAGTGTGGCATGTGTGTCAACTGGGGTCAGACCCCAGTTGACACGCCGACGCGCAACTCAGCCGGCCGCGTCGTCGCGAGCCAGCCTCACTCGGACGCCGATCGCCGCGGTCACCTGGTAGCCGGCGAGGTAGCGATCCTCCTCGTTCTCGCCGCCCCAGTAGCCGTACTCGAGATTCTCGCGGGCGAACTGTCGGCACGGCTGACGAACGACGCAGGTGTCGCACAGCTTCGGCGCCTTGGCTTCGCGCCGGGCCCGCGCCTGGGGCCGTTCGGCGACCTTGCCGAAGAACAACTCGAGCTGGCCCTTGCACGCTGCGTACTCCTGCCACTCGACGCCTCGGGGCAGCGGCGTCTCGATCTCGGGGAGTTCGACGGCACTCATGCGGCCACCTCGCCGGATGCGGTGGTTGGCGGTGTGGGGGTGGTGCTGATGCGGATGGTGGTCATCGACGAAGATCCTTTCGGTGACGGGGGTCCGGCGCCGACGGGAGGATCGGCGCCGGACCCGATTCAGGGGAGGTCAGCTCGATGCGAGTTCGCTCGCATCGTCGGGGACGATCAGCTCGGGATCTTCGTCCATGGCAGGTGCGTAACCGTCGGCCCGGGACTTGGCGAGGGCGATGGCCAACACCAGGAGTCCGAACAACGGCTTGGCGAGCACGTCGGCGATCGAGTAGCCGACCTGGCGGACGACCTCGGCCGTGGCTTCGTCGTTGATGATGCTCGGGGCCATGTAGGCCAGCGGGTACACGCCCCACGTCGCGAGCACGATGTAGCGGAGGCCGTCGACGAGCTTGCGGACCTGTGGGCTCTGGCGGTCGAGCGACTTGCCGAGCTCGACGAAGAGCACGTACAGGATGTAGAGGAAGGGGATCGTCGAGGCGACGCCCCACACCGTGCGAGCGGTCGAGTCCGCCGCCGCGAGTTCGCCCGGCCAGCCGAGCAGGATCATCGCCACCGCAGCGCCCGTGAGTCGGACGAGGAGGCTCCGTGTGGTGCTCTTGTTGAGTTTGAGCACGATGACCAGCTCCGCCAGGAGGAGCGGCACCGTCAGCAGCCAGTCGACGTATCGGTAGCCCTCGTTGAAGGGTGCGCCGGTCTGGATGAACTCGCCGTCGACGAAGTCGAAGGCACTCGAGAACGAGTCGAAGATCCTGACGTAGTGGTAGAAGGCGATCGCCACGACGAGCGTGGACAGGGTGACCGCCATGCGATGGCGGGGCGCCACCTTCGACCTGACGAGCAGGAAGAAGAGGAAGGCTGCGCCCATACAGGCGATGACGAACGAGAACGAGTTGTAGACGAGGTTGAACTGGTTCTCACTCAGGACGAGATCCATGACGTGCTCCTTGCGGTAGGGCTGCTCGGGTGGCAACCGACACTGCAAGGTTAGCGATGTTTAGCAGTAATTAGCTCAATTCAGCACTAATAAAAATCACCGGTAGTGTGGCCCGGTGGACGACGAGCCCTTGGACCTCCAGCGCGCCGCCGACGAACTCGGTGTCCACTATCAGACCGCCTACCGGTGGGTTCGCACCGGCAAGTTGCCCGCGCAGCTCGTCGACGGCCGCTACCAGGTGACACGAGACGACATCGGCGACGATCTCGGCTCGCCGGTCGGCACCGCAGGCGCCCACACCGCCGACCGCGAAACGGACGGCCCGCGCGGCCGAGCGCATGCACCGTGCGCTGGTCGAGGGAGACGAGGCGACCGTTCGGACCATCGCCCACGGTCTCATCGACGAGGGGGCATCGATCGTCGACGTCATCCAGCAGGTGCTCGTCCCGCCGCTCGTCCGCATCGGCGCCGACTGGCATGCCGGCTTGCTGACGATCTGGGTCGAGCATCGTGCGTCAGCGATCGTCGAGCGTCTCCTCGGCGGGATCGCGCCGAATCCGCGCGGCCGACGGCGGGGCACGGTGATGGTGGCCGCCGTCACGGGTGACCTGCATTCGTTGCCGTCATCGATGGCGGCCGTGGCGCTGCGCGCCGACAACTGGTGGGTGGAACACCTCGGCGCGAACATGCCACCCGACGAACTCGTCCGCTTCTGTGCCGAGCATCCGGTCGATGTGGCGGTGCTGTCGTCGACCAACCCCGACACCGCCGCACTCGCCGCCGACACCGCTGACCGACTCCGCGCCGCGGGGGTCGGCGTGGTGCTCGGCGGTCCGGGCCGCACCCTCGACGATCTGCTCAGCGAGGTTCGGGCGGCTGCACGCCCGGTCGGCCGAGCACGGCTGACGAGCACGAGTACCGCCGGCGCCCGTCAGCCTGCCGGAGCCGTCAGCTCGTCTGGGTGCCCACCTTGAGTTCGCGGAACGGCACACCGCGGTCGACCGACGGTTCGCGGGGCAGGCCCAGTACCCGATCGCCGATGATGTTGCGCTGGATCTCGTCGGTCCCGCCGGCGATGCTCGACTGGAAGCTGTTCAGCACGATGCGCTGCAGCTCGGCGCCGCTCTCGTCGTCGGGTCCCACGCCACCGACCCGGGTCCGGCGAACTCGAGCGCCATCTCGCGGACCTTCCAGGCGATGTTCGAGCCGAAGAGCTTGCCGAGCGATCCACCGGGGCCCGGGGTCTTGCCGGCCTTGAGCTCGTCACGGGTCTTCATCGCCACGAGCGACTTGCAGGTCTCCATCGACCAGATCTTCATCATCTGATCACGCACCACCGGGTCGTCGATCTTGCCGTTCGACTCGGCGGCCTTGCGGAGCATCTTGAAGTTCGGCTGGTTGATCTTGCCGGCGCCGGCGCCACCGATGGCGACACGCTCGTACATCAACATCGCGGTCGCGAGGTTCCACCCGTTGTTGAGATCGCCGATCAACCAGTCCTTCGGGATGCGGACGTCGCTGAAGAACACCTCGTTGAAGTGTGAGCCACCGTCGATCTGGTGGATCGGGCGGATCTCGACGCCCGGAGCGCGCATGTCGAGGATGAACATGGAGATGCCGGCGTGCTTCACCTGGTCGGGGTCGGTGCGGGCCACGACGAGGCCGTAGTCGCTCTTGTGGGCGAGCGTGGTCCACACCTTCTGGCCGTTGATGACCCACTCGTCACCGTCGAGTTCGGCCTTGGTCTGCAGGCTCGCGACGTCGGAACCGGCGCCCGGCTCGGAGAACATCTGGCACCACATGGTCTTGCCGGAGATGTTGTCGGCGAGGAAGCGTTCCTTCTGCTCGTGGGTGCCGTACTCGGCGAGCATCGGCATGCACATGCCGTGGCTGATGATGAATTCGCTGTCGGGCATCGGGTAGTTGCCCTTGACCTCGCGCCAGATCTTCTCGTGGGCGAGGGTCTGGCCGCCGCCGCCGTACTCGGCGGGCACGGGCAGTCCGGCGAGACCGGCCTCGGCGGCTGCAGCGAGGAATGCCTTCTGGTCGTCGATGCTTCGCGGCCGGCTTGGTGCCGTACTGCTCCATGAAGTCGACGCACTTCTGGCGGAACTCGGCGGCTTCGGCGTCGGTCAATCCGGTGGCGGTGTCGGTCATGTCATGTCCTCCAAGACGGTGGTCGCGAGAGATTGTGCAACGCGCAACAATCTGCAGTTGCAATACTGTATGGCATCGTACAGTATGTGTCCACACGTGTCGCTACCGAACCGTCACACCGTGCCGGGTCAAACGTGACCAGTTCGCCGCCGACAGACACGACCCCGATGAGCAACCTCACCACCCACGAACTCGACTCGCCGCCGTGGCTCCGTGTGGAGTCCACGCTGATGGCGACGGCACGACTCGTGCGAGTCGCGTTCGACACCCGGCTCGCTCCGCTCGATCTGAACCTCACCCAGGCGTCGCTGCTCGGCTACGTCCACGAGTTCGGCGCGACCACCCAGACCGATCTCGCCGACCATCTCGGGATCGGTCGTGCCGCCATCGGCTCGGTGATCGACCGCCTGCAGGCCCGCGGACTCGTGGAACGTCAACCGAAGCCCGACGACCGGCGGGTGTGGCTCGTCGCCATCACCGACGCCGGCGCGGAGCTGGCCGCACAGATCAACGACGTCGACCAGGTGCTGCGCGCCGAGCTTCGCCACGGACTCGGCCGCGAGGAACGTCAGGCGCTCGCCTGGGTGATGACTCGCCTCCAGCAGAACCTCGCCACGGCCATCGCCAAGACACCCGTCTCAACCCTCTCAACCACCATCTCAACCACACCAACAGGAGAAACCCAATGACCGAAGCAGTGATCGTCGACGCCATCCGCACGCCGGGCGGCAAGCGCAACGGCAAGCTCAAGGACCAGCACCCCGCTGCGCTCGCCGCGCAGGTCCTCAAGGCCCTCGAGGAGCGCAACGGCCTCGACCCCGCCATGGTCGACGACGTCATCATGGGCTGCGTGATGCAGGTCGGTGAGCAGTCGCTCAACATCGGCCGCAACGCCGTGCTCGCCGCCGGCTGGCCCGAAGAGGTCCCGTCGACCACGATCGACCGCCAGTGCGGCTCGAGCCAGCAGTCGATGCACTTCGCCGCGCAGGGCGTGATGGCCGGCGCCGTACGACGTCGTCGTCGCCGCCGGTGTCGAAGTGATGACCCGCACCCCGATGGGCGCCTCGATCGTGCAGGGCATGGGTTTCCCGTTCCCGCAGGAGCAGCTCGACCGCTACGCCGAGACCGGCCTGCCGCCGCAGGGCATCGGTGCCGACATGATCGCCGCCGAGTACGGCATCACCCGTGAAGATCTCGACGAGTTCGGCGCCACCAGCCAGCAGCGCGCCGCCGTCGGCGCGCGACGAAGGTCGTTTCGAGAACGAGATCATCCCGATCGAGGTCGAGATCGACGGCCAGACCGAGACGATGACCGCCGACGAAGGCATCCGGGAGGGCACCACCGCCGAGACGCTGGCCAAGCTGAAGCCGGCCTTCAAGGAGGACGGCGTGATCACCGCCGGCAACTCCTCGCAGATCTCCGACGGTGCGTCCGCGGTGCTCATCATGAGCAGGGAGAAGGCCGATGAGCTCGGGATGAAGCCTCGTGCCCGCTTCCACGCGTTCGCCGTCACCGGCGCCGACCCGGTCACGATGCTCAAGGGCCCGATCCCGGCGACCAAGAAGATCCTGGAGAAGACCGGGATCAGCATCGACGACATCGATCTGTTCGAGGTCAACGAGGCCTTCGCCTCGGTCGTGCTGGCCTGGCAGAAGGAGACCGGCGCCGACATGAGCAAGGTCAACGTCAACGGTGGCGCCATCGCCCTCGGCCACCCGCTCGGCGCCTCGGGCACCAAGCTGATGGCGACGCTGCTCAACGAGCTCGAGCGCACCGGTGGCCGCTACGGCCTGCAGGTGATGTGTGAGGGCGGCGGCATGGCCAACGCCACCATCATCGAACGCCTCGACTGACCTCCGTCCCCCAACCTCCCAACCCCCAACCCCAACCCCCCAACACGTGTGCAGATCCGGTCGCTGAGCGGCCGGATCTGCGCGTTTTTCGGTTCGCCTGGTCGGGTACGGTCGGACCATGGCGAACGACACCCGGGTTCCGCTCGAGCTGCTGCGAGTGGCCAGCGCAAGCGGAGCGGTCCGCGTGCATGCCGTGGCCGGCCTCGACGAGGTATTGGTCGATGGTGCGGCCATCGTGGTCGACGGCTCGCGGGCCACGGTCGACGGCCGGAACTCGAAGCTCGAAGTTCGCGTACCGAAGGGGCTGGACCTCGTGATCGGAACGTCGTCGGGGCGGGTCGACGTGCTCGGCAGCGCGGGGTCGGTCGCCGTCGTCACTTCCTCCGGCAAGGTGTCGGTCGACGAGGCGGCGTCGGTGGACATTCGCACGACGAGCGGCAAGGTCACCGTCAACGCCACGGACGGCGAGTGTCGGATCCTCGGTGGAAGTGGGCGGGTCACCGTCGGCCGATGTGGATCGGCCCACGTCTCCACGGACAGTGGGCGGATCACGCTGCGCGACGTGCGTGGGGCGGTTCAGGCGCACTGCGCAAGCGGCAGGATCGACATCGACATGACGACGGCCAGCGACGTCGACGCCGAGACCGTGTCGGGGCGGATCTCGGTCGCGATGCCTGCCGGTGCGAACGTGCGCGTCGACACCCCGTCGAGCGCTCCGGCGGAGTTGCGTGGGGAGCACGACTGCGTCGTCACCGCTCGGTCGGGCAGCGGCCGAGTGGCCGTCCGGTGAGCGCCACTCCCGCAGCCGCAGACACGGCAGCCATCGTGTTCACCGATCTCGTCGGCTTCACGGCATACACCGACGTACACGGTGATCGGGCGGCGGTGGATGTGCTCGATCGCCAGTCGACCATCGTGAGCGACCAACTCTCTGGCCGGGGCCGCATCGTCAAGGAGCTCGGCGACGGGTTGATGCTGTGGTTCGGAGATGGGCCCATGGGTCTGACGGTGGCGCGCAGCGTCCTCGCCTCGGTGTCTGCGGCGCGTGATCATGACGAATTTCCACTTGCCGTCCGCATGGGCATGCATGTCGGCGACGTGATCGAGCGGGGCGACGACTTCGTCGGTCAGACGGTCAACATCGCCTCGCGGGTGGCGGACCTTGCCGGACCCGGTGAGCTGCTGGTGACCGAACAGGTCGTGCGATCGCTCGACGGGAACGGGCAGACCGCGGCGTTCCGACCCGTCGGTCCGACGAGTGTGAAAGGCGTCGGCGCTCCGATCTGGTTGCATCGATTGGCGACCTGAGTGACGGACCAACCGATACTCCGCGTCGGTTGTCCGATGTGGGCGCACCCACCATGGGTTGGGCGGTTCCTGTCGCCGAGCAATCGTGGCCGGGAGCTGGCTGAGTACGCAGGTTGGTGCAACGCCGTCGAGGGCAACACGACGTTCTATGCGGTGCCGTCGGAGCGGACAGTCGCGAAGTGGGCCGCGCAGGCGCCCGCCGATTTCCGATTCGCGTTCAAGGTGCCGCGCCACATCACCCACGAACTGCGCTTGCGTGGTGGTGAGGCGGTCGCCGCGCTCGGCGAATTCCTCGCTGCGATCGATCCGCTCGATGCACGCGTGGGGCCCGTCCAGGTGCAGCTGCCGCCAACGTTCGGACCCGAGTCGCTGGACACGTTGCGGTCGTTCGTCGGGCGGTTGTCCACTTCGCGCGGTCGGGTCGTCGAGTTGCGCCATCGAGCGTTCTTCGATGGCGGCCCGGCACACCGTGCGGTCGATGATCTCCTCGGTGATGCCGGCATCGGTCGCGTGGTGCTCGACACCCGGCCGCTGTACGCAGCGCCGCCGAGATCGGACGCAGCCGTCGATGAACGACGCACGAAGCCGAGGCTGCCGGTGGTCACCGACCTGATGGGAGCGTCACCGATCGTGCGGGTGATCGGCTCCGACGACCTCGACGGCACTGCGGACGGTCTGCGCACGTGGATCCCGCAACTCGTGGCATGGATCGCGGAGGGTCGCGAGCCGTTCGTCTTCGTGCACCAGCCCGAGAACCTCGAGTCTCCAGCGCTCGCCCGGATGCTGCACGCCGAGATCGTCGACCTCGTCGATGGGCTCGTCGCCCTGCCGACCCCACTGCCGGTCGCTCCGGCCTCCGAGGTCGTTGGCCAGGACTCCCTGTTCTGAGTTGCGAGTTGCGGCGTGGGCGACCGGCACACTGAGGGAATGGCTCGTCGCAGCATCCTGATCGACACCGACACCGCGTCCGACGACGCGATCGCACTCGTGCTTGCGATTCGTGACCCGACGGTCGACGTTCGCGCCGTGACGGTGGTCGCCGGCAATGTGCCGCTCGACCTGGCCGTGAGGAACGCGATCGTCACCCTCGACCTCGCCGGCGGCGCCGACATTGCGCTGCACGCCGGGCGAGACCGCCCGCTCACCCGATCGCTCGACACCGCCCAGTTCGTGCACGGCCAGGACGGTATGGGCGGTGCACCGTTGCCGGAACCATCGCGGGCAGCGACCTCCGCCGACGCCGTCGGAGTCCTCCTCGACATCGCTGCGAACGAACCCGGCCAACACGACCTGGTCACGCTCGGCCCACTCACCAACATCGCGGCTGCGCTCGAACACGACCCCGACCTGCTCACGAAGTTCGGCCACACCTACCTGATGGCCGGCTCGCCGGACGGTGTCGGCAACGTCGACGCCCTCGGCGAGTACAACGTGTGGGCCGACCCGGAAGCGGCGACAGCAGTGTTCGCCGCGCCGGGCGCGAAGACGATGATCGGCTGGAACATCTCGCGGAAGTTCGCCGTGATGACCGACGAGGAACAGTCGGCGTTGGCCGCCGTCGGCCCGCTGGGCAAGTTCGCAATCGACATCAACGGCGACGTCGAGCAGTACTGCCTCGACACCGGTCTCGCCGGGTTCGATCTCCCCGACCCCATCGCCATGGCCGTGGCCCTGGACGACTCGATCATCACCGAGGCCACCGACGAGTGGCTCGTGGTCGGCCTCGACGGCCCCACCCGCGGCTGCACGATCCCCGACCGCCGCTTCGGCCGGTCCGATCCGAACATCCGCGTACCGTGGTCGGTCGACGAAGCCGCCTTCAAACAACGACTGCTCGTCGCGTGCGCCGAGTGACCTGCATGGGGCTCCATCAATCCACGTTTGCGTGAGGTTTTCGGTGACCCGTCCCACCCGAAGTGCAACGCAAACATGATTGGTGCCGGGCTCAAGGCGTTTGTGCGCAAGTTTCGGTGACCCGTCCCACCTGTAGTGCAACGCAAACGTGGTTGGCGCGGTGTCAGCGGGGGAGGGGGCGGTCGCCGGACAGCGGGCCCTCGGAGCGGGTGCGCTTGAGTTCGAAGAACGAGTCGATGTCCATCATCGTCACGAGCGCATCCCACATCGCCACGCTCTTCTCGGTGGACGGGATCCGCGAGATGATCGGGCCGAAGTAGCCGGCTTTCACACCGTCGGAGTTGTCGAACGCGATGATCGGGGTGCCGACGTCGTTGCCGACCAGTTCCAAGCCCTCGTCCATACCCTCGCGGATCACGGCATCCCATGACTCCTCGTCGAAGGCCGCTGCGTGCGAGGTGTCGAGCCCGACGGTCGCCAACGCATCGGCGGGGTCGAATGGGGTCTCTTTGTCGTGGTGGATGCGTGCGCCGAACTCCCAGTACAGCTTGAACACGCCGTCGTTGCCATCGGTGGTGCGCACCGACTCCATCACGCGCAGCAGCCCGTGAGTGAACTTCGATCCCTCGTACCAGGGCGTGTCCGGGTCGGGCTCATTCTTGAAGAACAAGCTGATCGGGCGCCACGTGATGTCGATGTCGCGGTGCGGCTGCACCTCGTCGACGGCCCAGCGGGCGGTGGCCCAGCAGAACGGGCAGCCAGGGTCGACCCAGAAGTCGATGTTCATGTCGTCACGTCGCTTTCGTTGCTGACGGGCTGAGGGGTTGCGGGGATCGAGACACCGACGCCGCCCAACTCGTCACGGCCGAACCGGTCGATCTCGGCAGGGAGGTCGAGTGGGCCGACCGAGGCACGGGCGGCGACGTCGGCGGCGTTGAGCAGGTGAGCGGGAATCAACCACACGACTTCGAACTCGATGCCGTTGGGGTCTTTCGCGTAGAGGCTCTTGGTGGTTCCGTGGTCGCTGGCGCCGACGAGCGCCCCGCGCTCGGCGCAGCGCAGTGGCGAGGCGCTGGAGTTCGCCGAGCGTGTCGACCTCCCAGGCCAGGTGGTAGAGCCCGACGGTGGTGCGGCCAGCGTCGGACGGGCCCGCGTCCGAGCCGATCTGGAACACGCCGAGGTCGTGGTCGTTCGTGGAGCCGGGCGCTTGCAGGAACGCAGCCCCCGGGAACTCGCTGACCACCCGGAAGTCGAGCACGGAGCCGTAGAACTCCTTGGTTTCCTCCACGTCTCGGACGTAGAGCACGGCGTGATTCAGTCGGTGCACACTCATCCCCACCTTCAAGTCAATTGCGCTCGCAAACATTCCCAGCAGGAAATGTCTGCTGAACCTGCGGTCGCTTGCGGCGAGACTGGACGAATGGCGACGCAGACCGGGGAGACCGGTGGACGTTGGCGTGCCCTCGGCGCGCTGCTGCGGCCCGACCGATGGCGTTGGGCCGGTCTTGGCGCGCTCGTCGCACTGGCCTCGGCGCTCACGATCACGGGCCCGCTCGTGATCCGTCGCATCGTCGACACCGCCGCCGATGGTGCGACGACCAGTGAGATCACACAGCTCGCCGTGCTCTTCCTCGCGATCGCGGTCGTCAGTCAGTTCCTCGCCGTCGTGGTGTCATGGCTCGCCACGGTGCTTGCCTGGCGCACCACCAACGAACTTCGCGTCACGATGACCCGACACGTGCTCGGCCTCGATCACGAGTTCCATCGCACCCACACTCCCGGCGAGCTGATCCAACGGGTCGACGGCGACATCACCTCGGTGTCGGAGTTCCTCGGCCAGGTCGTCACCAAGGCCGCCGGCGCAGCGATGCTGGTCAGCGGGATGATCCTGGTGTTGTCGGTGCTCGACTGGCGCCTCGGCCTCGGCATGGCGGTGTACGTCGCAGTGGCGCTGGTCGTCGTGTTGCGCGGGCGCCACCGTGCGGTGTCGGAGTCGTCCGACGAGATGGGAGCGCTCGGCCGGCTCTACGGCGGCATCGAGGAACGCCTGACCGCCGGCGAGGACCTGCGCGCCAACGGTGCCGCCGATCACGTCGCCTGGCGCTTCGTCGAAGACAGTGGAGGTGCACTCGTCAGCGCAGTGCGTCGCGAGCGGGCGTTTCTCGTGATGTGGTGGTTCGTGCAGGGCGCCGTTGCAGCCGGTTGGGTGTTGGCCCTCGTGCTGGGTGCCGTGCTCGTCGGAGCGAACACGATCTCGCTGGGTACGGCCTTCCTGCTGTTCCAGTACGTGCTGCTGATCGCCCGACCACTCGAAGAGGTGGTTCACGAACTCGAGACCGTGCAGAAGGCCAACGGTGCAATGGTGCGCGTCGCCGAGCTCCTCGCGATCCAGCCGACGATCGTCGACACCGGCACCCGCCATCCGCCGTCGGGTCCGCTGACCATCGAGGCGAGCGACGTCGCGTTCGACTACGGCGACGATCGGCCCGTGTTGCGCGATGTCGACATACGAATCGAGGCAGGCCGTTCGGTCGGGATCGTCGGACGCACCGGCAGCGGCAAGACCACGTTCTCGCGGCTCGTGCTGCGACTCGTCGAACCCACCGGCGGCCTCGTGTCGCTCGGCGGGGTCGCGATCGGTGAGATCCCGCTCGACGAACTCCGACGCCGCGTCGCGCTCGTCCCGCAGGAGGTCGAACTGTTCGCCGGTTCGCTGCGCGACAACATCACCCTCTTCGACGACGAGCCCACCGACGATGCCGTGATCGACGCGCTGCAACGCGTCGGCCTCGCTGAGCTTGCAGCGGGGGGAATCGACCGCTCGCTCGGCGCTGCCGGCGCTGGGCTGTCCGCGGGGGAGGCGCAACTCCTCGCGCTCGCCCGGGTGTGGCTGCGCGACCCCGATCTGCTCGTGCTCGACGAGGCGACCGCTCGTGTCGACCCCGAGACCGAGCGGCGTCTGGAGGCCGCCGTCGTCGAGCTCATGCGTGGTCGAACGACGCTGATCATCGCCCACCGACTCAGCACGTTGCGCTCGGTCGACGAGATCGTGGTGTTCGACCACGGCCGCATCATCGAACACGGCGATCGGGTCGATCTCGTTGGCGACGATGCCAGCCGCTTCGCCCGCCTGCTCACGATGTCGCTCGAAAGCGAACAGGCTCAGGGTGACGATGTCGAGGTCTCCGAGGTGTCGTCATGACCGCAGTGATCCACCCGGAGGCGACACCCGGTGACGGACACACCGAGGTGTCCGTCGATCAGGGGTCGACGCCCGTTGCCGGAGTGTGGGGCCTGGCGTGGCGCGTCGCGGAACACCGTCCGAAGGAGTTCTGGCTCGGCTGGTTCCTCTTTGTCGTGTTCTTCACGATGCCGGCGATCACCGGCTACCTGCTCGCACGCGGGTACGCGCGTGCTCGAACGGGGCGACTCCACCGAGACGATCTGGTGGTCGGTGGCGATCGTGGCCAGCGAGACGATCCGCATGGTCTCCATCCACCACGGAGCGTTGATCTGGACGCGGGTCTGGCTCCACATGCAGACGCTGCTTCGTGCCAACATGCTGAGCGCCCAGATGGCGAGCGGCGGCATCCACGCAGGGCAGCCCGTCGGTTCGGCGGGCTCCGCGGTGACGCACTTCCGTGATGACACCGAAGACGTGGCCAACCTGGTCGACGGCATCGTCGACATCTCGGGCGGCCTGGTGTTCACAGTCATCGCGGGGTTCGTGCTCGGGGCCGCCGACGCCAACGCCGCACTGGTGCTGGTCTTCCCGTTGGTGGCCGTCGCACTGGTGACGTGCGTGCTCGACACCCGCATCAAGGAGTATCGGGCCGCCGATCGTGCGGCGACCGAGCAGGTCACCGGCCTGCTCGGCGACATCATGGCGGCAGCCACCACCGTGAAGGTCAACGCCGCAGCTGCACCGATGCTGGCTCGTCTGCGGGTGCTCGTTGATCGTCGCCGCCACACGGCCGTGCGCGACCGTGTGCTGGATGAAGGTGTCATGGCGTTCAGCCAGGGGGCGGCCGACATCGGCCTGGGTCTCGTGTTGCTGGTCAGCGCCGGCGCGATCGCGTCGGGCGCGTTCGATCTCGCAACGCTGGCGCTGTTCACCGCGTATCTCGGCTGGCTCAGCTTCCTGCCTCGGATGGTGGGCCGGGTGCTCGCCCGCCGCAAGCAAGCTGGCGTCGCGTTCGCGGGATGAGTGCGCTCGTCGCCGACGCCGACGCCCGCAACACCGTTCGTTCGTGCACGCTGCCGATCGACCCGAGCGACCAACGTGTTCGGCCCGACGTCATTCGGCCCGACCGTGTCCCCCTCGAGCGTCTCGACGTCGACGGACTCACGGTGTCGTATGGCCAGCGCCCGGTGCTGCACGAGGTGTCGTTCACGGTTCGGCGCGGCGAGTTCGTGGTGATCTCGGGTCCGGTGGGTGCCGGCAAGAGCAGCCTGCTGCGGGCCCTGCTTGGGCTGGCGTGGCAGGCCGACGTGAGCGGCTCCATTCGGTGGAACGGCGCCGAGATCGGCGACCGTTCGGCGTTCCTCGTGCCGCCGAACGCAGCCTTCCTGTCGCAGGTGCCGCAGCTGATCTCCGACAGCATCGCCGACAACGTCAGCCTCGGGCCCGCTGACGTCGAGGCGCTCGATCGCGCGTTCCGGCTGGCTGCGATTGCCGACGACATCGCCGCACTGCCCGACGGTGCAGCAACCCTGATCGGCCCGCGCGGGCTGCGACTGTCGGGTGGGCAACGCCAACGACTGGCCACCGCCCGTGCGCTCGTGCATTCGCCGGAACTCGTCGTGCTCGACGACCTGTCGAGCGCGCTCGACGTCGAGACCGAGGTCCAGCTGTGGAGCGAATCTTGCCGATGCCGGCATGACGGTGATCGCCGTGTCGCATCGCGCCGTGGCGTTCGACCGCTGCCGATCAGGTGCTGCGTCTCGATGCCGGTCGTCTCATTCGCTGAACGGCTGACGGTCCCACGCGGATCAGGTCGTGCGCTGGCGCCGCCGGTGGTCGGCGGTGTGGGTGCGGCTGGCGCAGCGAGGGTCGGAACAGAACCGCCGGGAGCCGTTGCGGGTCACATCGTAGAAGAGGTGCTCGCAGTCGCTGGCGGCGCAGGTCCCGAATCGTGTGGTGCCGTGGTCGCACACCTCCTGCGAGAGCGCCATCAGGAAGTCGGCGACTGCCTGATCGTCGAACGTCGCTGATGCGGGGGTCCAGTGGATGTGAAGATCGGCGCCGTCGTGGTCGGTGAGCGACGGCGTGATGTGGATCCCCGAGAGTTGCGCGTTGATCCATGTGACGGTCGGTTCCGAGTCCGCTTCGGGGAGCCCGAGCAGGGTCTCGACCATCGATCCAACGCGCTCGGCGACCCGATCGATCGCCGCCGCGGACGCACCGGCGGCACGGCTGAAGCGGTGGTCATGGAGCAAGGTGCGAACCTCGACGTCCTCACCATCGGTCGCGGCGGCGTCGGCCAACGTGTTGACGAGGTCGACCAGCGCCTCGATCGTGAGGCGGACCTCGGTGTCGTGCCCCGATGTGACGTACACGATGCGAGCGTATCCCCTCTCGGGGATGTAAGGTACTAAAGTCTTTGTAGCCACTTACACCGAAATGCTCTCCGACTCATGAACTTCGCTCTCAACCTCCTCGTCGTCGTCGCTACGGTCCTCGGATCGTGGATGGCGTTCCCGCAAGCGCGCCGGATCGCCCGGACGCGACGCGTCGACGGCGTCTCGGCCACGTGGATCGGCGTGAGCCTTGCAATCAACGCATGGTGGCTGACGTACGGACTGATCGTCGGCGTCTGGGCGCTGGTGCCCGTGTCGATCGTGTCGCTGCTGCTGTACGGCGTGATGGCATGGTTCTTCGTGGGCTCGGTCGGGCGGCCGGCGTCTGCCAGGTCTGACACTCGGGATGTTCGGCCTCGGGATGGTGCCGCTGCCGTTCCTCCTCGTCGGTGGCTGGAATCTCGCCGGCGTTGCGATCGGCTTGTCGTACGGCGTGCAGCTGCTGCCGGCGGTCGTCGCCTCGCTCCGTACCCGGGTGTTGTCGGGTGTGTCGTCGACGACGTGGATCATCGCGCTGTCAGAAGCCGCGGGCTGGCTGGTGTACGGACTCGGAGTCGGCGACATCGCGCTCACGCTCGCGGGCGCGGTCGGTGCGGTGATGGCTTCGGTGATCCTGGCCCGACTCGCCGATCACCGGACATCGCCCGTTCGTCGTGCTCGACCCGCGTCGACGGATCGAACTGTCCACCGCAACCTGACCTGGACCGGCGCGGTACCGCTGGTCGGCGCGAGGTGGACAATCGCACAACCGTCACTAGCCTCGTGATCGTAAACGTGAGTCAACGGTGGCTCCGATTTCAACAAGGAGCCGAAATGGCCACAGGTACAGTGAAGTTCTTCAACGACGAGAAGGGCTTCGGTTTCATCTCTCGCGACGACGGCGACGACGTCTTCGTGCACTATTCGAACATCGTCGGCACCGGCCGTCGTTCGCTGAACGACGGCGACACCGTCGAGTTCGAGATCGCTGCGGGCCGTAAGGGTCCGGAAGCGGTCGACGTCAAAGTCGTCTGAGGAGGCGTTCCGATTGGCTCGAAGTCCACAGTCCTACCAGAAGCGTCAACGAGAGCTCCGCAAGAAGGAGCGCAAGGCCGAGAAGCTCGCCGTTCGACACGGCAAGTCCTCGGACTCCGATGACGAGGTCGATGACGGCCCCGACGAGGATGCGCTGCTCGAGGAGTTCCGCCTGTTGAACGAGAAGTTCGCAGCTGGAGACGTCGACGAGGACGACTTCGAGTTCCGCAAGGCGGAGATCTTCGCCGAGCTCGGCCTCGGGGAAGCCCCCGAACCGCGTGAAGAATCTGCTGAAGCGGTCGAATCCTCCGACTGACCCTCAACAATCTGCAGAACGACCCCCGGCTCGCCCGGGGGTCGTTCTCGTTTTCCGATGAGGTCGTGGTCAGTTGCGCTGGGCCGTGAGCCAGAATCCGGTGCCGGCACGTGCGGTGCGACCGGACCAGTCACCCGGTAGGGCAGCGAGGACGTCGGTTGCCGGGAGGTGGATCGGCGTCTGGTCGCCGAGGGTGTTGACCCACACCACGCTGCCGCCGGGTCGCAGGACCCGGTCGACCTCGTGGGGGAACAGCAGCATGTTGATCATCAGCACGGCGTCGAACGACCGATCCGGGAACGGCAGCATCGACGCATCGGCCCGGACTCTCGGCGCGAGTTCGCCTGGTGCATGAGCCAGCATCTGCGTCGAGAGGTCCGTCGCCACCAGCGAGCCCACGATGTCGGCGAGCAGGAGGGTTCCGGCGCCGGTGCCGGAGCCCAACTCCAGCCACGTGCCGTCGATCGGGACAGCGCCACGTTCGAGCACGTCGCGGACCGGAGCGGCCTTGGTGTCGTCGACGTGGCGGGCCGACCACTCCGCTGCCAGCGAGTCGAAGACGTCTGCAACCCGGTCGGCATCGTCCTGGGTCCACGGCTCGCCGAGTGCGACCGACCGGGTGAGCTTGCGCATCGGATGGTCCGGCCCGGCGAACGGCTCAGGTTCCCGGGTGGATGGATGGTCCGCCAATGGCTCGATCATCCGAGCAGTGTTACATCTGGGTCTGACCTCCGATGCAACGGCCGGTCAGCCGACGCTGGATTCGGCGGCGGCGGCGAGGTTCGCAAGCGTGTGTTCGATGCCCGCTCTCGTGTGCGGTTTCCGATCCTTCACTCCGGAGATGAAACCCGAGATCGGCAACCCCCATCGCCAGCGGTGCGTCGGTCCACGACTCGGTGACTCGGCAGCCCGTGTCCGTCGGCTCGATGTCGTAGGACCACTCGGCGCTCGGCGCGCCCATCGACGACGTGCGGAACGACAGTCGCCGGCCGGGTTCGACATCGACCAGTGTCACGAGCATCTTCCATGTCTTGGAGCCGTTGCGATTGGTCCCCCGGAACGTCACGCCCGGAGCAGGACCGGTCGCGCCGTTCAGCCACTCACCGCCCTCGTTCTCCGGCGACCACTCACCCATGCGAGGCAGGTCGGCGATCATCGCCCAGACCTCCTCGGCGGGTGCGGCGACCTCGCGCGTGACCGACACGTCAGCTTCCATGCCACAACAGTAGTAGCGATGACCCGCCCACGGGTTGCATTCATCACTTCATGGTTATAGAGTGCTGCGCATGCCCAAGGCACTCCCTGCTGAACTGCTCGAACACGTCGCCGAACGTTTCCGCGTTCTGGGCGACGCCACGCGCCTCGGGATCATCCGCACCCTGCTCGACGACGGCGAACAGAACGTCGGTCAGCTGGTCGACCGGCTCGGCACCAGCCAGGCCAACGTCTCCAAGCATCTGCGCGTCCTCCATGATGCGAGGATCGTGACGCGACGCACCGAGGGCACCGCCGCCTTCTACTCGGTCACCGATCCCAGCCTGATGCCGGTCTGCGCCATCGTCTGTGACCGCCTGCGCGAGCAGGTCGCCGACGACGCTCGCATGTTCGCCGTCTGACCCCGGCCTCTTCGCCTCTTCTCCCACCAACCCCGTACCCAGAAAGCAGCCTGACATGAGTACCGACCTCGAACCACCACCTTTGTCCGATTCATCACTACATGAGCATAAACCATTGGTTCACCACGACGACATGGAGACCGACGTCGTGCACCCACCGCTGGCCCGGATGGGTCGCTGGGCGCACGGACACCGCAAAGTGGTGATCCTCACCTGGGCGGTCCTCGCGATCGGCCTGGGCGTGTTCGCACCGCGACTCGAGCATGCGCTCTCCGGCGCCATGTGGGAGGTCAACGGCAGCGAGTCGCTCGCCGCGCGTGACGTCATCGACGAGCAGTTCGGCGGCTTGTCATCGCAGTCGGCGGTCGTCGTGATCCAGAGTCAGTCGACACCGATCGACGATCCCGCGTTCCAGCAGGCGATCGCCGACGTCAACGCGTTGATCGGCACCGAGGAGGGCTTCGGCCAGCCGATGCCGCCGCAGCCGGGCATGGACGGCCAGACCGTCATGATCCAGGCCGGCGCCAACGTCGACCCCACCGAAGCCGTTCGCGCCGCCGAACGTCTCGGCGACGACATCGGTGATCTGTCCCGTGAGATCGCGGGCGACGAGATCTCCGTTGCGTTGACGGGTTCCCCCGCATTCTGGGACGACTTCAACGCGGTCAACCGCGAGGGCATGTTGAAAGCAGAGATCCTCACGTGGCCGGTCACCGCCATCATCTTGGTGATGGCGTTCGGCACGCTCGCTGCTGCCGGTCTTCCCCTCTTGCTCACCGCTGCCGGGCTGCTGGCTTCGATGGGCGTGCTGTTCGGGATCACCCAGATCACCGACCTGTCGATCTGGACGCTGAACTTCGCCATGATGTTCGCGCTCGCGCTCGGCATCGACTACGCCCTGTTCATCGTCACCCGCTACCGGGCGGCGCTGCACGCTCACCCCGAAGACCCGCAACACGCCGCCGGCATCGCGATGGACACCGCCGGCAAGGCCGTGCTCTTCTCGGGCATCACCGTGTTGGTCAGCCTCTCGGCAGTTCTCCTCGTGCCGATCCCGGCGTTCCGTTCGATGGCTGCCGGCATGATGTTGTCGGTCGGCTTCGTCCTGCTCGCCGCGCTCACCCTGCTCCCCGCACTGCTCGGCCCCGGCATCGACAAGTTCGCCCTCCCGTGGTACCGCAAGGGTGATCACCACAGCGAGTTCTTCGCGAAGCTCGCCGACCGGATCCAGGCCCACAAGGTGATCGTTGCCGGCGGCGCAGTCGTCGTGCTGCTCGCACTGGCGCTGCCGTTGCTCGGTCTGAAGACCGGGATGCCCGGCATCACCGTCCTCCCCGAGGACGAGCAGGCACGTCAGGGCTACGACATGATCGCCGACGGCTTCGGCCCCGGCGGTCCAGGTCCCATCCAGGTGATCGTCCCCGCCGACGGCGATGCACAAGCCGTCGCCGACCAGGTGATGGCCACCGAGGGCATCGTCATGGCCTTCCCGCCCTCTCCGGGCATGGAGGGTGCGAGCATCATCCAGGCCGTCGGTGCCTACGACCCGTCGTCCGACGAGGCGCTGGCTCTGATCCCGACACTGCGGACCGAGTTGCCCGATGGTGTGCTCGTCGGCGGCCCGGTCGCCGAGAACTTCGACCTCGACCAGACGCTCTCGCAGAAGGCGCCGCTCGTGATGGGCGTCGTCCTGGTGCTGGGCTTCATCCTGCTGATGATCGCCCTGCAAGCGGTGATCGTCGCCTTCGTCGGCGTGATCTTCAACCTGTTGTCGGTCGCCGCAGCGTTCGGCGTCGGTGCCCTGGTGTTCCAGAACGGCATCGGAGCGGGGTTGCTGAGCTTCGAGAGTCAGGGCTATCTCACCTCGTGGGCGCCGCTGTTCTTCTTCGCCCTCGTGTTCGCCATCTCGATGGACTACACGGTGTTCCTCCTGGCCTCGACCCGTGAGCACTTCGAACGCTCCGGCGATGCTGCCGAGGCGGTGCGGGGATCGCTCAGCCACGTCGGTCGACCGATCGTGGCAGCCGCCGGCGTCATGATCGCGGTGTTCTACACCTTCGCCATCGCCGGCACGTTGCCGATGAAGGAGATGGGTCTCATCCTCGGTACCGCCGTGCTGCTCGATGCCTTCCTGATCCGGCTGGTGCTCGTGCCCGCCACGCTGTACATCATCGGCAACAAGGCGTGGTGGCTGCCGCGCTGGATGGAACGCATCCTCCCGAACGTGAAGTTCGCCCACTGATCCGAGATCGTAGGTCCCCGAGACCGGTCGAGCTGGAGCCCCACCGGTTCCCGCGGTTCTGGACTCGGGGATCCTGCGACCGTCAGCGGGCAGGGCGGCGAAGGTGACCGCGGCGGCTTGGCCCACGTTGAGCGAATCGACGTCGGCGCTGATCGGGATCCGCACCAGGCGGTCTGGCGACGGCGAGCGCGCCGCGTGTCAGCCCCGGCCCTTCGGCGCCGAGGAGCACGGCCACCCGATCGGGGATCTCGACCGCCCAGAGATCCTCGGCGGTCGACGACGGTGTCATCGCCCACACCTCGAAACCTGCGGTTCGACACGTTGTACAACACCGCCGGCCACCGTCCGGCGCCGCTCGGGCGATCGGCATCGTCAGTACCTCACCCATGCTCACCCGAACGGTGCGACGGCTGTAGGGGTCGGTGCACGTCGGATCGATCAGCGAGGCCGTCGATCTGGAACGCCTTGGCGGCCCGGGCGATCGCCCCGAGGTTCTCGTTGTCGTTCAGGCCCTCGAGCACGGCGATCCGTCGAGCACCGTCGAGCAACTCGTCGAGACCGTGCAGCGAGCGCCGCGCTCGGCGCAAGCGATCACCCCGCGATGCAGATCGAACCCGACCACCTCGGCGATCACGCTGCGCTCGGCGACGTACACCGGCACGCCGGCAGCAACGAGTGCATTCGCGTGGTGGGCGAACCGATCGACCCGAGATGGAGCCAGCAGCACGGATCGGATCGATGTGACCGCGACTCGATCAGCCGGTCGATCGCAACGAAACCCTCGACGATGAACAGCTCGTCGCCCTCGTAGCGGCGGCGGAACGGCTTGGTCGTTGAGCGACCGGTAGTCGTCGAGTCGACGATCGGCCGGATCGGAAACGGCAATCGTCACACGGGTCTCATCGGGCGAAGACCTGGTCGTCGTCGGCGAACGCCTTGAACTCGAGCGCGTTGCCGGATGGGTCGAGCAGGAACATCGTCGACTGCTCGCCGACCTCGCCGGCGAAGCGGGTGTGCGGCTCGATCACGAACGCCGTTCCTGCGGCACGCAGTCGGTCGGCGAGCGCGTCCCACTGCGCCGGTGACAGCAGCACACCGAAGTGGGGTACTGGGACGTCGTCGCCGTCGACCGGATTGGTGATCGTGCGACCCGCGGTGCCCCCCAGTGGATCGAGGTGGGCGACGAACTGATGGCCGAACAGATCGAAGTCGACCCACGCTCGCTGCTGCGCGCCCTCGGGACAGCCGAGCAGTTCGCCGTAGAACCCACGGGCAGCGACGAGGTCGTGCGACCGGCATCGCCAGATGGAACCGTGGTGATCGCGGCTCGCGCGGCCGGTGCGAACCGGGGGCCTGATCCCGTGTTGTCCGATCTGATCCGTCACAGCGGGAGGACGTAGGTGCCCTGGGCGGTGGCGGTCGGCTTGTCGATTCGGTCGTCGCACCACACGTGAACCGTGCCGACCACGTTGCGTCGTCCGGCGACGTCGAGCGTCGCCTTCGCCCACAACACCTTGCCCCGTGCCGGGCGCAGGAAGCGGATCGACAACTCCGAGGTGAGCGCCATCGGCTCGATCCGGCCGGTGGCGCCGAACACGAGATACCACAGCGCGGCGTCGGCCAGCCCGAACTGTGATGGGCCCGACACGAACGCTCCGGGCCGGAGCTCGGCCTCGGAGATGTCGCGGCGAGCGACGGCGAAGTCGGCACCGATGTCGTCGCAGGTGTTGTTCGAGCCGGGGAACAGCTGGTCGATCATCTCGTTGACGGCGGTCACCGTGGGCAGCGGTGGCGTCGGCGCGAGTCGTCGTGGCGGCAGACGGCATGCCCCGACGTTACTGGCGATTGCCGGACTCGGTCCGAGCGAGCTTCCCCTCGGGGGCCGAACCGTGGCATCGTTGCCGCCATGACCGACAGCGACGACCACGGCGTCCTTCGATCCGCTCGACCGGGTGGTCGTCGTGGGCGCCTCACTCGCAGGGCTGCGAGCAGCAGAAACGCTCCGACAGCACGACGTCGCCACGTCGATCGTGGTCGTCGGCGACGAGGTGCATCGGCCCTACGACCGGCCGCCGCTGTCGAAGAAACTGCTGTCCGGCGAGTGGGAACCCGACCGGATCCACCTCCGTCAACCCGACGTGTTCGACGACCTCGACGTCGAGTGGCGTCTCGGCACGCAGCCTCGGCGCCTCGACCTCGCCAGTCGCGAACTCACGCTTGGCCGACGGATCGGTGCTCGGGTTCGACGGTCTGGTGATCGCAACGGGAGCCCATCCCCGCCGGCTGTCTGGACAGGAGACCTTCGATCACGTCCACGAACTCCGAACACTCGACGACTCGCTTCGCCTCCGCGAGCGAGATCGCCGACGGTGGACGTCGTGTCGTCGTGATCGGTGCCGGATTCATCGGGCTCGAGGCGGCCGCCACCGCCAAGACACTCGGCAATGACGTGGTCGTGCTGGAAGGTGCGGCCGCTCCGCTGATCCGAGGCCTCGGGGCCGAGATGGGCGAGGCGATCGCCGATCTGCACCGTGCGCACGGTGTCGACGTGCGCTGCGGGGTGCTGATCGAGGGTCTCACTGCCGAGGGCGTCCGGTTGGTCGGGTGGCGAGATCGTGCCCGCCGATGCGATCGTGGTCGGCATCGGCGTCACGCCGAACACGCACTGGCTGGAGGGCAGTGGTCTGCAAGCTTCGCGACGGCGTGGTGTGCGATGCCAACCTCAATGCACTCGACGTGTCCGGCGACGTCGCCCGGGCGTGTTCGCGGCCGGCGACGTGGCACGTTGGCCGAACGGGCTCTTCGACGAGGAGATGCGCGTCGAGCACTGGACGAACGCCGCCGAGCAGGGCGCCCACGTGGCGACGAACCTGCTGGCACCTGGCCGCCGGGGAACCACTCGTAGCCTACGAGCCGCTGCCGTTCTTCTGGAGCGATCAGTTCGAACATCGGATCCAGTTCCTCGGTCGGGCGGCCGCCGACGACGAGGTGCGGGTGGTCGCCGGTTCGGTCGCCGACTGCGAAGTTCCTCGCGCTGTTCGGCCGCGACGGTCGATTGCACGGTGCGCTCGGTGTCAACGCCCCGAGATGGGTGATGCCGACCCGCAAGCTCTTTCTCGACCGCGCCACCTGGGACGAGGCAGTCGCGGCCACCTCCGGCCTCGACGCCTAGGCTTCGCGGATGACCTCCCGGGTTCGCACACGTCGAACGTCTGGGCCAAGACCACCGATCTCCAGGTGGTGAGCGGCCACGGTTGCCGGGTGGTCGACGTCGACGGCAACGAGTACCTCGACTTCACCGCGGGGATCGCTGCGGCATCGACCGGTCATTCGCATCCCGAAGGTGGTGCAGGCGATCGCCGATCAGGCCGCTCGGTTCGTCCATGCCCAGCAGAACGTGTACACCCACGACCTGCTCGAACCGTTGGCCGCGAAGCTCGACGAGATCACACCGGCGTCGATCGACACGTTCTTCTTCGCCAACTCCAGCGACGAGGTGCTCGAGGTGGCGGTGAAGGTCGCCAAGCATGCGACGGGACGTCACAACGTCGTCGTGTTCGACGGGGCCTTCCACGGGCGCACCCACCTGACGATGGCGATGTCGACCGCACGGGCGATCGACCGCGCCGGCTACGGACCGTTCCCACCGGGTGTCTTCGTGGCGCCGTTCCCCGACCCGCACGCATCGGACCAGGAAGCCGAGGTCAGCAGGGCGCTGCGCGGCTTCGACCGACTCCTGCAGACCCAGGTGGTCGCCGAGGAGATCGCGGCCATCGTGATCGAACCGGTGATCAGCGAGCGTGGCTACATCCCGACGCCGGCCGGCCTTCATCACCGGCCTCGCCGAACGCTGCCGCGAACACGGCATCTTGTTCATCGCCGACGAGATCCAGAGCGGCTTCGGTCGCACCGGGAAGATGTTCGCGATCGAGGCGCACGACGTCGAGCCCGACATGCTCTGCATGGCCAAGGGCATCGCTTCGGGGTTCCCGTTCGCGGCGCTCGGGATGCGCAGGTCGATCGACGCCAGCTGGCGAGTCGGCAGCCAGGGCGGTTCGACCAATGGCAACCCGATCGGGTGTGCGGCAGCGCTGGCGACCATCGATGTGCTCACCGAACCGGGCTTTCTCGACAACGTCCACGCCCGCGGCAACCAACTGATCGATGCGCTGCGCGAGATGCAGCAGCTCGATCCGGCGCTGCTGTACGTCCGCGGTCGTGGGCTGATGGTGGCCACCGAGTTCGACACGCCTGAGCGTGCCGACGCGGTGGTCGCTCACTGCCTTCGCGAGAATCGGGTGATCCTGATGAAGGCCGGCACTCGCAACCGCACGATCCGCTGGATGCCGCCGCTCGTGGTCACCGCAGACGAGGTGAACGAAGCGACCAAGGCGTTCGCCGCAGCGATTCGCGCCACGGGCTGACGCGTCGTCGATGGCCCGCCTCGATTCGTCCCGCGTCGCGGCGTGGCGGGGACTGCAGGCACTCGTCGGTCAGATCGAACGAGGGCTCGACGAAGAGCTGCGCGCCGACTGGGACATTCCGCTCGGATGGTTCGACGTGCTCGCGTCGCTGCAGCGTCTCGGTGGTCGAGCGCGACCGCTCGACGTCGCCGCCGACCTTCGGTTGCCTCCGTCGAGTCTGAGTCGTCGACTCGACCGGCTGCAGGAGGAGGGCTGGATCGCCCGTCATCGCGAGGTGCCAGGCGCCGATCTTCGAGCAGTCGAGATCGAACTGACGCGGACCGGTCGTCGGTTGTGGCGCGAGATGAACGTGAGCTACCGCCGCGCGCTGCAGGCGCAGTTCGCCGTGCACCTCGACGACGGCGACATCGCCCACATCGCTCGAGTGCTCGACACGCTGTTCGGCATCGACGAGCCCACAGAACCGGCCGAGCCGATCACGCCTGGGCTCTGAACCGAGGCGTGATCGTCACGTTCAGGCGTACATCGCCTCGATCTCGTCCGCGTAGCGAGCGTTGACGCCCCGACGCTTGAGCTTCGAGGTGGGCGTGAGCATGTCGCTGTCGGGCATCCACTCCTCGCCGACGAGCGTGAACTTCTTGATCTGCTCGACCTGGGCGAACTGCTGGTTGACGTCGTCGATGCCGGCTTGCACCTCAGCGAGTACATCCGGATCGGTCGACAGCTCGGCGAGCGACAGCGACTCCTTGCCGTGTGACTTCGCCCAGACCGCGGCGGCCTCGGGGTCGAGCACCAGGATCGCGGAGACGAACTTGCGGGCGTCGCCGATCGCCGCGGTCTGACCGATCAACGGGATCGTCTTCAGCGCGGCTTCCAGGTTCGCCGGGCTGATGTTCTTGCCACCGGAGGTGATGATCAACTCCTTCTTCCGATCGACGATCTTGATGTAGCCCTCGTCGTCGATCTCGCCGATGTCGCCCGAGTGCAACCAGCCGTCGACGACGGTTTCGGCGGTCTTGTCGGGCTGCTTGAAGTAGCCGAGGAACACGTTGCCGCCGCGGCAGATCACTTCGCCGTCGTCCGCGATCCGCACCTCCATGCCATGACAGCCGCGCCCGACGGTACCGATCTTCGGGCGTTCGGGCGAGAACGTCATCGGGCCGGTCGTCTCGGACATGCCGTAGATCTCCGCGAGCGGGATGCCGATCGCGTTGAACCATTCGAGCACCTGCGTCGGAATCGGCGCTGCGCCGGTGATCGCCAGTTCGACTGCGTCGAGCCCGACGAGCGTCGCGCACCATGGAGAACGCCACGCTGTCGAGGAAGTCGAGCGTTGCCTGTTGCTCGTCGGTGAAGTCACCGTCGAGGTTCGACCGGCGGATCTCGATCGCCGCGTTGACGCCGTCGTCGAACTGGGCCTTGCGGTCGGGGTCGGCGGCGAGCGCCGCGTTCACGCCGTTGTAGATCTTCTCCCACACCCGCGGGACGCCGAACGCGAGCTGCGGGTGGACCTCTTTGAGATACTTCGTGAGCTGGTTGGGGTCGGGGCAGCAGTAGACGTCGTAGCCGAGCATCATCGACTGGTAGTGACTGACGGCCCGCTCCGCGATGTGAGCCATCGGCAGGTACGACACCACCCGCATGCCCACGAAGTCGTCGAAATGGATCGAGCGCTTGAGGATCTCGATCGTGTACACGATGTTGTACTGGCTGATCATCACGCCCTTCGGTGGCCCCGTGGTGCCCGAGGTGTAGATCAGGGTCGCGATGTCGTCGGGCTCGGTGAGCGCAGCGAGCTCGGCAAGGTCGGCGCTGCCGGTGGCGAGGAGTTCGGAGGCCTCGTGGACACCATCGGGCAGCGGTCCCTCGGGCGGCTCGACCACGTAGATGAGTTCGAGTGCGGGCAGTTCGTCACGGACCTTCAGGATCCGGTCGAGGAACCCCTCGTCCTCGACGATCGCGATGCGTGCCTCGGCATGACCGGCGAGGTACTGGATCTCTTCCGGCGACGACGAGTTGTAGATGCTCACGGGCGTGGCGCGCAGGAACTGCGCGGCGGCATCGAACCAGTGGAAGTCAGGGCGGTTGCGCATCATCAGCAGCACCTGCTCTCCAGCGCTGGCGCCCGCAGCGGCCAACCCGGCCGCCGCCTTGGCGACCTGGTCGGCGAATTCTTGGATCGACCAGCTGTTCCAGCCGCCGTCCTCGCGCATCGAGTGCAGCGCCGGTGAGGTCGGATGGGCACGCACCAGCTCGAGAAAGTCGCGCGGCACGGTGCGATCCGCCGCAGCGGCGTCGACCTCGGCGATGGTGGACAGGGGCGTCAGTGAACTCATGTGCTCATTGTCACACGGACCGCCGCTCGGGGAAACCCTCACCGGATATCGTGACCGGATGCCCGCCTTGTCGACCGTGATCTGGGTCGGTGTCGGGCTGGTTCTCGGCTACGTCCTGTGGAAAACCGGGATCATGATGCTCCGCAGCATGACGTCGATGCCCCCAGAACCACCACCGACCGGTGAGCTCCGCAAGGTGAACCGCAGGTATCGGTGCGATGTCTGCGGGGTGGAATTGAGGTTGACGATGGCCCCCGACGAGGATCCGCCGCCGCCGAGGCATTGTCTCGAGGACATGACCGAGGTCGCGCCGCTCTACGACTGATCGTCCTCGGGCACGCCAGGGCCAGTTTGTCCACAGGGGTGTGGACGAACTGGGGGTGAATCACACCCGTGTGGTTCCGCCGGGCATGTTCAGGTGGTGGATCGCTAGCGCCACTTGGTGGCGGTGTAGAGCCCACCCAGGATCATCACGAGCCCGAGCAGGGTCGGGATGTTGCTGTCGGTGAAGATCAGGTAGCGGGCCATGATCATCAGCCCGCCACCGATGAGCAGCACGAGCATGATCACCGGGATCCAGTTCGGTGGCACGAGTTGACGGCGCTGCGCCTTGGGCGTGTAGCGCGACGATGCCGCGACATCGTGGTGCTCGCCGTGGTGCTTGTCGCTACTGGTCTTGGCGACGTGGCGGTCTTCTGGTCGCGTCCCTTTCGGAGTGACCCGTCCACCACCCGTCTTTCGCTTCGGGGGAGCCATGCGGAGATGAGCATAGGGGACCGGAGTGGCCGGTGCATTCCCAACGTGTGCAGCGGGCGCCGAGACTCCATACTTGGTGCATGACGGCGACAGCGGCACGAACGGCCACAGCGGCTCCCCGTGTCCTGGTGATCGACAGCTACGACAGCTTCGTCTACAACCTCGTGCAGTACCTCGGGGAGCTCGGCGCGGACCCGTTGGTGGTGCGCAACGACCAGCTGACGGTCGACGAGGCAGTGGCGCTGGCGCCCGACGCTGTGTTGCTCTCACCCGGTCCTGGCCGCCCGGAGACGAGCGGCATCATCTGCGAGGCCATCGGTGCCTTCGCCGCGTTGGGAACGCCGGTGTTCGGCGTGTGCCTCGGGCACCAGGCGATCGGTCACGTCTACGGCGCTGACGTCGTGGGAGCACCCGAGTTGATGCACGGCAAGACCTCGCCGATCCTGCACGACGGTGCCGGCGTGTTCGCCGGCCTGCCGTCGCCGTTGACCGCGACTCGCTACCACTCGCTCACCTTGGCTCCCGGCAGCATCCCCGACGAGCTGGTCGTCACGGCCCGCAGCGCCGACGGGGTCGTCATGGGGGTGCGCCATCGCACGCTCGAGGTGGAGGGTGTGCAGTTCCATCCGGAGAGCATCCTCACCGGGCACGGTCACGATCTGCTGCGAACGTTCCTCTCGCGCATCGGCTGACCGACCAGCCGCGGAGGTCTCCGCGAACCGTCAGGGGACGGTGGTGGTCGTCGACGGCGGTGGAGCAGTCGTGGTCGTCGCCGGCGGTGCCGTTGTCGTGGTGGTCGGCGGAATCGTCGTCGTTGGCGGTGCGGTGTTGCGGGCCACGATGATGGTGATCTCGGTGCCGGGAGGGACCAGCGAGCCGACCGAGAGGCTCTGAGAGATGACCCGACCATCCTCGGCGGGCCCGAAGTCGCCGTCTTGATAGCTGACCACCGGGATCAGGCCGATCTCGGTGAGCGTGTTGCGAGCTTGTGCCTCGGTGCGGCCGACGACGACCGGGACACGGACGTCCTCCGGCCCGCTCGACACGATGATGAGGACCTCGCTGCCCTTCTCGATCAGCTCGCCGGGCCCGGGGCGGATTTCCATGACGGTGTTCTCCGGCACGGTCGGACTCGAGCGGACGTCGGTGGTGACGACGAACTCGTACGGGGGTGCTTCGAGCACGCTGCGCGCCTCGACCTCGGTCATGCCGATCACCTCGCCCGGCACCTGCACGCTCGACGGCGGGGCCGACACGACGAGGTTGACCTCGGAGCCCTGCAACGCCGGCGTCTCGGGAGCGGGGTCGCTGCTGATGACGGTGTCCTCAGCGACGTCCTCGCGCTCTTCGGTGGTGATCTCTCCGACCACGAATCCTTCGGCGGCCAGACGTGTGCGCGCCTCCTCTGACGACAGCCCGACCACGTTCGGGATCGGCACCAACTGCGTATCAGGGTTGTAGAAGACCTCAACGGTCTGGTCCTGCAGGATCAGCGTGCCGGCGACCGGGTCGGTCTTGAACACGAAGTTCGGCGGCACGAGGTTGTTCTCCTCGGCGGTGGTCGTGAAGCGGATCTCCTTGGCGGTGAGGTCAGCGGTCACTTCGTTCAGCGGGCGGTTCGTGTAGTCGTCGAGGACGAACTCCTGGGTCTCCTCGGTGCCGCCATCGTCGCTCAGGGCCTGGAAGAGCAACACGCCGCCGATGACCAACAGGATCAGCGCCACGAACGCGCCGAGCGCGTACCAACCGGTGCGCGACCCGTTGGTGTCGTAGTACATCGCATCGGCGGACGCACCGGTCGGATATCCCGCCTCCAGCATTCCCGTCGATGGCACGTTGGTTGCCCGAGGGGCCCCCGCCGGCATCATCCCGGTGGGCGCGGTCGTGGGGTTCACCGTGGTCGCTCCGACGACTGCGCCTGCCGCGGCGGCGCCGGCGATCGTGGCGGCACGGTTCTGCGCACCTTGCGCCGCAGCGAGTGCCTGCACCGGTTCGTCGTTGCGGAAGCGGCGCAGATCGTCGCGGAGCGCCATGCCACTCGGATAGCGCAGCTTGGGGTCCTTGGCCAGCAGCTTCGCCACGATCGCTTCGAACGACCGGGGAACGTCGGCAACGATCTGCACGAGCGGCTGCGGTGCGTCGTGCACCTGCTTGTAGGCGATGCTCACCGGATTCTCGCCGGTGAACGGCGGACGGCCTGCCACCATCTCGTACATCACGATGCCGAGCGAATACAGATCGCTGCGGGGGTCGGGCTGTGCGCCCTGTGCCTGTTCGGGCGAGAAGTACGTCGCGGTGCCCATCACCGAGCCGACCTGCGTGAGGTTCGACTCGGTCGGAGCGTTCAGGGCCCGAGCGATGCCGAAGTCGGCCACCTTCACCTGACCGTTCGTGCCGATCAGAATGTTGGCCGGCTTGATGTCGCGGTGAGCGACATGGTTGTCGTGAGCGAACCCGAGCGCAGCGGCCACCTCACTGGCGATCTCGGCGGCCTGCTTCGACGTGAGCTGTTTGTTGGTCGACAGGATTTCGGCGAGCGTTCGGCCCTGCACCTCCTCCATCACGATGAAGTAGGTGCCTTCGTACTTGCCCCAGTCGTAGACGTTGACGATGTTCGGGTGCGACAGGCTGGCCGCCGATTGCGCTTCGCGACGGAACCGCTCGACGAAGTTGGCGTCGGTGGCGAACTCGGGGAACAGGACCTTCACAGCGACTTGGCGGTCCAGGAGGAGATCGCGCGCGGAGAACACGTCGGCCATGCCGCCGCGTCCGATCCGCTTGTGGATCTCGTACCGGTCGTTGATGACCGTCGCCTGTCCGTTGTTGGTCACTGTGTGCTCTCTCCGCCGCCACGTCCGTACGCAGCGCTGGACAAGGTTACCGACTGGTCACGGTGCGTGAGCTGCAGCCCACCTCGACGGATGATTCCCGACGCCACGAGCAGCGCGCTCACCCGCCGGCCCCTGGGGCCGACGTGGCCGGTTGCGCTCCGGGGCCGGTGAGGAGGAAGTCGAGCATCCCCTTCGCGAGCGGGCCGGCGAGGCGTCCCCCGGTCGCGGCGACGTCGGCGGTCGACTGGACGTTGGTGAGGACCACCGACACCGCGTACTGCGGATCGTCGGCCGGAGCGAACGCAACGATCCAGGCGTGCGACAGGTCGGGGTTCGTCGGGTCGCCGAGTTCGGCGGTTCCGGTCTTGGCCGCCACCGGGATCCCACCGTTCAGCGCGATGCAGCAGCTCGCCGTCCCGCGCTCGGCCACCCCGATCATCAGTTGACGTTCGATTTCCGCGGTCTGCGGGGAGATCGGGGTCTTCCACACCCGGGGGCTCGTCCGGTCGAGCACGCGGCCGTCGTTGTCGTAGGTCGCCTGCACGGCGTACGGCGCCATCATCCGGCCACCGTTGCCCACGGTGGCCGCCACCATCGCCATGTGCAGCGGCACCATCTGCACCTCGCTCTGGCCGAAGCCGCGGATGGCGAGCAACGGCAGTTCCTGCGCGAGGTTGTCGGTGTTGCCGAACGTGCTGGCCGCCGGTCGTGGCAGGTCGATCGGCAAGGGTTCGCCGATCCCCCACGCTTGGGTGCCGGCGACCATGGCCTCGGGGCCGAGGAACGTGGCGAGCTGGGCGAATGGGATGTTGCAGCTGCGGGCGAACACCGTGGCCAAGTCACCGCCACAGAGGCTGCCGTTGTAGTTCTGGATGGGATCGTTGGTCTGTGGAGGAACCCACTCGCGTTCGTTGGCGAAGACCGACTCGAGCGTGGCCGCACCGTTCTCGAGCGCGATGCCCGTCGTCATCACCTTGAACGTCGAGCCCGGCATGTACCGCTCCTGGTAGGCCTGCGCCAACAGCGGGCTGCCTGGAGCATTCTGGAGTTCGGTGATGATCCCCTGGGCGACGTCGAAGTCCGCGTTCACGAACGTGTTCGGATCGAACGTGGGGTTGCTGTACATGGCGCGGATGGCGCCGGTCTTCGGCTCGATCACGGTGATCGACCCGGTCCTGCCACCGAGCAGGAACTGGGCAGCTTCCTGGGCGTCGTTGCGGACGGCGAGCTCGACGGTTCCCGTCGATCCGGTTCCGCCGGTGAGCAGGTCGCCGAGGCCGCGCACCTGTTGTTCCGTGGTCGAACCGGTGAGGACGTCGCCGTACATGCGCTCCACCTGGGTCGAACCGAAGGCGAACGTGAAATAGCCGGTGATGTCGGCGAGCAGATCGCCGGTCGGGTACTCGCGCCGGAAGTCGTATGGCTGACCGGGCGCCGTCGGGATCGACAGTGCAGCGACGATGCCGTCGCTGGTCACGATCGGTCCACGCGGCTTGTTGAACTCGCGCAGCACTTGGCGGGTGTTGTCGAAGCGGGCGTCGAGTTCCTGCTTGCGCCCCACCTGCCAGTAGTTGAGCGCAACGAACAACACGACGTAGCAGGCGATCAGCCCGAGCGCGAGCTGGCGGATCTGGCGGTTCACGCTGATGCCCTGCGCTGATCGCGACGCAGTCGCCGCCCCAGGCGCCATGCCGTCCAACGCTCGGACGGAGTGGGGTCGTCAGGCAGTTCCCCGAGTCGCCGAGCCGACGAGTCCGAGAGGCGGATCAACAGTGCGAGCAGCACGTAGTTGGCGACGAGCGATGAGCCGCCGTAGCTCACGAACGGCAGCGTGATGCCGGTGAGCGGCACCACCTTGATGACGCCGCCGATGATGATGAATCCCTGGATGCCCACGATGGTCGTGAGGCCGACCGCAAGGAGCTTTTCGAACGTGCGGTCGGTGCGCAGCGCGATCCGCAGCCCGGCGCCGACGAGCAGCACGAACGACATCAGGACCGCTGACGCCCCGATCAAGCCCCACTCCTCGCCGATGGCGGCGAAGATGAAGTCGTTCTGGGCTTCGGGCACCTGGCCGGGATTCCCGCGTCCGAGCCCGGTGCCGGTGAGCCCGCCGTCGGCGAGACCGTAGAGCGCTTGGATGATCTGGTAGCCGTCATCGAGTGGGTCGGCCCACGGGTCGAGCCAGATGTCGACGCGGGTCTGGACATGGCCGAATTGCGTCCACGAGAAGTAGGCAGCACCGGCGAACAGCAGCATGCCGAGGATCAGGTAGCCGATCCGTTCGGTGGCCACCCACATCATCACCACGAACAGCGTGAAGAACAGCAGCGACGAGCCGAGATCCTTCTGGAACACCATCACGACCACGGCGAAGCCCCACGCCATGAGGATGGGTGCGATGTAGCGGGGCTCGGGGAGGCGGAGCGGACCGACCTTCCACGTCGACGCGGCGATGAGCTCGCGACGGTTGGCGAGGTACGACGCGAAGAAGATGGCGAGGAAGACCTTGGCGAACTCGCCCGGTTGGAAGTTGATCGGGCCGAGGCTCACCCAGATGCGGGCGCCGTTGATGTTGACGCCCAAGCCCGGCACGAGTGGGAGGAGGAGCAGGAATGCGCCGGCGAAGAAGAACAGCCAGCTGTATCTGGCCAGGTCGCTCGCACGCTGTACGACGAGCAGGGTCACCACGAACGCAACGACCGCAACGAGGCTCCACGTGGCTTGTAGCCCGGCCAGTTCGTCATCGAGGCGGGTGATCATCACGAAGCCGATGCCGTGGAGCAGTGCGGCCAGCGGGAGCAGCGTGCCGTCAGCACCTCGGGCAACGAGGCGAACGACGACGTGGGCGCACAGCAGCAGACCCATCAGGATCGCCACGAAGAAGATGATGCCTGGTGGGATCTCGGCGTTCGTGCCGAGGGCGGTGATCGTGTACGCGGCACCCGTGATCAACGCCGCCATGACCACCAGCGTCAGCTCGGTGGTTCGCCGGCCGCGCGCGAGCGGCGAATCAGGACGCTCGACGATGTCGCCGTCCTCGACGTGCCACGTGGGTGCGGCGGTCTCGGTCACGGCCCGCTGGTGGTGGTCACGCCGCCCGGCAGCACGGCGCCGGCGATCGTGGTCTCCGTGCCTCCGTCGACCGTGGTGGACGGAGGCACCGTCGTCGTCGTGGTGGTCGTCGTGGTGGTCGTGGTGGTGGTGCCGCTGTTGATGAACTCGACGGCGTCATCGAAGCTGTCGAAGGTCGGTTCGGCGTCGATGTCCTCGGCGACATCGGGATCGAACTCGGCGCGCTCGGGTCCGATGGCGTCGGCAGTCGGCTCGATCCAGAGCACGCCGCCGGGGCGGCCCTGGTAGATGACAGCCTGGTCCTCGTCGTTGAACGCCACGAACCACCCGTTGCGTGCCCACGCCGAGAACACGACGACCGCGATCACCAACACCGCAGCCACCACGAACGCGGTGCCGATACGCACCAAGGTGCGTCGACGCGGTCGTGGAACGGTGTCCGTAGCGGCCGCTGCCGGCAGGGCATCTGTCGGTGACGAGGGGTCGGGGTCGAGCTCCAAGGTTCCTGCCGGAGTCGGGTCGGTGCCGACTTCTGCCCAGACCGGCACGAGATCGAGTTCCTGGGTCGGGTCGGGTGGGTCATCACCCTCGAGCACATCGACGACCACCACGGTGATGTTGTCGCGACCACCGGCCTCGTTGGCCTTCTCGACGAGCCGATCGGCGGCGACCTGTGGATCGGACTCGATGGTCAGCGTCGAGGCGATGTCGACGTCGGCCACCTCGTCGACGAGCCCGTCGCTGCACAACACGAACCGATCACCTCGGATGAGCGGCAGCGTCCACCAGTCGACTCGCACCTCGGGTTCGATGCCGAGTGCGCGGGTGATGATGTTGCGTCGTGGATGGTCGCGGGCCTCGTCTTCGGTGATGTGACCCGTTGCGACGAGTTCCTGGACGTAGCTGTGGTCGACCGTGACGCGGCGCAGTCGACCGTGGCGGAACAGATAGGTGCGCGAGTCGCCGACGTTGGCGAGCACCAACGCCTCGCTCGGCTCGGCGGGCACGACGGGGGTCACGTCGCCTGGGAGGTCGCCTGCGTCGTTGTCTGCGCCCGTGTCACCGACTCCGTCGTTCAGGTCGATGTTCGGTGCTGCTCGTCCAGCGTAGGCGTCGTCGATGACTGCGATCGCGGTGACGGTGGTGCCCATGCCGTGCTGGCCGGGATTGGCGATCGCAGCGCGGAAGATGTCGCCGTTGGCGACTCGAATCGCATCGACGACATCCGGAGCACTCGGCGGCTGATCGCCCGAAAGGAGCTCGCCGATGCGATCGACCGCGATCTGGCTCGCGACCTCGCCGGCCTCGTGTCCGCCCATGCCGTCTGCGACGACGAACAGTCGGTGGGTGACGAGGAGGTTGTCCTCGTTCTCGGGTCGGATCTGGCCCTTGTGAGTGGACGCGCCGACGCGCAGCTCGGCCATCAGATCGTCTTTCTCGGCGCGCTGATCATTGGGCCTCGATCACGGTGGTACCGGCCTGCACCCGATCGCCTGGGTGGAGCAGCTTGCTGCCGGTGAGCTTCGATCCGTTGTGGAAGGTGCCATTGGTCGATCCGAGATCCTCGACCATCGGCTGACCGTCGTACTCGTAGAAACGGACGTGGCGTTGGGAGATGTAGGCGTCGTCGTCGATCATGATCGTCGAACCGGCGTCGCGACCCAGCACGATGTCGTTGCCGAGTTGGATGGTGACACCACGTCGGGATCTCGGCTCGAGCATCACGAGGCGGGTGGCCCGGCCACGTTGCTGTTTCGACTGCTTCTTCGATCGTTTCGTCGGTTGCTGCATCGGAACGGTGGCGGCGGCTCCCGGCGCTGGCCGGCCCATCGGCACCGTCTGTCCCGCCGACGGCGCGGTGCCCTGGCGTGGTGCGCCGACCATGGGTCGCCGGCTCGGTGTGCGGACCTCGCTCCACACCGCCCAGAGCACGCGGGCGAAGAACAGGTACAGCAGTCCGAGGAGGACGAACTTCAAGATGGTGAGGACTTGGTCAGTCATGGCAGCACGGAGGAGCTGGTGCTCCGCTCGGTCAGGAGGCCTCGAACCGGACGTGGGTGGAGCCGAAGCTGATGATGTCGCCGTCTCGAAGGCGGTGTTCGCCGACGATCTTGATGCCGTTGACCATCGTGCCGTTCGTGGAGCCGAGGTCGGTGACGATGTACGCCGTCTGGCCGGCCTTCACCTCGGCGTGGTTGCGGCTGATGTTGCTGTCATTGATGGAGATCGTGCACTCGGGCAGACGTCCGATGGTCACCGTGGCACTGCCCAGGTCGACCCGGTTGCCGGAGGGGAGCACCAGCGAGCCCATGGTGGGGCCGGTGGCGGCCTGCTTCAGTTGGCTGACGATGTTGAAGCGACCGCTGCGCAGACTGTTGTCGACGGCGAGTTGCACGGTGACGGGTCCCATGAAGTGGTAGCCCTCCTCGCGGGCGTACTCGCGGGCGGCCTCGGCGAGTTCGGCGACGAGGGCGTCCTCGATCTCGTTGAAACTGGCGTGGTCGATGGCGCTCAGGACCACGGTGAAGTCGTTGGGGACGATGCGTCGACCCTTGACGTCGACCGAGCGTTGGTCGTCCATTTCGCGCACGAGGCGCCGGCCGAGTTCGATGGGGCGGATCGAGCCCTTGGAGCGACGAAAGAACACGCCATCGACCATACGCTCCAGACGGTGTTCCAGTGACTGCAATCCCATAAGTGGAGCGCCAGGCTAGTGCCACCACCGGGCCGCTCCCCGTCGTCCCGTAACCCCCGAGCGATGAGCGAATCCCCGGCATTCGGTGGCCCCGCTCATCGCATCGAGTCGATCAGTGCGAGCGATGAGCGAAACCCCGACATCGGCGCGGTTCGCTCATCGCTTCGGGTTGCCGACACCGCGCGTGCCAAGCGTCGCAGGGAGCGCTAACGTTCGTGCTCCACTTGCGCGAGTGGCGGAATGGCAGACGCGCCAGCTTCAGGTGCTGGTGTCCGAAAGGGCGTGGGGGTTCAAGTCCCCCCTCGCGCACGAGAAATCCCTTGCACTGCAAGGGATTTCGTCGCGTGCGGGACGGCTGTCGACCCGGGTCCAACCGTCGAAGGACGAGTCGACGAAGCGCCCTGACGTCGCCCGGCTCCCGGCTTCGTGTGAGCCGCGGCAATCGTGCTTGCCAAACCGCGCGGCGAGGTGAAGAATGCCGCTCAACAATCCACGGCGCTGAGGCGCCCTGTTCCCAAAGGGGTTCGAATGTCGAGGCGTCTCATCGGCGCCGGCCTGTTGGCCGGCGCACTGCTCTCGGGTGCCCTGGCGTCGGCGGCGCTCGCCCAGGACGGCACCGGGGACGCCAACTCGGACGACACCGTCACCCTCACGATCGGCTTGCTGCAGGACCTGTCGTCGCCGAATGTCACGGTCGGATACCTGGTGCCGGACTACGAGGTGTGGAATCTGCAGTACGCATCGCTCACCGACAAGGCCGCCGACGACTTCGAAACCATTCCCGGACTGGCCGAATCGTGGGAAGTGTCGAATGACGGGCTCACCTACACCTACACGCTGCGCGAGGGCCTCGCCTGGTCCGACGGTGAACCGTTGACCGCTGACGACGTTGCGTACACCATCAATCGATCGCGCGATGAGGAGTGGAGCAACCACTTTTCGACCGTGCAGAACCTCGACGCCGTCGTGATCGACGATCGCACCGTCGAGATCACATCGTCCGTCCCCGATCCGAAGCTGCCCACGATGGACGTGTACATCGTGCCCGAGCACATCTACCAGGAGATCTCGGCCGACGACCTCGCCTCGTACGACGGGCTCGACGGCGTCGCCTCGGGCCAGTACTCGCTCACCGAGTGGCGTTCGGGCCAGGACTGGACGATGGAGAAGAACCCCAACTGGTACGGCGCCGACAACGGCATCGACCGCATCGTGTTCCGTGTGTTCACCAACGGCGACGCCATGGTCGCTGCCCTCCAGGCGGGCGAGATCGACGCTGCGCATGCGCTGCCTCGGTCCGCGCTCGAACGGCTCCAAGGCGAAGAGAACATCGAGACCGTGTCGGGCGAGCAGGGCTCGTTCACCGAGCTGGCGATGAACGGCGGCGCCGGCGGTCTCGGCGACGGTCACCCGGCGTTGCAGGATCTCGAGGTGCGCCATGCCATCGCCCACGCGATCGACCGCGAGGTGCTCTTCGACCGTGTGGCGCTCGGCACCGGGTCGGTCGGCACGGTCATGATCCCATCGGCCGATCCGGTGTGGACGCCGGAGCTCTCCGACGAGGAGGCCTTCGCTTTCGACCCCGACCGGGCGAACTCGATGCTCGACGATGCCGGTTACCTCGACACCGACGGGGACGGCGTTCGCGAGATGCCCGACGGCACCGATCCGCTGGTGTTCCGTTACGTCGAACGATCCGAGTCCGACGTCGCCCCGGCGATCCGGGAGTTCGTCACCCAGTGGCTCGCCGACATCGGCATCGGCACCGAGGTGTCGGTGATGGACGACAACCAGCTCTACGAAGCGAGCATTGCGGGCGAGTACGACCTCTTCGTGTGGGGGTGGACCCCGTTCGTCGATCCTGACCCGCAGCTGAGCTACTTCACCTGCGACGAGCTGACCACCGACGTCGAGTCGCCGGGTAACAACGACGCCAACTGGTGCGACCCCGCCTACGACGAGCTGTACCAGCAGCAGAAGGTCGAACTCGATCGTGACAAGCGCATCGAGATGGTCCACGAGATGGTGAAGCTCCTCCACGAGAACGGCACGTATGTCGTGTTGCTCGCCGACGCCGATCCGCAGGCCTACCGAACCGACCGTTTCGACGGATGGCTTCGCCAGCCGGTGGACACCGGCCCGGTCTTGTTCTCGAACAGCTCGCCGACCTACGCCAACCTCCAGGTGATCGACGGTGGCAGCAGCGGCGACAGCGGTCTGTCGACCGGTCTGTTGATCGCGCTGATCGTGGGTGGCATCGTGGTGGTGGGCGGCGGAGCGTTCCTCGTCGCTCGGTCGCGGGCGTCGGCCGACGACCGCGAGTAGGACGGTGCGGGCACGATTCGTCGTCTCGAAGGTTGCGGGAGCGTTCGCGACGTTGGCGTTCGTGCTCGTCATCAATTTCTTCTTGTTCCGCGTCGTCAACGACGACCCGACCGGCTCGATGTTCCGCGGCCGCAACATGAGCGCCGATCAGATCCAGCAGCGGCGCGAACAGTTCAACCTCACCGGATCACGGTTGGAACAGTTCGTGGCCTACGTGGGCCAGACACTGCGGGGCAACCTCGGCGACTCGTTTCTCAGCAACCGACCGGTGACCACCGAGATCCGTGAGGCGATCTGGCCGACGGTCGCGCTCGTCGGCACGTCGACGGTGCTCGCCATGGTGATCGGCGTGACACTGGGCATCTACGCCGGCTGGCGTCGGCGGAGCAAGTTCGACGTGGGGTCGACCACGTTCTCGATGTTCACCTACTCCGTGCCCGACTTCTGGTTGGGCATGCTGCTGCTCGCCTTCTTCGCAGTGAAGCTGGGTTGGTTCCCGACCGGTGGGTTCGAAGATGCCGGCAGTACCGCGACCGGGTTGCCCGCGCTGCTCGACCAAGCGCACCACATGGTGCTGCCCGCGTTGACGCTGACGCTCGCCTACATCGGTGAGTACATGATCGTGATGCGATCCTCGATCGTCGACACCGTCGGCGAGGACTACCTCCAACTCGCGCGGGCGAAGGGTCTACGCGATGCCGATGTCCGCAAGCAGCATGCCGTACCCAATGCGTTGCTCCCCGTGGTGAGCCTGACGGCGCTCAACTTCGGATTCATCCTGTCCGGAGCGATCGCGGTCGAAGCGATCTTCTCCTGGCCCGGCCTCGGCCAGGCGACGCTCGAGGCGATCCGTGGGCCGGACTTCCCGATGCTGCAAGGTCTGTTCCTCCTGTTCAGCGTTTCGCTGATCATGGCGAACCTGGCGGTCGACCTCCTGTACGGCTACCTCGACCCACGGGTGGTCGGCCGATGAGTGACACCGTGCTGGAGCCAGTTCCGGGCGAGCCCACACCGGGCGAACCCACATCGGGCGAAGCGGTGCGATATTCGCCTCGCGCCGCCGCGTGGGCGCGGCGTCGGTCGTCGGTCGTCGAACTGGCGCGCGGCGTTCGTGCCGACCGGATCGCGCTCGGCGGGCTCGTCGTGCTCGCGTTGTTCATCGTGATGGCGGTCGCCGCCCCGCTGATCAGCCCGCGCGGGGGGCTCAGCGCCGTCGACTCGGTCGCCAACCCCGCATGGGCTCGTCCGAGCTGGGACTTCCCGCTGGGCACCGACCACCTCGGGCGTTCCGTCGCTGCCCAGTTCGTGTGGGGGGCGCGGGTCAGTCTGTTCGTCGGCTTCGCCGCGACGATCCTCACCGTCGGCATCGGTTCACTCGTCGGCATCGTGTCGGGATTCTTCGGCGGCTGGACCGACTCCGTGCTGATGCGCCTCACCGACTGGTTCCTCGTGATCCCGTTCCTGCCGCTCGCAATCGTGCTGGCGACGATCCTCGACCGCTCGCTGTGGAACATCGTGCTCGTCATCGGCGTCACCTCGTGGCCGTCGACCGCCCGGCTCGTGCGCTCCCAGGTGCTGACGGTCAAACAACGGCTCTATGTCGATCGCGCACGTGCGCTCGGGGCCCGGCGAACCCACATCGTGAGCCGCCACATCCTGCCGAACGTGGCGCCGCTGATCCTCGCCAACGTCACGCTCGCAGTGCCGATCTGCATCCTCACCGAGACGACGCTCGCCTTCCTCGGCCTCGCCGACCCGAACCAGACCTCGTGGGGCAAGACACTCGAAGAGGCGTTCGGCGCCGGCGCCATCAGTCGAAATGCGTGGTGGTACTACCTGCCCGCCGGGCTCGGCATCGTCGCGGTCGTGTTGGCATTCACGCTGTTCGGCCGAGCGCTCGAGGAGATCCTCGACCCGCGCTTGCGCGAACGAGGCAGGCGGCGCGCGTGAGTCTGTTGGAACTCCGAGACCTGCGTGTCACCTACCGGTCCGAACGGGGCGATGTGCCGGCGGTCCGCGGCGTGCGACCTGACCATCGAACCCGGCCAGACCGTCGGGCTGGCCGGCGAGTCGGGATGTGGCAAGTCGACGATCGCGGGTGCCGTGCTCAAACTGCTCCCGAGCGACACGCTGGTCGAAGGCTCGGTGCTCCTCGACGGCGAGGACGTGTACGCCATGAAGCCAGGACGGCTGCGCGCCGTTCGTTGGACCGGTGCGGCCATCGTGTTCCAGGGAGCGCTCCACTCCCTGAATCCGGTGCGGCGGGTCGGTCGCCAGATCGAAGAGGCGATTCTGCTGCACGCTGCCGACCTCGGGTTGAACCGCACGCAGGCGCGTCAACGCGTGGGCGAGCTCCTCGAGCGGGTGGGCCTGCGGGCCGAACGGGCACGGGACTATCCCCATCAGATGTCGGGTGGGCAGCGTCAACGTGTCCTGATCGCGCTGGCGCTCGCGTGTGAACCCGACCTCTTGATCGCCGATGAACCCACGACCGCGCTCGACGTGATGGTGCAGGCCCAGGTCTTGGCGCTGCTGGCCGAGCTGCAAGCCGACCGGGGCCTGGCACTGCTGTTCATCACGCACGACCTCTCGGTGCTCAACAGCACGTGTGAACGCCTGGTGGTGATGTACGCCGGACGCGTGGTGGAGGAGGGCCCGAGCCACGAGTTGTTCGCCGATCCACGGCATCCCTACGGACGGGCGCTGTCCGAGGCGTTTCCCACGATCGGCGACCCGGCCTCGCGGATGCGCCCCAGCGGCCTGCCCGGCGACCCGCCGGACCCGGTCTCGCTGCCGCCGGGCTGCGCGTTCCACCCCCGTTGCGACGTGTCGACCGACGAGTGCTCGACCATCGACGTCGCCCTGCGCGATGTGAGCATCGGTCGGCGAGCGGCGTGCGTCCACGTGGGGGTGACGCTGTGAGCGACCTGCTGCGGCTCAGCGATGTCCATGTCACGTTCCCGGCCGGCTCGAGGCCCGGGATCGTGCGCGCCGTCGACGGCGTCGACCTCACCGTGCACGCAGGCGAGGTGCTCGCGCTCGTCGGTGAGTCGGGGTGCGGTAAGACGACCTTGATCCGGTCGGTTCTCGGACTCGAACCGATCGCGTCCGGCACGATCGAGTTCGACGGCGAAGAGGTCACGTTCGGCCGTGGAGTGCTGCGACGCCTCCGCCGCGGCGTGCAGATGATCTTCCAGGACCCCTCGGGTGCCCTCAACCCGCGCCAGACGATCTACGAGGCCGTCGCCGAGGGCATTCGCATTCACGGAGTGCCCGGCCGCGAGATCGATCTGGTCGCCGACGCGCTGAGCAGGGCGGGCTTGCGGCCCCCCGAGCGCTACATGTCGCGCTACCCGCACGAGGTGTCCGGCGGCCAGCGCCAACGTGTGCTGATCGCCGGAGCAATGGTGCTGTCGCCGCGTCTCCTCCTCGCCGATGAACCGGTGGCCTCCCTCGACGCATCCATCCGCGGTGAGGTCCTCGCACTCATGCGTTCGCTCGTCGACGACGCCGGCATCTCGATTGTCGCAGTCACCCACGATCTCGGCCTTGCGTGGAACATCGCTGATCGCATCGCGGTGATGTACCTCGGTCGCATCGTCGAGGTCGGCACCGCAGAGGACCTACTCGCCGATCCCCAGCACCCGTACACCAAGGCCTTGCTGTCGGTGGTTCCCGAAGCCGATCGCATGGACCAGCAGATCCTCGAGGGCGAGACACCGGATCCGGCGGCCATCCCCGGCGGTTGTCGGTTTCACCCGCGCTGTCCGGTGGTTGCGTCGGGTGAAGCCGAACGCCTCGGAATCGTCGGCCGCTGCACGGGGAGTGACCCGGTGCTGGTCGGCATCGCGCCCGATCGTGCCGTTGCGTGTCACATCGGCAGGGACCGAGACGTCAATCCGAACGAGCCCGGGTGAGGCGGTACGTGGCGAGCGCCGCGGTGACCGCCAACAACGCCAGCGTTGCAACCATGCCGACGGTGGTGACCGCGTGTGGCACGGTGCTGACGGCGCCTGGGTTCCGATCGGCGATGCCGACGGGCTTCGAACCGATCTCGGCGAGCGACGAGACCCAGAGCCACAGTGAGACGCTCACCGCGCCCGCTGCCAGTCCGAGGCCGTAACTGCGGACGATCAGCATGCCGATCACGCCGGCGAGCGCGATCAGCCCGACTTGGCCGAGTCGACCAGCGAAGAACGCCGAGGGCAGGTCACGTGATGGATCGACCGAACGGAAGTTGTCGGCGAAGACGGCGTCGTTGACCGGCACGAGCGGTCCGAAGGCCAACACGACCATGGCAACGGCGGTGATCGCTGCCACCAGCGGATTGAGCGCTGGCTTTCCGCCGGACCCGATCGAGCGCAACGAGGTGAAGAACACGATGAGGCCGACCACGCCGACGCCCACGATCAGCCACCACCCGAGGTCACGCGTGACCCGCAGCGTGAACTGCACCGACGAGGTCCGGGTGATCGATTCGGAGATCGCGATCGGGAGCTCGGCGAGTCCGATCGACAGTCCGGCCCATCCGGCCAATGCGAGCCCGGCGCCGCCAGCGAGCCCGGCCCCCCAACGGAGTCCGAAACACGCGAGGAACCCCCCGAGCACCATCACTGCCGCGCCGATGAAGCCGGCCAGGCCCAGGTTCGAGCCGAGTTGTTCGAGCGTCCGTTGACCCGTGGTGATGCCCGGCGCCGGGCGGGTCGTTCGGATGTCGATGACGTCGGCGACGATCGACATGAGCATGGCGGCGGTGCCGAAGATCGACAGCAGGAAGACCACCCGGATCTGGAACGGTTCGCGAGCCACGGGGTATTCGACGAGATCGGGCTGCCCGTCGAACACGGCCGGCATCTCGGCCGTGACCGGCGGGGCCAAGGCCTCGACCGGCTCGGTCGGGGCTGCCTCGAGGATGCTCGGCTGCGGCAACAGGGCGATCGGTTCGGTGAGGGTGTCGGCCGCCTCCTGCGAGTCGGGCAACTCGTCGATCGGCTCGGTCGGTTTGGTGACGTCGAGTGGTTCGGTGGCGTCGGTCGGTTCGGTGACGTCGGTCGGTTCGGTGGCGTCGGTCGGTTCGGTGACGTCGAGTGGTTCGGTGACCTCGGCCGTCTCGGTGACCTCGGCCGTCTCGGTCGGCGTGGTGTCTGGTGAGGTGACAGACGGGGTCAACTCGATCGGTTCGGTCGCTTCGAGCGTGGGGTCGTTGGCATCGACCTCGAGATCTTCGACATCGACCGTATGCGTCGACAGATCGGTGCCGCATTCGTGGCAGAATTTCTGGTGCTCCGAGACGTCGGTCTCGCAGCGAGGACACCGCATGACACGACTGTAGGAGATCGCGAGGCTGCGACCTCGTCGATCGCGCTGTCCGGCCGGGTGGCATCGACTCGCTCTCCGGCGACACTGTCGCGGTGGCTGGTCGCTTTGCGCCTTCTCCGACCGGGGACTTGCACCTCGGCAACCTCCGGACCGCGGCGATCGCCTGGTTGGCGGCCCGGTCGCGTCGTGATGACTTCGTTGTCCGCATGGAGGATCTCGATCGCCAGCAGGCGCGCCTCGAGATCGAAGCCGCACAGCTGCGCGATCTCCAGGCGCTCGGGCTCGACTGGGACGGCGCCGTGGTCCGTCAGAGCGATCGATTCGATCGATACGAGGCAGCCATCGAACAGCTCGCCTCCCGTGGTCTGGTCTACGAGTGCTTCTGCTCGCGTCGTGAGATCCGTGAGGAGATCGAGGCCGCGTCGAATGCACCGCACGGTCCACCCGGCTCGTATCCGGGCACGTGCCGTCGCCTCACGGCGCGCGAGCGGTCGGATCGACGCGACGCCGGCCGACCACCGGCACTCCGCTTGTGCACCGATGGCCAGGAGATCGAGTTCGCCGACCGTCTCCACGGGGTTGTCACGGGGGTGGTCGACGACGTGGTGCTGCGGCGCAACGATGGCGTCCCGGCCTACAACCTGGCTGTCGTGGTCGACGACGACGCCCAAGGGGTGACCGAGGTGGTGCGTGGAGACGACCTGCTCGCCTCGACCGCCCGCCAGATCCACCTGCAGGAACTGCTCGGATTCGCACGACCGGCGTACGTCCACGTTCCGCTGGTGGTCGACGAACACGGCGAGCGCCTGGCGAAACGACATGGCGTGGCGCTGACGATGACCGATCTCGCAGCGGCCGGCGTGGACGCCGACGAGGTCGTCGCGTGGATCGCATCGTCGCTCGAGCACGACGGAGCGGGCTCGGCCACCACGCTCCGTGATCTCCTCGACGCATTCGATCCGGCCGCGGTCCCGCCGAACCCCTGCCCGCTCCCTGCATTCGCGCATTCCGGGTGAATGTCGAGGGAACTTCGCCCAGGTGCGGGCATCACGTCCGACGAGGCCGGTAGGATCACCGACCGTGGTTGAACAGGAGCGCAAGCGGGCGAAGATCGGCACCCTCGTGGTGTTCGGAATCGTCGCGCTCGTCGGCTGCTCCACTGCGGTCACCAGCGGAACCGGGGCCGACGGCGCCGCCGAAGCACCCGCTGTGGACACCGAAGCGTCGGGATCTGCGCCGACCACGGCTGCGGTGACCACCACCACTGCGGCGCCGACCACCACGATCGCGCCGACCACCACAGTCGCGCCGACCACCACGATCGCGCCGACCACGCTGCCGCCCACCACGACTGTGCCGGCGAACATCATTCCGGTCGGCATCGTCGATCCGCCTCTGCAGGCGGTCGGCACCAACAACGGTCAAGAGGCCGCTCGGATCCAGCAGCGGCTCTTCGAACTCGGCTTCTGGCTCAGCGCCGCCGATGGCGACTACGGACTGACCACCCGACAGGCCGTCATGGCCTTCGAGAAGTACATGGGCTTCGAGGCCGACGGTCAGGTCGACCAGCGCACCGCCGATGCACTCACCACGATGACCCTTCGCCCGGTCGCCAGAGCCAACTCGGGCACGCTGGTCGAGGTCGACAAGGCCAAGCAGGTGATCTTCTTCGTGATCGACGGCCGAACCGAGTGGGTCCTCAACACCTCCACCGGCAACGGTGAGGAGTACACCGAGGAAGACAAGAACACGCCGGGAGAGATGATTTCAGGTGTGTCACTCACCCCGAGCGGTTTGCACAACGTCAACCGGGAACGTCCGGAAGGCTGGTGGGAAGGCGACCTCGGTGAGATCTACCGACCCAAGTACTTCGTCGGCGGTGTGGCCGTTCACGGGTCGAACAGCATCCCGAACTACCCGGCGTCGCACGGCTGTGTCCGGGTGAGCGTCCCCGCGATGGACTGGATCTGGGACAGCGGCATCATGCCGATGCGCACCCCGGTCTGGGTCCACGACGGCGCCTGACTCGCTGGCGGATCTCGCTCGCCGGTCTGTGAGACTCGGCGTCATGCTCCCCGCCATCGGTGTCATCCGGCCATGGGCCGACCCGCATGTGGTGTCGATCAATCGACTGTCGATGCGACCACCAACCGTTGCTTCGACCTCACTCGGTGACGCGCGAGCAGACCGGGTCTCGCCGTGGCGCCGCTCGCTGGATGGTCGCTGGCGGTTCCGCCTGTTCGCCGATCCCGACGCGGTTCCGGCCGCCGCCGTCGCGAAGCCAGCCGTCGACGCGTCGTGGACGACGGTGAACGTGCCGGGCAACTGGACCCTGCAGGGTGTTGGAGACCTCCCGCAGTACACCAACGTGAGGATGCCGTTCGACGGCCCGCCGCCCGGCCTGCCGGATCGCAACCCAACCGGCGTGTACCGCAGGACGATGCAGATCTCCAAGCGGTGGCTCGGTCGCCAGATCGTGCTCCACATCGGTGGTGCCGAGAGTGCACACGCCCTGTACGTCAACGGTGAGTTCGCCGGCTACGGCACCGACAGCCGCCTCGCCAGCGAGTACGACGTCACGCCACACGTCCATGCCGGCGCCAACGACGTCGCGATCGTCGTGACGCGGTGGAGCGCCCACAGCTACGTCGAGGACCAGGACCAGTGGTGGATGGCCGGGCTCCACCGGACCGTGTCCGTCGAGGCTCGCGGTGCGGTGCACCTTGCATCGCTCGTGTGTGATGCAGGGCTCCGCGGTGCGGGGACGCCCGACGCCGTCGGCACGCTGGCCGTCGCTGCCACCCTCGACGGGCTCACGCCGCCCGGCCCGGGTTGGCGGGTGCGCTTCGGTGTCGAGACGCTGCGCGGTCGACGTCTCGGTCGCCCCCAGAGCGTTGATGTGCCCTACCGGTTCGCCACGCCGTACCTCTTCAGCGGGCACACTGCGGCGACATCCTTCGAGTTCTCGGGCATCTCGGCGTGGTCGGCGGAGTCACCGACGCGGTATCGGGTGACCGCCGAGTTGCTCGACCCCGATGGCGCTGTCGTCGAGGTCCACACCCAACTGGTCGGCTTCCGCACCGTCGAGGTCCGCAATCGCCAGTTGCTCGTCAACGGCGCACCCGTCTGGATCTTCGGAGTGAACCGACACGACCATCATCCGACTCGGGGCAAAGCGGTGACGCTCGATGACATGCGCGATGACCTGCTCGCGATGCGACGGCACAACATCACTGCGGTGCGATGCTCGCACTATCCCAACGACCCGGGGTTCCTCGACCTGTGCGACGAGATCGGGTTGTACGTCGTCGACGAAGCGAACATCGAGAGTCACGCCTACAACACCAGCCTCTGCGACGATGCCCGCTACCGCTCGGCCTGGTTGTCGCGTGGTGCCCGCATGGTCGAACGCGATCGCAACCATCCCAGCGTGATCCTGTGGTCGCTCGGCAACGAGGCTGGCTATGGCTCGAACCACGACGCGCTGGCGGGATGGATCCGTCGTGCCGACCCGTCGCGCCCACTGCACTACGAGGGCGCGGTGTTCCACGACGGCTGGGCCGAAGGTGGCACTGCGGCGAGCGACGTGGTGTGTCCGATGTATCCGACGATCGACTCGATCGCCGAGTACGGGCGCAGCGGTGCGGGCTCTCGACCGTTGATCATGTGTGAGTACAGCCATGCCATGGGCAACTCGAACGGTTCGCTCGCCGACTACTGGGACGTGATCACCTCCACGCCCGGTTTGCAGGGTGGGTTCATCTGGGAGTGGAAGGATCACGGGCTGCTCACCCGCCTGCCGAGCGGCAAACGCGGCTTCGCCTACGGGGGCCAGTTCGGCGACGAACCGAACGACGGCAACTTCGTGGCCGACGGCCTGATGTCGTCAGACCTGCACCCGCATCCCGGTGTGCAGGAGATGATGTGGGTGTACCGGCCCGTGGTCGTGTCGCTCGCCGGAGAAACACTCACCGTCACCAACCGGCGCAGCTTCACCGACCTCTCCGACCTCGCCGGGTCGTGGGAGTTGCTCGTCGGCGGCGAGGTCGTCGCGTCTGGCGTGCTCGGCGACGACACGGGTGAGACCCCCGTTGTCCCACCAGCGGCCACCGTCGAGTTGCCGCTCCCCTGTGCGATTCCGGACCGCCCCGATGCACATCTCACGGTCCGTTGGGTCCAGCGTCGCGCCACTGCCTGGGCACCCAAGGGCCACCTCGTCGCCTGGGATCAGCTCACCCTCCAACCCCCCGCCACCCCCGCGAAACCCCGCAACCACCCGAAAAATCGCGTCAGCGTTGCGCTCAACGCAACGCTGACGCGCCAATTCGGTCGGGAGGGTGATCCGAAGCTCGCATTGTTCCGGGCACCGACCGACAACGACGGCTTCAAGCTCTTGCCCGAACTCGGTCGCCGGATCGGGGTGGGCGGCGATGGGCTCGGCCATTGGATCGACGCCGGGATCGACCAGCGGCCGGCCGACGAGTTCGTCGAGCACGAACACGTCGTCGAGGTACTCGACGACGGTGTGCAGGTCCACACCCATGTCGTGGTGGTGCCCGATCAGCTCGACGATGTCGCCCGAGTCGGGGTGACGTTCGAGTTGCGACCGGGATTCGATCGGCTTCGATACTTCGGGCGAGGGCCGTTGGAGAACTATCCGGATCGCAATCGCGGGGCCGTGCTCGGCACCTGGGAGTCGGACGTCGACGAGCCGCCGTATCTCGTGCCGCAGGAGTTCGGGTTGCGCACCGATTGTCGCTGGTTCGAGTTCGTCGACTCAGCGACCGGCACAGTCGTGCGGCTCGACGTCCTCGATCCCACAGCGATGCACGTCTCGGCCACACGCTTCACGACGCAGGACTTGTACGCGGCTGGACACGAGACCGACCTGCGCGCCCGCCGGGGTCTGGTGGTCCACGCCGACGTCGCCCATCGCGGGCTCGGCACCGGCAGCTGCGGTCCCGACGTCCTCGACCGCTACCGCATCAGACCAGGGACGTACCGCTTCTCGTATCGCCTCAGCGCAACGCGCACCTGAGCAACACCACCGATGACCACGCAGGTCAGACGCCGGATGTCATCCAGGCGGTGACCAGCGACGCACCGTTCTGATCGTCGGTGACGTTGTCGATGCGGTCGCCGATCCATTCGAACAGGCTGGCCTGGGCCACCACTTGAAACACGAAGTAGGCCACGAGCAGCACGATCGCGACGATCGCTGCGATGCGGATCCACTTGACGATCCGGTTGGTGTAGTCGGACACGAGGGGCACGATGTCGCGCTGCATCTGGCGTGCGCGCTGTGAGAACAGGTCCGCAGCCCGGTCGACTTCGCCGCGAGCAGCGCGCCGGACATCTTCGACGATCTGTTGCGAATCGGGTCGGCCGGCACGGTTCGACAGTGCCTGTGTGGCCGCCTCGGCCGACGGCGCCACGTAACGGTGAGCGGCCTCGAACGCCTCGCGCTGCTCGAACGACAACAGTTCGGCAGCGCTGGGTGGCGAACGCCTGGCATCGGTCCAGTCGAGGCCGTCCCAGTACCGCAGGTTGGTCTGGCTCTCCGGGTCGGGATACCAACCCGCTCGGGGTGCATCGACGCTGCGCATGACTAGCGGCGCGTCTCCGAACGGGCCGGCTCGGGCAGGTCGACGCGTTCGTCGTCGTCGGGGATCGGCAATCCGTCCTTGGGACGAACCTCGTCGTCGGTGTCGTCGTCACCGCTCGCAGCCGCAAGTGCCGCCACGGTGCCCAACAGGCCGGAGAATTCGGCCGGGATCACGAGTTTGGTGGCACGCCCGTCGCCGATGCGTTCGAGGGCCTGCAGGTACTCGACGGTCAGCACGCTCTTGTCGGCCTTGGCCTCCTTGATTCCGGTGAGGCGGGCACGCGCGGCGTTGCCTTCGCCCTGACCGATCAGTTCCAGCTGGAGCTTCTCGGCGCTGGCGCGCAGTTCGATCGCCTGGGCTTGGCCCTCGGCATCGAGGACGGCGGCCTGCTTGCGACCCTGTGCCGAGAGGACGGCTGCCTGCTGCTCGCCGTCGGCACGTGCGATCGCTGCCTCCTGATAGCCCTTTGCCTCGGTGACGGTGGCACGACGGTCGCGCTCGGCACGCATCTGGGCGTGCATGGCGGACACGATGTCCGGCGGCGGATCGATCCGCTGGATCTCGACTCGCACCACCCGCACACCCCACTTGTCGGTGGCGTCGTCGAGCACGTCACGCAGTTGGGTGTTGATCGTGTCGCGGGAGGTGAGCGCACGGTCGAGTTCGAGATCGCCGATCAGGTTGCGGAGGTTGGTCTGGGCGAGCTTGGTGAGCGCCATGAAGAAGTCGGCGACGTTGTACACGAGGCGCTGCGGGTCGGTGGCCTCGTAGTACACGACGGCGTCGACCGACACCACCACGTTGTCGGCGGTGATGACCTCCTGCGGCGGCACGTCGACCACTTGCTCACGCATGTCGATCAGCTGCATCGTCTCGATGAACGGCAGGATCAGGTTGAGACCTGGGTCACGCGTGGTCTTGTATTTGCCGAGACGTTCGACGAGTCCCCGCTGATACGGGCGCACGATCTTGACAGCGCTGACGAGCACGCCGATGCCGATGAGTGCGACGACGATCAGGACGATGGCAATGGGATTCACGGAAGCTCCCGGCTTGGTGGTCGGACTAGGTGGGTGGCGCTGGTGGGGATGATGAACTGGGCGGTGGGGCCGGCGGCGGCGCACCGGGTGGGGCGACTGGTGGGGTGGTCGGCGGCACGACGTCGGTCGACTGGACGATGACCTTGGTGCCGCTGACGGCGACGATGCGGACGTGGGTGCCTTGCGGGAGTGGCTGACCGTTCTCGGAAGTGGCGCCCCATATCTCGCCGTGGGCGGTGACGCGACCGCGGCGGTCGGTGTCGTCGGGGTCGATGGCCGAGGTGACGATGCCGGTGAGGCCGATCAGGCGATCGGCGCCGACACCGGGTTGGAGTTCGTTCTGGCCGGCGAATCGTCTTCGCGTATCGGTAGAGCAGGATCCAGATCACGGCACCGCCGCCGAGGAACATGAGCCATTGGATCTCGATGGCGACGTCGTAGAAGCCGAGCAACGCGGCGCCGAGAGCCGACACGGCGAAGGGGAGCAGCACGAACGAACCGGCGAGCACGGTGAGTTCGATCAGGGCGAAGAACACGGCGATGCCGAGCCACACCCATGGCCAGAGGTTCAGGTCGATCCCGAGATCCAGCACCCTTCCAACCTATCCCACCCCGTTTGTGTTGCACTTCGGGCGACCCGTCCCATCGAAATCGTCACGCAAACGTGATTCGACCGTTTGTGTTGCACTTCGGGTGGGCCGTCTCACCGAAACCGTCACGCAAACGTGGTTGGGGTCAGTCGAGGTCGGCGGTGGAGGTGGTGGCGGGCCGGATGCGCAGGGGTTGGTCGGAGGCGGTCTTGTTGCGACCGGTCTCGAGGTCGAACCGCCAACCGTGGAGGGTGCACACGAAGTCACAGCCGTCGATCTCACCGAACGCAGCGAGGTCGGCGTTGCGATGCGGACACCGACGCTGCACCAGGTAGTCGCCGATGCGGATGTCGTCCTCGTCGAGGTGTTCGAGCACGTCGACCGGCGTGAGTTTGCGGATGACTTCGGCCTCGGCACGGCGCATGCGCTCGCGCGACAGCGACTTCAAGAAGTTGTAGACGTACTCGTTGAACTCGCCCTCGCGCCACGCCGTGAAGCGGCACGACAGCAGCAGCGAGTTGCTCCAGTCGACGGCTCGCTGCGGCGACGACGGTCTCGACGAGCTCACGCGGGATGTCGAATCGGAACGAGAAGGGCTCGTCGGCGTGGCGGCGGACCTCGCCAGCAGCAAAGTCGACGAGGATCGGCAGGTCGCCCGCATTGATCAGGACATTGCCACCCACCTGGGAACGCAACGTCGGCGCCATGTCGAGCAGCGGCTCCCACCAGCCGCGAAGCGTGGCGAGCAGGTCGGTGCTCGGGGGATTCCACGATGCTTTCAGGTCGTCGAGCCACGGCATCCAGTCGGCTTGGTACGTCTCGAGGTACGTACGCTTGTCGGCGAAGATCGCGTCGACGTCGGCGACCGGCATCGGGTGGGTCACCTCGATCGAGTCGGGTCCGATGTCGATCGTCGTGCCGGGGATGTTCATCACCCCGCTGCCGACCGGCGTCGGCGAGGCGTCGGAGGAACTGGGTCTGGTCGGGGAAGATGCTCAGCTCGTCACCGTCGATCATGTTGAGCGCGAACAGGTCCGGATCGAGGAACGCAGGTGGACCGGCACTCGGCACGACGTAGCGCGCATCGATGTTCTCCACGTACCGCATCGCTCGGGCGAACTGGGCGCCGACCTTCGCCTCACAGAGTTGGCGCTTGTCGCTGTCGGGCATGTCGTACACCATCGGGTACCAGATCGCCCCCGAGAACTGCAGCCAGTGCAGATCAACCGGGCCGTGGGCACGCAGCTGGGCGAGGTCGTTGGTGCGGCAGTCGTTCTGGTTGACGAGGATCGACGTGCCATCGGAGACGACCAGCGCCGAGTCGCCGCCGGGGCCATCGGTGATCGAGGTCTCGACGTGGATCGCCACGGTGAGACCGGGAGCGATCTCCATCTCCTCGGTGTCGACCGTGCGGACGAACTCGGTGAAGCCGAGCGCTTGGAGGGTTCGCTGCTGCTCGCGGGTCGGGAATCCGGGCAAGAGGATCGGGATGTCGCGGCGCAGGTGTTCGCGCAACCAGGGCTCGTCGTGGTGGTCGCCGTGGAGGTGCGAGATGTAGAGGAAGTCGGCGTTTTCGATGCGCCCGCGGAGGTCGTCGGTCAACTGGTCGTTGCGGGGGAAGACGAACCATGACCCGAAGAATGCGGGCACGAACCAGGGGTCGCACACGATCGATCCCGCATCGGTTTCGATGAGCATGCCGGCGTGGCCGATGGAGGTGGCGCGCATCGGCTCAGGGTACGTCGGTCAGGCGGTTCGGTCGCAGCAACTGTTCAGCGGACATGCAACCGAACGGGGTCGTTGACCCCTCGGTTTCGCTGGCTCGTCAGGCGACCGGAGGATCGGTGAACTGCTGGCCGGCTCGAGAGACGTGCTCGGTCCAGGCCGCTCCGTCCCAGTAGCGCAACTCGAATCGGCCCGACGGGTCGGCATACCAACCGGCCGGGACTGCCGAATCGGCAGCTGGAGCGGTTTCGGCGGCCGGCTCGGCGGCAACGGGCTCCTCGACAGCGGCTGGCTCGGGCTCGCTCACCTGTGCTGCGAGGTCGGCGATCGACGCTTCTTCGGCGGCCGGCTCGACCGGGGCCTCGGTGGTCGGCTCATCGGGCGCTGTGGCCCACCCGGCGGGCTCCTCGACCGGAGCCGGTGTCTCCTCGACGACGGCAGCTGCTGCGGCCGGGACGAACGGAGCGGCCGCAGCCGGCTCGTCGACCGCAGGCGTCTCCTCGGCAGGCGTCTCCTCGGCGGGTGCTTCGTCGGCGGGTGCTTCGTCGGCCGCTGGCTCCTCGGCCGGTGCCGCCTCGACCGCAGTGTCGACGGCGGTCCCGTCGGCCTCACGCTGGAGGTAGGCGACGATGTTGGTGCCGGCAGCCACGATCGAGACGACCGACCAGCCATCGGCGGCCTTCTCGTTGAGCAGCGGTGCCAGTGATTCGGCGTCGTAGGACGAAGCGGTGACCGAAGTGAACTCCTGCATGGCCGCGATGCTAGACGACGAATTGCCTGGTTGAGGCTCTCTTGAAGGAACTCTTGACGGTCACTCGCGATCCTGGCGGACACCCTCGGTGAGCGCAGCCAGGTCGGCAGCCGTCGGATCGCCGTCGTAGGTCACCTCGCCGCTGCTCAACGCGATCAGTCGGCTGCTCTCTTTCACGCTCGAGAGCTCATGGGTGGCAACGACCAGCGTGGCGCCGTCGCCGTGCGCGAGCGTGAGCAACTCGAGCAGGGCTTCGCGGCCCAGCCGGTCGAGCCCGACGAACGGCTCGTCGATCAGCATCACGTCGAACGGGCGGACGAAGGCCATGGTGAGCGCCGCCTTCTGCTTGAGGCCGCGGCTGAACGTCGTCGGCAGGTCGTCGACCCGGTCCATCAGACCCACCATGTCGACGAGGTCGACCGCCTGCTGCTCCCAGTCGTCGGTGCCGTGCAGCCGGGCGATGTATTCGAGGTGTTCCCACACGGTGAGGTCGTCGTAGAACACGGGTTGATCGGCGAGGTACGACACGGCGGCGCGGGCCTCGATCGATCCGATCGGATGACCGGAGATCGTGGCGGTGCCCTCGGTCGGTTCGAGCATGCCGACCAGCATTCGCATCAACGTGGTCTTGCCGCTGCCGTTGTGGCCGATCAACGAGATGCGCTCACCCGACCCGATGCGCAGGTCGAGCGGCCACAGGGCGGGCGCATCGCCGTAGCGCTTGGACAACCCGATGGTCTCGATCGCGGCGGGAGGCCCTGCTGGTCGCCCCGATCGTGCAGCGGGCTCGGGCTTCGAGGTCGTCTTCGACTGGGGCGATGCAGCTCCACTCTTCTTCGCACCGGTTGCCGCGGACTTGCCGGACTGCTTTGCGCGACTGCGCTGCGATTGTGGCCGGTTCGATCGTGAGTTGCTCATGCGGTGGCGGCTCGCCCTTCTTCGAAGAATGCTCGGACCTTGGCGCCCCATGGGTCGCGGCGTCGCACCCAGAGCACCACGATCGCGATGAACAGTGTCAATGCGACCAGTGAGCGACCGACGCTTGCGGCGTCGTCGGCGAAGCGGGCGACGAACACGGGAATCGTGCCGACACCGCTGATGATGACGGGCAGCAGTGTGCGCAACGCCGTGCTGAATCCGGCGAACTCGGGTGGCACGAAGCTCGTCTCCGCGTCGCGGGGGGTGCCCATCAGTGTGGTGGGCGATGGGGTGGTGGGCGCGTCGAGCATGGTGACGACCACCGGACCCATCGCGCCGGCCCACACCATCGGAATGGCAACGGCGAATGTCAGCGGGCCGAGGTCGGGATCGACCAGGAATGCCGTCGCGGCACCGATGATGCCGACCGCTACGAGCAGCACCGATGGCGCCATGAGGTGGTGCGCATAGATCCATCCACGTTCGATCGGGATGCCGTCGGTGAGGTCGGGGCGGTCGATCTCTTGCGACAGCGGTTCGAGCGACTCGAGACCCGCGAAGAACAGTGCACCGAGCAGCAGCAATCCGAACATCGGCGACGACGACACCGTCAGTGCCGCGCCGACACCGCCGATCGCCGCGAGCAGGCCGATACGGAAGCATCTGGCGGCCGGCAATCGCCGCAGCGATCGGCTGTCGCGTCGCCAGACGACGAGCGCTGACGGACTGACCCCCTCGCCGTTGGTGGCAGTCGTCGATGGCGTGCGTCCACGAGCCGACCCGGTGGCAGCAGGTCGGGCGGGCTGGTGCCGCTGCCCCCACGGTCGGGTGCGCAACATCTCCGATCGCAATTGCCGCCGCAACTGCACGACGGTGCGGAGATCTTGCACGGTGGCTGCGAACCGGAGTTGTGACACCAGTTCACCGCGCCGTGCCAGTGCCTCGACGCGGAGTCGCCCACCGAGGGCGAGCGCCGCAGCCGTCATCGCGAGGGCGACCACGATGGCGATCACGTCGATCGATCGCTGGCTGATGCCCCACAGCGCCAGCCGGCCGGCGAGATTTCCGGGAGCCACACGTGCCAGTCCGGTCGTCTCGCCGTTCCAGATTCCCCAGGCCACCGCCCCCTGCCAGGCGAGCACCGCCGCGGCGAGTGTCGTGGCGAGCCACCGGGGCACCCGAAGTGTGTGAGCGATGACGGCGGTGGCGATGAAGGTGACGCCGACGATGGCTCCGAACGCGCCGCAGGCTGCTGCCCAGGCCGTGCGAGAGCCTTCGACCTCGGTGGCGACCAACTGGCCGAGGACCGCACCGCCGAGGCCGAGCGCAAACGCTGCAGCACGGAGACGCTGAGCCACGGGTCGCAACATCACCGAACGGCGCGAGATCGGCGACAGCAGCACGTGGCGGATGTCGGCGACTTCGATCGCCACCGGTCCGCCGTCGGCGCCGCTGCGGACACCGAGCGCGAAGGCGGCGGCCACGAGCAGCCCGATGATCGACGGGCCCCGTTCGAGCAGGTCAGCGGTGTCGATGCCGTCGCCGATCGCCCCGTCGACGGCGTCGGACACCCAGACCACGAGCGTCAGGCCGACGAGGGCGAACAGGTAGCACGCGGTAGGCGATGTCGTACCAGTCGGCGTCGCCGAGGCGTCGCCGTTGGCGGGTCTTGCGGAGCTCGTTGAGGGTGGCCTTCGACGTTCGCTGGTCGGGTACCACTGCGGGCTCCGCGAACGCGTCTGACGACATCGCCGAAAGAACGTACTGCCGTCGTTGCATACTTGTGCAGTGGACACCGAAACAGCCCAACTGTTCGTCGGGCTGCTGACGATCGCTGCTGGCATCGGCGCGGTCTCGTTGGTCGTGTTGCGAGTACTCGCGGCGACCGGCAACGAAGGTGCGAGCCGATTGGGTTCAGCCATCAGCGACTCGGCGGTGTGGCTGGCGTTCCTCGTGGCCCTCGGGGCCACACTCGGCAGCCTCTACTTCTCCGAGGTGGCCAATTTCACGCCCTGCCGTCTCTGCTGGTTCCAACGAATCGCGATGTATCCGCTGACCGTGATCCTGCTCGTCGGTGGGCTGAGGAAGGACCCGAACGTGCGCTGGTACGCAGCGCCACTCGCCGCCGTCGGCGTGGCGATCTCCGGTTGGCACAGCCTGATCGAATGGCGACCGGCGCTCGACAACGGGGCCTGCGAGTTCCAGGGCCCGTCGTGCACGTTCATCTGGTTCCGTGAGTTCGGCCTGAGCCTTGCGAACATGGCGTTGATCGGCTTTCTCACCATCCTCATACTGTTGCTCGTCCGCTTCCCCGCCAGACTGGTTACACCAGCTGACACCTCGACGTCCGAGCCCGAAATGGAGCCCTCCTCGTGAAGAACCGCACCGTGATCATCGTCGTCGGAGTGATCGTGCTCGTCCTCGGGCTTGCTGGCGCTGCCGTGCTTCTGACCGGCGGCGACGACGAGAGCTCCGGTGGTGTTCTCGCTCCGGGCGAGACCACGCGTCCCACCTATGGCCCTGATGTGCAGCAGAATCGCCCGGTCGACGTGACTGGCGATCCGCTTCCCGGCCTCGACGCGGTCGTCGATGTCGATCCCGCCCTCGGACTGGCGATGCCGGTGGTCGAGGGCGCCACGTTCGATGGCAACCCGGTCACGGTCGGCGGCTCCTCAGACGGCGCCACCCTGTACGTGTTCCTGGCCCACTGGTGCCCGCACTGCAACGACGAGATCCCCGAGCTGATCGAGCTGAACAACCGCGCCGGACTCCCAGATGGGATGAATGTCGTCGGGATCAGCACCGGGGTCGACAGCACCGGCCCGAACTACCCGCCGTCGGAGTGGGTCGTCGACAAGGACTGGCCGGCGCAGTGGCCGATGATGGCCGACAGCGTCGAGTCGACGAGCTTCCTGGTCAACGGCGGTGCCGGCTTCCCGTATCTGGTGATCGCCGACGCCGATGGCACTGTGCTCGACCGGGCGAGTGGCACCAAGTCGGCCGAACAGCTCGCCGCCTGGATCCAGGCCGTTCTCGACACCAGCGGCGCCTGACGACCGGAGTCCCCCGACCCCAGGTCTCCGGGGACCACGATCACTCCCAGGCGGTCGGAAGGGTGGTGTGGTCGCTGACGGCGCAGTCGTCGCCGAACACCACGAACCGGTCGAAGCCGCGCAGGAACCAGCGGTCGTGGGTGACCGCCACCACGGTGCCGTCGAACTGGGCGAGGCCGTGTTCGAGCGCCTCGGCTGACATCAGGTCGAGGTTGTCCGTCGGTTCGTCGAGCAGCAGCAGGGTGGCACCGGACAACTCCAACAGCAGGATCTGGAAGCGGGCCTGCTGGCCGCCCGACAGCGTCTCGAACGTCTGCTGTGCGTTGCCATGGAGTTCGTAGCGTCGCAGCATCCCCATCGCCGGACCGAGCACGACGTCGTGGTCGTACAAGACGTCGACGAGCGCACGGCCGTGCCACTCGGGGTGCTCGTGGGTCTGATGGAACAGGCCGGGTGCGACGCCCGCCCCGAGGCGGCAGACGCCGTCGTACGCGACACGGTCGTCGTGCGGATCACCGGAACGGCCATCGTTGGTCAACTGATCGAGCAGCCGCAGGAAGTGGCTCTTGCCGACGCCGTTGCCGCCGAGCACGGCGACACGTTCGCCGTACCAGAGTTCGAGATCGAACGGATCGGTGAGCCCGTCGATCTCCAACGACTCACAGATCACCGCACGCTTGCCCGTGCGGGCCCCGCGTAGACGTACGTCGATCTGCTGATCGCGTACCTCCGGAGGACGGTCGTGCTTCTCCACGAAGTGGCGCAGCTTCGTCTCGGCCGCCTTCAGCTTGGGTGCGAAGGCCTCGCTGATCTTCGCCCGTTCACGCATCAGCTTCACGTAGTCCTCGAGGCGCTGACGTTCGTCGTCGTAGAGGGCTCGATCACGGTCGCGCTTGTCGTGCTCGCGCTCCTTCGCCTCGTTGTACGTGGCGAAGGAGCCACCGTGGGTCCACGCGCCCCAGGCTTCGACGGTGACGATCTTGCCGGCCGTTGCGGCGAGCAGTTCGCGGTCGTGACTGATGAACAACACGGTCTTGCGTGTGTCGTTGAGCTGGCCCTCGAGCCAGCGCTTCGCTGGCACGTCGAGGAAGTTGTCGGGCTCGTCGAGCACCAGGATGTCGAACTCGCTCCGCAGGAGGGTCTCGAGTGCCAGCCGTTTCTGTTCGCCGCCGCTCAGCGTGCGCAAGGGCCTGTCACGCACCTCGGTGAAGCTCTCGCCGAAGGCTCGGGTGACGCACTCGTTCCACGCCACCTCGAGGTCGTAGCCGCCGGCGTCGCCCCAGCGTGCCAGTGCGTCCGCATAGTCCATCGGGGCGTCGCCGAGACGTTGCTCCGCGGCTGTCAAGCGGTCGGCGGCCTCTCGAAGGCGCGTCGGAGCCAATGACAACAGGAGTTCGTGGACGGTGGTTGCGGGATGATCGGCGGTGCCGACCAGTTGGTGCATCACGCCGATCTGCCCGTCGACGCTGATCGTGCCGTCGCTGGCGGCCAGGTCACCGGTGATCAGCTTGAGCAGCGTCGACTTGCCGACTCCGTTGGCCCCGACGATCGCCACGCGGTCGCCGTCACCGACCCGGAATCCGACATCGCGGAACAGTTCGTCGCCGCCGGGCAGCTGCCAGGCGAGTCTGCTGACAGCGATCGACCCCATGAAGGGGCGAGCCTACGGAGCTGAAGAGGTCGGAGCGTCGTTGGTTTCGTCGACCAGTTCAGCGGTTCGATCGAGCAGGGTGCGCACCGGGACGCCGAGCGCCGCCGCGGCGGTCGCAGCGTCATCGAACTCGACCTTGATGCGGTGTTCGGCAATCTTCACCCGAATGCTGTGGCCGTCGACGTCGACGATGGATTCGGTTCGTCGTTGCGGCCAGCGGCGCATCATCGACATGCGTACACCAAGCGTCCCGGTCTCGCGGACCAGCATCTCTCGCATCGCGGCGAGCGCCGATGGGTCACACAGCACGGCGATCGTGTGCGCCGGCCGCCCCTTCTTCATCACGATGGGGGTGATCCACGCGTCATGGGCGCCGGCGGCAAGCAGCGTGGAGACGGTGTGGGCGAGCACCTCGCCGGTGACGTCGTCGAGGTTGGCCTCGAGCAGTGCCACCGGCGTGCCGTCGTCGGGGTCGGCGTCGCGTCGATGACCGACCGCCACCTGCACGACGTTGGCGCGCTCGGGCGTGTCGGCTGTTCCCGCTCCGTAACCGATCGCGTCGCTGGCCATCGAGGGCATCGCGCCGAAACCGGAAGCGAGCGTTGTCATCAGCGCCACCCCGGTGGGCGTCGACACCTCCAGGGTGGTGTCGAGCCCGACGGTGGGAACCCCGGCTTCGGCGAGCAGCGCCATCGTTGCGGGCGCCGGGTTCGGGATCACACCGTGCGCGCTGCGGACCGAGCCGTGGCCGACGGCGATCGGGCTGCACCACACGTCGTCGACGCCGAGTGCCTCCAGCGCCGCGCACACACCGACCACGTCGACGATCGAGTCGATGGCGCCGACCTCGTGGAGTTCGACCTCGGCAGGGTCGACGCCGTGGATGACGCCTTCGACCTCGCCGAGTCGTTCGAAGACGGCCCGTGCCCGCTGGTGCACCCGCTCGGGGAGGTCGGCCCCGTCGAGCAGGGCCAGGACCTCGTGCAGCGGACGATGGTGGTCGTGGTCGTCGGGATGGTCGTGTTCGTGATGGACGACGACGTTGGCCCAGGTGGCACGGACACCGCAGCGTTGGACACGTTCGAACAGCAGGGCGTAGCCGTCGACGCCGAGGCCACCGATCGTCGAGGCGACCACATCGGGGTCGGCGCCGGCGTCGACGAGTGCAGCCATCGTCATGTCGCCGGCGACTCCGGCCTGGCAGTTGAACCAGGCAACGCGACGGGCGCCGGGTTCTGACGTCTCGGACGTCGACCCGGTCATGGAGGAGGCCATGGAGTCGGTCATCGCTTCGGCCACGTGAACATGCGAGCGAGGGCGCACGCGGCGCCGAAGCCGTTGTCGATGCCCACCACGGTGACGCCGCTCGCGCACGAGGCGTGCATCGCGAGCAGGGCGGTGACCCCGTCGAGACCGGCGCCGTAGCCGACGCTGGTCGGGACCGCGACGATCGGGGCCCCGGTGAGGCCGCCGAGCACGCTGGCGAGTGCACCCTCCATGCCGGCGACCACGATCAGCGCATCGGCGTCGGTGAGGTCGTCGAGGCGAGCGAGCAATCGGTGGAGGCCGGCGACTCCGACGTCGGTCACGACCGATGGGGCGAACCCGTAGGCCCGCAAGGCGAGTGCCGCCTCGTCGGCGACCGGAATGTCGCTGGTGCCGGCTGTGACCACGACCACCTTGGCTGTCGACGTCGCGTCGGGAAGGCGCCACACCATGCTTCCGCTCGCCTCGACTGCTGCACCGTGGGCCTCGAGGCACGCGGTGCGCTGGGTTTCGTCGGTTCGGGTGAGCAGCACCGGGCCGGTGCCGTGGTCGAGCAGTTCGCCGACGATCGCCACGCAGTGCGCCGGGCTCTTGCCGGGACCGTAGATGGCCTCCGGAAGTCCGGATCGGAGGTGCCGATGGTGGTCGACCGTGGCGCCGTCGACGTCGGCGAATGGCAGACGTCGCAACCGGACGACGGCGTCGTCGGGCGACATCGCGCCCGACTGCACATCATCGAGGAGTGCGCGCAGACCCAGTTCGTCCATCCGCTCATCGTGCCACGTCGACAATCAAACGGCCCCGACGACCGCAACGAAGCCTGGCGCTCGTCGAGCGCACCCGTAGTCTTGAACTCGATGGCACCGAGCGCAGCGAAACGGGTGGGGTTCTTCGGGCCCTTCGGCACGTTCACCCAGCAGGCGCTCCTCTCGCAGCCGGATCTGGCCGAGGCAGAACATGTTGCCTACCGCACCGTGCCTGATGTGCTCGATGCGGTCGAGCACGGCGAGGTCGAGGTCGGTGTGGTGCCGATCGAGAACTCGATCGAGGGCATGGTCAACTTCACGCAGGACGCCCTCGCCTTCGACCACGACCTGTTGATCCAGCGCGAGATCGTGATCGACATCGAGCACTGCCTGCTCGCCAAACCGGGCGTGACGCTCGCCGACGTCACCGAGGTCTTCTCGATTCCGGTCGCCACGGCGCAGTGTCACCGCTACCTGCGCGAGCAGCTTCCCGACGCCGAGATTCGTGCCGCCTACAGCACTGCTGACGCGGCGCGACTGGTGAGCGAGAGCGAAGCGATCAACACTGCCGCCCTCGGCCCGCGAGTGGCGGCTGATGTGTATGGCCTCGACGTCCTCGCGGCCGACATCGCCGATCATGACGGCAACCAGACCCGATTCGTGGTCGTCGCCCGCGAGGGTGTGCCGGCCCCGACCGGCAACGACAAGACGGCGCTGGTGATCTATCAGCGAGCCGACGAGCCGGGCAGCCTGGTGTCGATCCTGCAGGAGTTCACCGCCCGTCGGATCAACCTGTCGAACCTCACCAGCCGTCCCACCAAAGCCGGCGGGCTCGGCGACTACTGCTTCATCGTGTACGCCGAAGCGCACGTGGCGGACGAGCTGCTCGCCGACACGATGCGTACATTGCACGCGAAGCAAGGTGGCGTGAAGTTCCTCGGGTCGTACCCCGCGGCCGACGAGCAGGCCGAGGCAACCCGCGAGCACGCCGATGCTCGATGGCGTGATGCCGACGACTGGGTGCACGACATCCAACGCTCTGTTCGCAACTGACGCCCGCGCCTACGCTCGGCGCCATGTCGAACGAGCAGATCACCATCGATGACCGACCCGTGAGCGTGGTCACCGGAGCGAACTCCGGGATCGGCCGTGCGACGGCGATCCATCTCGCCCAGCAGGGCCACCGGGTGATCGGCACCGTGCGGTCGATCGAGCGAGCCGACAAGCTCCGCACGATGGCGGCCGATGCCGGTGTGTCGGTCGAACTCTTCGAGCTCGACGTCGCCGACGACGAGTCGGTGCGGGCCGGATTCGAGCGGATCCTCGACGCGACGGGCCGTGTCGACAACCTGGTCAACAACGCTGGGGTCGGTGGCAACGCGGTGGCCGAGGAGTGCCCGCCCGAGCTGTACCTGTCGGTGATGAACGTCAACCTGTGCGGTGCGGTTCGCTGCATCCAGGCGGTGCTGCCGCAGATGCGCGAGCGCGGCGGCGGCACCATCGTCAACATCACCTCGGTCGCCGGGAGAATCGCAGCACTCGCCCAGTCGCCGTACGTTGCGTCGAAGTGGGCGTTCGAAGGACTCAGCGAGGGCTTGGCGCAGGAGTTGGCGCCGTTCGGGATCCGAGTCGCCATCATCGAACCCGGGGTGACCAAGTCGGCGATCTTCGCCAAGAACATCGACGCCCCGAACTCGTCGGGCGTCTACGACGCCCACTACCGGCGGATGTTCCAGTTCTACATGACCGGGATGGCCAACGCGACCGACCCGTTCGAGGTGGCCGCAGTGATCCACACAGCGATCACCACCGAGGATCACCGGCTTCGTTATCCGGTGAGCTGGGGTGGTGCCGAACTCGCCGAGCTGCACGATCGCATCGACGACAGCGACTGGATCGCGATGGGAGCGATCGAAGAGGACGACGAGTACTACCGAACCTTCCACGACGTCTTCGGACTGGACCTGCGTTGACGGTCCCAGCGGGTCGCCCGCTGCGAATCCTCACGGTGTGCAGCCACAACCGGACGAGGTCGGTCATGGTGGCGGCGATGCTGAACGCCATGCTCACCGAGCGTCTCGGCGAGGGGGCGGTCCAGATGCGTTCGTCCGGGTTCGGTCCGGTCGACCTGCCCGCGATCGACGACGCCGTCGATGCCATGCGACGGCGCGGGCTCGACGTCTCGGCACACCGCAGCTCGGCGACCACCGCATCGCTCGTCGACGGCGCCGACCTGATCCTCACCGCCGAGCGTGATCACGTGGTGAAGATCGCTGCGCTGTCGCCCGACGCGTTCCGGCGAGCGTTGACGCTCCCCGAATTCCTCGCCGCCGCTGCCGACGGTGGCCACGACGATGACACCGATGTGAGGTCGTGGGTGCAGTCGCTCACCGACGACCGGACTGCCGGCAAGTATCTGCGAGCTGCCATTCCCGAGGTCGCCGACCCGACGGGGTCGATACCCCGCGTGTTCGAAGGCGCTGTCGTGGCACTCGAGCAGCAGTGCCGCGAGGTGACCGCGCACCTCGCGGTGCGTCTGGGTCCGCGCCCGCAATGACGTGTCGTCGGTCCATTGGTCGTGGCGCCGGCGCGCGATGGTTCCGGCTGCGCCTGGGAGCGCTCCCGGGAGGATGTGTGGTGGAAGGGCGCGGTTCGTGTCGTCCTCAGAGTTCCGAGCAGTACAGGGGGATGTGAATGACTCGTCAGACCTACCTCTACATCGGCTGTTACACGAACGAATCTGCGATCGGGATTCATGTCTACGACTGGTCCGATCCGGCCGCTGTCCTGGGCGAGCGGAGCGAGTTCGACGGCGTCGAGCAGCCGTCGTTCCTGGCCACCCATCCGAGCGGAGACTTCCTCTACGCCGTGAGCGAGACCGCACCGCCCGAGGGGGAAGCCTGGTCGCCTTTCGTATCGACCCGGCGGATGGCTCGCTGGACATGATCGACCGTGCGCCGAGTCACGGCAGCGCTCCGTGCTACGTCAGCGTCGACGCCGGTGGCCGCTACCTCTACGTCGCCAACTACCTCTCAGGCACCGTCGCCGTGTATGGCCTCGAACACGACGGTCGCTTCGGGGAGCTGATCGCCACCCACCAACATCGCGGTTCCGGGCCGACTGCTCGCCAGCAGGGTCCTCACGCCCACTCCATCGTGCCCGGACCGGTCGGCGACTCCGTCTATGCCGCCGATCTCGGCACGGATCGCGTGAGCCACTACGTGCACGATCGACAGCCTGACGGCGACGCGTTCCTGTTGGACGACGAGCTCGTGCTCGACGCCGGGGCCGGACCTCGGCATCTCGCATTCCATCCCGAGTTGCCGGTCGGATTCCTCGTGTGTGAACTCGACTCGACGATCGTGACGCTCGGCCTCGACCTCGCGAACGGACGATTGACGCGACTCGGGTCCAGGTCCACCCTGCCGGACGACTTCGAAGGTGAGTCGATCGCTGCGGAGGTTCGTGTGCATCCGACTGGCCGGTACGTCTACGTCTCCAACCGCGGTCACGACAGCATCGCAGCGTTCGGCTTCACCGGTCCGGGCGAGCCGCTCGAGCCGCTCGGTCACGTTCGCAGTGGCGGTCGCACGCCGAGGAACTTCGCCGTGCACCCCTCGGGTCGTGCGCTGCTGGTTGCCAACCAGGACAGCAATACCCTCGTTCCGTTCGACATCGACGCCGTGACGGGGATGCCGAGGCGAGTCGACGGTACCTACAACGTGTCGGAGCCCGTCTGCCTCACCGTCCTGGAACTGGCGCGATGACCGGGCGCGGCATGTCGGACCAACCGCGGGTGCTCGTCACCGGGGCAGCCGGACGGCTCGGACGCACGGTGGCGTCACTCTTTCACCGCGAAGGCTTCGATCTGCTCGCCACCGACATCGTCGACGCGAGCGACGTGCCGTACCGCTTCGTACACGCCGATCTCCTCGACCACGCCCGTGCGCTCGAATTGCTCGAGGACATCGACGTCCTGCTGCACCTCGGCAATCATCCGGGTATCGGAGCCACCCCGCCACAGCTCGTCTTCAACGACAACGTGTCGATGAACGAAAACATGTTCCAAGGCGCAGCCGAGCGCGGTGTCGGCAGGATCGTCTTCGCCAGCACGCTGCAACTGATCGGCTCCCACATCGATCGCCGGACCGTGATCAACAAGCCGTCGGATCCGGGCTATCCGCTGAACGAGACGACGGCGCCGGATCCGTCCAACCTCTATGCGCTCAGCAAGACCGTGAGCGAGGTGATGCTGCGTTACTACGCCGAACGATGTGGAATCGACTGCGTCGCACTCCGGTTTCCGCTCCTGCACTACAGCGATGACCGGGTACGCGTGAGCTCGGGCGAGGAGCGACCGAACGACATCCTCGAAGGATTCACCGGCCTCTCGTACGAGGATGCGGCGGAACTGTTCCTGGCAGTGGTGCGCACCGACCTGCCCGGTTACCGGGTGTACATGCCCGGGGTTGCTCATCGCCATCGAGATCTCGCGCTCGGCGAACTCATCCGTGCCCACTATCCCGATGTCCCCGCCACCACACGGGATCTGATCGACATCTCCACCATCACCGCGGAGACCGGTTGGCAGCCGAGCTCTGTGCAGGACTGGTCAGGCCGCTCGTCGCGGCCGCCGTCGGCAAACCTGGAGGAATCAGCACCATGACACAGCCCACCACCATCGAAGACGTTCAGGTCATCCTCACCCAGCCTGGCCGTGCCCGCCTCGCCGTCGTCAAGGTGGTGACGTCCGAGCCCGGGCTGCACGGCGTCGGATGTGCAACCTTCACCCAGCGCATCCACGCGGTGGCCGCCGCCGTCGAGCAGCACCTCAAGCCGTTCCTGATCGGCCGCGACGTCTCGCGGATCGAGGAGATCTGGCAGATGTCGATGGTGCACGGGTACTGGCGCAACGGGCCGGTGTTGAACAACGCCATCTCCGGAGTGGATCAGGCGCTGTGGGACATCAAAGGCAAGCAGGCCGGCATGCCGGTCCACGACCTGCTCGGCGGCAAGTGCCGCGAGGCCGCCAACGTGTACGTCCACGCCGACGGGCCGACCCCCCAGGACGTCACCGACCGGGTGCAACAATACGTCGAGGACGGCTTCCGCTTCGTGCGGATTCAGCAAGGCCTGTACGGCGGTGGCGCGACCGGCACGGCGCCGCCCAGGGGAGCGCCGGACGGGGCGTACTTCGATCCCAAGGCGTACCGCCGTGACGCACTGACGATGATGGAGCACGTGCGTGGTGCAGTCGGCCCGGACATCGAGTTGCTGCACGACGTCCACGAGCGACTGGCGCCCTCCGACGCCGTTCTGTTCGCCAAGGACGTCGAACCGCTGCGGTTGTTCTTCCTCGAGGACCTGCTCGCCCCCGAGGATCTGCACTGGTTCGAACGTGTCCGATCGCAGTGTGCGACCCCGCTGGCAATGGGCGAGCTGTTCAACCATCCGCTCGAATGGCGGACGGTGATCGAACAGCGGCTGGTCGATTTCATCCGGATGCACGTGAGCCAGATGGGTGGCATCACCCCGGCCCGCAAGGCCGCCGACATGGCGCACGCCTACGGGATCCGAACCGCGTGGCACGGCCCGCCCGACACCTCACCCGTCGGGCATGCCGCCAACCTTCACCTCGATCTGTGGTCGCCGGCCTTCGGCGTACAGGAGTGGTACGGGCCATCCGAGCTGGAGTACGAGATGTTCCCCGGGCTCCCGGTCGTGGAAGCTGGCTATCTGTACCCCAACGATCGCCCAGGTCTCGGGATCGACATCGATGAACAGTTGGCCGGCGAGTACCCCGTGCAGGACGTGGTCGAGCAGTGGACCCAGACCCGGCTGCCGGACGGGTCACCGGCGCGACCATGAACCGCGAGTCCGCGGCGTCGACACCGCCCTCGGCGAACGACGTCATCGATGCGATCGGTGAGGTGCGAATCGTGCCGGTGCTGACGATCGACGACGCACTGGATGCACCCGGCCTCGTCTCGGCGTTGGTCGAGGGGGGACTTCCGGTCGCGGAGATCACCCTGCGCACGCCGGTCGGGATCGACGCGATCCGTCGAGCGGCGGCCGAGGTTCCGGCTGCGATCGTCGGCGCCGGCTCGGTGATCACCGCTGCTGCCGCCGCGACGGCCATCGACGCCGGAGCGCGGTTCATCGTGTCGCCGGGTCTCGACGAGGGTGTCATCACGACCGCTCAGGACCGCGGGGTGCCGGTGATCCCGGGGATCGCAACGGCAACGGAACTGATGCGGGCGATGACGCTGGGGGTGCATGTCGTCAAGCTGTTCCCGGCCGAGGTGGTCGGAGGTGTCGCACTGATCAACGCCCTGTCAGCGGTGTGGCCTGATGTGCGATTCATGCCGACCGGAGGCATCTCACCGGCCAACGCCCATCGGTATCTGGCTCTTCGTCAGGTGCTGGCCGTCGGAGGGTCGTGGATGGTTCCCCGATCTGCCGTCGCCTCCGGCGACTGGGCCTCGGTCACGACGGCCGCTGCGACGGCGGTCGAACTCACGCAGGAGCCGACGTGAGCGGCGTGATGACGATCCGGCCCGCCGATCAGTGCCGCTTCGACGTGTTGACGATCGGCGAAGTGATGTTGCGCCTCGATCCCGGGGAAGGGCGGGTGCGCACGGCTCGCACGTTCCGTGTCTCCGAAGGGGGCGGGGAGTACAACGTCGGGCGGGCGCTGCGTCGCTGCTTCGGGCAGCGGGCGGCGCTGGTCACGGCGATCGGCGACAACGAGGTGGGGCGCCTGCTCGAAGACCTCCTGCTCCAAGGTGGGCTCGACCTCGACCACGTCGTGTGGAAATCGGCCGACGATGTCGGCCGTCACCATCGCACACCGCTCAATTTCACCGAGCGCGGCTTCGGTGTGCGCAATCCACGCGGGGTGTACGACCGCGCCGAACTCTGCGACCGCCACGCTGGCACCCGACGACGTCGACTGGGACCACCTCTTCGGCGAGCTCGGGGTGCGCTGGCTCCACACCGGTGGCATCTTCGCCGGCCTCTCCGAGTCGACCTTCGACGTTGCCCGGGTGGCGATGGCCGCCGCTCGTCGACATGGGACCCGGGTGTCCTATGACATCAACTATCGCCCCAGCCTGTGGCAGGCGAGGGGAGGTGCTGATGCGTTGCGACGGATGACGAGCGAGCTGCTCGGGGACGTGGATGTGCTCTTCGGCGTCGATGCCGCCGACTTCGACGACACGATTGCCGAACTCTCGGGACTGTCGGTCGTTGCCACCACCCGCCGGGTCGTGCATTCGGCGTCGGTGCACGACTGGGGTGGAGTCGCCTGGTCCCGGTCCGGCGGAACCATCGAGGGAACCCACTACCCGGCTCTCGAAGTTCTGGACCGCGTCGGCGGAGGTGACGGGTTCGCCTCCGGTCTGATCTACGGACTGCTCGCAGGCCGTCCGCTGCACGACACGCTCGAGTTGGGCATCGCCCACGGAGCACTCGTCATGACGACGCCCGGCGACACGTCGTCGGTCGACCTGGCTGACGTGGAACGCCTGGTCTCGGGCCACGACCCATCGGTCATTCGCTGAACGTTCGCGAAGGGAGCTGTGATGCACCAGGTGTACGCATTCGGGATCATTGCCCCCAGCACCTTGATCGTGCTGGACGACGACTACCCCCCGTCGGGAGGGTACGCAGAAATCGCCGGGGTCTACCCCTCGTTCGGCGGTGAGGCGGCGGGATCGGCCTATGTCCTGGCGCGGCTCGGCGTCGACACCAAGCTCGATGGCACGTGGCTCGGCCACGACCAATCGTCGACGTTCGTCCTCGAGGTCTTCTCGGGCGCCGGCATCGACGGTCGGGCCATCCGACGCGGGGCCGAGGCGGTGAAGGAGGTCGTTGTCGAGCGCGGCGGATGCGAGAACCGTGCTCGGGACCTACAAGGCGTTGATGACCAACGGCGCCTGGAATGCGCCGTCCGAGGAGGACGTCCGCTCGAGTCGGATCGTCTGTCTGGATCCGTTCTTGGGCGGCGAGTCATTGCAGGCCGCCCGTTGGTGCGTTGACGCGGGCACCCCGTACGTGACCGTCGACGCATCGCCCGACTCGGAGATCGCCCACCGGGCCGAGGTGCTCGTCGTCTCCGAGGAGTTCGCCACTCGCGAGTTCGGACCGCACGATCCGTACGAGCTGTTGGCCAACTACACCCGGCAGTGCCATGGCCTCGTGGTCCTGACTCACGGCGGCCGGCCTGTCGTCTACGGACGAAGAGATGGGGACCCACAGGAGTTCGCGCCCTACCCCGTCGACGTCCGCGACACGACCGGTGCCGGCGACAGCTTCCGGGCGGGGATCATCTACGCCAAGTTGAACGGTGCCGGCGACGAGGAACTCGTCAGGACTGCCGGCGCGGTGGCAGCGCTCGTGTGCGAACGATTCCCCGGCGTCCTGAACAGTCCGTCGCAGGTGGAGTTGTCGGAGTTCCTCGCACGTCACGCGTGAGACTGCACACGTGGCCACCTCGCAAGCCGACGTCGTGTGGATGCTCGAGGTCATGGAGAGATTGGGAATCACCCCGGTGATCGCCGGAGGGTGGGGGATCGACGCACTGGTCGGTCACCAGACGCGCGAGCACCGAGATCTCGATGTGCTGGTCCAGGAATCGTTCGTCGCCCCGCTCGTCGATGCTCTCGTGAATGCCTCCTTCTCGATCACCACCGACTGGCTTCCCGTTCGAGTCGAACTCTCGGAGGCGCGGGCGGATCGGCACATCGACATCCACCCGGCGTTCGACGATGGACGACAGGGGTGGTGGCAGCACGGCTTCGACGGTCAACGCTTCGACAGCCCGCAGGAAGCGCTGACCGACGGGACGATCGGACGCCGAGCAGTCCGCTGCTTCACCGCAGTCAAACAGCTCGAACTCCACCGGGGCTATCCCCACCGACCTGAGGATGTGCACGACATCGGTGCGCTCCACCGACTGGCCGAACGGTGATCAACTCCGGTGGTGAGGCGTGCCCGTGATGGAGACGCCGTGGCCCACCGGCCACGCCTGCGGGGCGACACCCGGTTCGGCCACGCCCCTGACCTGTGACATGGATCGGGGCCATGACACAGGGAGCCGACCGGTGAACGGCGCGACACCCAACAGCGCCTCGGCGATGCCGCTGGCTTCGGATCCGGGCAGCCAGCAGGCGACCACGGAGTCGGCGATCTCGAGGATCGGTTCGATGAGGAGCGGGCGGCCCGCCATGACGAGCACGATCAAGTGATCGACCGACGCTCTCATGCGTCGGACGAGATCCAGTTGCTCATCGGGGACCGTGAGATCGGCCCGGTCCCCACCGCCTTCGACGTACGGGAGTTCGTGGATCGAGACCACGCCGTACGGCCGGTGCTCACCGTCGAACTCGGCGTCAGGCCGATACAGCACATGCTCCGACCCCAGTCGCCTGCGCAGTCCGTCGATGACAGTGCTCCCATCGGTGATCGGCCCCGCCGCGCCGGCCCACGAGATCGTCCAGCCGCCGCAGGCCAGACCGATGTCGTCGAGCGCCATGCCGGCCGCCAGTATCGGTGTCGAGGCGGGGATGGGAAGCGCACCATGGTCGAGGAGCACGACGGCAGAGGCACTGACCGCCGAGCGTGCCAACCGGCGATGCTCGTCGCACCCGATCACATCGAGTGGGACATCCGGATTCGGCGACTCGTCGAGCAACCCGAGTTGCGCCTTCGCGTGCCGGAGGATTCGGGTCACGGCATCGTCGACACGGTCTTCGGCGACTCGACCGGCGGCGACCAGGTCGATCACCGTGGAAATGAAACGCTCGAACTCGAACGGCACCATGACCATGTCGATGCCGGCGTTGAGGGCGAGCTCGACGGCCGTCGAGTAGTCGGGATCGAGCTGGTCGATCGCCATCCAATCCGACACCACGAACCCTTCGAAGCCCAGCTCGGTCTTGAGGACGTCGGTCAGCAGGTGGTGGTCTGCGTGCATGCGATTGCCGCGCATGAGCCGTAGCAGGCCATCACCGTGAGAGCTCCGGCATCGATCGCTTCGATGGAAGGAGCGAGATGGACCTGTCGAAGCTCGTCTTCGTCGATCGGCACGTCGCCCTGATCGATCTCCCACCCGGGCTCCCAGCCGTCCCACCAAGTGATCCACGGGTGGCGATGTTTCCGGCGGTGCCCCACGCCATTGCTCCTTCGCCGACGAAGTGCTTGGCGCATGCCAACACGCCGGTCGTACGGAGGTCATCGCCGTGCCACCCCTCCACGCAAGCGCGCCCGAGCTGACCGACGACCGCGCTGTCCTGGGAGAACCCCTCATACGTTCGTCCCCATCGGACGTCGTTCGGGACGGCGAGACATGGAGCGAACGTCCACCTGGCGCCGGTGGCAGCGGTTTCCAGCGCAGCGGCACGGAAGATTCGCGTACGAGGTCGGCGTCGCCCGTCGCTCCGAGGCCGACGTTGTGCGGGAAGATCGTGGCGCCGATGACGTTGTTGTGACCGTGGACGGCGTCGGTGCCGTAGAGGATGGGAATGCCGAGGCGGCTGCGTCTCGAACCAGCGACGAATTCGTCCACCGAGTCGCGCCAGGCGCGAGCTCAGCCGTCGCCGGGATTGCCGCCGCCACCGCTCAGGACCGAGCCGACCGACCATGCTGCAACTTCGTCGCTGGTGATGCTGCCGAACTCGACCTGGGTCATCTGGCCGACCTTCTCCGGCAGGGTCATCGAATCGACGAGGTCGGACACGGCGCTCCCGGTCACCGTCGGCACGCGGTCAGCGTGCGACCGCATGCCCTCACATCTCCCTGTGCGACGTCGACGCTCGGGCGCCGCACGAGTCGCCGATCCGAAGCTCGGTGGGCAGGATGACGACATCGGCACCTTCATGGTCGCCGCGGAGGAGCTGGACAGCCGTGCGTCCGACCTCCATGACCGGTTGGACCACTGTCGTCAACAGCGGATCGGTGACCCGGGCATTCGGCAGGCCGTCGAACCCCACGACGGCGACGTCGTCGGGCACGCGCACCCCCGCTCCCGAAGGGCTCGCAGGGCTCCGACCGCCATCGGGTCGGTGGCTGCGAACACGGCGTCGGGTTGTTCGTCGAGCAGGTCGAGGGTTGCCCGGTAGCCACCCTCGACGTTGGGCTCATCACGTCGGACGAGACGATCATCCGGTTCGCGCCCCTGGGCCACGAGCGCATCCCGGTACCCGTCGAGGCGCTCGACGCCGAACAGGTACGCGGATGTGGGTCCCACGAAACCGACCCGACGTCGGTCGAGCCCACAGAGATGCGCCGTGGCGACGGCACTCCCCGAACGGTTCTCGACGTCGACTCGGCGCACGTCGCGGTGGTCGACCGGGTGGCCGATCACGACGAGATTCCGGCCACGATCTCGCAACGTGGCGATCAACTGATCGCTCCGCGGTCCCGAGGTCGCGATCACGCCGTCGAGGAATCCCTGCGACATCAGCGTCGGAAGGAGGGTCTCCTGTCCGCTCTGGCCGTAGAACGGGAAGATCGAGAAGATCGAGCCGGTCTCCTCGCAGCCCTCCCGGATGCCGTGCACGAGGGTCGAGTAGTACGGGTCGCCGAAGAGTTCGACGACGTCGGCCGGCATCAGGAGCCCGATCAGCCCCGTCCGGTTCGAGACGAGCGCCCGGGCTGCCTGGTTCGGGAGGTACCCGGTCTTCTCGATCACGGCCTCGACGCGCGTTCGGACCTCGGGTCGCACATCCGGGTGGTCGTTGAGCACCCTCGAGACCGTCGACCGCGAGACACCGGCCAACTTGCCGATCGTCTCGAGCGTCAAGGTCGGTGGTGTGTCCGTCATGTCCTCACCGCCGCATCGAGTT
>CAVPJT010000005.1:0-103921 GCA_963705485.1 Ilumatobacteraceae bacterium
AGGCGGCGGGGAGGGCGTCGAGGATCAGATCGTCGCCGGGCCGAGCGAGGGCTCGGGCGGGCGCTGATCCTTGGTCTGCAACACGGCGAACACCCGTGCTCCGAAGTCGGCGTCGGCGAGCAGCGCATCCGGCGGCGACAGCAGGTTGAGGTTCTTCACGAACGCCCGCAGCACCACCTGGTCGGACCGCAATGCCGGCGCCAAACCATCACGCAACACCGACCGGGTGAAGGCCCTCGGGTCGGTCGCGTCGGCATACGGATCGTCGCCGGCCAGCAGGGCCGCCGCCACACGTCGAGCTTCGCGGTCCTGCTCGACCGAACTCCGGTACCACGGATGGATCTCGGCCCGCAGTGCATCGTCGTAGGCGACCGCCATCGCTCGGAGGTCGTCGGGGTGCTCGGCGAACGCCGTCGCCAGTAGGTGTGCGCTCCAATACGCCGTACTGCAGCCTCGTCCGTACAGCGGGTTGGTGCACAACACGGCGTCGCCGACCGGCACGAGTCCGATGGCCGAGGGTTCACGATCGACGACGTAGTCGCTCCACTTGTTCAACAGTCCCGCCATCATGTGGACGTCCGGGGTGATCGGCTCGGCACGGCCGTCGAGCCACGGGGCTGTTGCAGTGATCGGGCGGCGGCGTCGAACGCGGCGGGATCCGACAGGCGCCGGCGGAGTTCGTCGTCGTCGAGGGCGCAGCGGGGATGATGTGGACGCGGTTGTCACCGACGAACGTGCCGTACTTGACGTAGCCGAGATCTCCACCGATCGGCCCCGGTCCACGGTGGTGGATCGGCGTCGCGGGAGCAGATCGGTCGAAGCGGCTGGCGTACACGATCCCGGTGTCCTCCACGGTCTGGTCACGTACCGGGCGCCGATCTCGGTCAGCCACTCGGCTACCGCGCTCCCGGCGACCATTTGCTGCGACGACGAGGTCCGCCCCGACTCGGTCCCGTCGTCGGCGCGCCCCCGCCGCGATGAGAGGCACCCCCGATTTCCGGTGCGTTCCGATCAGGGATCGAACGATTCCTGCCGGATTCCGGATGTACCGCAGAGGAGGCCGGTGGCGGCGAGGCCGGTGCGGATCGTGACGTTCGCCTCGGCGACCGCGGCACGGCGCAGCACCCACTCGAAGGTCGTGCGACGGCGGCGATCATCCACCAGGGCGGTCCTCGTCGCGGTTCGGGCACGAACTCCATTCGGCGGCACACCGTCGCCGAAGCGCGTGGTAGGTGGCGCCCTCGGCGAGCAGTGCCTCGAGGATGCGGGCTGATGGTCGCGCAGCAGGTTGCGCGAGTCGTGCCAGGAAGGCATGGCTGTGCCGAACCTGCGGAGCGCCGCGCCGGTTCCATTCGAACGCCTCGTCGGCGGTGGCCGGCATCGGCGTGTCGTCGCGCTCGATCACGGTCACCTCGTGCCCGGCCCGACCGAGCTGCAGCGCCGTCGCGCAGGCCGGCCACGCCGCCACCGACGACCACGACGTTCATGACGGTCGATCGAGTCCCGACGTGTCCCCCGATTCGTTCGCTCGGGCTCACGATCGGGGGAGTGTTCGGTAGGGGTTGGGTTCATCGCTGGAACTCCAGGCCGTCGAAGTCGCCGCTGGAGCGCCACTGATCGATGTACTGGAAGTACACGACCGGGCCCTCGGGATAACCCATCGAGTTGAGCACGCCACGCCGCCCGGTCGACTGACCCTCGTTGTTGTAGTAGCCGGGGGTGCAGTCGGGTGAGTTCGTCATCCGGGCGACGGCGCCCGCCTCGAGCCGCTCGACCCACGCCTGCTCGGCGTCGGCGGTGACCTCCACCGTGACCTCCGCCCCCTCGGACTCGTCGAGGTGGAGTGCGTGGTCGACGATCGCCGCGATCGTGGCGCCCGACTCGAGATAGTTGTGTGGCACGTTCGAGATCAGCGACGCCCCGTGCGACAGCCCGACGATGAACAGGTTCGGGAAGCCGTGCACGTGGATGCCGTGCAGCGACTGCATGCCGTCGGCCCAGTGCTCCGACAGCTTCTCGCCGCCGCGGCCCACGGTTTCGAATCCGGACCGCCGGGCGAACTCGGTGCCCACCTCGAAACCCGATGCGTAGATCAGGCAGTCGAGTTCGTAGTGCTCGCCGTTCGCCCACACCCCGGTTTCGTCGATGCGCTCGACACCGTTTCCGTCGGTGTCGACCAGGTGCGTGCCCGGCTCGTTGTAGGCGTCGAGGTACTCGTCGTGGAAGCAGGGCCGCTTGCACAGCTGGCGATACCACGGCTTGAGGGCCTCGGCGGTCGCAGCGTCGGCGACCAGTGCGTCGACGCGGCCGCGGATCTCGGTCATCTTCTCGTCGTCGGAGTCCTCGTAGGCCTTGACGAACGTCTCGCGGGTGAACTCCGAGCCGCTGGAGAGCACCTTGTCGCGGATCCGCTGGCTGATGTCGGTCCAACCGTCCTTCACCAGGTCTTCGTCGGCGAATCCGCCGGTCTGCAGCGTGGTGAAGTTCATCAACCATTCGGCCTGCCAGCCCGGCTTCAGCTGTCGGAACCAGTCGGGGTCGATCTCGTGGTTGTTGCGCACGTCGATCGACGACGGCGTGCGCTGGAACACGAACAGCTCCTTCGCCGATCGGGCCAAGTGCGGGATGCACTGCACCGCGGTGGCGCCAGTGCCGATGATGCCGACGCGCTTGTCGGCCAGCCCGTCGAGTGGTGCGCCGCCCGGATCGCCGCCGGTGTAGTCGTAGTCCCATCGGCTGGTGTGGAAGCTGTGCCCCTGGTAGGTCTCGATGCCGGGGATGCCCGGCAGTTTCGGACGGTGCAGCGGCCCGGTGCCCATCGCCACGAACCGGGCCCGCATCTCGTCGCCTCGATTGGTGCGGATGATCCAGCGCCGGGCATCGTCGTCCCAGCTGAGCGATGTCACCTCGGTGGAGAACACGGCGTTGTCGTACAGGTCGAAGTGGCGTCCGATGCGGCGGGAGTGTTCGAGGATCTCGGGGGCGTGGGTGTACTTCTCGCTCGGCATGTGGCCGGTCTCCTCGAGCAAGGGGAGGTACACGAACGCGGCGGTGTCGCACTGGGCGCCGGGGTAGCGGTTCCAGTACCAGGTGCCGCCGAAGTCGCCGCCCTTCTCGACGATGCGCACGTCGTCGATGCCGGCCTCGTGCAGCTTGGCGCCGGTGATCAGTCCGGCGAAGCCTCCGCCGATGAATGCCACGGTGACCTCGTCGGTGAGTGGCTCGCGTGCTGTCGCCTCGACGTAGGGGTCGTCGACGTAGTGCTCGAAGATCCCGGTGACCTCGACATACTGCTCGTTGCCGTCGGGTCGTAGTCGCTTGTCGCGTTCGGCCCGATACTTCGTTCGCAGTGCATCCCGGTCGATCTCGGTACTCGTCCCCATGGTTGCACGGTACAAGTTCCGCGATGACCGGCCAGCGCCGGAAGTGCCGCGGAGGATTCGTGGGAGACTGGGGCCGTGCAAGTGGCGTTGGCGCTGTACCCGGGTGTGTCGGCCGACGAGTGCGAGGCGTTCACGTGTGTGTTCGATCGGCTCGACGGAGCCGAACTCGTCGGCGTCGGTGCCCAGCTCGGCAGGGTCGAAGGCCCCGGCGGTGGCCACCGAGTCGACGCCACGTTCGCCGACGTCCAGGACCCCGACGTCGTCCTCGTCCCTGGAGGGATCGGGTGCGCCCGCGCCGCCGGCGACGATGTGTTGCTCGACTGGCTGCGAACCGTCGCAGCACGGTGCAACTGGATGGCCGCCAGCTCGACCGGCACGGTGGTGGTCGCAGCGGCCGGGCTGTTGAGTGACAATGACGCAGCCACCCACTGGCTCGCCGGTGACCTCCTGGCCGAACACGGCTCGCAACCCTCCGTCGAGCGAGTCGTCGAGATCGGCAACGTGATCACCTGCGAGGGGAGGATCACCGCGATGCACGTCGCTCTCCTGGTCACGCTGCGCGTCGCTGGTCCTGACGCCGTTGCGCGTGTGCGTGATCGGCTCGCCACCGGGGCCGTACCGCACCGCGACGTCTCGAGATGGCGACACTGGTGGAATCAGCGTGGAAGCGGTGGGCGCAGTCGGGGCCCCGGGCGACCACGCAATCGCGAGCTCGACGCCCCCGACGTGATCGAGTTCCGACCGCTGACCACGAACGATCATCGACCGCCTCGCTGACCGTGCGAGACACGTTTGCGTGACGCTTTCGGTGGGGTGGGTCGCCGAAACTGTCACGCAAACGGGAATTGGGGGGCGTCGATCTACGATTGTCGGCATGCGCACGCTGTACGACGCCGACCATGAAGCCTTCCGCGACTCCTTCGCATCGTTCGTCGCGAAGGAGGTCACGCCGCACTACCTCGAGTGGGAGGAGGCGGGGATCGCCCCACGCGAGATGTACGCCGCCGCCGGTCAGTACGGCTTCGTCGGCATGGCGATCCCCGAGCAGTACGGCGGCGGCGGCACCGACGACTTCCGGTTCAACGCCATCCTCAGCGAAGAGTTCAACGCCGCTGGCATCGGCGGGGCCGGGCTCGGCCTGACCTTGCACAACGACATCTGCACCCCGTACTTCATCGAGTACTGCACCGACGAACAGGCTGAACGTTGGATGCCCGGCATCGCATCGGGCGAGCTGATCACCGCCGTCGCGATGACCGAGCCGGGCACCGGCAGCGATCTCGCCGGCATCGCCACCACGGCGATCCGCGACGGCGACGAGTACGTCGTCAACGGCTCGAAGACGTTCATCACCAACGGCATCAACTCCGATCTCGTGATCGTGGCCGCCAAGACCGACCCCACCGAACGCCATTCCGGGCTGTCGCTGCTCGTGATCGAACGCGGCATGGAGGGGTTCGAGCGAGGCCGCAACCTCGACAAGATCGGCATGCACAGCCAGGACACCGCCGAGTTGTTCTTCAACGATGTACGCGTGCCGGTGGCCAACCGTTTCGGCGACGAGGGCAAGGGCTTCACCTACCTCGCAGCCAACCTCGCCCAGGAGCGTCTGTCGATCGCGATCGCCGGCGTCGCGGCAGCCCGTGCGGCGCTGGGCTGGACCCTTGACTACGTCGGCGAGCGCACCGCGTTCGGCAAGTCGATCGGCACGTTCCAGAACACCAAGTTCGTGCTTGCCGAGGTCGCCACCGAGATCGACGTCACGCAGGCCTACGTCGACCAGTGCATCCTGCAGCTCAACGCCAAGCAGCTCACCCCGGCGATGGCGGCCCAGGCCAAGTACTGGTGCACCGACCTTCAGAACCGCGTCGTCGATCGCTGTCTGCAGCTGTTCGGTGGCTACGGCTACATGACCGAGTACCCGATCGGCCGCGCCTACGTCGACGCCCGCGTGACGTCGATCTACGGCGGCACCAACGAAGTGATGAAGACGATCATCGCCAAGTCGATCGGCCTCTGAGCAACCGTCGCTCGGGCCGAGCAGGCCTGCGTCAACCGCGGTCAGGCACCGGCTGACACACGTTGCTCGTGGCGCTTGAGCTGGAACTTCCAGAGACCGAGTGTGCCGAGACCCACCGGGATGATCGCGAGCCAGGTGAGGATGCGGAACACCAGGATCGCGGCGCTGATCTGGTTGACCCACTCCGACCCCGCGGCGGCGGTGAGCATGCCGATGTAGGCGATCTCGCTGACCCCTGCGTCGCCGGCCGTGATCGGGAACACGGTGAGCCCCTGTACGAGCGCGAACACCACGAACACCTCGGTCCACGGCAGGACGTCTTCGCCCACGCCGGTGAAGCGCAGGCACATCAGCAAGAGCGCGAACTTCGTTGCCGAGGTGAGCACGGTCGCCCAGGTCGCGACCAGCCACCGGTCGCGCAGGGTCTGCACGGCGCCGGCCCGTGCAGCAACCATCTGCGACGGGAGGTCTTCAGGCGTGGGCTTGCGCAGCAGCCGCAGCACCTTCGACCACACCGGCGCGATCAGGCGTCCGGCCTGCTCGGTGCGCTTCTCCGAGCCGAGCACGAACGCCAGCACGACCACGCTGAGCCCGACGATCAGACAGATCGTCACGACGGTCTGCAAGGTGTCGCTCATCGGGGCGTCGGACACCACGAGCCCAATCGCCGCGATGACCGGCAGGACCAGCTTGATGCCGATACTGAAGATGCCGCCCGCCGCGACGGCCAGGGTGGCTTCGCCGGTGGTGCGCCCCCACGAGGTGAGCATCCGATAGCGGATCGGCAGGTCACTCGGGCCGGGGACCACCGAGGTGATCGACGCCGGACCGAGGAACGCAACGATGCCGTGGCGCACGGCGAGCCCGGGCACCAACGACGCCGTCAGGAGGCCCTGAGCGGCGATCCAGATGATCCACATGCTCGCCAACGACATGATCTCGGCGTCGTTGAGCGAGCGGACCGCATCCATGACCTCGGTCGGGTCGAGGTCGTCGAACGTCGTGGCGAGGATCCACGTCGAGATGCCGATCGCAGCGATGATGAAGACGATCCGGAACACGATCTTGCGGATGCTTCGTGGCGGCGCCTCGGGAATCCTGTCCTCGAGCGGGGCGACGTCGTTCGCCGCATCATCGAGCTGGGCGTCGTCGAGGAGCTCGTCGTCAGGTGTCGTCATGATCCGCCCCGATACTCTCGCGCACGGCGGTGACCAGGGCGGATCGTGCCTCGAGGACCGGTGGCACGAGACCGACGCGGTCACGCAGCCTGATCCGGCCGAGCAGCACAGCGGCCTCACGGACGAGCGGTGGCCACACGACCAGCGCGATCGCCCCGCCGACGGCCACGGCCACCCCGTCGGCAACCGCGACCCACCCGTCGCCGAGCCACATGCCCACCAGCGTCCACGTGGTCAGCAGCGTCACCAGTCCCAGGAGGATCCGCACGGTTCCCTTGGTGGCTGTCGACCGCACGAGCCCGGTGCCGACGACGATGATCAGCAGCGCCGGCAGGTGGATCAGCGTGACCGTCACCAGGACCGAACCGGCGAGGAACAGCACGATCGCCGAGAGGACGAGCCGTCCGATCGACACACGGTCGGGTCGCAGCTGTGCGGCGGTGATACCGAGCAGTTGGAGACGGGTGGCGAAGTCGCGGTAGGCGTCGACCACCCGTTGGCGGGCGGCCGGAGGCGATGCGGCGAGTCGTCTGGCCACGACCTCGCTGGTGCCGAACGAGACGTCCGTGCGCCCGGTCGAGTCGTGGCGTTCCTCACGAGCTGCGGCCCTGAGCGTTTCGCGTTCGTCGAGGCTGGCGAACTGTGGCGACACGGCTTCCAGGGCCTCGGTGATCCGGGCGGTCAGCGCGGTCGCATCGCCACGGTCGGGTTCGCCGGCGCTGTCGAGGCCGACACCTTCGAAGTCGGCCACCTCGATCGGTTCGCCGAACATGACCACCGCCCGGCTGCGGGTCTCGACCGTGCTCTCGAACGCCATCCCGATGGGGACGATCACCACGTCAGGCGCCGTGGGCAACGCCCCGAGGGCGATCCGCGCTGCCCCCGACTTCACCCGGTCGAGTCCCGCTCGGTCTCCGGTGGTGCCCTCCGGAAAGATCGCGACCGTCGCGCGCTGCGCGAGCTCGTGGTGGCACGCGTCGAACACCGAGGCGTTGTCGCTCGACCGGTCACCGTCGGCGCTGCGATACACGGGCAGCACGCCGGCGAGCCACAGGAACGGCCGGGCCGCGACGACCTTCCACAGTGCCGCCTTGGCCAGGAATCGGGGCAGACGTCCGAGCACGCCGGCCACGACGACCGGGTCGACGAAGCCGTTGCCGTGGTTGGCGACGATCAGCACCGGGCGGTCACGTGGGAGCCGGTCACGCCAGCGCACGTCGACCGATCGGTGGAAGGCGAGCACGAGTCCGCGGGCGACCATGCCGATCGTCCGGTCGGTGAAACGCCGGAACAGTCGTGGCGCCCGATCGGGATCGGCAGCGGCGTAGGCACGGTCGACCCAGGCGATCGCAACGATGGCGGTGAGCACGTGCCAGAGCCCGTGCGGTTGGAGCCACGAGTCGGCGTCGCATGCCGGGGAGCCCGGTGTCCCGAGCGCCCACATCCCGATCGCAACGGCGCCCAGGCCGAGCAGTGGCCACGACCACACCGCAGTCATCGATCGACGTCGGGCGATCAGTGAGGCGACCACGATGACGGCGACCGACACCCCAACGGCGATGTTCGTCGCATCAGGCGCGAACGCCCAGACCGCAGCGGACACGGCGATGCCCGTCGCCAACCCGACGAGCGAGCCGGCGTCGGCGCGACCACGCAGCCGCCCGACGTGCCAGCCCGCCACGAACGCGAGCGCGCCGATCAGTGGAACGTCGTGCAGGAACTGGCCGAAGTCGCTCGCCGCGCCGTGGTAGAGCAAGCTCCCGAATCCTTCGGCGACCGAGATGGCGGCCAGCCCGTACACCGCCCGGGGGAGCCGTGCCCGGCGTACCTCCCACGCCAGCACCAGTCCGGCTGCGACGTAGGCGAGCGAGCTCCAGGCGTTGACGTCCTGTTCGAGCAACCAGTCGTCGCGCAGCTCGCAGTCGGAGGTCTCGGTGCTCACCGCGGTCTGCCGGTCACGTGTCGGAGCTGGTGGTACCGGACACCGGACGCACGCCGGTTGCCCAGGCCTCGCGCAGTGAGTCGCGACGACGGTCGACGTCGGTGAACTGGGCGACGAGGCCGCCCACCACGAGACCGCCGTAGATCACGAACCACCACCAGTTGTCCGCGACGTTCTCCGTGGTGACGCCGATGTCGAAGTCCTCGAGATCGACCGTGCCGACCAGCAGCATCAATCCGGCGACGATCGTGCTGGCTCCGGCGAGCGCGGTCAGAACCGTGAGGAGCACCATCGGCAGGTCGCCGACGATCGCCACGAATGCCAGTACGACGGCGAGCACCACGCCGCTGAGCACGATCAGCCACGACCAGGTCACGCCGAGCGCCACCATGACGCTCGTGCCGAGCACGAAACCGATACCCATCATCCCGATGATCACCGAGACCTCGTAGTACAGATACGCGATCAGGCCGAACACCACGGCCAGGGCGAGGCCGACCAGCCAGCCCAGTGCGTTGCCGAGAAAGCCGGCGTCGCCGGCGACGATGCCGGCGCCGAGCATGAACCCGGCGAATGCACCCCAGACGGGGATCACCAGGCGCATGGCGAGGTACCCGCGGAAGCAGAACACGGCGCCCGTGAGGAGGGCGACGATGCCGACGACGATGTCATTCATGTCCACACTCTTGCAGAGCAGTCGGACCCTGGTGCGTTCATCGACCAGGTGCGAGACTCGGCACATGGCTGCTTCCATCGCACTGCTCTGCACCGACGGCTCGGATCTCGCGATGAGCGCGATTCGTCAAGGCCTCGATCTGCTCGCTCCGCCGGATCGGATGGTCATCGTGTCCGTCGCGTCGCCCATCGATCCGACGCTCGTCACGGGCACCGGGTTCGCCGGGGGCGTGATGACCTACGACGAGAAGAACGACCTCGTCGACGCACAGCGTGCCGCTGCTCAGGCACACCTCGATGACGCGGTCGCCGAACTCGGCCTGAGTGGCGCCGAGACGATGGTGGTGGTCGGCGATGCCGGCCACGAGATCTGTCAACTGGCCGAGAGCCTGCCCGCGAGCGTGGTGGTGCTCGGCACCCATGGCCGCAGCGGCATCAAGCGGGCGATCATGGGCTCGACGTCCGATCACGTGGTGCGTCACTGTGTCTGCCCCGTGCTCGTGCAGGGTGGCGGCTGAAGCGGGGCGGCTCGGGGGGTCTTGCCCCGGTGGCCGACGCTGAGTCGCGCGACTAAGGTTCCTCCGGCTGTCGCAGAGGGGCGGCAGTGCCAGCGAACGACCTCGAGGAGCACCATGCCCAACGGCCAGCCCAACATTCTCGTCATCTGGGGTGACGACATCGGCATCTCCAATCTGAGTTGCTACAGCGATGGCCTGATGGGGTACCGCACCCCCAACATCGACCGGATCGCCGATGAAGGTGTGCGCTTCACCGACTACTACGGCGAGCAGAGCTGCACGGCCGGGCGGGCCGCGTTCATCACGGGTCAGAATCCTTATCGCACGGGACTCACCAAGGTCGGCTTCCCCGGTGCCGACATCGGTCTGCGCTCGCCGGACCCCACGATCGCCACCGCGCTCAAGGCGCAGGGCTATGCCACCGGTCAGTTCGGCAAGAATCACCTCGGCGACAAGGACGAGTTCCTGCCGACCATGCACGGTTTCGACGAGTTCTTCGGCAACCTCTATCACCTCAACGCCGAGGAAGAGCCCGAGCAGGACGACTACCCGACCGAGGAGGAGTTCCCGAACTTCCGCAAGCGGTTCGGGCCGCGTGGCGTGATCCACTCGTGGGCGAACGGCGACGGCACCCAACGCATCGAGGACACCGGACCGCTGACCCGCGAGCGCATGAAGACCATCGACGAGGAGATCGCTGCCCGAGGCGCTGCGCTTCATGGGCGAGGCCAAGGAGAGCGACACCCCGTTCTTCGTGTGGCTCAACACCACCCACATGCACTTCCGCACCCACATCAAAGACGGCAGCCGCGGGAAGGCCGGACGATGGCAGTCGGCCTACCACGACGTGATGTGCGACCACGACGAACTGGTCGGGCAGGTCCTCGACTACCTCGACGAACAAGGCCTCGCGGAGGACACCATCGTGGTGTACTCCACCGACAACGGACCACACATGAACACCTGGCCAGATGGCGGCATGACCCCGTTCCGCAACGAGAAGAACTCGAACTGGGAGGGCGCGTACCGCGTGCCGGCGATGGTGCGCTGGCCCGGCCACATCCCGGCCGGCCAGGTGCTCAACGGCATCGTGAGCCACAACGACTGGTTCGTGACGTTCCTGGCGGCCGCCGGCGATCCGGACATCAAGGAGGAGCTGAAGGCGGGTCGCGACCTGAACGGCACGACCTACAAGGTCCACCTCGACGGGCACGATCAACTCGACTATCTCACCGGGGCCAGCGACGAGAGTCCACGACAGCACTTCTTCTACGTCTCCGACGACGGCGACCTCACGGCGATGCGGTACGACAACTGGAAGGTCGTGTTCCTCGAGCAGCGGGCGGTCGGCACGCTGCTGGTGTGGGCCGAGCCGTACACCGAGCTGCGCGTCCCCAAGATCTTCAACCTGCGCACCGACCCCTACGAACGCGCCGACATCACGTCGAACACCTACTACGACTGGTTGATCGACCGGGCGTGGGTGCTCGTGCCGGCGCAGATGTACGTGGCGAACATGCTGGCGACGCTCATCGAGTTCCCGCCCCGCCAGGAACCGGCGAGCTTCGGCATCGACAAGGTGATGGCCAAGCTGCAGGCCGGGGTCGCCAGCACGTGATCGAGATCCCGGCGGGCACGTTCCGCATGGGCTCCGATCACCACTATCCGGAGGAGGGGCCGGCACATCAGGTGCGCGTCGACGCCTTCTCGATCAGCCCGACCACGGTGACCAACGAGCAGTTCGCGGCGTTCGTCGAGGCCACGGGGTACGTCACCGTGGCTGAACGCCCGCTCGACCCCGCCGACTTCCCCGGCGCGCCGGCCGAGAACCTCGTCGCCGGCTCGCTGGTGTTCACGATGACGCCCGGCCCGGTCGATCTCCGCCACCTCAGCCAGTGGTGGACGTGGACGCCGGGTGCGTCGTGGCAGCACCCCGAAGGACCGCGGTCGTCGATCGGCGATCGCCTCGATCATCCGGTGGTGCACGTCGCCTTCGAGGACGCCGAGGCGTACGCGGCCTGGGCGGGGGAGGAGCTGCCCACCGAGGCCGAATGGGAGTACGCGGCGCGGGGCGGGGCCGACGGCCACGCCTTCGTGTGGGGCGACGAGGCCGTTCCGGACGGGCAGTACCTCGCCAACTTCTGGCAGGGCGACTTCCCGTGGCGCAACTCCGAGGCCGACGGGTTCACCGGCACCGCGCCGGTCGGGTCGTTCGCCCCGAACGAGTTCGGACTGTTCGACATGGCCGGCAACGTGTGGGAGTGGACGACCGACTGGTACTCGGCTCGGCATCCGGACGACGCCGACAAGCCCTGCTGCGTGCCGACCAACCCCCGCGGTCCCGACGTCGAGGCCAGCTACGACCCGCACCAACCCCAGTTCCGGGTGCCGCGCAAGGTGATCAAGGGCGGCTCGTTCCTCTGCGCCGACAACTACTGCCAGCGCTACCGCCCCGCCGCACGTCGCCCCCAGATGATCGACACCGGCATGAGCCACATCGGTTTTCGCACCATTCGCCGAGGAGGATCGCATGACCACTGATCCACTGCCGTCGTGGAACGACGGCGCGACCAAGACGGCACTGACCGAGTTCCTCGCTGACGTCCCGAGACGTTCCGATCGAGGACCGGGTCGCCGTGTTCGACAACGACGGCACGCTGTGGTGCGAGAAGCCGAACTACGTGCAGCTCGAGTTCATGCTGGCCGAGTTGGCGCGTGCGGTCGCAGACGACCCGGGGCTCGGCGAGCGCGAGGAGTACCGGGCGTTGATCCAGCACGACACGGCCGTGCAGGCCGAGCTCGGCCTGGAGCGCATTGCGCTCGCGCTCGTGGAACTGTGCGCCGGTATCGGTCCGACGGAGTTCGACGAGCGGGTTCGAGCGTTCTTCGCGAGCACCACCCACCGCGATCGGAAGGTGCCGTACCGAGCGATGCGGTACGCGCCCATGCTCGAACTCGTCGACGCGTTGCGTGCGCACCAGTTCGATGTGTTCCTGGTCACCGGCGGCGGTACCGAGTTCGTTCGCGCCATCGGTCGCGACTTCTACGACGTGTCGCCCGATGATGTCGTCGGCACGCTGGTCACCTACGGGTTCGCCCGCGATGCGCGCCGGTCGACCACACCTCGTGCGAGGTGCAGCGCTCGATGGCACCGCCGCCAACGAAGGCGAGGTGAAGGTCGCCAACATCCAACGCCACCTGGGTCGTCGGCCGATCTTCGCTGCGGGCAACACGGCGGGCGACCGCGAGATGCTCGAATACGCACGGGCGTCCGACGGCCCGTCGCTGGCGTTGCTCGTCGACCATGACGACGCCGAGCGCGAGTACGCCTATGCCGCGCAGGCCGGCACGATCGACTTCGAGGGCGACATCGTCGAGTTCGGGCGTTCGCTCGGCTGGACGATCGCCAGCATCCGCAACGACTGGGCGACCGTGTACGTGGCGTGACGTCCGAAAGCGATGAGTCTTCGCGCCGAAGGGTGACGCGCGAGACTCATCGCTCGGATGAATGCGGTGGGGTCCGACGCAGGGTTTACAGTCATCGAGCCGACGAGGAGGGCCATCTTGAGAAGACTCATCGCGACCACTGCACTGGTGATGGCTGCAGCTGCGATGGTGGCTGCACCGGCCGAGGCGCAGGAAGGCTCGACCACCTCGCCCGAGCAGGAACTGGTCGAGAAGTACGCGCCGATCGTGATGCTCAAGGCGCAGGAGAGCCCCTGCGACCCGGACGGTGAGCCGTACGCCCCGCAGTCGGTCGACATCGTGCTCGACAACCCCGACGTCGTGTTGCGCCAGGTCGGCAACGACGACCCGGTGTTGACCACAGCACCGTCGGCATCCGATCTGTACGGGCTCAGCGAAGGGTTCTACCTCGACTTCCCCGGGAGCTCGTTCAGCCCCGGCTGCATCTACGAGCAGGACTTCGATCGCTACACCGCCACGGTCACCGGTCAGCGGGAGCCCGTGGTGTACGCCCACATCGCCACCCAGGACGACGAGCCCGACAAGCTGGCCGTGCAGTACTGGTTCTACTGGTACTTCAACGACTGGAACAACAAGCACGAGAGCGACTGGGAGGGGATCCAGCTGCTGTTCGACGTCGGCACCGTCGAGGAGGCGTTGCAGGCCGAACCGATCAGCACGGGATATGCGCAGCACGAGGGAGGCGAACGCGCCGACTGGGACTCGTCGAAGCTCGAACGCGACGGCTCACGACCGTTCGTGTATCCGTCGGCCGGCTCGCACGCCAGCTACTACGGGTCCGCGCTGTATCTGGGCCGCAGCGCCAGCGAGGGCTTCGGTTGTGACACCACCGATGGTCCGTCGGTGCGCACCGATCCATCGGTCGTGTTGTTGCCGACGTCGGTGTCGGGGCCCGACGACGACCTCGCTTGGCTGGGCTACAACGGTCGCTGGGGCGAGCGCCAGAGCGGACCGTTCAACGGGCCGACCGGGCCGTCCGACAAGGAACGCTGGAGCAACCCCGTCGACTGGCACGAGGAACTCCGGGCGGAGAGCGTGGTGGTGCCGGCCGGTGACAGCCAGAGCGATGTGATCATCAACACGTTCTGCGGTGTCGTCGCTGCCGGATCGGGAGCGCTCGTCACCCTCCAGACCTCGCCGTTGACGCTGGTCGTGATGATCGCCGTGCTGTTCTTCGTCGCCAAGTGGTTGATCGGGCGCACGGTGTGGAACGAGGTGTCGGTGATTCCGATGGTCGCTCGCCGTCGAGCCGGCGAGATCATTCGTGCTGCAGCCAACAGCTACCGCCGGCGAGCTGGTGTGCTGATCACCATCGGCCTGGTCTACCTTCCAGCGGCTGTCGTCGTCGGGCTGTTCGCTGCGCTGCTGCAATCACTGCCAGTGCTGCGCCAACTCACTCAAGTGAGTGGCACGGCGAGCGGGACGGGGTTCGTGTTCGCTGTGCTCGTGGGGAGCTTGGCGAACGTGATGGCCTTCGTCGCTGTCAACGCGATGGTCGCCGCGTACTACGACCTGCTGGCGAACGACGACGTCGACGCGAGCGGTGTCGACGCCGTACGCGTTGCGTGGTCGCACCGTCGCGACCTGACGGTCGGGTTCCTCTGGTCGTACCTGATCATCGCCCTGCTGCTGCTCAGCGTGATCGGCATTCCCGTGGCGCTGTGGTTGCTCGTGCGGTTCCAGTTCCTCGCCCAGGCGGTGGTGACCGAGGGCTACGATGGCCGTGGAGCGCTTCGGCGCAGCGCCGCGTTGGTGCAGGGACGCTGGTGGCACACGGCACTCCTGGTTGGGCTGTTCAATCTGTTGGTCGGCGTCTTGGCGTTGGTGACCGGGTTGTTGCTGCTCGTGGTGGCTGCCGGCATCCCGCTGTGGCTGTTCTCGGCGCTCATCTCGCTGGTGAACGCGCTGATCGTGCCGCTGGCAGCGGTGGCGATGACGCTGCTGTTCGGCGATGCGGTCGCAGAAGCGCAGGGTCTCGGCGTCGACGATCCCGAGGCGATGAGCGAAGTCGCCGCATCTGGTGCGTTCGCTCATCGCTGAAGGCGGTGGTACCCGGGTGATGAGCCAAGTCGCCGCATCCGGTGCGTTCGCTCATCTCCCGGAGGGTGCCGGGACGCGACAACGGCGCCACGTCGGGCCTCGGTGGCCTCGACGTGACGCCGTCGTGACGTACGTCTGATTCAGACGAGCCTGGTGCTCAGCTGACGACCTTGGCCTTGGCGGCCGCGTACTCGGCGTCGTCGAGCTTGCCTGGCCGAGTGGAGGTCGGCGAGCTTGGCCAGTTCGTCGGCGGCGCTGGTGCCGGCAGTGGTGCGGATGTAGTCCTGCATTGCTGCTTCCTGGGCCTGAGCGGCCTTCACCTGGCGCTCGCCCATCTTGCCGCCGCGGATGATCAGGTAGGCGAAGATGCCGAGGAACGGCAGGAAGATGATGAAGATCGACCAGACGGCCTTCGCCACGCCGCCCATGTCGTCGCTGCGGATGATGTCGCCGAAGATCGTGAAGATCATGAGGATCCACACGAAGAAGAGGAAGAACCAGAGAATCGACCAGAAGACCTGGCCGGTTCCGAATTCAGCTGCAAGTAGCAAGGTGTTGCCTTTCGTTTGGTCGGCACGTCCGTGCGCCGAGCCCCAACAGCATCGTCGTCGTCCGAGCTGAAAGCAAGCATCTCGAGGGCTTGCAGTCACGTGACAGAACCGCGGTAGGGTTCGCTCGCTCTATCCGCTCTGGCAATCGCCGTCATTTGGAGGCTCCCATGGCCCTCGGCCCCATCGAAGTACTGGTCGTCGCCTTCCCCGGCAATGAGTTCAACGGTCAGATCATCCCCGAGCTCGAACGCCTCGTCGAGAACGACACGATCAGCGTCATCGACGGCATGTTCATCCGCAAGGACGCCGACGGCACGGTGACGTTCGTCGAGTTCGAAGAGGCCGGTGGCGGCGCCGAGGCGACACGGCTCGTCGAGCTGATGAACCAACTCGACTCGCTCATCTCGGACGAAGACATCGAGGAGATCGCCGCCGGGCTCGAGCCGGACACGTCCGCGGCGATGCTGGTGTTCGAGAACACGTGGGCCAAGCCGTTCGCCGATGCGATCGTCGACAGCAACGGCGTCATGGTGACGAACTTCCGTGTTCCCCGCGCCGTCGTCGACGAGGTTCTCGAGGCGCTCGCCGAGATCGACGACTGAGTCGCTTGCTCGGCTACCAGTCGAACCCAACGAAATCGAAGAACAAGGAGAACTGAGAACATGATGAGACGTCGCGTGGGACGCCCAGGACTGGTCGGCACGATGGCCCGTACTGCCGTCGTCGCCGGAACGGCATCGGCAGTGGTCGGTGCGTCCGCCAACCGCCAGGCCGGCAAGCAGCAGGCGGCCGCCGAACAGCAGGCTGCGCAGCAAGCAGCGTTCGAATCGCAGGCCCAGCTCGCACAGATGCAGGCCGACATGGACGCGATGAAGGCCCAGCAGGCCCCGGCCCCGGCTCCGGCTCCGGCAGCTGCTGGTGGGGGCGACCTGATGGCCGAGCTGAGCAAGCTCGCCGACCTGAAGGCTGCTGGTGTGCTCACCGACGAGGAGTTCTCCGCCGCCAAGGCGAAGCTGCTCGCCTGACGCCGGCGATGAGCGAGATCAGCGGCGGTGACAGCAGTGCGTCGGTTCATCCCCGCGGCGATGGCCGACTCGGGCGTCGCAGCGCCCATCGAGTCGTAGGCCGGTCGCCCGGTGGACTACACGCCAGCGATCGCATCGGTGGCACTGGTGGCGTTCGCCATCGTGTCGAAGCGGTTGAGCCGGTCGGCGGTGACCGGCACCATGTTGTTCACCGCACTGGGGCTCGCGGTCGGTCCCCAGGCGTTCGATCTGGTCGACTTCAGCGGGCCGCTCGGGAACACCGAGTTCGTCAGGCTCGTGCTCACCGGCACCTTGGTGATCGTGCTGTTCACCGATGCGAGCGCGATCAACTCGTCGAACTGGCGCGACGACATCATCCCGGCACGACTGCTCGGCGTCGGGCTGCCGGTCGCGATCGGACTCGGCTGGCTGCTCGCCGCGGTGCTGTTCGGCACCCTCGAGATCTGGGAAGCTGCCGTGCTCGGCACGATGTTGGCGCCGACCGATGCCGCACTCGGCAAGGCCGTGGTCTCCAACGAGCGCGTCCCGCAACGTGTGCGTCAAGCCCTCAACATCGAGAGCGGACTCAACGACGGCATCTCGCTGCCGGTGTTCCTCGTGTTCCTCGAGACGGCGTTGGTCGCCGAGCAGTCACTGGCGGTCAGCGACATCTTCGTCGAACTCGGCAAGCAGGTGGGCATCGCGCTGGCGGTCGGGATCGCCGTCGGCTGGATCGGAGCCCGGGCGATCGCCTGGGGGCGTTCCAGCGGCGCGGCCATCGGTTACTGGCTCGAGATCGGCCTCGTCGGCCTGGCGGTGTCGGCCTATGCGATCGCGACGCCACTGGGCGGTTCGGGATTCATCGCAGCGTGGGTGGCCGGGTTCGTATTCGGCCGACGGTTCGTGTCGTCGAGCGACGACACGCTGCCCGAGTTCTCCGAGGCATCCGGCGATCTGCTCACGATGGCCAGCTTCTTCGTGTTCGGGGTCTTCCTCGGTCCGGTGCTGGCCGACCTCAGTTGGCAGGTCGTGGTCTATGCAGTGTTGAGCTTGGCCGTGGTGCGCCTGGTCGCGGTGGCGATCTCGCTGGTCGGGGCGAAGATGCAGCTGCAGTCGATCCTGTACATGGGATGGTTCGGCCCGCGCGGGCTGGCCACGATCATCCTCACGATCGAGGTCATCGACGAGAGCGCACTGACTGGTTCGTCGACGATTGCCGACGCAGCGCTGTTCACCGTGGCGCTCAGCGTGCTGTTGCACGGGCTCACCGCCTGGTGGGGATCGAACGCCTACGCCGACTACGTCGAGCAACATCCGCAACGTGTCGATCTCATGGAGGGCCAGGCGCCGGCGGTGACCGTGCGCGTCCCGTTGCGGTCTCGGCAACTCCCGTTGCGTCGCGACGACCGTCGATGACTCAGTTGCGTACGACGAACGTCGGCGCGGACGCTGAACCGAGCAGCACCGACACCAGGATGCCGAGCGGCAGGGTGCCCCAGTAGCCGATCGCAACCCCGAGGTTTCCGAGAAAGAGCATCAGCAGCCACGTCGCCGGGAAGGTGGCGACGAGGAAGACGACGAGTAGAGCGAGCAGGCCTCTGATCATGATGTCCTCATTTCGTTCGAGGGGCCCGTCGATGTTGCGGTCCCGCCGGCGAATGTAGCTACGGCGCTACTGTGTGGACGTGCTCATTTTGGCAATCATCGTGTTCGGCATGCTCATCGGCTGGCTTGCCCAGTTCATCCTCAGCCGCGGAGGCCAGGGCACCGATTGGGCCGTGGCGCTCATCGCCGGTGTCGGTGGCTCATTCGTCGGTGGGCTGTTGTTCAGCCTGGTGAATGGTGATGGGCTCGCCGTGAAGCCGAGTGGCCTGATCGGGTCGATCATCGGCGCCCTCGTGATCACCGCGGTGTGGCAGTGGTTCGCAAGAAGGAAGAGCTAGGCAGCCCGAGCACGGCCAACGCCCACACCACGCCTGGGCTGGTCTGCTCCCATCACCACCTGTACTCGACGCTCGCCCGCGGCATGCCGCCGCCCCCGGCCACGCCGACGAGCTTTCTGTCGGTACTCGAGCAGATCTGGTGGCGTCTCGACACCGCCCTCGACCTCGACATGCTGGAGGCGTCCGCCAAACTCGGAGCGCTCGAAGCGCTCGAGGCGGGCTGCACGGCGATCATCGATCACCACGAGTCGCCGAATGCGATCGAGGGATCGTTGAGCGTGATCGCCGACGCCTGCGCTGAGGTCGGGGTCCGCGTCGTCACGTGCTACGGCGTCACCGATCGCCACGGAGCTGACGGGGCGCGGCGCGGGCTGGAGGAGAACGATCGCTTCCTCCGCGAGGGTGGGCGGGGGATGGTCGGCGTGCACGCTGCGTTCACGTGTTCCGATGACACGCTCGCGGCCGCCGCCGAACTCGCCTCGAAGCACGGTGTCGGCGTGCACATCCACGTCGCCGAGGGGCCGGACGACGCCGGCGCGGTCGGGCGACTCTCCGACCTCGCCAGCGACGATTGGTTGCTGATCCATGGGGTCCACCTGCCCGACGACCACGGTCTCCGCGGCACGATCGTGCACAATCCCCGATCGAACATGAACAATTCGGTGGGCTATGCCCGGCCTGTGCGGTTCGCCAATCCGGTCGCGCTCGGCACCGACGGGATCGGCGCCGACATGGTCTCGGAGTTCCAACTCGCGTTCGTCGCTGCTCGGGCCGCCGATGTGACATCCAGCCCTGACATGACCTGGTCGTGGCTGGAACGAGGGTGGACACTCGTGCCCGAGGCTCGTGCCGATCGGGTCACGTGGTCGTACTCGCCGATGGAGCCGTGGCATCTCGCGTACACGCCGACGGTCCGAGCGATCGACGTCGACATCGACGGAGAAGCAGCGCTCCGTGACGGCGTTGCCACCCGGGTCGATGCGGCCGAGATCCGGGCCAAGGCCGCGGAACAGGCTGTCCGGCTCCACGCCCGCCTCTGATCTGATCGCCCCGCAACCACGTCCGCTGTGAGCGATGCACGGCCTGCGTGCGTGTATCGCTCACAGCTCGCAGGATGGGTCGGTGCGCGGTGAGCGATGTCGGGCGTCCGTGCGTGTATCGCTCACAGCGAGCGAGCGCGGGGATCGGGGTGGCGCCGGTCAGGTGACGACGACGGTGGTGCCGACATCGGCGAAGGCCCACATGAACGCCGCATCGAGGTTGTGCTGGCGTTGGCATCCGCCGGAGAGGCGGGTGCCGAGTTCCTCGGTGCCCTGGTACGGCGAGTTGTCGTCGACGTGCAGCGGGATGGCGTGGAAGCCGATGTGGCCGATCTCGGTGCGCTGATAGCGGATCATCTGCGGCAACCAAGCCTGACCATTCCACGCGGTCGACATCTCCGAGCGGCTGTACACGGTGTGGGTGCCCGCCATCTCGTTGCTGTACTTGCTGCCGGTGACCAACCACGAGCGGATGATCTCGCCGTTGTCGCCGACCGCCCACGCCCGCTGACCGGCGCGGTCGTACACGACTCGTCGCCCACTCCCGGAGTTGTCCGGCAGGGGAGGAGCATCTGCGCCTGCGCTCGCCACCGGCGACAACAGGTAGCCCGTCGAGTCCATCGCACCCGGAGCAGGCGGCGGCGTGTGGACGACGAGCGATTCCTCGTCGGGCCAGATTCCGAGTTCGAGTGCGCTCTCGCGTCCGACGACACCGTCGACGAACAGTCCCGCCTCTTGCTGGTAGGCCGTCACTGCAGCGAGTGTGGAGTCGTCGAAGTCGCCGTCGATCGCACCGTCGTAGAACCCGTTGTCGGCGAGCGCCTGCTGGAGACACTCGACCCCGTCGCCCTGCGATGAGAGGCGGACCGAGAGCGCACCGATCGTGCAGCCACCATCGGCGCGTTCGGGCTCGACCGGTGCCGTCGGTTCGACCTCGTTCTGGCCGAGTTCTCCTTCGAGGTCGGGGAGGACGAGCCCTGCCGGAGTGGCTGCAGCAGCGGCGGGCTCCGGCGCGGCGGCCTCGGCCGACATCGCAAGCGCCGCCGGCTCGGGGTCGTCGGCCGTGACCACAGCGCCGACGGCGGCTGCGGCGAGCACCGCACCCAGGGTGAGACCCAGGGCGAGTCGACGTCGGGGTTCCGCGGCGGCCGTCATCTCAGGTGAGGCTATCGAGCGAACGGGCCGACGGGTCGTCATCGAACTGCAGCGATGACCGCTGCCACGAGACCCGCACCGGTTCCGGCGATGGTGGCGAGTCCGATCCAGCGGGCAGCCGAGGGGTGCACCACGTCGGTGCCACCTCGCAGCGCGCCGTGGAGGTCCTCGTAGTGGACGCCCGACCACACCAGCAGCACGGCGCCGAACGTCACCTGCGCCATGCCGCCGACCGCGAGCACCCAGAACCCCTCGGTGGTGGCGAACCGGCTCAGCACCAACCCGGCGACCATCATCGAGATCGCTGTGCGCTCCCAGGCGAGCGACGTGCGTTCGTGTTGCAGGCCGGCGTCGAACACCGCGTCCGGCCGGTGTTCGCTCACGCCCCGTCGACCACCAGGATCACGGCGGCCACGATCGCCACGACCGCCGTGCCGACGGCCATCGTCATCGGCAGGCGCGAGCTTCGGCAGCGGTTCGTTCAGGCGCATCGCCCGTTCGTTGAGCGCCCAGCGGCGGTACGCGCTCGCCGCGGTGACGAAGCTCAGTGCGAGCAGCAGGATGCCGAGCGTCTCGCCCAGCGCAACCTGGTCGAGGAGGCTGACCGCCGCGAGTCCGCCGGCCGCGAGCGCCAGCGCGGTGCGGATCCAGGCGAGGAAGGTGCGCTCGTTGGCGAGCGTGAACCGGTAGTCGGGCTCGGCGCCGACTCGGCGCGGATCGGGTGGCAGGACGCGATCGCGTAGCGTCACGACGGCACGCTCAACGCCACGGTGTCGTCGATGGCAGCGCGCAGGCATCGGCTGAACAGCTCGTGGTCGCCGACTGCGGCGCGGTCGCTGTTGACGCCGAGGTGCACCGTGCCGTCGTAGCTGAACAGCGTGATGTTGATCGCTGCCCCCGCGAGCGGGCCGAACGCGTAGAACTCCTCGACCCGGGCACCGGCCATGAACACCGGGAACGGTGGACCCGGCACATTCGAGGTGGTGATGTCGACGCCCTTGAGCATGGCGCCCAGAATCGACACCGCAGCGGCGGGACCGAACCGCGAGATCACCCCCGAGATGTCGTTGACGTGCGGCAGCGCCGGCTCGTCGCGGACCGTTCGGAGCAACTCCTTGACCTCGACGATCCGATCGGCCGGCTCGGCCTCGCTGAGGGGCAGCACCATGCGGGCAGGCACGAACTGGTTGTCGAAGTGATTGGCGCCGTCCCCACCGCGAACGCTGATCGGCATGTTCATCCGGATCGACGTGCACGGGTGCCCGAGCGCATCGTGGTACCGCTTCAACGCATCGAGCGTCACGGCGACGAACGCGTCGTTGAGGGTGCCATCGGCCGACCGGGCCGCAGACTTCATGGCTGCGAACGGGACGGCGACCGCCTCGAAGTAGGTGTTGAGCGAGCGGTCGGTCATCGCCGGGCTCAGCGGTGTGGTCGCCGGCTTGACCACGCGGGCGATCGAACCGGTGGTCCGCCCGAGTTGCTCGATCGTGCCGAGCGGATCGCGCAGCAGGTCGGTGGCGGTCTTGAGTGATGCCTTGCCCAGTCGGGCACCGGTCTTCGCCTCGGACGCGATGCGATGAGCGAGTGGGCGGGCCCCGGGGATTGCCCAGATGGGCGCCTCGATCCGCAGCCGATGATCGATGTCGGGTGACGAGTCGGTCGCCGCGTCGACGTCGTCGCCGGAGACAGCCGGATCGGCTTCGAGGTCGACCATGTGCTGCAGCAGCTGGACCATGCCGAGCCCGTCGGCGATGGCGTGGTGAACCTTCATGATGAACGCAGCCCGCTTGCCCGGCAGGCCCTCGACGACGCACAACTCCCACAGGGGCCGGTCCTTGTCGAACGCTCGAGCGGCCATCCGTTGCGCATGATCGAGCACCTGTCGACGACCGGGGCGGCGACCTGGCAGGCGCGCCCAGGTGTAGTGGTACTCGACGTCGACGTGAGGATCGTCGGCCCAGCGGGGCGGGGCGACGCCGGGCTGCTCATCGATGACCCGCTGGTGCAGGCGAGGGATCTTGGCGACGATCCGCTCGACGACTTCGTCCATGCGGGCTCGATCCGGTACTGAGTCGAGGAACCACACACTGGTGATCGTGGAGCGCAGCAGCGGGTCGCGTTCGATGTGCCACAGCACCGAGTCGCTCTCGCTCATCCACTCGTCGTAGTGCAACTCGCTCACGACGTCCCCCTCGCCCAGGTCTCATCGGGAGCACGATTCGGCGTCCTTCGACCTCATGTTGCGAAACGTACACCCGCGACGCGACGCGTAGCCACGTCGTCCGGGGGTGTCATCGCCGACGCGTGCGGCGCGAGACTGCGTGACGTGAAGCAGCTGTCCGGCCTCGATGCGAGTTTCCTCTACATGGAGACCGCCAACACCTACGGTCACGTGAACGGCCTCGCGATCTACGAGCGACCGGAGGGCGACTTCGACCCGTATCAAGCGGCCTACGAGCGTTTCGACGCGTTGCTCGGCCGGCTCGAGCCGATGCGTCGTCGGCTCGTCGAGGTGCCGTTCAAGCTCGACCACCCGTACTGGATCGACGATCCCGACTTCGATCTCAACTTCCACGTGCGTCACATCGGCCTGGCCCCTCCCGGCGGCGCCGACCAGTTGGCCGAACAGGTCGCCCGAATCGTCGGCCGCAGGATGGATCGCAGCCGCCCGCTCTGGGAGGCCTACGTGATCGAAGGGTTGGCCGACGGTCGATGGGCGATGCTGACCAAGACCCACCACGCCACGATCGACGGTGCCGCCGGGGTGCTGTTGCTCGGCATGTTGACCGATCTGTCGCCCGACACGCCGATGCCCGACCACGTCGACTGGGTCGGCGAGCCGGTCCCGTCGGATCGTGAGCTGCTCGAACGCACGATGCGCAACCTCGCGGCCAACCCGGTGAAGGGCATGCGACTGTCGCTGCGCATGCTGCGCAACCTCGCCGAGGCGGCCGGCGTCGACAGCGTGTCGGCGGTGGCCGCGCAGGCGCGCGATGCGCTCAAGTCGGTGGCGATCGGTGGTGCGATCGACACGCCCGAGCCGGTCCACCGGGTGCGTATCCCACTGTCGCCGGCACCGCCGACACCGTTCAATCGTGCGGTCACACCGCACCGCCGTTTCGCAATGCGCTCGACCAATCTCGGCAACATCAAGGCGTTGAAGGACGCCACCGGTTGCACGGTCAACGACATCGTCATGGCGGTCTGCACCGGTGCGCTGCGCGAGTACCTGCTGCGCCACGATGCGCTGCCGGAGGCACCGTTACGAGCGATGGTGCCGGTGTCGATCCGCACGGGCGACGAGGTGGATCCGTGGACCAACCGCGTCGGCGGCATCATCGCCGACCTCCCGACCAACTGCGACGATCCGCTCGAACGGCTGCGCCGCTGCCACGAGGCGATGCAGGAAGCGAAGTTGCAGATGGACGTGCTCCCGGCCGAGGACATCGCCGAGTTGGCGCAGGTGGCGCCGCCGCTCGCGGCGACCGCGGCGATGCGGCTGCAGTCGCGCCTGCGGCTCGCCGACCGGGTGAACCTGCCGACGAACGTCGTGATCTCGAACGTGCCGGGCCCACGCAACGCGCTGTACTTCGCAGGGGCGAAGATGACCAACTACATCCCGGTGTCGACGATCGCCGACGACATGGGCTTGAACATCACCGTCCACAGCTATCTCGACCGGCTCGACTTCGGGCTGATCGCCGATCGCGAACTCGTTCCTGATCTGTGGGATCTCGTCGACCTGCACATCGACGAGATCGCCGTGCTGTTCGAGGCGACCGGAGCTGAGTGGGTCGAGCGGCAGCCGCGCCGTCGATGCGGCGCGGCAGCGCTCGCAAGGCGCCGGCCAAGACGACCACCGCCAAGACGACGGCGCCCAAGACGACCACGGCGAAGAAGGCGCCAGCGAAGAAGAAGGCCAGCGCGAAGAAGGCGCCAGCGAAGAAGAAGGCGCCAGCGAAGAAGAAAGCCAGCGCGAAGAAGGCGCCAGCGAAGAAGAAAGCCAGCGCGAAGAAGAAGCGCCAGCGAAGAAGAAGGCCAGCGCGAAGAAGGCGCCAGCGACGACGACGACAGCGACGAAGCCCGGGGCTGCTGCCGGCGCATGATCGTCCGAATCTGACGGCAACCGCACGCAGCGGCAAGACTCGACGGCGATGGACTTCGACCTGCCGCCCGACGATCACCCGACCCGACGCCTCGTGCGCGACTGGATTGCCGACAACCCGAATCCAACCGGCCGCCAACTCGCTGAGGCCGGCTACGTGGTGCCGCACTGGCCCAAGCCATGGGGGCTCGAGGCAGACCCGATCGACCAGTTGGTGATCGACGACGAACTCGCGAAGGCGGGTATCCAACGCCCGGGCAACCACATCGGCATCGGCTGGGCTGCGCCGACGATCTTCCTCGCCGGTACCCCCGAACAGCACGAGCGCTACCTCCCCAAGATCTTCAGCGGTGAGGAGATCTGGAGCCAGTTGTTCTCCGAACCCGACGCCGGCTCCGATCTCGCCAACCTTGCCACCCGAGCCGTCAGGGACGGCGACGAGTACGTCGTCAACGGTTCGAAGATCTGGTCGAGCGGTGCCCACCACTCGCAGTTCGGGATCCTGATCGCCCGCACCGACCCCGACCAGCCGAAGCACAAGGGCATCTCCTATTTCATCTGCCCGATGGACCTGCCGGGGATCTCGATGAGCCCGATCGTCGACATGACCACGGCGCACTCGTTCAACCAGGTGTTCTTCGACAACGTGCGCATTCCGGCGTCGCTCCGCGTCGGCGAGGAGGGCGATGGGTGGCGGCTCGCGAAGGTCACCCTCTCGAACGAGCGGGTGTCGTTGTCGGCGGCCGGCTCGTTGTGGGGCGTCGGTCCGTCAGCGGACGACCTGATCGAGCTGATCCGCGACAACGGCGGCGTTGCCGATCCCGTGCTGCGCGACCAGACGGTGCGACTGCACATCGAGGCCAAGCTGCTCCACCTCAACCGGATGCGCAGCCTGAGCGCTCGACTCAAGGGCAAGACACCCGGGCCAGAAGCCTCGATCCAGAAGATCATGGCCGACGAGCACGGCCAACACGTGATGGAGCTCGCGAAGGCCGTCGCCGGGGCCGATGGCATGCTCACCGGGCTCGGGTCCGGCCGGCGCGATCGCCTCGGCGTCGCAGAACGGGCCGACCGAGAACAACCTCGCCGTCCGACCGGCAGTTCCCCGACGTCGAACCGGTCTGGCACTACGGCTATCTGTTCAGCCCGGCGCTCACGCTCGGCGGCGGCACCTTCGCCGTCCAGCGCAACATCGTCGGTGAGTTCGTCCTCGGCCTACCGCGAGAGCCCAACCTCGAGCAGGGCCTCAGCTGGTCCGAAGCGCGCCAGCAGCGAGCCTGAACACGGCAGGAGGGGTCGGGGCTAGCGTCGGGCTCCGTGACCTCGCTCGGATTCGGCATCGACATCGGCGGCTCGGGTATGAAGGCCGCAGTCGTCGATCTCGACACCGGCGAGTTCGCGTCGGAGCGGATCCGCATTCCGACGCCCAAGCCGGCGACTCCCGACGCAATGGCAGAGGTCGCCGCCGAACTCGTCCGCCGCCACGGTGGTCGGACTCGATCGGTGTCGGCTTTCCGGGAATCGTGCGACATGGCGTCGTCCACCGGCCGCCAACCTCGATCCGAGCTGGGTCGGCATCGATGCGGACGGCGTGTTCACCGAGGCCTGCGGGGTCGACGTGGCCATGGTGAACGACGCCGATGCCGCCGGGACTCGCGGAGATGCGCTGGGGAGCGGGCCGCAGACGTCACCGGCGTCGTCGTCGTCTTGACGTTCGGCACCGGTATCGGTTCGGTCTCTTCGTCGACGGGACCCTGGTGCCCAACACCGAGCTCGGTCACCTGGAACTCGACGGCCATGACGCGGAGTTGCACGCTGCGGCCAGCGTGCGCGAGCGGGAGGGCATCGGGTGGGACGAGTGGGCACCGCGTGTCGAGCGTTACCTCCGCCACGTCGAGATGCTCTTCTCGCCCGACCTGTTCATCGTCGGCGGCGGTGCGTCCAAGGTCGCCGACCAGTGGCTTCCGAACGTCTCGATCGACACCCCGATCGTGTCCGGCCGCCATGGCGAACAACGCGGGCATCGCAGGTGCGGCACTGGTGGCGCGACGCACCCACCTCTGACGTCGCTCGGTTCAGCGCAGCTGTGCGGGACCGCTGGTCACGACCTCGGTACCAGAGCGTGGCGATCGTGACTGGTCACGATCGGCACCACGAAGTACAGCACGACGTCGCCGTACGAGTCGCGTGATCCGTGTTCGGTCGCGTCGAGGACGAGCCAGGCGAGATAGCCGGCGTAGGCGACGAGAAAGGCGATGCCCTCCCACCGGTTGAGGACGTGACCGTTCGCGAAGATCGGCAGACAGGCGACAGCGACAGCGACCATGACGGGGATGTCGACCTGCACGGCGCTCGCTGCCACCGGGATCGAGTTGGGCGAGATGATCGCGGTGACGCCGAGCACGGCGAGCAGGTTGAACAGGTTCGAGCCGATCGCATTGCCGACGGCCAGGTCGCGTTGTCCACGGATTGCGGCCAGACACCGACGTGGCCACCTCGGGTAGCGAGGTGCCGATCGCCACGACGGTCAGGCCGATCACGAGGTCGCTGACACCGAGGTCGGCGGCGATGTCGCTGGCGGAACTGACCAGGGCTTGCGAGCCGAACACGAGCATCGCCAGTCCGAGGATGAGGAAGCCGATGTCGGAGAACACCGACGCTTGTCGCCAGCGATTCTGGATCGAGGGCTTCGTCGTATTCGGTGACGATCGCCGGTGCCGACCCTCGTGTTGCGGTGATCACCGTCCAGGTGAGATACACCACGAGGAGTGACAGCAGCACCAACCCCTCGATCCGACCGAGGCTCTCGTTCAGCACGAAGATCAGCACCAGCACCGAGGCGCCGATCATGATCGGGACGTCGAGGCGCACGATGCGTTGTGCAACGAACAGCGCGCCACCGACGGCTGCCGCCGTGCCGAGCACGAGCAGGATGTTGGCGATGTTCGAGCCGACGACGTTGCCGATGGCGATCGATCCGGCCTCGGGTCCACCGCGGAGCACGTCGCCGACGCTGACTGCGAGTTCGGGTGCGCTGGTGCCGAAGGCGACCACCGTGAGCCCGATGACCACGCTCGACATCCCGGTGCGTGCAGCCAGCCGGGCGGCGCCACGTACGAGCGCCTCGGCACCGCCGACCAGCGCGACGAGCCCGGCGATCAGGAGTGCAATCGTGCCGATGCCCATGGCGGCTGGAGGCTATGAGCGAAACCTCGCTATCCGGTGCCGTTCGCTCATCGCTTCGGTGGCAGTGGGGCGGCGATGAGCGAAACCTCGCGATCCGGTGCGTTCGCTCATCGCCTGGGTGGGGCGCAGCGGCGCGCCAGTTCGGCGCGGTAGTCGACTGGCGCGGCGGAGCTTGATGTCCTCGTAGCCGCGGACCTGATCGGGGAGTGAAGCGATCTCGACCGACTCGTCGTAGGTCTCGGCGCTCAGCGCGACGGTTCAGGGCCGCGACGGCGTCGATGTACTCGGGGATCATCGCCCGCTCGACCCGGCGCACCTCCGGCCCATCGGAACGGGTCGGCGATCGTGCCGCGAACGCGCTTGCTCGCCCGCAGCGCACGCAGTGCCGGGACAGCGGATCGCTGGAGCTTCAGCTTCCGGTCGAGCCCCAGTGAGCGCAGCATCGGAGGGTGCAGGTGATAGGTCACCGTCGTATCGGGTCCACCGACGGCGTGGTAGCCCTGGCGTGCAGCGTCGTCGAGGAGCAGGCGGGCCACTTCGTACTCGTCCTTGTAGGCCATCAGCTTGTGGAGGTTGCGGGCCACGGCCTCGCCGTACCGGGTCGAGCCGACGCCGCTGGCTCGCTCAGCGCTCCGGGCCTCGGCGACGACCGAGCGGAATCGTTCGGCGTAGTCGGCCGACTGGTAATCGGTGAGGTCGTCAGCCAGACGCTCCACGAGGTCGTCGAACGACTCCGGGCCAACAGGGCGGGTCAGCCCCGCGGCGCGCTCGACGGCGTCTGGATCGATCTCCCAGGCTCGACCCCACGCGAACGCGGCCAGGTTGGTGTCGACCGCAACGCCGTTCAGCGAGATCGCCCGTTCGATCGCGTCGACCGGGACCGGGACAGCGCCCGCCTGCACCGCCGCGCCGAGCAGCAGGATGTTGGCCGTCGTCGTCGAGCCGAGGAGGCCATCGGCCAGGCCTGCCGCGTCGAGGAATCGGTTCTCGACGGCGCGACTGACCTGGCCGACACGTTCGACGAGGACGGCGCCGTCGGGCGCTGCGAGGTCGGGGTGGGTGACCATCTGCCCGGTGGGCACGGCATCGGTCGACGCGACGACCACGGTGAGATCGGCTCGTGCCCCGCTGAGATTGGAGTCGCTCGCTCCGACGAGCAGGTCGAAGGCCACGAGGCAGTCGACGCCCGACGCGTTCGCATGGTTCGACACCGCCACCGCGTGGCGTGTGATGCGCAGATCGCTGACGACCGGACCCGCCTTCTGCGACAGCCCGGTCTGGTCGAGCCCACGCACGTGCAGCCCTGCGAGCATCGCCGCAGTGCCGAGCACCTGGCTGACCGTCACCACGCCGGTGCCACCGATCCCGGTGAGGCGCACCGTGAAGTCGTCGACATCGACCAACGGGGCCGCCGGGGTCGCGAGATCGGTCGGGGCGTCCGGGATGGTCCGGCGGCCGGCTCGGCTCGGGTCGACGGTGACCGACGCGAACGAGGGGCAGTCGCCCTGCAGGCACGAGAAGTCGAAGTTGCAGCTGTTCTGGTCGATGTGGGTCTTGCGCCCGAACGGCGTGTCGACCGGCTGCACCGACAGGCAGTTGCTCTTGTCGCCGCAGTCGCCGCAGCCTTCGCAGACCCGCTCGTTGATGACCACCCGGAACCCCGGCGTCGGGATCGTGCCGCGTGCGCGCCCTCGCCGGTTCTCCGCCGCGCAGGCTTGGTCGTGGATGTGCACGGTGACACCCGCCGTGTCGGCGAGGATGCGCTGGGCGTCGTCGAAGCGGCTGCGGTCCCAGACGTCGACGCCCGCTGGGAACGACCCGGCGGGATGCCGATGCGGATCGTCGCTGGTCACGATCACCCGTGCGACGCCCTCGAGCAGCAGCATCGACGCGAACGTCGGGGACTGACATCTGCCCCTCGGGGTCCTGGCCGCCGGTCATCGCCACCGTGCCGTTGTAGAGCAGCTTGTAGGTGATGTCGACGCTCGCTGCGACCGCAGCTCGAACCGCCAACGATCCAGAGTGGAAGAACGTGCCGTCGCCGATGTTCTGCACGAGGTGGTTGCGGCGGACGAACGGCGCCATGCCGATCCACTGGGCGCCCTCGCCGCCCATGCAGGTGAGCCCGACGATGTCGCCGACTCGTTCGGGCTCCATCATCGCCACCATCGCGTGGCAGCCGATGCCGCCGCCGACGAGGGTGCCGGGCTCGGCACGGGTGCTGCGATTGTGCGGGCAGCCCGAGCAGTAGAACGGCGCCCGGTTCACGGTGAGTGGGATTCGGGTGCGCTGCGGGCTGACCACGTCGTCGAGTGGGCGGAGTCGACCCTCCAGCCGTGTCGAGAGCCGTGCGTGCAGCGGAGCAAGCAGTGTGTCGACGTCGAGCGTGCCGTGCCCTGGCACGAGGAGGTCGCCGCGTTCGTCGCGTCGGCCGACGACCCGCGGGCGGTGGGCACCATCGTAGAACGCACCCTTCAGGAGTCCCTCGAGCGTCGGGTTCTTCTCCTCGATCACCACCACCTCGTCGAGGCCGTCGGCGAAGTCGCGGGCCTGTGACGGGTCGAGAGGTACCGGCATCAGCAGCTGGAACAGCCGCACGCCCGCAGCGCGGAGGTCGTCGTCGGTGACGAGGCCGAGCACTCGCAGCGCTTCGCGGACCTCGTGGAACGTGTGCCCGGATGCAGCGATGCCGATCCAGTCGTCGACGGTGCGCGTGACGACGCGGTTGAGTCCGTTGTCGACTCCGTAGCGACGGGCCAGCGGCCACCGGATCTCCTGGAATTCGCGCTCCATGTCGATCGTGTACGGCGTGAGCAGGCGACCGTTCGGCTGTGGATGGAACGGGTGCCCGCCAACGTCGACGATGGGCGACGATGGTTGCACCCGATCGGGGTGCACGTCGACGGTGCCCGTGCCGTCGGCGACCGCGGTCACGAGCTTCAAGCCGGCCCACAGCCCGCACGAACGGGAGAGCGCGACCGTGTGCCGGCTCAGGTCGAGCGCCTCCTGAACGTCGCCCGGGAAGAGGATCGGCATGTGTAGGTCGACCATTGTGGCATCGCTCGACGAGGGGAGCGTCGACGACTTGGCGGCGGGGTCGTCACCGACGACGGCGACGACACCGCCGTGCATCGACGTCCCCGAGAACACGGCGTGGCGGATCGCATCGCTGCTGCGGTCGAACCCGGGGCCCTTGCCGTACCAGATCCCGATGACGCCGTCGTAGCGTGCATCGTCGAGGGTCATGGCGAGTTGGCTGCCCATCACGGCGCTCGCTGCCAGCTCCTCGTTGACCGCTGGTTGGATCACGATCGGAAGATCCGGCACGGTCGCCGATGCTCGCCGGAGTTCCTCGGTGAGCGTGCCGACCGGTGAGCCCTGGTACCCGGACGCGAACGCCGCGGTCGTCAGGCCGAGTCGGCGGTCGAGTCGCAGCTGGTCGGCGGCGAGCCGGGCCACCGCTTGGACGCCGGTCAGGAACACCGTGCCGTCCTCGCGCCGAAACCGGTCCGCGAGCTCGTACGGGCGAGGTGAGCCGGCTGGCTCCGTGTGGCTGGCTTCGATGCTCACGATTCCTCCCTCGGTCGGACGCCCCACACTTGTTCTAGTCGAACATGAAGGAGCCGTCGACCGCCGGCTCCGATGAGTTTCGCCGCGCACGGGTCGCGCGAAACTCATCGCTGCGGGTCCACTCTCGAGTTCCGATGAGTTTCGCCGCGCACGGGTCGCGTGGAAACTCATCGCTGTGGTCAGACGAGATGGTGCCGGACGCCGAGGCGTTCGGCTGAGTCGTCGCCGGGAACCGGGAGCTGGGCAACCAACCGCAGCGACGGCCACTCGGCGGGGGTGAGCTGCTGATACTCGAAGGTCAACTCACCCGCGGTCGGGTGCCGGAACCGTCGCAGCCGGGTCTCGAAACCGGACACGTCGTGTTCGGCCCACCACTGGGCGAACTCGGCGCTCTCGTCGCCGAGCAGGGCGACCAGTTCGGTCATCGCCGGGTCGTGGCGAACGGGCGACGTGGCCGACCGGAATTCCGCGAGCGCCTGGCGAGCATGGATGTCCCAATCGACGATCAGCTCACGGGTGGCGGGGTCGGCGAACAGCACCCAGAGCAGGTTGCGACGAGGTGGCTCGAGGTCGGCGATGCGCGGGTACAGGCGTGCCTGGGCCGCGTTCCAGCCGACGAACTCCCAATGCGGTCCGAGCACGTAGGCCGGTGCAGGCATCAACGAGTCGAGCAGCCGGACGAGCGCGCTCGGCGGCTCGGTCGGGGTTTCGAGTGTCGCGGTGCCCGGCTCGGTGAGCGACAGCAGATGGTCGAGCCCCGCCTCGTCGAGGCGCAATGCTCGCCCGATCGCCAGCAACACGTCGTCGGAGGCATTGATCCGCCGCCCCTGTTCGAGCCACGTGTACCAGGTGAGCGAAACGCCGGCGAGCATCGCCACCTCCTCGCGCCGCAGTCCGGGCGTCCGCCGGCCACGCGCCGATGGCAGTCCGACCTGCTCCGGGCGCGTCGCCTCCCGTCGTGCGCGGAGGAACTCCGCGAGTTCCTGTCGGTGATTTGCCGCGGCGTTCGTGGGCATCGATGCACAGTCAAGCAAGAAACGTTGTGAGCGATGCAGGCGATATCTGCGTGTATCGCTCACATCCCGGTCGATGATCGGATCGTTGTGAGCGATGCAGGGCATCTGTGCGTGTATCGCTCACAGCGCCGTGGGGAGTGGTCGGGATACCGTGGGGTGGGTGACCATCACGACCGGCACCGCCCTGACCGTCAACGCGATGCTCGACGACCTGCGCACGCTGGTCGAGATCGAGTCGCCGTCACTCGACCTCGACGCACTGCAGTCATCGGCGGAGGCGCTCGCGGTGATGATCGAGCGGCTGCTCGGTCGGCCGGCGACGTTGATCGCCAGTCCGGTTGGTCCGCACGTCCACTGGTCGGGCGGTGGTGAACCGAAGGTGCTGCTGCTCGGCCATCACGACACCGTCTTCCCCCTCGGAGCGTTGGCGGCACGACCGTTCAACGTCGCTGACGGACACGTCACCGGCCCTGGGGTGTTCGACATGCTCGCCGGCATCGTGCAGGCGCTTCACGGGCTCGCGACGCTCGACGATCTGTCAGGCGTCGAGCTGTTGTTCAGTGCCGACGAGGAGGTCGGATCAGCGGCGTCGCGTGAGCTGATCGAGGAGCGGGCGCAGGCCTGCGGCGCCGTGCTCGTACTCGAACCGTCAGCCGACGGCGGCGCGTTGAAGACGGGTCGGAAGGGATGTGGCACGTTCGACGTCGTCATCCACGGCCGGGCGTCCCATGCCGGGCTCGAGCCGGAGCAGGGCGTCAACGCGCTCGTCGAGGTGGCGCACCAGGTGCTGGCCATCAATCAACTCGGCCGTCCCGATGTTGGTACGACCGTCACGCCGACGGTGGCAACAGCGGGCACGGCCGACAACGTGGTCCCGGCCCTGGGTCGGATCAAGGTCGATGTGCGTGTCGAGTCGGCCGACGAGAAAGACCGAGTGGAGGCGGCGATGGCAGCGCTCCGTCCGGTTGACAGCGAGTCGACCATCGAGGTCTCCGGCGCGATCAATCGTCCGCCGATGCCCGAGTCGGCGTCGGCCGCCCTCATGCCCCTCGCCGACGCGGTGTCTCCCGGCATCGAGGGCTACGCAGTGGGCGGCGGCAGCGACGGCAACTTCACCGCCGCGATCGGTGTCCCCACACTCGACGGCCTGGGCGCCGTCGGCGGTGGAGCCCACGCCGACCACGAGTTCGTCGTCGTCGACACGATGCCCGAACGGGGCCGCCTCATCGCCGGCATCGTCGAGCGAATCCTCGCCACCTGACCGCCCGCCGCCGGCGCTGACTGTCACATCAGGCCCGGCACAGTGTGACATTCGGAGCGAGCCCGACCTCGATCGTCGCGCTCCGACCTGCGGTGAGGGCGAGCAGCCAGCGGAGCGTCAGCGGTCGAGGGCGGGGGTGATGTCGCCGGAGCCCAGGGAGCCGACCTTGCGGTACACGTCGAGTTTGTTGCGCGTGTCGACGATGTCGAGGTTGCGCATCGTGAGCTGCCCGATGCGATCGAGCGGACCGAACGCAGCGTCCTCCACCCGCTCCATCGACAGACGGTCGGGCTCGTAGGTGAGGTTCTCGCTGACGGTGTCGAGGATCGAATAGTCGTCACCTCGGCGCAGCCGCAACGTCACCTCACCGGTGACAGCGGAACCCACCCAGCGCATCAGCGGTTCGCGCAACATCAGGCTCTGTGGGTCGAACCAGCGTCCCTCGTACAGCAGGCGGCCGAGACGTCGCCCCATCGTGCGGTAGTTCTCGATCGTGTTCTCGTTGTGGATGCCGGTGACGAGGCGCTCGTAGCAGATGTGCAGCAGCGCCAGCGCCGGACCCTCGTAGATGCCGCGGCTCTTGGCTTCGATGATGCGGTTCTCGATCTGATCGCTCATCCCGAGGCCGTGGCGGCCGCCGATCGCATTGGCCTCCATCACCAGGTCGACCTGCGAGTCGAAGGTCTGGCCGTTGATGGCGACCGGCCAGCCCTCCTCGAAACGGACCGACACGTCCTCGGTGGCGATCCCCACGTTCGGATCCCAGTGGGCAACGCCCATGATCGGCGTGACGATCTCCATGCTCGTGCCGAGCTCCTCGAGCGACTTCGCCTCGTGCGTGGCGCCCCAGATGTTGGCGTCGGTCGAGTACGCCTTCTCGACCGGGTCGCGGTACGGCAGGTCACGCTCGGTGAGGAACTCGCTCATGCCCTGGCGCCCGCCGAGTTCGTCGACGAATGTCGGGTCGAGCCACGGCTTGTAGATCCGCAGGTTCGGGTTCACGAGCAGTCCGTACCGGTAGAACCGCTCGATGTCGTTGCCCTTGTAGGTCGAGCCGTCGCCCCACACGTCGACGCCGTCGTCGGCCATGGCTCGCACCAGCAGTGTGCCGGTGACCGCTCGGCCGAGCGGCGTGGTGTTGAAGTACGTCTTGCCGGCGGTGGTGATGTGGAAGGCACCGCACTGGAGCGCGATCAGGCCTTCTCGGACCAACTCGTCGCGGCAGTCGATGAGTCGGGCCTGTTCGGCGCCGTAGACCTTGGCCCGATCCGGGACGGTGTCGAGCTCGGGTTCGTCGTACTGGCCGAGGTCAGCGGTGTAGGTGTACGGGATCGCCCCGCGGTCGCGCATCCACGCCACTGCAGCGGAGGTGTCGAGACCACCGGAGAAGGCGATACCGACGCGCTCGCCGACGGGCAGCGACATCAGGACTTTTGCGTTGGAGGCGGTGTTCGGTGCGGCGTCGGACATGGCCGACGACGCTACCCGGCCTCGTTGGTTCTCGGTGCCCGGTAGGTGCCGGTGAACGAGGCCAACGACACGAGGAGGACCGCACCGGCGATTGCGAACTCGATGATGGCGAGCCCGGTCGAACGCGAGAGATCGGGGACGGCGATCGCCGCCAACGCCGCGGCACCAACGAGCCCGATCACGGGCATCTTGGGCACGTTGTAGCTGGCCAGGATCCCGAACACCGCGATCACGATGAACGGGACGAGACGGATCACCAGCGGCTGCGGGTTCGATCGTGGTCCCAGCCACCAGGTGGCGATGCCGATCTCCTCACTCGCCTTCCAGACGGCCAGATAGGCGACGAAGGCCCCCACCCAGGTGGTCACGACCAATGCTCGCCACGGGGTCGTCAGCTGGCCGACCCGCGATGGGAACCGACCGCGGTCGGGAGATCGTCGGCTCCTGAGGGGTCGGCTCCGCCCACCGCGTTGCGGCGACGGGCGGGCCCGGCGGTGGCAGCGCGTCGCCTGGGAATCGTCGTGTCCGGCACTGCCACGCACACTACGGCGGGTCGGGCAGCGTTGCGAGTCGGTCCGGCAGCGGGTCGTCTGCGGACTCGTGAAAGCTACCCTCGCTGCGATGTCCTTCGTCGACACCACGCTCGGTGAGCCCTTCGAGAAGCTGTCGATCTTCTATCCGATGTGGAACGAAGAGGAGTACATCGAACGCGGACTCACCGCCGGTCGCCGCGCCTGCGAGCAACTCCTCCATACCGGTGACATCGGCGACTATGAGCTGATCGTCGTCGACGATGCCTCGACTGATCGCACGGCGGCAATCGCCGATCGGTTGGCTGCGGAGGACGCGCGGGTCCAGGTGGTGCACCACGCCCGCAATCGCAAGCTCGGGGGAGCGATCAAGACCGGGTTCGCCACCGCCACCGGCGACGTGATCCTGTACACGGACGCCGATTTGCCGTTCGACATGGCCGAGCTGCCGCGGGCGGTGCGCCTCTTGCGTGAGTACGACGCCGACATCGTGAGCGCCTACCGGTTCGATCGCACCGGGGAGGGCTACCTCCGCTCGATCTATACGTTCGTCTACAACCTGCTGATCCGGACGCTGTTCGACGTGAAGGCCCGCGACATCAACTTCGCGTTCAAGCTCTGCCGCGCCCGTGTGTTCGATCACGTCGAACTTCGCAGCGAAGGATCGTTCATCGACGCCGAGTTGGTGATCCGAGCGACCCGTCTCGGCTACGAGATGCTGCAGTTCGGCGTCGACTACTTCCCTCGTACCCGTGGTGTCTCGACGCTGAGTTCCCCGGGTGTGATCACCACGATCGTGAAAGAGATGTGGCAACTGCGCGGCGATCTCGAGGAGATTCGCCCCGTTGTTGGCTTGAACTGAGCGGGTTCGGCGTCGATCGATCGTCGGCTGGGTGCCGCGGTCACAGGCCAGTCGGTCGTTGCTAGCGTGACGGTTCGAACCAGTCAGCAGACGGATCGTGCCGCTGCTTCGAGATCTCCGTGAACGACCGCCCCCTCCTGTCCCCCGAAGCCCGTAAGTGGATGCCCGCAGCAGCAGCTGCGGGCGTCTTGGCGATCGTCGTGGTGGCCGGCGTTGCCCTCGGCGGCGGTAGCGACGATCCTGCGTCGCAGGGCTCGCTCAGCACCATCGACCCGGCGACGGTGTCGGTGCCACCGTCGGTGGCCGTGATCGAGACGGTCGAGACCTCGAGCCCGGTCGTCAAGACACAGCTGTCGCGCACGCTTGCCAAAGGCATGGCGGGCGACGACGTCGCCGGCGTGCAACAGCGTCTGACCGACCTGGGATTCTGGCCCGGTCCCATCGACGGCTACTTCGGAGACGAGACCCGCCGTTCCGTGTGGGCTTACGAGAAACTGGTGCTCGGCGTCGAGTACGACCAGCCCACCGGTCAGGTGACCGCAGCGATGTGGGACGAGATGCAGGAGCCGTTCACGATCCAGCCGCGACGCCCCGACTCCACGCCGAACCACACCGAGATCTACCTCGACACGCAGGTGATCGCCGTCTTCCACGATGACGACGCCGTGTTCATCAGCCACATGTCGAGCGGCGACAACGAAGAGTGGTGCGAGGAGGTCACGATCAGCCCGGGGGAGTGGAACAACCCCGGCGACGAACCGTTGGTGCGCGGTGAGTGCGGACGATCGATCACGCCGGGAGGCGTCTTCAACTTCAACCGGCGCATCGAAGGTGTCCGCCAGAGTTCGCTCGGTGGAATGTGGGACCCGGTGTACTTCAACTACGGCATCGCCGTCCACGGCGCCCTGAACGTGCCGCTCCAGCCGGCCTCGCACGGCTGCATCCGGATCCCGCTGCCACTGTCGCCGACGTTCCAGGAACTCACTGCCAACGGCGACCAGGTCTTCGTGTTCGACGGCGTGCAGGAGCCCGAGTTCTACGGTCCCCAGAAGCCGTACTTCAACCGCATCGATCCCGACTACTCGACCACGACGTCGAGCACCACGACCACCACGACGGTGCCGGAATCGACCACCACGACGGCGCCGCCTCCGACCACCACCCCGGCGGCGACGACCACGTCGCCGCCACCAGTGACGACGACCATCGCTCCGCCGCCAGCGACAACGACGACTGCCGCGCCGCTGGCCGCCCCCTGAGCGTCACTCGACGCTGCGAGCCGCCGTTGCGTTCGTCACACGCTCGGCGTTCGTGCCAACGTGCTCGGCGTGAGTGACAGCAATTCCAGCGGCTACGACGAGTTCGGCCTGTTCGGCGAGAACATCGACGAGTTCTCCCTCGGTGTCGATGTCGTGCCGCCCGTCGCACGGATCGACACGCCGGTTGCCGACGGCACCGGTGGGACGACGGCCTCGTGAGCGCGTTGCGGTGGGGTGTCGGCGAACCCGAACTCGTGCTGGTTCACGGTGGCGCACAGAATGCCCACACCTGGGACACCGTGGCGCTGGCACTGGCCCGTCCGCTCCTTGCCGTCGACCTGCCCGGACACGGCCATTCGCAGTGGCGCGACGACGGGGCGTACAGCCCCATGAACCTGGCCGACGACGTGGCTGCGGTCGTGGGGCTACATGCCCCGCAGGCTCGTGTCGTCGTCGGGATGTCGCTCGGCGGACTCACGGCGATGCAGTTGGCCGTTCGCCACCCGTCGCTGGTACGTGCGCTCGTGATGGTCGACATCACGCCCGGCGTCAATGCGGCCAAGACCAAGGCGATCACCGACTTCGTCGACGGCCCCCAGGAGTTCGCCAGCTTCGACGATCTGCTCGCCCGAACGATGGAGCACAATCCGACCCGTTCCGAGTCGTCGCTTCGGCGGGGGATCCTGCACAACGCGGAGCAGCAGCCGGATGGGTCGTGGCAGTGGCGCTACGACCGGGGCAGTCACGCCCGATCACGTCAGACACCCGACACGCCAGCGCCGGCCGACGAGCCGTCGACTGCGCTGTCACCGCTGTGGGACGACTTCGGCTCGATCACGTGTCCGGTCACCCTGGTTCGCGGCTCGCTGTCACCGGTGGTCGACGACGACGACGTCGCCGAGGCCCGACGCCGCCAGCCCGACCTGGCCGTGCACGTCGTCGATGGCGCGGGCCACAGCGTGCAGGGCGACCGTCCGGTCGAGTTGGCGGCGATCCTCGCCGAGATCCGCTAGCGCCGGAACCGGCTCAGAGCTGGGCCAGGCACACGTCGGTGCCACCGATGACACCGGTTCGCAGTGCGTCGATCTTCTCGAACGCGTTGCCGATCACGTTGTCGTCGACGCCCGTGTCACCGATCTGGAGCACCGTCTGGATCGCCTCGTCGAGGTCGCCCGCGGAGATCTGAACCGCATCGCGGGTGGCGAGGCGCGGCTGGGGGAGCACGAAGTCGATCGGTGTGACCGTCTTCACCCAGCCACCCGTGAGGCAGTCGTTCAGCAGCGCCCGGGGTTCGCCGGTGAGGCCGGAACCGAGTGCACCCTGCACCGCCTCGCTCCACGCGTTGCCGAGGATGTAGCCGACCGCGAAGTCGCCCAGGGTGCGGTACAGATCGAGCGCGACGGGCTCGTTGAAGAACACCTCGTTGGTGGAGGCGCACACGGCCGTGCCCTGGGCGAGATCGCCACGAAGGTCGTCGCAACGCACGTCATCGGTGGGCTGCACCACGACGAGGGTCAGGCGGTCGAGGCCGGCGATGTCGAGTTCATCGACCCAGTAGCGGTTGAGGTCTTCGGGAAGGAACCCGATCAGATCGTTCTCGCCGTAGCCGAACGCTGCGTTGCCGCCGTTGACATCGCTCCTGGTGAACTCGTTGGGCACGAGGGGAAGGGGCTCGTCGAGGAGCAGAGCGCATCGTTGCGGCCCCTCGATGAAGCCGACCTGGAACGCTCCCACACGGTCGAATCCCGAGCCGTGTCCGCCGGGCACGAACTGGTCGATTCCGACCGGATCGCTGACCTTGGTCATGGCGATCAGTCCGGCGCGCACGTCGCCGTCGCTGAACTGCAGTGTCGCTGCCTCACCGCGGGCGGCGCGACCGGTCCAGGCGCCTGCGAAGCAGTCGGCCTGCTGTTCGGTGACGATCGTCGGGAGCGCACGGTCGAGCCCGCCGTTGCGGAGTTGGATGGCGTGGGCGAACTCGTGGGCGATCACCGTGCCGATCGTGGCGGCGCCGTACTCGCGGGCGAGCTCGGCCAACAGTCCGTCGTCGCCGTCGTCGTACACCATGAAGTCGCCGACGCCGCAGTAGAAGGCGACGTACTGCTGGACGTCGTCGTAGGTGGTGCGAGGTGACCCACAGCCTGGAATGTCGTCGGGACGGCCCGGGTATGCGGCGTAGATGTCGCCCTCGAGCGGTGTGAATGGATCGCCGTAGACGGCCGGATACGTCTGGGCCCACCACAACTCGAGATCGGTCACGACGGCGAGCAAGAAGTCGTCGTAGGCGCGTGGTGGCTTGTTGGGTCCGAAGTTGATGGCTTCCCGATCGACGTCGCCCGACGGGGGAGCAGGTGCCGACGTGGTCGTCGGGCCGGGGCCCCCCGGCTGTGGATCAGCGGGTGCCGGTTCGTCTGGCGCTTGTGCGGTGAGCGTCGGCTCGTCGCCGAGGCTGCGGATCGGATCGGCGCGTTCGGTGGTGACGTCGATGCTGCCTGCGCAGGCGGAGAATGCCACGGCGCCGGCGATGGCCAGAGCGAGCAGCCGCGCGCGTTGCATACGCCAGATGCTACGCAGCTCGCGCCGGTCTCCTGGGGCGGGCGCCGGGTCGTCACGGGATTCTTACGCGGCGTACCCGGCTGGGATGCTTGGCTTCGAGTGACGGGGGTCGTCGTGCTACGTTGCCCACGGCCACGCCCGAATGGGGAGACGTCGAAGGGGGACATTGGATGGCATTGCTGGAAGTCAGCGACATCTCCGTGCGATTCGGAGGGATCGTCGCACTGGACGATCTCACGTTCGGCATCGAACCGGGACAGATCTGCGGGCTCATCGGCCCGAACGGCGCCGGCAAGACGACGATGTTCAACGTGATCAGCCGCATCTACGACCCGGCGGGTGGGTCCATCCGGTTCGACGGCGAGGATCTGCTCGAGATGCACCCCCACCAGATCTCCAAGATCGGGGTGTTCCGCACGTTCCAGAACCTCGCCCTGTGGCCCCGAATGTCCGTGATCGACAACGTGATGGTGGGTGCCCACACGCTCAGCAAGCAGAACTTCCTGACCGCCATGTTCGACATCGGACGCCGCAAGGAAGAGCGCGATCTCGAGGAGCGGGCGTACGGGATCCTCGACGACCTCGGGCTCGTCGACGTCGCCTTCCACCAGTGCGCCGGGTTGCCATACGGCACACTGAAGCGCATCGAACTCGCCCGCTGCCTCATCGGCGAACCGAAGCTGTTGATGCTCGACGAGCCCGCCACCGGGCTCACCCACTCCGAGGTCGGCGAGCTCTCCGAATTGATCGGCGCCATCCGCGATCGCTACGACCTCACCATCCTGCTCGTCGAGCACCACATGGGTCTGGTGATGAGCATCTCGGAGAACGTGGTGGTCCTCGACTTCGGACGCAAGATCGCCGAGGGAAGTCCTGGAGAAATCCAGGAGAACCCGACCGTCATCGAGGCCTACCTGGGAGCACCCGCATGAGCGACCGACTGTTGGAGGTGAAGGATCTGCGCGGCGGCTACGGCCCCATCCAGGTGCTCCACGGCCTCGACTTCCACGTCGACAAGGGCGAAGTCGTGGTGATCCTCGGGGCGAACGGTGCCGGCAAGACCACCACGCTGCGTGCCGTGTCGGGCATGATCGAGACGTCGGGCAGCATCGAGCTGCGAGGGCGATCAGATCCTCGGTGCCAAGAGGGCCAACATCGTCCGCATGGGCGTGGCTCACGTGCCCCAGGGGCGCGGCACGCTGCCCGAACTCTCGGTGGAGGACAACCTCCTCGTCGGCGTGTACGTACGCAAGGACAAAGAAGTGCGCGCCGACATGGACAAGTGGTACGAGGTGTATCCGGTGCTCCACCAGCGGCGCCAACAGCGCGCCGGCAGCCTCTCGGGCGGCGAGCAGCAGATGCTCGCGGTCGCCCGGGCGCTGATGTCACGGCCCCAACTGCTGCTGCTCGACGAGCCGTCGCTCGGGCTCGCGCCGATCATCGTGGCCGACCTGTTCGAACGGTTCGGGCACATCAACAAAGAAACCGGCACGACGATGCTCGTGGTGGAGCAGAACGCACAACTCGCGCTCCGGATCGCGGGATCGCGGCTACGTGCTCGAATCCGGCGAGATCACGGTGCAGGGCGAGGCCTCCTCGCTGATGCACGACGACGCCATCCGCAAGGCCTACTTGGGAGTCTGACCGAGACATGGAACTTTTCGTCGCCCGTCTGTTCGACGGGCTCGCCAACGGCTCGACCTACGCACTGATCGCTCTCGCACTGGTGATGATCTACAAGGCGACCACGCTCATCAACTTCGCCCAGGGCGAGATGGCGATGTTCGGCTCCTTCATGGTGCTGGCGCTCGCCACCGAGCAGGGCGTGCCGATGTGGCTCGCCGTGTTCATCGGCATGCTCGTCTCCGCACTGATCGGTGCAGCGATCGAACGCACCCTGATCAGGCCGTTCGATCCGGCCGATCACCTCCCGCTGGTGATCATCACACTCGGTCTGTTCCTCATGTTCGGTTCGCTGGCCGGCATCATCTGGCGATTCGACCCTCGCCAGTTCCCCGAACTGTTTCCCTCGGGCAGTGCCTTGTCCTTCGGCACAGCGACGCTCACCTGGTACACGGTCTGCGTGGTGGCCACGGTTCTCATCGTGGCTGGTCTGCTCACCGTGTTGCTGAACACCACCAAGATCGGCCTCGCCTTCCGAGCCGTGTCGTCCAACCTCGAGTCGAGTGAACTCTCGGGCATCCGGGTCGGACCCACGCTGCAATTCGGCTGGGCCCTCGCAGCGGCGGTCGGCACGTTGGCCGCATCGATCTACGTCGCCGACCCGATCCGTCAGCTCGAACCCACCGTGATGGCGCGGGTCCTGATCTTCGCGGTCAGCAGCGGCAGCGCTCGGCGGGCTCGACAGTCTGTGGGGCGCCATCGTGGGCGGGATCGCCATCGGCATGGTGCAGAGCATCGTGGTCCAGTACGTGCCGTTCATCCCGAACGAGATGAGCCTGGCAGCGGCGGTGGTCGTGCTGGTGCTCGTGCTGGTGTTCAAACCGTCGGGGCTGTTCGGCACACCTGCGGTGGAAAGGGTCTAGAGGACGACACGATGGCACGATTCAACCTCCTCGAGGGGTCCGCTCAGTACCGAACTTACCGATGGGTGGCCTGGGGATTGTTCCTGCTGGTCCTGATGCTCGTCGGCTTCGCCTACGCCGACACGGCGCAGGTGACCATCCTCGACAACCGATACAACCTCGGCCTCCCGCGGATCAACAAGGCGATCGCCTTCTCCGTCGCCGTGCTCGGCGTGCAGGTGATCGTCGGCTACACCGGCCAGTTGGCGCTCGGCCAGAGCTTCTTCTTCGGTACGGGCGCATATGTGGCTGCGTGGCTGGTGGCCGACCAGAACTGGCCGTGGCTGGCGACACTCGCCGTCGTCGTGCCCGTCTGCTTCGCCCTCGGGGTGATCATCGGCATACCTGCGTTGCGCATCAAGGGCCTCTATCTGGCGCTCGTCACACTCGGCCTCGCCGCGGTCTTCCCAGCCGTGGTCCAGCTCGACTTCTTCGACCCATACACGGGCGGCGCCTCGGGCAAGTCCGTCGACTCCACGCTGCTGCCCCCCAGCTGGCTGCCGCTCAACGGGATCAACAGCGTGCTGCAGGACATTCCACTGATCGGGCAGTACTTCGGTGACGGGGACCTCACCAGTCGCGAGCTCGAACGGATCTGGAAGTACCTGCTCTTCGGCATCCTCCTCGCGATCTGCCTCTGGACGGTGTCGAACCTCATCCGCAGCCGACCCGGTCGGGCGATGCGAGCGATCCGTGACAACGAGACCAGCGCAGCCGTGTCCGGTGTGAACCTGTCGTGGTCGAAGACGATGTCGTTCGGCATCGCATCGGCGCTCGGCGGTGTCGGCGGCATCATCTACGTTGCCGAACTCGGCATCGCCTCGCCCGGCGACTTCACCCTGGTGCTTGCGATCTTGTTCATCGTCGGCCTCGTGGTCGGGGGGGTCGGCACGTTGTCGGGCGCCGTCGTCGGCGGGCTCGCCATCACGTTCATCCCGGAATGGGCGTCGTCCACCGAGCAGTTTCCCGGGGTTCCCGAGCGGTGGCTGCAGGGGCCCACCGGCACCTTCATCATGGGTGCGCTGCTGATCGTGCTCACGTTCTTCCTGCCGGGTGGCATCGTTTCGGGTGCCCGTCGGCTCAAGGCGAAGGTGGTCCGCGTGATTCCCGTCCCGCCGAAGGGGTACAAGCCGGCGAATTCGACCGGCGACGGTGGCGACGGTGGCGCCGGTGGCGACGCGGACGGTACTGTTGACCATGAACCGGCCACTGAGGACACGGATCTGGCCGCACGCTGAATCCCAGGTCTTCGGACCCGCTACTGGGCGAGCAGTCGCCTGCCGGGTCCGATCCACCAGCTGAACACTCAGCACCACATCACACATTGAAGGGGGAACATGAAAGCTTCACCATGGAAGCGCTCGATCGCAGCGCTCATGGCCGCCGGACTGATCTTCGCTGCCTGCGGCAGTGACGACGACGGCGACACCACACCCACGGAGACCGACGCGCCCGACGGCACCGAGGCACCCGACAGCACCGAGGCGCCCGACGGCACCGAGGCGCCCGACGGCACCGACGGCGAGGACATGTCCGGCGGCGAGGAACTCGCGCTCGAGGGCGAGGTCGAGATCGCCGCGGGTACCACGCTCAACCTCGACGACTGTCCGAGCGACTGGGATCCGTTCCGGGGCGTCGACGGCGACGAGATCCGCATCGGCCAATCGCTGCCACAGTCCGGTCCAGCGGCCGCGTTCGGCCCGATCGGTGAGGGTATGCAGATGTACTTCGACTACCTCAACGACAACGATCCGATCGACGGCAAGGATCTCGTCTTGATCGCACGCGATGATGCCTACGAGGCCGGTCGTACGGTGGCCAACGTCGAGGAGATGATCGACACCGAGGACATCTTCGCCTTCGCCGACATCATCGGCACCAGCAACAACCTCGCGGCCCGTCCGATCACCGCCGAGGCCTGCGTTCCGCAGCTGTTCAACTCGACGGGCTTCCCGCTCTGGGGTGACCCGGCGAACTTCCCGTGGACGATCGGCAACATCCTCAACTACGTCACCGAGACCGACATCTGGTGTACCGCGATCGTCGACGAGTTCGGCGAGGGCGCGTCGGTGGCGGCGCTGATCATGAACAACGACTTCGGCGCGACCTACCAGTCGGCGCTGGAGGGATGTGCCGACGCCGGTCAGATCGACCTCGTCGAAGTGCAGGTGCACGACCAGGCCGCACCCGACATCACCAACGAGATGACCACGCTTGCCTCGAGTGGGGCCGACGTGTTCGTCGCCGGGACCACCGGTGCGTTCTGCCCGCAGTCGGTGGCCAGCGTTGCGGCGACGGAGTGGCGTCCCCGCTACTACATGTCGTACACGTGCAACAACCTGGCGAGCTTCTTCGCTCCGGTCCAGGACCAGGCGGCTCTGCTCGCCGATGAGGGTTCTGGTGTCCGGGTGACCAACTCGAACAAGGTGTGCGGCGACCCCGCGTACGCCGATGATCCGGCCATCCAGCTCACCATCCAGGTGCTGGACGAGTACGGCAGCGGAACGACCTGTGCCGATGGTTCGTACTCCACCGGCGTGCTGTTCGCCCAGATCCTCGAAGACGTCCTGCGCTCGGCGGCAGCCATGCCAGGCGGCCTCAACCGGGTCAACCTGATGTCGGCTGTGTGGAACATCGACACCACCAACGGCCAGCTGGTCGGCGACGGAGTCATTCGGACCGATGGCGTCAACGATGCCTTCGTCACCGAGTCTGCGCAGATTTCCGAGGTCGTCGTCACCGACGGCAACCTCGGCTTCAACCCGATCGGTGACGTCATCGATCTGGAAGGTCAGGGCGGCTCCTACCAGGGCGGCTGATCACTGCTGACGGCGTGAACGCCTGAACAACCCGAACACGGCAACGGCCGGTGGCTTCCCTCCAGAGGAGGGTGGCCACCGGCCGTGTCGCGCCAGGGAATCGCGCTCGGCGCTGATGTCGGCGTCGGATGCGGTCGATCGACGGTTCCGCTCAGGAATCCGCTGGTCGGCGAGCGACGCTGACTTCGTACTCGCTCGAGCCGGTGATCACGATCTCGAATTCCCACGTGGCGCCGGCGCTGTCGGTCGCCGTGCACGGGAACGACGTGCCCTCGTCCTGGTTCGCCGGCTCGACGCAAGTTGCCGAGGTGAACGCCGTATCGGTGTCGGGGAACAGGGCGGTGCGCAGCGCGTCGTCCTCGACGATGAACGTCTCGGCGTCCGATCGGAAGTCGGCGGCCGTGGTGAAACAGCCGGTGAGCGCCACGGAGCACAGGGCCAGCGCAGCGGTGACCCGCCATCGGCTGAACGAGCCCGTCACCCCCCGAAGCATGGGGTGAGCGCTTCCACGAACTCGGTCGGCGGCTCGTCACCGTCGCCTGACGCCGTCACCAGCGCCGTGAGATCGAGCCCCTTCAGCGCATCGCGGGCACAGTCCTCGTCGAACCCGGTCCCCATCGCGTCGATCAGACTGTCGACCAGTTCGTCCGGGTCGGCGCACGAGACCAGCTGGATGGTCAGCGCCTCACCCTCGGGGCTCAGGTCAGCGTCGCCATCTTCGGCGGCGAGTACTGCATCCTCGTCGGACAGCTGCGCGGCGAGCTCGTTCACGCAGTCCTGGTCGAGGGTGAGTCCGTCGTCTGCGGCCGAATCGATGGCGGACTGGGCGGCGTCGGCCTGAGCTCCCGAGAGCGACGTGCTGTCGTCACTGCCGCAGGCGGTGAATGCGGTTGCTGCGGCGAGGGCGACGATCATGATGGTGCGCTTCATACGGAATCTCCTGTCGGGGTCAGACGGCCCGTGACCGTATCAGGCAACGGGTTCGAGGGCCGTGGACCGCCGGTGCATCGAAACCCGATCCCACATCACCACCAGCAGCGCCACCCAGACGACGCCGAATCCGATGAGGCGGTCGAGCGGGACCGGTTCGCCGTAGAGCAGCCAGCCGAGCCCGAAGTTGATGATCGGCACGAGCAGGTTGAGCGGCCCGAGCAACGTGAACGGGATCGACTGCGCCGCTGCGGCGAACAGCATCAGCGGCACCGCCGTGACGGCCCCGGTGCTGAGCACGAGGACCCAGTCGGCGGTGCCCGCGGACTGCGCGACGCTGTCGGCCCCGGACGAGAAGGCGACGACCGCGAGCACCGCTGGTACGAACAGCACGAATGTCTCGCCGGCGAGGCTGTCGACGGCGCCGAGGGGCACCCGGCGCTTGGCCAACCCGTACAGGCTCCACGTCCCGGCGATCATCAAGGCGATCCACGGCGGCCTGCCGTAGGAGATGGTGAGGATCACCACCGCGAGTGCGGCCAGCGCGAAGGCCACGCGCTGCGCGCTCGTTGGTTGCTCCTTCAACACCACGACCCCGATCGTCATGATGGCCAGTGGGGCGATGAAGTAGCCGAGTGCCGTCTCGAGCACCCGGTCGTTGTTGACCGCCCACACGTAGCTGCCCCAATTGAGGGAGAGGAGCACCGACGCCATCAGCAGGCGTCGTGCGGTCGGGCCGTGGCGCAACGCGCCGATGATGTTCGGCCAGGTCCGGCGAGCGGTGACGATCACGGCCATCACCACGCCAGCACACGACATCCGCCACGCGATCACCTCGAACGCGTCGAACCCCTTGAGCTGCTTCCAGTAGATCGTGAGGAAGCCCCACAGCAGGTAGGCCGCCACGCCCAGTTGAACCCCGCGCTGCACGGTTCGAGTGCCCCGTTGCGTCGGAGTCGTCGGGGCTGGCGCTGACATCTCTGCGTACGGTACGGCACCGGTGCTGGGTCCGGACAGGTGTTTCCGGTCGCCTACCGTGGAGACGTGGAGTTACGCGTGACCGACGATCCCGCAGCGGATGCCGGCCGGTGGCTGGCGCGGCGGATGCGCGACGCCGTTCGCCGGCGCGGGCAGGCAGCCGTGGCGGTCAGCGGCGGCGGCTCGGCGTCACCGATGTTCGACGTGTTCCTTGCGCAGGACGTGCCGTGGGCCGCCGTGACGGTCTGGCAGGTCGACGAGCGCATCGCGCCCGACGGACACCCCGCGCGCAACGCCGGTCAGCTCGTCGACTTCCCGTGCCGAGTGGAGCTGATGCCGGTCACCGATCTCGATCTCGCCGCGGCCGCAGCGCGGTATGCATCGGGATTGCCCGATCGTTTCGACGTGGTGCATCTCGGCCTGGGCGACGACGGCCACACCGCCTCGTGGCCACCTGCGCATCCGGTGGTCGACAGCGATCGCGGGTGCGACGTGATCGACGAGTTCAACGGATTTCGCCGGATGACGTTGACCCCGCCCGTCGTGAACGCGGCGCGATCGCGCCTGATGCTCACCTTCGGCGCATCGAAGGCGCCGATGGTGCAGCGCTGGTTGCTGCGTGACGGCGAGCTCCCCGTCGCCCGGCTCAGGCGCACGCACACCTGGGTGATGCTCGACCCCGCCGCAGCCGCCGGGCTGCCCCAGCCGACGACCGAAGTGTCGCGATAGGTTCGGCCCCGATGGACTCCGTCGACCTTCGCTCCGCCCTGGCTGGGCTGCCCCGTCCCGCCCACCTCAGCCAGCTGTTCGCCGACGACCCCGAACGCGCCGAGCGCTACGTGGTTGGCGTCGCCGACCTGCGCATCGACTACTCGAAGCACCGCATCGACGACACCGTGCTCGCGGGGCTCGTCGAGCTGGCGGAGCGATCTGGTGTCGAGCAGCGCCGTGATGCGATGTTCGCCGGCGAGCACGTCAACGTCACCGAGGATCGCGCCGTGATGCACGTCGCGCTCCGGGCGCCGAGGAGTTCGACGATGATCGTCGACGGCGTCGACGTGGTGCCCGACGTGCACGAGGTGCTCGATCGCATGACCGAGTTCGCCGACCGCATTCGCGCCGACGACCGGATCACTCACGTCGTCAACATCGGCATCGGCGGCTCGGACCTCGGCCCGGCGATGGCGTACCGGGCCCTCGATGCGTACCGGCACGAGCGGATCCGGTGCTCGTTCGTCTCCAACGTCGACGGCGCGGACATCGCCGCCGTCCTGGCCGACTCCGACCCCACCTCGACCCTGTTCGTGGTGGCCTCGAAGACGTTCGGCACGATCGAGACGCTCACCAACGCCCGCACCGCTCGAACGTGGTTGGTCGATGCACTCGGCGAGGCTGCCGTCGCCGACCATTTCGTCGCCGTGTCGACCAACGCCGAGCGGGTCGCCGAGTTCGGCATCGACACGACCAACATGTTCGGTTTCTGGGACTGGGTCGGCGGCAGGTATTCGGTCGACTCGGCCATCGGGCTGTCGCTGATGATCGCGATCGGACCTGATCGATTCCGCGAGTTCCTGCACGGGTTCCACCTCGTCGACGAACACTTCCGCACGGCGCCGCTCGCGGAGAACGCGCCGGCGATCATGGCGCTGCTCGGCGTGTGGTACGCGAACGGGTACGGATTCGCCACCAAGGCGGTGCTGCCCTACGCCGAGGAACTCGGCCGCTTTCCGGCGTACCTGCAGCAGCTCGACATGGAATCGAACGGCAAGTCCGTGCGCCTCGACGGCTCCGCGGTGGCTGGCGACACCGGCCCGATCGTGTGGGGCGAGCCGGGCACGAACGGCCAGCACGCCTTCTACCAACTGCTCCATCAAGGCACCCGTGTCGTGCCGGTCGACTTCATCGGTTTCGCGACACCCCATCACCCGTACCGCGAGCATCACGACCTGCTGATGGCGAACCTGTTCGCCCAGTCCGAGGCGCTCGCCTTCGGACGGGATGCCGCTCCCGGCGAGCCGTACCGGCAGTTCGACGGCGGTCGTCCCAACACGGTGATCCTCGCCGAGCAGCTCACACCGTCGGTGCTCGGACAGCTGATCGCGCTGTACGAGCACATCGTGCACGTGCAGGGCACGATCTGGGGTGTGAACAGCTACGACCAGTGGGGCGTCGAGCTCGGCAAGGAGCTGGCCAACCAGATCACCCCCGAGCTCACCGGCGAGCCGAACGCCGCCGCCCACGACACCTCCACCAACGCCCTCATCGCCTGGTACCGCGCCCGCCGCTGACGAACTCGGTACCCCCCAACCACCCCAACCACCCCGACCACCCCGACCACCCCGAAAAATTGCGCGAGCGTTGCGCTCAGCGCAACGCTGACGCGCCATTTCGGGTTCGAGGGGTCGTCACCGGGGGGATACGGGGAGGGGTACGCTGATCCGATGCGATTTCCGGAGGATGTCAACGACGACGTGCTGAAGCGGCTGCGTCGCCTCGAAGGTCAGATCCGCGGTGTCCAGCGGATGATCGAGGAGGGCCAGGACTGTGCCGACGTCGTCACGCAGCTCTCGGCGTGCAAAGCGGCGCTCGATCGCGTCGGCTACCGCCTCGTCGTGGCCGGGATGCGTCATTGCGCCACCGTGCCAGCGGGATCGGACCACGAGCCCGACCTCGACGCGGCCGAGCTCGAGCGCCTGTTCATGAAGCTCAGCTGAGGGCGGGCCATCAGCGCGGACAGCGGTGCGCTCGGTTGCAGCCCCCGAGCCCCCATCGGCAAGACTCTGGGCATGCGCGACTACTCCAACATCTACATCGACGGTGCCTGGGTTCCCTCCGACGGAACCGGCACGATCGAGGTCATCAACGCCGGCACCGAACAGGTGATGGGCTCGATTCCCGAGGGCACCGCCAGCGACGTCGACAAGGCCGTCGCCGCCGCCCGCCGTGCGTTCGACTCGTGGGCCGGCACGCCGGTCGAGGAGCGCCAGAAGTACATGGTCCGCCTCAACGAGGCCCTCCAGGCCCGCTCGCCCGAGATCGCCGAGGTCATCGCCGGCGAGGTCGGCATGCCGATCACGTGGTCGACGATGATCCAGGCCGGCCTCCCCGCCGGCAACATGCAGACCTACGCCACCCTGCTCGACACGTTCGAGTTCGAAGAGACGATCGGCAACAGCCTCGTCGTCAAGGAGCCCGTCGGCGTCGTCGGTGCCATCACGCCCTGGAACTACCCGCTGCACCAGATCATCTGCAAGCTCGGCGGCGCCCTGGCAGCCGGTTGTACGTTCGTGCTGAAGCCGTCCGAAGTGGCACCACTCAACGCGTTCATCCTCGCTGAGATCGTGCACGAGATCGGCCTCCCCGCCGGCGTGTTCAACCTCGTCACCGGCACGGGCCCCGTGGTCGGCGCGGCGATCTCCGAGCACCCCGATGTCGACATGGTCAGCTTCACCGGCTCGACCCGCGCCGGCAAGCAGGTCGCAGCTGCCGCAGCCGGCACCGTGAAGCGCGTGGCGCTCGAACTCGGTGGAAAGTCCGCCAACATCGTGCTCGACGACGCCGATTTCGCTGCGGTGATCCCGAAGGGAATCTTCGCCTGCTACCTCAATTCGGGCCAGACCTGCACGGCGCACACCCGCATGCTCGTGCCCAACAGCCGCTACGACGAGGCCGTCGCCATCGCCGCTGCTGCGGCCGAGGCCATGGGCGTCGACGATCCGTCCAAGGAGGGCATGCACCTCGGCCCGCTGATCAGCCAGGCCCAGTGGGACCGCGTGCAGGGGTACATCCAGAAGGGAATCGACGAAGGTGCCGTGGTCGCGGCCGGCGGTCTCGGCAAGCCCGAGGGCCACGAGACCGGCTACTTCGTCAAGCCGACCGTGCTCGCCAACGTCACCAACGACATGACTGTCGCGCAGGAAGAGATCTTCGGCCCCGTGCTGTCGATCATCGGCTACGAGGACGAGGACGACGCCGTGCGTATCGCCAACGACAGCCTCTACGGCTTGTCTGGTGGCGTCTGGTCGGCCGACCAGGATCGGGCGATCGCCGTTGCCCGCCGGATGCGCACCGGTGCGGTCGACGTCAACGGTGGCTCGTTCAACATCGCGGCGCCGTTCGGCGGCTACAAGCAGTCCGGCTACGGCCGTGAGAACGGGCCGTACGGCATCGACGAGTTCTTGCAGACCAAGTCGCTGCAGCTCTGAGCAAGCAGCGTGACGCGTGGTGACCGACACCACGCGTCACGCGTTCGCGCTGGGGTAACGTCGGCGGCCTGATGGTCGACCGGATCGAGCGGCTCACGAACCTGCTGGCCCTGCTGCTCGAGACCCCCGAGCCGCTCAGCCTCGTTCAGATCGCGGCCGAACTCGACGGCCAGTACCCAGAACACGAGAAGTCCCGTCGTGGCGCGTTCGAGCGGGACAAGGCCGCGCTGCGGGAGATCGGCGTGCCGATCGACACCGAGATCGTCGGGGGCGGCCCCTACGCAGGCCAGACCCGGTACCGGATCGACCGGCGGGCGTACGAGCTGGCTGACCTCGACCTGGCGCCGGACGAGATGCGTGCGCTGCAGGTCGCGGTGGCCGCGGTCCGCACCGACTCGGGCCGCGAGGCGATCTGGAAGCTCGGTGGGGCGCTGGGTGACGAGCGTCCCCCGGTGTCGGTCGTGATTCCCGAACGCCCCGAGCTTCCAGCGATTCGCACCGCCGTGGCGGCTCGGGCCCCGATCGTGTTCGGCTACCGCGGCGAGCAACGAACGCTCGATCCGTGGGGGCTGTTGCTGCGCGGCGGATTCTGGTACGTGATCGGTCACGACCACGCCCGTGGCGAACGACGGACGTTTCGTGTCGATCGTTTCGATCGCCGCGCCGCCGATCGGGTGAGAGAGTGTCCGACTCGGTGAGCCCGACTCGTTCGAGCGCCCGTCCTCGTTCGATCCACGCACGGCGTTCCCGGCCGACCCGAAGCAGATCGGGTACGTCGCCGACGAGAGTGTGGATGCCCTCGTGCGGATCGACGCGTTGCGTGCCGCTGCGGTCGAGCGAGAACTCGGCGTGGACCGTGTGTCGAGCGTGATGCCGACGGCGGCATCCTGGTGTCGGTACCCGCCGGCAACATGGCGGCATTCCGGTCGTGGGTGCTCGGGTCTGCTCGACCACGCCGTGGTCGAATCACCGCCAGGTCCGCCAACACTGATCGACTGGCTCGACCGCCGTCATCGACGCCGACGGGAGCACGGTGTCGCGATGAGCGGACCGCGCAACGCCGAGGATCGTCTCCGCCGCCTGCTGGTGATGCTGCCGTGGCTGATGGAGGTCGGGCAGGTGTCGCTCGCCGAGGTCGCCCGCCGATTCGACATGACCGAAGCGCAGGTCCAGCGCGACCTCGAGCTGGTGGCGATGTGCGGGCTGCCACCGTTCGTCGACGAGATGGTCGACGTCTTCGTCGACGACGGCATCGTGTACGTCGGGATCCCCCGACTGTTCACCCGACCGTTGCGTCTCACGGCCCCGGAGGCGTTCTCACTGCTCACGTCCGCTCGGGCGGCGATGGAGCTGTCCGGGCGCCGATACCGGCGGTGCACTCGGACGTGGTCTCGCGAAGCTTGCGGCAGTGCTGGCCGACGTGGGGCTCGACGCCGTGCCGACTCGGCGCCGACGACACCGCCGGGGTGAGCATCGATCTCGCTCGACCGGAGTTCACCGACACCCTCGCCGAGGCCGCGGCGACGGGTTCCGAGCTGGCGATCAGCTACTACTCGCCGGCGCGTGCGGAGATCGTCGGTCGGTCGATCGTGCCACGACACGTCTACGCCGACACCGGCAACTGGTACGTCCTGGCCGACGACGACCGTTCGCAGTCGCGGCGGACGTTCCGGATCGATCGGATCGAGTCGGTCGACCCACCGGGCGGGTCGTCGACGTCGAGGCCACGACGCCGCCCGAAGCGGTTCTTCGACGATGCTGACTGGCCCGGGCGACGATCCGGCTGGCGCCCGACGCTCGATGGGTGCTCGATCAGTACCCGTCGACGAGGTGCTCGAGCAGCCGGACGGTTGGGTCGAGGCGCGGCTTCCCGGTGTCGAGTGATCGTTGGCTGGCCAAGCTGCTGATACGTCTCGGCCCCGACGCCGCGCTGGTCCAGCCTGCCGACGAGAATCCGGCCGCCGCGGTGGCGCAGCGCATGCTCGACCGGTACCGACTCACCGATCGCTGAGGCGACGATCACCGAACGTAGAACGGTTCGAGTTGCGCTGACGTCGGTGATGCCGTGTGCGGCCAGGAGGTGGGGGAGCACGGCCGCGGTGGCGGCAGCATCACCGAGTGCGTCGTGCGGGCGCTCGAGCGCCACTCCGTAGCGATCACAGACGTCGCCGAGTCGGTGGGAGAGTTCTCGGTCGGGGTCGAGGCGCCGCGACATGCGCAGTGTGCACAGCCGGGGTTCGAGACCGAGGCGCAGCGGGTCGTCGCTCGGTCGGCGACGAACGGCACGCTCGAGGAAGTCGCTGTCGAACGCGGCGTTGTGGGCGGTGAAGATCGAACCGTTCATGCGCCGGCCGAGTTCGTCGAGGGTGTCGTCGAGGTGGGGGGCACCACGGAGCATGCTCCGGGTGATGCCGTGGATGTTCGTCGGCCCGACTCGTTGCAGGGGCCACCTCAGCTTGACCAGCGACGACCACTGGTCGAAGACGGTTCCATCGGCGTCGACGACGACCATGCCGAGTTGGAGGATCCGATGCCGCCGGGTGTTCAGCCCGCTGGTCTCCAGGTCGACGACGGCGAATCGGGGGAGCACCACGGACTCCACCCTAGACAGGGGGTGTCCCAGCCGGCGGGGGCGTTCAGCCGGTCTGCTGCTGCAACCTCGCCCGCACGCCGATCGGGGCGGACACGGTGAAACCCGCCAGGTGGCGATCCTCCTCGGACTCGCCGCCCCAGTAGCCGTACTCGTGGTTGTCTCTGGCGTGTGAGCGGCAGGGCTCCTGCACGGGGCACTCGGCGCACAGGCGGTGTGCCTTGGCCTCTCGACGGGCTCGAGCCTGCGGTCGTTCCGCTTTCGGCGGGAAGAACAGACGTGTGCGTCCCTTGCACGCTGCGTAGTCCTGCCAGGGGGTGTCGTACTCGTAGTCGAACAGCTCAGCAACAGCCACCGGGTGCTCCCTTCGTGGTCTCGGGTGGCGGGGAATCGTGGGGTCGGACACCTCACCACCGCTTTTAACACTAAATGTTCGGTGCCGAGGGTGCAACCGGATTTTCCTGGTGGCAGGAATGCCTGGCGGCGTGGGTGCGCAGTGGTGCGAACGGGCGCGATCAGAGCAGTTCGGCGGCGAGGCTGGCGACATCGCTGCGCTCGCAGGCGGTCAGCGTGATGTGCCCGAAGCAGTCCTGGCCGGCGAACGCGGAGGCGAGCACGCTCAAGCGCGTTGTTCGACTCGCCGAGGTACGGCGCATCGATCTGGCTCGTGTCGCCCGTGAAGATCACCTTGGTGCCGTCGCCGACGCGCGTGAGGATCGTGCGCAGGGTCGTCGGCTCGAGGTTCTGGGCCTCGTCGATCACCACGAACTGCTGTTGCAGCGACCGGCCGCGCAGGAACGTCACCGACTCCAGCGAGAGCTGTCCGCGGTTGGTCAACTCGTCGACCATCGCCCGGGCGTCGTTGATGCTGCCGCGATCGGACAGGGCGACGACTGCGTCGTGGATGGCGGCCATCCACGGGTCGAGCTTCTCGTCGAGTCCGCCGGGGAGGAACCCGACGTCGGCTCGGCCGACGGGGACCAGCGGCCGGTAGACGCAGAGTCGTTCGTAGCGGCTCTGCTCGACCACCTGGTCGAGTCCGGCGGCGATGGCGAGGATCGTCTTGCCGGTGCCGGCTCTGCCGTCGAGCGCGACGACGGCGATGTCGGGGTCGAGCAGCAGCTCGAGGGCGAATCGCTGTTCCTTGCTCCGCGGGCGCAGCCCCCAGGCCTCCGGGGACGTGCTGGGAGAGGAGCACGAAGTCGTCGTGGACGGCACGCACCAACGCGGACTGCGAGCCCGAACGCAACACGGCGAACTCGTTCTGGCTGAACTCGATCGCCGGGTCGGTCACCACGGCATCGACGGCGATGGCACCGGCGGCGTAGAGGCAGTCGATCGATTCGTACGGGGCCTCGATGGTGCACCAGCCGACCGTGGGCTGATCGCGATCGGAACGGGTGAGGCGATGCTCGGCAGCGTCGACGCCGAGATGTGCGGCCTTGATGCGCAGGGCTGCGTCGTTGCTGATCATCGTGGTCGGACCGAAGTCCGACTGCCCGATCGCTGCACCGATGATCCGATTGTCGGGCACGCTCGGATCGAGACCGTGCTCGACCAGCAGGTGTTTGCGGATGTTGTTGATCTCGATCTGCAGGGTCGCCGTGCCGTTCCCGGTCGGCACGGGTTCGGCGAGCGAGCCACCGTGGGCGATGCGCAGTTCCTCGAGCGTGCGCAGCGCCATCCGTGCCGACCGACCGACGTCGTCGGGGCGACTCTTCAGACCGTCGAGTTCCTCGACGACGGTGAGTGGCACGATGACGTCGGCGTCGTGGAACTCGACGACGCAGGTCGGGTCGGCGATCAACACCGAAGTGTCGACGACCAGACGTGTCCGCTGCACCTCCTTCGTCGGCTCGGACCCGGTGCGTCGCCCCGATGGGCCCCGGGGTCGATGCGTCAGCGGACGGAAGCAGGTCGGTCACCATCACTCCTCGGCGGATGCCTCGTGGATTCGATGCGAATCGTCTGTCATACCCAACGGATGCAGTTTGTAGCCCAGGGCTCGAACACCGTGGTGGATGCCGCCGAATCGCCAATACCGGCAAGGGTCTGTTGCCGGTTGTCATTGCAGATGCAATGACAACGGTGCTTGAACATCGGTGGTCGGAGTCGGTCACATGGGTCGTGTTCCGCCAGCAACAGAGCGGAAACGGTCTCGGCGCCACGCGCCGGGGTGAACAGCATCAACACCCATCCGAAAGAGGACTCCATGGCAACCAAAGCAGAACTGATCGACGCAGTGGCCGACGCCGCAGGCGTGTCGAAGGCCGACGCAGAGCGCACGCTCGGCGCCTTCTTCGACCACGTGGTCACCGCCACGAAGAAGGGCGAGAAGGTCGCCTGGCCCGGCTTCGGCTCGTTCAGCACGACCAAGCGCAGCGCCCGCACCGGCCGCAACCCGCAGACCGGCGCCCCCGTGCAGATCAAGGCGTCGACGGCGATGAAGTTCACCGCCAGCTCGACGCTGAAGTCCGCCCTGAACGGGAAGTGACCTGATGGCAGTCGCCAAGAAGGCACCCGCCAAGAAGAAGGCTCCCGCGAAGAAGGCGCCTGCGAAGAAGAAGGCTCCGGCGAAGAAGGCGCCTGCGAAGAAGAAGGCTCCAGCGAAGAAGGCGCCTGCGAAGAAGAAGGCTCCAGCCAAGAAGGCGCCTGCGAAGAAGAAGGCTCCAGCCAAGAAGGCGCCTGCGAAGAAGAAGGCTCCAGCCAAGAAGGCGCCTGCGAAGAAGAAGGCTCCAGCCAAGAAGGCGCCTGCGAAGAAGAAGGCTCCAGCGAAGAAGGCGCCTGCGAAGAAGAAGGCTCCAGCGAAGAAGGCGCCTGCGAAGAAGAAGGCTCCGGCCAAGAAGGCAGCTGCCACGAAGAAGTGAATCGCTGATCTCGTCAGTGCGTGTCACGGGGGGCCTTCGGGCCCCCGAGACGCGTTCCGGGGCAGTTGAGGTCAACTCAGAGATCGGCGATCAGCTTGAACACCTCGGCGGCGTCCATGTCGAACGGACGTCCGAGATCGCCGAGTCGATTGCGGATCCGCTGTCCGAAGGCGGCGAGCTGTTCGTCATCGATCGCTTTCATCGTCGACTCGAACTGGCTCTCGTGGGCGGCGAGCGCGTCGAGCTTGACGTCGACGAATCCGCCGACGTCCTCGGCGTGATCGGGGGCATCGGCCTCCCACAGCAGCAGTGCCTCAGGTCGGTGGTGGCCAATGCCGTGATCGCGAAAGAAGTGCGGGTCCCGAGCGGCCACGATGCCCTCACAGGCCAGAAGTCCCGCATGCCGGTGGTCGGGATGCAGGCGATAGCGCTTCCACGGGTCGTGCCCGAGCACCACCTGTGGACGCAGTTCGCGGATGATGCGGGCCACCTCGCTACGCGTCGGCGAGATCGCTGTCGAGCTCTCCATCGACCCGACCGAGGAACCGGACTTCGCCGGCGTTGCGATCCAGCAAGACGTCGTGCAGCTTCGCGCTGTTCGACCTGGCGACGAGCGGCGAGCAGCGACCGACGTCGACGTCGGGATCCCACGTGCCCTTGGAGCCGTCGGTGCACACCAGGTGGTGGATCACGCAGCCGTCGGCCGCCCACTTGGCGAGGACGACCGCCGCACCCGAACTCGACGTCGTCGGGGTGGGCGCCGATCGCCAATGCCGAGGTCGGGGTGGCGAGGTCGGTGGTGAACGGAGTCGCCAGCGACGGTGGAGTTCAGCGGGCTGGGTTGGCCGGGTTCGTTGGCAGCCATGGAGGGAGCACCTTCGCAATCATGGGGTGGGCGAGATCTCGCGGGGTGTCGAGATCGAGAGACAGTTGGTGGTCGGAGCGCACCTCGATCGGTACGGATCCGACGGCGAGCGCCTGCTGGAGGTGTCGGGCGAACGAGCCACCGCCGTAGGCCGCACGCAGGGAGTGCGCCGACGGGAACGACATCACGTTCGTGCCGTCGTGGCGCCGGTCGGGTACCAGCGTGATGCACCCCTCGCGTGCGACATCGAGCAGTGCGCCCGGCAGGGCCAGGTCAGCATGGCTGACGAGCACGTGGTCGTACCCACCAGTCACGATGTGGTCGACACCGTCGTCGACCGCTCCGTTGAGGCCGAGGCCTGCGCCCCAGATCACCTGGGCACCCATCCGGGTCGCCCAGGCAGCGACGTGCTCATCGTCGCAGGCCACGAACGTCGGGATCTCGGCGACCACTTCGAGCACCCTGCTCGCCATCCACTCGGCCAGACGGGCGCGGTCGCTGTCGCCGAGCACACCGGTGAGGCGACCCTTGGCCGCCGTGAATCGCTTGACCGGGACCAGGACGGCGAGACGCACTGAGGTCACACTAGGAGGGCAACGGCCCGACCAGCGATGTCGCAGTACAGTGATGCCGGCGCCACAGGACGGTGGCGCCGGCGCCGCAGACTGCGGCCGAGCTCGACCGGGGGGACGAACATGAGTGCATCGACGATCAATGTGGCGGTCATCGGGGCCGGATCGTGGGGGACCACGGTCGCCGCGCTCGCCGCAGTCAACACACCAACCGTGCTGTGGGCGCGCCGTGGCGATCTCGCGAAGGAGATCAACGAGGCGCGGGTCAACCCGGAGTACCTCCCGAACTTCACGCTGCCAGACGCCCTGCGCGCCACCGACTCGCTCGCCGATGCGGTGTCGCACGCCGATGTCGTCGTGATGGCGGTGCCGTCGCACGGCTACCGAGACGTCGCGGTCGAGGCCGCAGCGTCGATCCGACCGTGGGTTCCGGTGGTGTCGCTGTCGAAGGGCCTCGAGCGCACCTCGCTCAAGCGGATGAGCGAGGTCACGACCGATGCGATGCCTGGCCATCCGGTGGCCGTGCTCACCGGTCCGAACCTCGCCAAGGAGATCCTCAGCGGCCAACCGGCCGCGAGCGTCGTCGCGATCGACGACGTCACCATCGCCAACGAGTTGCAGCGCATCTTCAGCCGCCCGAGTCTGCGGGTGTACACCAACGCGGACGTCGTGGGCTGCGAGGTGGCCGGCGTCGTCAAGAACGTCATCGCGATCGCTGCGGGAATGGCCGAGGGCATGGGATTCGGCGACAACACCCGCGCCACCCTGATCACCCGAGGTCTGGCCGAGATGACGCGACTCGGTGTGGCGATGGGCGGGCACCCCGAGACGTTTGCGGGGCTCGCCGGTATGGGCGACCTGATCGCCACGTGTTCATCGAAGCAGAGCCGCAACAACCAGGTCGGGCTGCAGCTCGGTGAGGGCAAGACGATCGAGCAGATCCTGGCGGCCACCAACATGGTTGCCGAGGGCGTGAAGTCGTCGCCGAGCGTGCTCGACCTCGCTCGCCGGTACGGTGTCGAGATGCCGATCACCGAACAGGTCGTCGCCGTCTGCCACGAGCACCGCCCCGCCCCGGACGCGCTCGCAGCGTTGATGCAGCGCAGCCGCAAGGGCGAATTCGACGCGTGAGTCCGATCGGTGTTGCCGACATCGACGGAGCCACCGATTTCACGTTGGTGGGCGCCGTCGGTGCCCCGTGTCGCTCCTGGGTGTCGCCGTGCGGCGATGTGGTTCCGGCCCGCGACTCCGGTGAGGCCACGACCCTGCAGTGGTTCGTAGCAGCAGAGGACCGTTGGCACGTGCCCGCGTCCGAGCCTGCCGTTCGCCAGCGCCGCATCGAGGGAACGCCGGTCGTCGAGACCCGGGTGAAGGTTCCGGAGGGCGATGCGATCCAACGGGTGTGGTCGGTTCCCGATGTCGGCGGCCTGACCGTGATCGAGGTCGAGAACGCATCGGCGCTGCCGTTCGCCGTCGCCTTCGCGGGAACGAGGGTGCTCACCGAGCGCCCACCCGCGGACGTGCCGATTCACGGGATCGACCTCCCGGATGGCGCGGTCGTGCTGCCGGTGGCGCACAAAGCCTCGATCCGTGTCGCGATTCCACACGACCCCGACCGATTCGAGACGTGGGCGTTGCCGACGCTGGCTCCTGCGATGGCGATCGTGCGCGGGTGGGAAACGATCGTGCACCGGGCGAGCCGACTCGTGCTTCCCGACGGCGGACTCGGCGAAGCGGTCACCGCGGCTCGCAGCGATCTCCTGCTCGCCGGCCCGGTCGATGCCGACGGCGATGTGGTCGGGTTCCTGCTCGACGTGGCCGAGCTGGGCCGTCTCGGCGACGACGCCGACGCATGGATGCCCGAGATCGTCGAGCCGATCGCGTCGATCTCTCGAACGGACGGCCCCGAGGTCGGGCTGGCACTTCGGGCCTGCGAACGACTTGCGGTGGCGGCTGGCGACGAGCGCGCTGCCCGTGACATCGCCAAGATTCGCGAGCGACGACGGCGCGACGGGCGCGCCACTGCATCGACCTCGAGCAAGCCCTCGTCGTTCTCCGACCTGCGACGCGGTGACTCGGTGGGACGCTTTGTGGCCCATGTCGAGCAGCGCATCGCCGACGAAGGTCGCCTGTTGCCCCTCGGAATTCCGCGTCGCTGGCTCGGATCGAACTTCGAGGTGCACGGCGTGCCGACCGGTCCGCGCTCCACCGTCGGGTTCGCCGTCCGTTGGCACGGCGATCGGCCGGCGGTGTTGTGGGAACAGCACGGTCCGACGCAGCAGTTGTCGGCCCCGGCGGTCGATGCCACCTGGTCGAGTGACGCGGTCTCGGGCGAGGCACTGTGGGCGGCGCCGCCCCAGCCGACGCGAATCGGCGTCAGCATCGACCTCGGCGATCGATGACGGGGCGCTGGTGAGTCGGGTCGCGTCCCGTCCGAAGCAGTCGAAGAAGCGTGCTCCCACGCGCGCGATCGAGAAGGAGCTGTGGGAGCGCGGACACGACGTGGTCGTCGGGATCGACGAAGTCGGTCGTGGTTCGTGGGCCGGGCCGCTCTCGGTCGGCGCAGCGATCCTGCCGCGTAGACACGCGGGTGAACGGCGTCCGCGACTCCAAGCTGCTCAGCGAGCGTGAGCGCGAAGCATTGTTCGACAAGCTCACCGAGTGGTGTGTGGCATGGGCGGTCGGTTCCGCGACGCAGGCCGAGTGCGACCAGCTGGGCATGTCCGCAGCGCAGAAGCTGGCTGCTCGCCGCGCCATCGACGGACTCGGGGTGCAGCCCGACGTGGCAGTCACCGATGGGAAGTGGGACTTCGTGTCGCCATCGGTCGCGAACGTCGAGCTCGCGGTGAAGGCCGACCTGCGCTGCTTGAGTGTGGCGACGGCGAGCATCCTCGCCAAGGTGGTTCGCGATCGTGAGATGCGAGCGCACGCGGAGAGCTATCCGCAGTGGTCGTTCGACACCAACAAGGGCTACCCGTGTCCCGTGCACAAAGCGGCGTTGCTCGGCTACGGCCCGTCGGCGATCCACCGCCGCACATGGGTGTTCATGGACAACTACGTCCCCTGGACCGCCATCCGCCGAACCCCACCAGCCGGCCAGTCGTCCCTCTTCTGACGGCCAGAAACCCACGTTTGCGTTGCACTTCCGGTGGAGCGGGTCACCCAGAATGCAGCTCAAACGTGGTTGGTCAACGTGGTTGCTCAAACGTGGTTGGTCGAGCGGGGTTGGTCAGGCGTGGGGGAGTGAGCGAAGGAATGTGAGGACGGCGGCGGGGTCGCGGAGGCGATGGGGGGCGATCGTGTCGGCGTCGCCGACCTTGATCGCGATGTCGGTGGGGGAGAGCCGGGCGAACGCCTCCTCGTCGGTGACGTCGTCGCCGACGAACACGGTGGTTGCCACCCCGAGGCGGCGGCCCAATTCGACGAGGGCTGTGCCTTTGTCGGCGTGCCGGGCGAACGCCTCCAACACGCCGCTGCCGGCTTTGGTGGTTGCCCCAGCGATCCGGCCGACCTCGTCGGTGAGTTCCGCCAGTGCGGCGGGTCCCGATGCTTCGGTGGCCTGACGGACGTGGAGCACGACGCTGGCCGGCTTCTGCTCCACCCAGGCACCTTCGCCGGCTCGGGCAGCGGCTCGGGTGGCAGCATCGTCGAGCCGGGCCAGGCGCGCCCGCTCGTCGGCGGTCAGCGGAGCCAACGGGTGGTCGAGCGTCTCCATCCCGTGCGATCCGATGACGTTGACGTCGTCGCCGAAGTCGAACTGCGCCAACCCGGCCAGTGATCGGCCTGACACGACGGCGACGTGGACGCCGTCGAGCGCGGCGACGGCGCTGACGGCGTCGGCCATCCCGTCGAGCAGCGTCGCGTCGTCGGCGTGCGCGACGATGGGAGCGAGCACCCCGTCGACGTCGAGGCCGATGAGCATCGGACGACTGCAGGCAGCAACGAATCGGGCAATCGCGACCGGATCGTCGTAGTGCGGTCACGACGCCAGTCTGCTCAGTCGGAGCCGGGCGGCGGCGAACCGGCAGCGGCGAGTTGCGACAGGAACCGGTCGGCCCAGCCCTGGACGTCGCTCTTGCGGATCTGATCGCGCAAGCCCGACATGCGGCCGCGACGCTCGTGGCGATGCATCTCGACGGCGGTGACGATCGCTTGTTGCAGCGCGTGGTCGTCGTGCGGGTTGACCAGGACGGCGTCGGTCAACTCGTCGGCAGCTCCGGCGAACTCGGACAGCACGAGGACGCCGTCACCGTCGATGTGCGACGCTGCGTACTCCTTGGCCACGAGGTTCATCCCGTCTCGGAACGGGCGTGACCAGCATGACGTCGCCCGCTCGGTACAGCGCGATCAGCTCGTCGAACGGCAGCGTCTGGTACAGGTAGTGCACCACAGGCAATCCAATGCGGCTGTAGCGTCCGTTGATCGCCCCGACCAGGCGTTCGACCTCGTGGCGTTCGTCCTGATAGTGCTCGACGGCCTCACGCGTCGGCGTGGCGACCTGCACCATCACATGGCGTTCGGGGTCGAGTTCGCCGGATTCGAGGAGCGCGGCGAACGCCTTGAGGCGCAGCCCGATGCCCTTGGTGTAGTCGAGCCGGTCGACGCCGAGCAGGATGACCTCGGGGTCGCCGAGACGGGCGCGGATCTGGCTCATCCGCTGGCGGGTGGCGCGGCCCGCTGCGGTCTCCTCGACGTCGCCCACGTCGATCGAGATCGGGAACGTGCCGACGTGGATGCGATGACCCGCGTGCTCGACCGTGTCGTCGTCACCGTCGACGCCGAGCAATTCGTGTGCGGCGGCCACGAAGTTCGACGCATCTTTCGGGCGTTGAAACCCGACCAGGTCACAGCCGAGCAGACCGTTGACCACCTCTGTCCGCCACGGGAGGCGCGAGAACAGTTCGTACGGCGGGAACGGGATGTGGAGGAAGAAGCCGATCGTGAGGTCGCCGCGTCGTGCCCGCAGCAGCTCCGGGACCAACTGCAGTTGGTAGTCGTGGATCCACACGATGGCATTCGGTGGGGCGATGTCCGCCAGCGTTTCTGCGAAGCGCTCGTTGACGGCGACGTACGCGTCCCACTGCTCGCTGGAGTACGTCGACTCTCGCAACGCGTCGTGGTAGAGCGGCCACAGGCCGTCATTCGAGAATCCCTCGTAGTAGAGCTCGATCTCCCGGGCGCTGATCGGCACGGGGTGGAGGTCGACGCCGTCCACTTCGAATGGCTCGGCATCATCGTCGGAGTTGCCGGTCCAACCGACCCAGATTCCTCCGGTGTCGCGCAGCATCGGTAACAGCGCCCGGACCAGCCCACCTGGGCTGGCGGTCCAGCCGTCGTCAGTGCGCATCACCGGCAATCGGTTGGCGGCGACCACGATCGATCGCTCGGGTCGCGGCGCCTCGTGGGCGAGCGGGAAGTCGGGGGGCAGGCTCATCCGATGCGTTCGAGTGCCTGTTCGAGGTCGGCGATGAGATCGGCGGCGTCCTCGATGCCGACCGAGAGCCGGACCAGGTTGTCGGGCACCTCGAGTGGTGATCCGGCCGCTGACGCGTGGGTCATGGCGCCCGGGTGCTCGATCAGGCTCTCGACGGCGCCGAGCGACTCGGCCAGGGTGAACACGTGGGTGGAGTCAGCAACGGTCATCGCTGCCTGCATGCCCGCTTTCACCGTGAACGACACCATTCCGCCGAAATCGCGCATCTGCTTGGCTGCGGCGGCGTGGCCGGGGTGGTCGGGAAGCTGCGGATACAGCACACGGTCGACTGCCGGATGGCCGACGAGGAGGTCGACGACTGCTCGGGCGTTCTCGCAGTGACGGTCCATCCGAACGGCGAGCGTCTTGACGCCACGAAGCACGAGATAGCAGTCGAACGGGGCCGGCACGGCGCCGGCTGCATTCTGCGTGAAGCGCAACCGGTCGGCGAGTTCGTCGTCGTTGGCGGCGACGAAGCCACCGATCACGTCGCTGTGGCCGCCGAGGTACTTGGTGGCCGAGTGCACGACCACGTCGGCGCCGAGTGTGAGCGGCTGCTGCAGGTACGGCGTTGCGAAGGTGTTGTCGACGACGACGATCGCACCGCGCGAGCGGCCGATCTCGGCGATTGCTTCGATGTCGAAGCAGGTGAGCAGCGGGTTGGTCGGGGTCTCGAGCCACACCATCCCGACGTCGTCGGGCCAGTTGGCTCGCAGCGCGTCGAGGTCGGTGAGATCCACCGCGGTCCACGGGAACCCGAGCGGGCTCCACACCTTGGAGATCAACCGGAACGTGCCGCCGTAGGCATCGTTGCCGAGCAGGATGCGTTGACCGGGTCGCAGCAGGCGCAGGATGTTGTCCTCGGCGGCGAGGCCGCTGGCGAACGCCAGGCCATGATCGGCCTCCTCGAGTGAGGCGACTTGCGCCTCGAGTGCAGAGCGAGTCGGATTGCCCGAGCGCGAGTACTCGAATCCCTTGTGTCCACCGACGCCGTCCTGAGCGAACGTGGTCGACAACGAGATCGGGGTGACCACTGCTCCGGTGGTCGGCTCGGGGTCCTGGCCGGCATGGATCGCCCGGGTGGCGAACCCGTGGCGTGTGGTCGCTTCGTCGAGATCACCCATCGTCAGACACCGTACCGGAGCTGCCCTCGAGGGCGGCTTCGGCGACGGCGCTGAAGTACGCGAGCACGTCGGTGCGGGTGAGCACGCTGAGTGGACGTCCGCCGGACAACACGAGGAGCGCGGGTGCACTTTCGAGCATCGCCACGGCGAGTTCGACCTTCTGGCCGACCCCGATCGTGGGAAGCTTGGGACCCATCACCTTCTCGACGGGGGTCGACATCACGCCGGGGTCGCGATGGATGGACTCCATCAGCTCGAGCTCGTCGATCGATCCGGAGACCTCGGCGGCTGCGAACGGTGGGGTGTTCTTGCACACCGGCAACTGGCTGACGCCGGTCGAGCGCATCAGTTCGATCGCCTCGGACACCAGTTGGTGCGGGTTGACGTAGAGCAGGTTCTCGATCGACGCGTTGCGGGTGTCGAGCACGGCGCCGACACACTGGTCGCACTCGCGCAGGAAGCCGAAATTGGCCATCCAGTCGTCGTCGAACACTCGCGACAGGTAGCCGCGACCCGAATCGGGGTTGAAGACGACGACCACCGCGTCGGGGTCGGCGGCCTTGGCGACCTTGATGGCGGCAGCAACGGCCATGCCGCCGGAGCCACCGATCAGAATGCCTTCGCGTTGGCTGACGTAGCGAGCGGTGAGGAAGCTCTCCTCGTCACTGATCGGGATGATGTCGTCGAGCAGTTCGGGTTCCCACGCGGCGGGGAAGAAGTCTTCGCCGACACCTTCGACCAGATACGGCCGGCCGGATCCACCGGAGAACACCGAACCCTCAGGGTCGGCGGCGATGATCTTGATGTCGGGGTTCATCGACTTGAGGTACCGGGCGACACCGGTGATCGAGCCGCAGGTCCCCGCGCCCGCAATGAAGTGGGTGATGCGACCGGCGGTCTGACGCCAAATCTCAGGCCCGGTGGTCTTGACGTGCGCGGTCGGGTTGTGTGGGTTCTGGTACTGGTTGGGTCGGAACGCGCCGAGTTCGTTCGTGAGGCGTTCGGCGACGCTGTAGTAGCTCTGCGGGTCGTCCGGCTCGACCGCCACGGGGCAGACGACCACGTCGGCGCCGTAGGCCTTCAGCAGCGAGATCTTCTCGGGCGCGACCTTGTCGGTCATCACGAACACGCACTGGTACCCGCGTTGCGCGGCGACGATGGCGAGCCCGACTCCGGTGTTGCCGCTGGTCGGCTCGACGATCGTGCCGCCCGGCTGCAGCAGCCCTTCGCGTTCGGCGGCGAGGATCATCTCGAGCGCCGGCCGGTCCTTTGCCGAGCCGCCTGGATTGGTCGCCTCGTTCTTCATCGCGAACACACAGTCGATGCCTTCGAGCTCGCTGAGTCGCTTGAGACGGATCAGTGGGGTGTTGCCGATCGTGTCGATCACCGAGTCGACGATCTCGGTACCGGCGAGGCGAGGATCTACGTGGGTGTCGTCGCCGGCGTCGCTCATGCTCGAGACCGTACTCCTGTCGCGAGGCTGGGGAAACGGGCGCTGGTCGTCACCCGACGACCGTTCATCCGAAGACCCTGCCGGCGAGTCGGCTGGCGATTCCCGGTTCGGGTGGCTCGAAGCCCTCCGGCAGCAGGTCGGGGTGATGCACGCTGAGGTACGCCACGAGCTCGCCGGCGGACGGGTTCACGAAGCCGCGGTCGCCGATCACGATGGTCGGTACGGTCTCGTTGCCGTTGGCGTGTTGCCGGACGATCGCCGCGTCGGCCGGGTCGTCCCAGATGTTGTGCTCGACTCGGCCGATGCCGAGCTTGTCGAGTTTGCGCTGCAGCATGGAACAGAAGCCGCAGCCGGGCCGCCAGTAGAGATCGATCTGAGTTCCAGGGTCGCCGTCAGGGAGGGACGTGTCGTCGGCCATGTCCGTTGCAACGACGTCACCCTGGTTCTATTCCCCGAGATGCGGCGCTGTGGAAGACTCGGGAACTTCCTTGGCTCGGCCGTCGTCGAAGTGAGAGGGCGCTGGCGATGCGAACGGTGCCGAGTGAGGGGAGAGGGGACACGATGACCATCGAGTTCGACGAGTTGACGGTGACCGACGATCGGGGCGGGAAGCCGCGCGGAAGACGTCGGGTCGTCGCCGGTGTGGCCGCCGCGATGCTGATCGCCGCGGCAGGTGGGGCGGGCTACGGCATCGGCCGCAGCGTCGACGACGACACGGCCGGCCCTTCGGCGCCCGACGAGGGCCCGGCCGAGGGTTCGAGCACGGCGCCGGCGACCACCCTCGCCGAGCCGAGTGCTGGCGGCGGGCCGCTCATCGCGTTCCCGACGATCGACGAAGCGTCCAGCGACAGCGCCGACGTCGACGTCGACTTCGGTCAGGAGATTCGGGCGTCGGGCGGTACCGGGTACGCAGCCCTCGGGTCGCAGCCGACCGAGCTGCTCGCCGAACGGGTGACCGACACCGGATTCACGCTGCGCGTCGCGCTCGGTCAGACCTGGGACAACGACGCAGGGCAGGAGTGGGGGGCGGGCGACTGGCGTCCGGCTCCGTGGTGTTTCGAGTCCGGTCAGCTGCGCGTGGCAATGACGGGAAACGGAGTCATCGATCTCGGAGCTGTCGGTTGGTACAGCGAACCGTTCAAGGGTCGTTCGGTGTCATCGCTGCTGCTCGGGGTGAGCGACGGCAGCCCGCAGTGGGTCGTGGTCGTGCGGGCCCCGGGCGACGTCGCGAATGTCCGCGTGGTGTTCGCCGACGGATTCGCCGACGAGACGGCGCCGGAGAACGGCATTGCCGTCCTGACCGCCCCCGGCCAGGCGCCGACGCCGGTGGACGAGGGCGACTACACCTACTGGGTGGATCCGACTCCGAGCTTCGAGGTGACCTTCGAGGGTGCGGCTGAGCCGATCACGCTCGGATCCGATGGCGTGGGCACCTGGGAGGATCCGGAGTTCCGTCAATCGTGCACACCGCCACCGCCGGCATTGCCGGATGCGGGTGAACAACCCGCTGATCCGATGGCAGCCGATGCCGAGATCCGCGCGGCGATGTCGACGCTGTACGGCATCGGCGGGACGGGCGACCTCGGCAGCGATCTGATCGATGATCCGATTGGGGTGGCCGAGGCCCGCGAGCAGGTGCAGGCGGGCGGCTTCGCCGACGACGCGGCGAGCGCCACGGCGACGATCGACGAACTCGTCTTCACGGCGCCGACCGAGGCGTGGTTCAGGTATTCGATCGACACCGACGGGAACGACTTCGACAATCGCTATGGCATCGCCCTGCTCGTCGACGGCGTCTGGAAGGTCACCCGATCAACGGTCTGTCAGGACCTGTCGCTCGCCGGCGGTGACTGCGGACCCGGTTGGCAGCAGATCTCTCCACCAGGCGCCTACCCCGATGGCGGGGAACTCGATGACGGGTACCCGGTGCCAGTCACCACGGTCCTCATCAACGACTGACATCCCCGCTTGCGTGACGGTTTCGGTGGAGCGGTCCACCGGAAGTGCAACGCAAACGTGATCGGGGCTGGGCGGGTTGGGGCTGGGCAGGCGGCGGGCTCGGGGTGCTGGCAGACTGAGGCGATGAACGCGCCGAGTGTCGATCCGTCCGTGTATCTCGATCGTCTCGCCCGGGTTCGCGCGGCGATGGTCGAGCGTGACGTCGACACGCTGCTGTTGTCGGTCGGCCACGACCTGCCATACCTCACCGGCTACACCGCGATGCCGCTCGAACGCCTCACGATGTTGGTCGTGCCCCGCGACGCCGACGCCACGATGCTGATCCCGGCGCTCGAAGCGCCGAGGGTGCGCGAGGTGCCGGGCGTGTTCGACCTGCTGCCATGGGGCGAGACCGAGGATCCCACGGCGATCGTCGCCCGTCTGGCGTCGGGCTCGTCACGCCTCGCGGTTGGTGACCAGATGTGGGCGCGGTTCCTCGTCGAATTGCTTCCGCAGCTGCCTGGCGCCGAGTACACCCGGGCCGTCGATGTCGTCGGCCCGCTGCGGATGGCGAAGGATCAGGCCGAGATCGATGCACTCGCCGCCGCCGCCGACGCAGTCGATCGGATCGCCGGGGAGCTGCAGCGCGGCGAGATCCCGCTCATCGGCCGCACCGAGGCCGAAGTGTCCGCTCATCTGGGCCGGCGCATCATCGAAGAGGGACACGACAAGGTGAACTTCGCCATCGTCGCGGCCGGTGAGAACGCCGCGAGCCCGCACCATCACGCTGGGTCGCGCGTGATCCGCGAGAACGAGATCGTGCTGTGTGACTTCGGTGGCACCATGGCCGGCTACTGCTCCGACACGACCCGCTGCGTGTTCACCGGCGAACCCACCGCAGACGTTGCCGAGGCCTACGAGGTGCTCCACGAAGCCCAGCGTGTCGGCGCCGAGGCCGGTGTGGTCGGCACGCCCTGCGAAGAGGTCGATCGGGCCACCCGGCAGGTGATCGTCGACGCCGGTTTCGGCGACTACTTCATCCACCGCACCGGTCACGGCATCGGGATGGAAGAGCACGAGGACCCCTACATCGTCGAGGGCAACACGCTGCCGCTCGAGGCTGGTCACGCCTACAGCGTCGAGCCCGGCATCTACGTGCCGGGCAAGTGGGGCATGCGCCTCGAGGACATCCTGGTGGCCACCGTCGACGGGCCGCGCCGGCTCAACAACTCCGACCACCGTCTCCGGACCGTTTGATCCCGACAGTGCTCTCGTCAACGTGTGAAGGTCGTCGACTCATCCGCACCGGGTATTCGGGCACCCATCGCAGGACCACGTCGAGCCCGTGGATGTCGACGTCCTGGGTACTCACCGTTGCGCTCGTTGCGGCGACACTCGCGGTCGCGTCACCAACGAGGGTTGCGGCGCAGCCGGCCCCATCCCAGGAGGTCGCCGCCGGTGCCACCGTCCTCGTCCCCGTGATGCCGTGCCGACTGTTCGACAGTCGAGAGACCCCTGACGCGGGTCGACTCGATGCCTCGAGTTGGCGGATCCAGGTGACGCAGCGCTGCAACGTCCCCGTCGGAGCCCGTGCAGCTGCTCTCAGCATGGTGGCGACCGACGCCCAGGGGCCCGGCTTCGTCACTGCGTGGCCATCGGGCTCTGTCCGTCCGACCGTGTCCAACCTCAACTATGTGGCCGGGAACATCGTGGCCAATTCCGCCGTGGTCCAACTCGGCCCTGGCGGCACGGTCGACGTGTACACGTCCGGTCCGGCCCAGGTCGTGATCGACATCACCGGCGTGTTCGTCGATGCGAGCGGACCCACTGCATCAGGACGCTTCGTTCCGGTGAGCCCGTCGAGACTGCTCGACACCCGAACCACCGGGCAACGAGGTTCGTCGGAGCTCCGCATTCCGCTGCCACCAGATGTGTCGCCTGACGCGACCGCCCTCGCCGTGTCGATCACCGCGGTCGACGCAGCGAGCGGCGGGTTCCTGGCGGCGTACCCGGCCGGGGCGAGCCGACCGTTCGTGTCGGCCGTGAACACCGACGCGAACGGTCGTACGCGAGCGAGCCTGTCGCTCATTCCTGTCACGCGCGATGGGTTCATCGTGTACCGGCACATGTCGACCGATGTGGTCATCGACTTTCGGGGGTGGTTCACCGGGGCGTCGGCGGACTCGTCGACCACTGGCATGTTCGTGCCGCAAGCCCCGGTTCGCGTGTGGGACTCGCGTGCGACCTACGACCCTGTCCATTCCGCCGGAACCGTGGAGAAGCAACTGGCACCGGCTGGTGCCGCCGCTGTGATCGCCAACCTGACCGTCACCGAAGCCGTCGGAGCGGGTTTCATGTCGGTCTACGCCGCCGGTACCACTCGGCCGTTCGTGTCGTCGCTCAACTATCGCTGGACGCAACCGGTGGCCGCGCTCACGCTGCCCCGGGTGTCCAACCGTGGCGTCGGCTTCTACGCCTCGGCGGGTGTGCACGCCATCGTCGATGTCGCCGGATGGTTCACGGGGTCACCTGTGACGGCCACGGCGGGTAGCGCACCGAACGCGTTCCCACCGCCGAACTCTCCGGTCATCATGATCTCGGATTCGGCGTTTGCGGGCATCCGGTGGACCGGTGCGCTGGGATATCTGCAGGGCGCAGCCTGGGATACCCGTCTCGAGTCATGTCGCCGTCTCATCGGCGTGTCGTGTCGCGGGACCGAGGGATACGCACCGCGAACCGCCGTGGTGGAGCTGTCGAGGGTCCCGGCCGGCGCGTACCGCACCCTGGTCGTCGCCGTGGGCTACAACGACTGGTCGGGAACGTTTCCGCAGGGCGTCGACGCGATGATGGCCCAGGCCCGGGCGAAGGGAATCGACCGCGTGGTCTGGGTGACATATCGGGAGCAGGTCTCGTTCGTCTCGCCGGGTCGCGCGTCGAACCAGGCATCGTTCGCGGCGAACAACAGGTACCTGCACTCCGTCCTGGCGTCCGGGAGATACCCGGAACTGACCCTCGCGGATTGGAGCGGCTACTCGCGGTGGCGCCCGTCGTGGCTGACCGCCGATGGCGTCCATCTCACCGTCGCGGGAGCACCACCCGCAGCGATGTACTTGTCCCGCAAGCTCGCGTATCTGGAGCGCCGACCGTGCCCGCCCGGGATCGGTGGCCCGACCTCCCCGGGCGGCTGGTGCGCCGATCCGGACGTCACCGGACCCCCGGGCTGAGCGGTCAGCTCGTGGCGAACAACGATTCGTCCGGGGTCGGATTCAATGCAACGAGCTCGATGAGGACGTCGTTGCCGTCATAGCGGGCGAGCGGGCCCGAGTCGAGGGCGCAGTACACCTTCGTGCCACCGGACACTGGGACGTCGGCGCACGTCGCCGGTTGTCCAGCGATCGTGTCGGGGTAGCCGCGTGCCGGCGAGAGGCTGCGCCCGGCGTCGACGCGGAGGCGGCGGGCGAAGCTCGAACCGTAGAAGTCGTGGGTGATCTGGAGGTCGCTGACCCGTGCATCGTTGATCACCGCTTCGCATTCGGCGGTGGCCAGGTTGCAGGTGGCGACGGTGCCGGAACCGTCGAGGAAGCGGACGTCGTTGATCGTGATCGAGCGCCGGCTGTTGTCGGCCTGCACCACGGTGGCGGTCGATTCCCTGCCGCCGAGGCGGGTCAGGACCGTGTAGCCGGCGGTGAATTGCTCGAGCCCGACACGGTCGAGTCGATCGAGCACGGCGTCGATGGCCGGGTCGCCGGTCGCCTGCTGAGTGGGTTCGTCGGCGTCGAAGCTCGGCCGAGGCCCGGTTGCGCATGCCGCAAGCGCGAGCGTTGCCACGACGCCGAGCAGCAGGGTTCGAGCTGGCGGGGCGCCGGTGGACCGGCGGTGGCGGGGGGAGGCCATGGCGCCGCCAGGCTACGGCGTTACCGTTGGCGAACGTGATCAGCCTCGACGCCGCCACCGTGCTGTTGCAGTGGGCAACCGGCGGCATGTTGTTCTGTTGGTTCACCACGCGTCGCCGCATCGCCAGTCTCGGGTACGGCTGGCTGCTGCGCATCGTCTACTTCATGTTCGCGGCGGGCTCGTTCGCGGCCGGGCTCGCGCTTGGTGTCGTTCCGGTCCGCGAAGCGGCGTCGGTCGGGGTGATGATCTCGTGTGCGGTGGCGCTGGCCGTCTCGGTGCGGCGCAGAGCAGCCGGGGTGAGCGGAGCCCAGGCTGAACACGACCGCCGGAGCGAACGGGTCGCGGCGATGACGGGGATCGACCGCACCGTCGATGCGCCGGGCGCGGAGCGGCCCGAGGGTGATGTCGGCCCCGAGTTCCCGCCCGTCCTCGACCTCGTGCCGGTGTTCATCGGGTCGATCGGCCTGATCGCCGCTGCGCTCGACGCCGGCGGCAATCCGGCCGTGGCGCTCGCCCGCACACTCGTCGGTGCGGCGTTCATCGGTGCGCTCTCCGACGCGATGTTGCTCGGGCACTGGTACCTCACCCAGCCCGGACTGCCGCGTCGACTCCTCAACGAGATGGTCGCGGCCCTCAAGTGGTTGTGGCCCGCCGAGGTGTTCGTGATGTTGCTGCCGACTGGCATGATCGCGGTGCTCGCCGGATCGGTCGACGACGGTTGGGGCGGCATGTTGGGCTGGATGTGGCTGATGTGTGCGATCACCACGATCATCCTGATCTTCGTCACCGAGGCCGCACTGAAGGAGCGGGCCTACTCCGCGGTGATGGCGGCGACCGGCCTGCTCTACCTCGCGATCCTCACCGGGTTCGGCATGGACATCGTCCCCCGGGCCGTCCTCGCCGGCTGACTCGCACCGTGTGAGCGTTGGGTTTGTCAGCGGTCCCGATGTGGTTGACTCTTGGCATGGCACGGCCGGTGTGGAGTGGGACGATCTCGTTCGGGTTGGTGGCGATTCCCGTCAAGCTGTTCCACGCCGTGCGCCGCCAGAGCGTGTCGTTCAACCAGCTCGACGAACGCAACATGGCCCGCATCCGCTACCGCAAGGTGAATGCCGAGACCGGCGAGGAGGTCGGCGACGACCACATCGTGAAGGGCTACGAGATCTCCAAGGGTCGGTACGTCATCGTCGACCCCGACGAACTCGAACCGTTCATGCCGGCCGCGACGAAGTCGGTCGACCTCGAAGAGTTCGTCGACCTCGCCGACATCGACCCCGTCTACTTCGACACCGCGTACCACCTCGCCCCCGACGGACCTCCGAAGCCGTACGTTCTGCTCGCCCGGGCGATGGAAGCCAGCGGCAAAGTCGCGATCGGGAGGTTCGTGATGCGAAACAAGCAGTACACCGCAGCGATTCGCGCCGAGGAGGGACGGCTCGTCATGTCGACGCTCGCCTACGCCGACGAGGTGATCGACCCCGCTGACATCGACGAGCTCAACGGGCTCGACTCGGTGGAGGTCAACGACAAGGAAGTCGCAATGGCCGAATCGCTCGTGGCCTCGCTGGCCGCCGATTTCGAGCCGGAGAAGTACCGCGACGAGTACCGCGAAGAAGTCATGGCACTCATCCAGATGAAGGCCGACGGCGAGGAGTTCGAGATGCCCGATGTCGCAGCGGAGAAGCCGAAGGTGGTCGACATCATGGCGGCACTCGAAGCCAGCGTCGCTGCGGCGAAGGACGCCCGCACTCGCCACCCCGCTGAATCGGCGACGCGGAAGTCCGCAGCGAAGAAGCAGTCGGCCTGACCGAGCGGGCCTGACGTCCGATGGCCGCACCGATCGAGGTCGACATCGACGGCCGCACGGTCCGGCTGACCAACCTCGACAAGATCCTCTACCCGTCGGGGTTCACCAAGGCCGAAGTCGTCGACTACCACCTGCGGATCGCTCCCACGATCATCCCGCACCTTGCCGGTCGCTGCGTCACCTTTCGCCGGTACCCCGATGGCACCGACCACGACGGGTTCTTCGAGAAGCGCTGCCCGTCGCATCGCCCCGATTGGGTGCCGGTGGCGCTCGGCCCGGGCGATCGTCGTGGCGGCATCGAGTACTGCCGCATCGAGGAACCAGCGGCGATGGTGTGGGCAGCGAACCTGGCGGCGATCGAGTTGCATGCGCCGATGGCGCTGGCGGTGGATCTCGGCACCCCTCGCACGCTGGTGTTCGACTTCGATCCGGGCCCGAAGACGTCGATCGTCGACTGTTGCGAGGTGGCCCTCGGTGTGCGCACCGTGCTCGACTCGGTCGGCCTGGAGGGATGGTGCAAGACATCGGGGTCCAAGGGGCTCCAGCTCTACGTGCCGCTCAACACACCAGAGGTCACCCACGAGGCGACCGCCGACTTCGCCCTCGCGGTCGGCCAGGTGATGGAACGCCAGCTGCCCGGCCGGGTGACCACGGTGATGGCCAAGGTCGAGCGCCCTGGCAAGGTCTTCGTCGACTGGAGCCAGAACGCCCACCACAAGACCACGATCGCGCCGTATTCACTGCGCGCCCGCCACGACCCCACGGTGTCGACTCCTGTCACGTGGGACGAGGTGGACCAGTGCGCGTCGTCCGGCGTCGAGCTGCGCTTCGAAGCCGCCGACGTGCTCGCCCGGGTCGACGATCTCGGCGACCTCTTCGCCCCTGTCCTCACCCTCGAACAGCACCTCCCGACCGCTTCCGGAGTGGGATCGCGTTCCTCCTGATTGTTTGGATCTCGTCGATTGGGAGATGATGGAGGCATCGTGCCGACAGAGGTGAGTCCGCAGCCGATCGCGACTGACGCATCGGGGGTTCTGAGTCGCCGCCGCCTGCTCGTGGGTGCGCTCGGGGCCGTGGGAGCAGCGGCAACAGTCGGCGGGATCCTCGCCGCGGTCGACATCGGCCCGATCGACGGACCGGCCACGGTGACCCGACAGGCGGTGCGGCTCGATCCTCCGGACCCCGTCGGTGGATGGTTGCCTGGCGCGCTCTACGTGGCGCTGTACGGCCATCCCGGCTCGTCGACGCTCGGGGTGCTCGGCGAACAAGGGGTCGACCAGGCAGTCGAGCGAGCCAAGTCGGTCGCTGACCAGTACGCCTCGCTCGGTCGTCCCGTCGTGCCGACGTTCGAGATCATCGCGACGGTGGCGTCGTCGTCGGCCGGCGCCGACGGTGACTATTCGAACGAGTTTCCTGCCTCGAAGTTCCAGCCATGGATCGACGCTGCCCGCGCCAACGACATGCACGTGATCCTCGACCTCCAGTCCGGCCGGGCGACCTTTCCCTCGCAGGCTCGTGAGATCGAAGGCCTGCTCGCCCAGCGCAACGTCAGTTTGGCGCTGGACCCGGAATGGCGGGTGGGGCCGACGCAACGTCCAGGCGGTGGGTTGATCGGAACCGTGGACGGCAACGAGGTCAACGAGACGATCGACTACCTCGATGGCGTGATTCGGCGCTTCGCACTCCCACCGAAGATGTTGGTGGTGCACCAGTTCACAGCGTCGATGGTGACCAACAAGGCGATCATCCGTGGCACGTCCAAGGTGCAGGTCGTGTTCCAGATGGACGGCTTCGGCACGCTGCCGCTCAAGCTCGGCTCGTGGGACCGCATGGTCGCCGACCTGCCCGCAAGCGCACTGACCGGTTGGAAGAACTTCTACGACGAGGACCGCCCGACGCCGACGCCGGCCGAGTCGGTCGCGGTTCGACCCACGCCGATCTACATCAGCTACCAGTAGGCGTGGCGTCGGCGGCGCGGCGTTGCTCATGCAGGGTGCCGCCGTGGGCGCCGTGCTGACGGTCATCATGGAGAGATGTCCTCCCGTCGACACCTGCGTTCCTGTGCGCTCGCCGGTGTTGTCGTCGTGGGCGCACTGTCCACCGCAGCCTGTTCGGCCCCGACGGCCGAGTCGGAAGGCCCGCCGATCGCTTCGGCGCCGTCGTCGATCGAGCTGTTCGACATCGACGATCGCGATCCACTGCCGTTTCCTGGCTACGCGATCGATCGGGTCACGATCGCTCCGCTGCCTCCCCTCGGTCAGCCGGGTGGCACCGAAGCGCCGCTGCTCACCGGATGGGCAGCGTTCGACGCAGCACTCAGCAGCTCGGTGCTCGGTGGCGGGTCCGACGCGGTGTCGGTTGCCGTCTCGATCGATGGTGACATCGTGCACGAGGCGGCGATGGGCGCCCGTGTCCCCGACACGTTCGATGCGGTCGACACCACCGACAAGTTCCGTATTGCGAGCATCTCCAAGACGATCTCGGCCATCACCGCACTGCAGCTGGTGGAGGAGGGGCTGGTCGGCCTCGATGATCCCGTCGGTGCCATCGTGGCTGACGCGGTCGGCGTGACGGCCCCGGCCGCCGGCGTCTCCGAGCTCACCGTGCGTCGACTGCTCACACACACCTCCGGATTCCCGCAGTACGAGAGTCTGTTCTTCCGCAATCAGGTCGCGTCGTGTGAGGAAGCCGCTGCGGTCGGCATGACCCGGTCGCTGCAGGGTGCCGGCTACCGCTACAGCAACATGAACTTCTGTGTCCTCGGGCTGCTGATCGAACAGCTCACCGGCCAGGAGTACGAACAGGTCGTCTACGAACGGCTCCTCACCCCGCTCGGGATCTCGGGCATGCGACTCGCGCCCACCGACGACCCCGGTCCGGGCGAGGTCGTGCACCGCAGCGTGCCTGGGCGGAACTACATGGAGGTGCTCGGGGCGGCAGGCGCCTGGGTGGCGTCGCCGAGCGATCTGGTGACGATCCTCGATTCGCTCGATCTCGACACCCCCGGCTGGAAACCGCTCGAGGCCGACACGGTTGCTGCGATGAAAACTGCCGTCAACGATCCGCTGTCACCCGATCGCGGGTATGGCATGGGTGTGATCCTGTACGGCGGGGGAACGGCTGGACACACGGGCACGATCGAGAGCACCCATGCGATGGTGCTCGACCGTGCGGACGACGTGACCTGGGCGGTCACGGTGAGCGGTGAGAATCCGAGCGACACCGTGCGCCTCGCCGGCATGGTCGACCGGGCGTTGGCGGCCGGCGGATTCGTCGCCGGCTGATGGAGACGCCGACGATTCCGCTGACGGTCATCGGCGGGTATCTCGGGGCCGGCAAGACCACGATGCTCAACCACCTGTTGCGCCACCCGGACGGCCGTCGGATCGGTGTGATCGTCAACGACTTCGGTTCGTTGGCGATCGACGCGTCGCTGTTGGGCGACGTGGCCGATGACGGCGTGATCAGCCTGCCGAACGGCTGTGTGTGCTGCACGGTCGGGGCTGGACTGCACGAGGCATTGGATGCGCTGGCACTGCCGAGTCGCCTCCCGATCAGATCGTCATCGAGGTGAGCGGTGTCGCCGATCCGGCCGCTGCGGCCGCGTGGGGGACGGTTCCGCCGTTCGAGCCGGCTGGTGTGATCGTGCTCGCCGACGCGACGTCGGTCGTGCAGCGGTCTCGCGATCGGTACGTCGGTGCCGAGGTGGTCCGTCAGCTCGCTGGTGCCGATCTCGTGGTCGTCACGAAGTCGGATGCGTGCGACGAGGAGTTCCTTGCGGAGGTCGAGCGATGGCTGGCGACAGCGAGCAGCGGAGCACCGTCGATCCGGGTGGTCGACGGTCGGATTCCCTCGGAGGTGATCCTCGGTGTCCGATCATCGAGTCGTCCGGTGTCGAGCGAGCGCGAGGCAGGTCACGACGCTCACTACGAGTCGTGGTCGTGGACGTCGCCCGATCCGGTGCGCCGGGTCGAGCTCGATCGATTCCTCGCCACGCTCCCGGCCGAGGTGCTGCGAGTGAAGGGCCGGGTGCAGCTCGACGACGGCTCATGGATGCTCGTGCAGGTCGTCGGTCGCCGCATCGACGTGACACCGACCGCGCCGGCCGAACGCTCCGAGCTGGTCGCCATCTCCCGTCACACCGACCTCGCCACCAACCCGTTTGTGTTGCAGTTCGGGTGACCCGTCCCACCGAAACCATCACGCAAACGTGGTTGGGTTGGGGCTCAGGGACGGGCGGCTTCGAAGGGGCTGCCGCCGACGACGGTGCCCCACACACCGATGTCCTTGATCGCCATCGGGTCGACGCTGAGCGGGTTGTCCTCGAGCACGGTGAAGTCGGCCGCCTTGCCGCACTCGATCGTGCCGAACTCGGCGTCGAGGTGCATCTGGTAGGCCGAGCCCAGCGTCACCGAGCGGAGCGCCGACACCGCTGAGATCCGCTCGTGCTCGCCGAGCACCCGGCCCGATGGCGTGACCCGATTGACGGCACACCACATCGTGTGCAGCTGCCCGAGCGGCGTGATGTTCGCGTCGGAGTGCAGCGAGAACGACACGCCTTCACGCTCGGCGGTCGCGGCCGCCTCCATCCGGCGGGCACGCTCCGGCCCGACGGTGATGTCGTGGTGCTGGTCGCCCCAGTACCAGAGGTGATTGGCGAAGATGTTGGCGCACATCCCGAGCTTGGCCATGCGCCTGAACTGCGCCGCCGAGGTCAGCTGGCAGTGCTGCACGGTGTGGCGATGGTCGAGCCACGGGCGCTCGATCACGAGTTGTTCGACGGTGTCGATCCACGCATCGATCGTGAGATCGCCGTTGCAGTGGACGTGGATGTTGATGCCCCGCTCGTGGAACGGCCGAGCGATGTCGACCAACTGGTCGGGCGGCACCATCCACTGGCCATGGTCGGTGCCGGTGTAGTAGCCGGGCCATCCCATCTTGGCCGTGAACCCCTGGATCGAACCGTCGAGCACGATCTTGAGCCCAGCGGTGCGCAGCTTGTCGGTGTCGCCGGCCGCGAGTTGCAGCATCAGCTCCGCGGCGTCGGCCCAGTCGGAACTCCCGGGCGGCAGACCGTGGAGATGTCGTTGCAGGATGCCGGGCCGGGTAGTCGTCGCGATCGACGACCTCGTGCCAATCGGCCACCTCCTCGGGTCGGGTCAGCCCGAAGCTGCCGAGGTCGCAGAGCATCGTCGTGCCGGTGTTGGCGCACAGCTGGCCGAGTGCTTCGAGCGATCGTGGGTCGGTCATCGCCCGTCCGATCACCGCGATGCCCGAGCGGGCCAGTGCGATCGCCGGCATCTCCTGGAGTTCGCCGTTCGGGTCGCCGTTGGCGTCGCGGGCGACGCCCGGGGTCGTCGAAGCGCGGGTGATCTCGTGACGTTCGAGCATGGCGGTGTTGACCGTGGCGAGATGGGCGCTCGCGTGGAACACGAAGATCGGACGCTCGGTCGAGACACGGTCGAGGTGCTCCCGGGTGAGGCGTTCCTCGCCGGTGAAGTAGATCGGGTCGAACCCGCCGACCACGATCGGGTCGGACGAACCCTGCGTCTCGTCGTCGAGTTCGCGGAGGCGGTCGAGGAACGCGTCGTAGGTCCGGATTCCCGGTGTGACACCCCCGTCGACGCGGTGGCGGTCGAACCAGCCGACGTAGGGGAGCAGTGCAAATGCCCCCTCGAGTCGGTGGCCGTGCGCTTCGATCATCCCCGGCGTCAACACGTGGTCGGCGAAGCGCCGATCGATCTCGTGCGGTCCCCAACTCGGCGCACTCCTCCAGCGTCCCTGCTGCCGAGGATCTTGCCGTCGCGCACCGCCACGGCCTCGACCTCCGGTTGGGAGGGGTCCATCGTGACGATGGTGCGGGCCGGGTAGATCGTGGTGTCGCTCACCCGTTCGACCGTAACCGGGCGTTCCCACCCCGTTGGCGTTGCAGCACCGGTGACCCGTCCCACCGGAACTGCCACGCAAACGTGGGTTCGGGTTGCAGTTCGGGTGCCCCGTACCACCGAAACCGTTACGCAAACGTGGTTGGAGGGCTCAGGCGAGGAGGGGGGCGACCTCGGCGGCGATCAGGTCGAGGTGGTCGAGGTCGGCGAGATCGAGGATCTGGAGGTAGATCCGCTCGGCGCCGGCGTCCGCCCAGCGACGGATCGTGGCGGCGACTTCCTCAGGCGTGCCCGGCGGCGCCGTTCTCGCGGAGTTCGTCCGGTTCCCGGCCGATCGCCGCAGCGCGCCGCTCCACCTCGGCCTCGTCGGCGCCGACACAGGTGACCAGCGCCGCGGAGAACGTCATCGTCGCCGGGTCGCGGTCGATCGCCGCGCAGGCCGCTGCGCACCCGATCGCACTGGGTCGTGAAGAAGTCGATCGGCACGAACGGCGTGTTGAACTCGGACGCGAAACGAGCGGCGAGCGCCGGTGTCCGCTTCGGTCCGCCGCCCCCGATCACGATCGGCACCGGCGATTGCACTGGCTTCGGCAACGCCGGCGAGTTGGTGACCGGGTAGTGGCCGCCGGGTGACTCGAACGTCTCGCCGACCGGCGTCGACCACATGCCGGTGATGATCTCGAGTTGCTCCTCCAGCCGATCGAATCGCTCGCCGAGCGCCGGGAAGGGGATGCCGTAGGCCTCGTGTTCCTGCTGATACCAACCGGCGCCGAGTCCCAGTTCGACGCGGCCGTCCGACATGTCGTCGACCTGGGCGACGCTGATCGCAAGTGGACCGGGCAGTCGGAACGTCATCGACGTCACCAGCGTGCCCGAGCCGAATCGTCGACGTCTCGCGGGCGAGACCGCCCAGCGTCACCCACGCGTCGGTCGGCCCGGGCAGGCCGTCGCCGTCGCCCATCGCGAGGTAGTGATCGCTTCGGAAGAACGCCCGAAACCGAGCGCCTCGGCGCGGAGGGCGACGGCGAGCAGTTCGCCGTAGGAGGCGCCCTGTTGGGGTTCGGTGAAGATCCGAAGGTCGGTCAACTGCATGGTCGGCAGGGTAGGGGACCCGCTCGGACGAATGACCAACGCAAGAGACGAATCGGACGGGGACGGAGGATGCACGTCCGAAGCGCTAGTTTCGGCGCTCGTGCCGGGACGTGTCGAGCGATTGAAGGGCGCCCCGGGTGGGCTTCGCGCGGAACGTCTCGGTCGCGAGCCGACTCGCATTGGTCGTCGTACTGGTGGCGCTCGTCTCGGTCGTGGTCACGTCGATCGTCGGTCTCGAGCGCGGGCGGCCGTCTCGCCGAGGACGAGATCAAGGACCAGATGTCAGCGGTGGGAGCCGCCCGCGCCGACCAGGTCGAGCGCGCTACGTCGCGGTCTCGAGCGTGCAGTGATCGGCCAGGCGCTGACCCCGCGGCCGGCGCTGGCGATCGAGCAGCTCATGGAGATCTTCCGCCAGATCGACGCCGAGCCGGTGAGCGCCAGCGACCGGAACGCCGTCGAGACGTACTACCGCGAGGTGGTGGCGCCAGAACTCTCCGAAGCACGGGATCGTCCGGTCAAGCCTCTGGCCTGGTGCCGGTCTCCGATGCGGCGATCACGCTTGCAGGCGCAGTTCGTCGTTCCCGACCCCGACACCGGGGAGCCGCCCGACCGGCTGCCCGACTGGACGGCGATCGATGACCCGCTCGATGCCGCCCTCAGCGAGTTCGCACTCCGCGTCCGGGTTCGACGACGTCTACCTGATCGAGCCCGAGGCGTACGTGATCGTGTACTCGACGGCGAGAGGCATCGACTTCGCAACCAGCCTTCGCAGCGGTCCGCACAGCGGGACGCAATTCGCGGCGCTGATCGACAGCCTTGCAGAGGATCCGATGCCGGGCGACGTGGCCATCCGCGACTTCGCTCCGTACCCGCCAGCGGGGGATCGGGCCAGTGGGTTCGTCGGCAGCCCGGTGTTCCTCGACGGTGAGCTGGCCGGCTACGTGGCCGGCCGGTTCGACCCCAGCGAGATCACCGCCATCATGACCAACGACGAGACCTGGGGGTCGCTCGGCGGCAACCGGCGAAACGTACGTGGTCGCAGCGGACAACCTGATGCGCTCCGACGCCAGGCTGTTCCTCGAGGATCGGCCGGCCTACTTCGAGCAGGTGAAGCGGCCGGCACGGCGACCGACGAGGAGTTGCGCTCGATGCGCTTCTTCGACACGACGGTGCTGTTCCAGCAGATCGACTTCCGGGTGGTCGAGGCGGCCATGGACGGACCGTCGGAGCGTCGATCTGGTGACCAACTATCTCGGTGACGAGGTCCTGTCGGACAGCCGAGCCGTCGCCGTCGAGGGGCTCGACTGGTCGGTCTTCACCCAAGCCGATGTCGCGATGATTCGTGCACCGATCGACGACTTCGTTCGGAACCTGCTGGTGGCGATCGCCGTGTTCATCGTGGTGGTGACGTTCATCGCCGTCGGCTGGGCAGACCGACTCCTCGAGCCGCTCCGCATCGTCTCGACCCGCCTGCGAGCGATCCGTGACCGTGGCGACGTGGCCGATCGGCAAGAGCTCCCGAGTGGAAGCGCCGACGAGTTCGTCGAGCTGGCGGACGACATCGACACGATGCTGGCCACACTTCGCGAGCGGACGGCTCGGGCGAGACAGAGCGCCGACGAGCGGCGTCTCCTGCTTCGGCGCCTGCTCCCGGCCCCGATCGCGGAACGCGCCGAAGCGGGCGACCGGGACGTCGTCGAGCAGGTGGCCACCGCAACGGTGGCGGTCGTCGTCATCGGTGGGCTCGGCACGCTCGTCTCCGCAGGTACACCGGAGCGGGCGCGCGAACTGCTCGACCGGTTCGTGGACGAAGCCGACGACCTCGCCGCGGAGCGGGGTCTCGATCGGGTTCAGCTCAGCGGCGATTCCTACGTCGCCGCGTGTGGGGTCAGCCGACCTCACCTCGACCATGCAGCCGCGTGCTGCGGACTTCGTGATCGACGTGTGCGAGATGCTCCGCGATCTCGACTCCGACGGCGATCTGTACGTACGCGCCGGGCTCGACGTCGGCCCCATCACCGTCGGTCTCACCGGTGGCGCTCGGCTGATCCACGACACGTGGGGTTCCACGGTGCAGGTGGCGGTCGACCTGGCCCGGAGCGCCCGGCGTGGCCAGGTCCTCGTCTCCGACGCCTGTCGGACGCACCTACCCGCCAGGTACCTCTTCGAGGCGACGGATCGTGAGGGCGTCAGCGTCCTCGACGGTGTCGCCGTCCCCAGCGAGACGTCGCCGTGATCATGTCGACCGCTGCCTCCAACGTCCTCGTGGCGGCGGTGGTCATCGTGGTGCTCCCGGCGATCATCATCGGTGTCGGAGAGCTCGAGGAGCGACTCCGACAGCGCGAGTCCAGCTTCGGGCCGACGGTGGCCACGTTGCGGGTGTGGGTGGTGCCGCTCGGTGCGATCTGGCTGCTGCTCCGGGCGCTGTTCGACGTCGACCGCACGAATGTGTTCCTCCGGTTCCTCGGCACCGCGATGTTGCTGGCGATCGCCGCGGCTGTCCTGTCCGCGTTCGGTGTGCTGGTCTCGCGCATCGCCGACCGCCCACGACGGAGCGGCAGGCGGGCGGTTCCACGGCTGCTCCTCGCCGTTCCTCGTCTCGCCGTCATCCTCGTCACGGCGTGGTTGCTGCTCGCCGGCATCTGGGGTGTCAACCTCTCGGCCGCGCTCACGGCACTCGGGGTCACCTCGCTCGTGGTCTCGTTCGCCCTCCAGGACACCCTGGGCGGCATCGCCTCGGGTTTCACGTTGCTGGCCGACCAGCCCTTCAGCGCCGGTGACTGGGTGATGTCCGAGAACGTCGAAGGTCGGGTCATCGACGTCAACTGGCGAAGCACCCGCATCGAGGACCGCAACGGGGACCTCGTCGTGATCCCGAACGGACAGCTCTCGAAGGCGACGATCGTCAACTACGACCAGCCCACCCGGCTGCACCGGGTGATGGTGCCGGTCCAGATCGAACGCACGGCGCCGCCGACGGCAGCCAAGGCGATGCTGATCGAGGCGGCGCGTTCGACTGCGGGTGTGGTGTCCGATCCGCCGCCGGTGGTCTTCGTCACGAACATCGCCGATCCCGTCGTCGACTATCAGGCGTACATGTGGATCGACGACTACTCGATCAGGCCGCAAGTCCAAGCCGACTTCTCGGCGTTGGTCTGGTACCTGTCGTACCGTCACGGAGTCCCGCTGCCGAACCCGGCGCAGGACCTGTACCTGTTCGACGGGAACGCCGCCGCGCTCGCATCGCAGGTGTCGTCGGCCGACGTGCGACGCGCCCTCCTCGGCGCTCCGCTGCTCGCCGAGGCATCCGACGATGTCCTCGACGATCTCGCCTCGGCGTCGACGATCGACACGTATCAGGTGGGCGAGGTCATCATTGCGCCGGGCGTCGTCGACGGACTGCACATCCTCGACAGCGGACACGCGCGACTCGTGCTGCAGACCGCCGACCTCGGCGATCTCGACGTGCTCGAGCACACGGCCGGCGAATTCCTCGGCGTGCTCGGCAGCCTGGGTGACGCCGGTCATCGAGCCGTCGTGGTCGCCAGCACCGATTGCCGGGTGGTGCGCGTCCCGTCGGCCGCTGCGGCGGGCGCCCTGACAGCTTCGCCGGGCCTGGCGGCTGCTCTCGACCAGCTGACGCTCTCGCGGCGGCGTCGATGTGAGCGAGTCGTACGTCGTGGCCAACGGGCCGTCGAGCGCGACGGCCCCTCGGCGGTCCACGGTGCACTGCCGGGGCCGGAGCCGGAGCCGGAGTCGGACGGGGCGGCGACGTGAGCGAGGGAAGTCGCAGCGGCCTTCGTCGCCGGCTCGAGGTGACGCTCGTCGGCGTGGCGCTGGTCTCGGTCCTGCTCCTCTCGGGGCTCAACTACGTCTTCGCGCGCCTGCTCATCTCCGAGAGCGTCGAGGGCCAGCTGAGCGCGTTGCGTGACACCCGCGTCCAGGCCATCGAACGGGGCGCGGCCCGAGTGCAGGCCGATGTCACCACGCTCGCGGTGACGCCGAGTGTGATCACGGCCCTCAGGGAGCTGTCAGGGGGGTACGCCGAACTCGATGCCGGCGTCGCCGACGGGCAGTTGGCCGAGCTCGAAGCGGCCTACGAGGCAGCGTTCGAAACACTCCGAGCCGCCGGCCTCGACGCCCCACCGAGTGCCGTGGTGCCCGCATCGCCGGCCGGCCGATACGTCCAGTACGAGTACATCCTGCGGAATCCCGACGAATTCGACGACCGCGACCTGCTCGACGACGCCGGCGACGGATCCATCTACAGCGACGTGCACGCCGAGTACCACCCGTTGTTGCGTTCGCTGATGGAGAATGTCGGAGCGAGCGATCTCCTGCTGATCGACGCGACGACGCAGGAAGTCGTGTACTCGGTCAAGAAGCGCATCGACGTCGGCACCAGTGCCACGACGGGACCGTGGGCGCAGGGCGCCCTCGGCGAGGTCATCGACGGTCTCGCCAGCGCCACGATCGGCGACACGGTGATCTCCGACACGGCGTTCTACATACCTGCCCGGGGCGAGGCGGTCGTCTTCATCGCGACGGCGGTCCGCTCCGGTTCCGAAGTGCTGGGGGCCGTGGTCGCCGAACTGCCGGTGCAGGTGATCACCGATCTGGCCACCGCTGGACAGGACTGGGAACTCCTGGGTCTCGGAGAGACGGGAGACATCTACCTGGTCGGCCCCGACGGAACGTTGCGTACCGACCCCCGGGACTGGCTCGACGACCCGGAGGCCTTCCTCAGTGACCACTTCGAGCGGTACGGCGACCAGGCGTTGATCGACCAGATGCGGCTCGTCGGGTCGGCGGCGCTGACCCAGTCGGTCGACAACCAGGCAGTCGAGACTGCGCTGGCAGGTGACACGTTCATCGGCAGGGTGAGCAACTATCGCGGCGACGCCACCTTTGCGGCAGCCGCGCCCGTCCAGTTGGGTGGCCAGGACTGGGCCGTCGTCGTCGAGCAGGACCGATCCGAAGCCCTCTCGGGTCTCTCCTCGCTCCTGCGGAGCACCCTGGTGGTCGTCGCCGTGCTGTTGCCGGTCACGGCGCTGCTCGGATGGTGGATGGCCAGGTCGCTGACACGACCGTTCGGCGAACTCGTCGACGCCGCCCGGCGGATCGCCAACGGTGAGCCGGCGACAGGCGTCGGGCGGCTCGGGAACAACGAACTCGGCGATGTCGGCCGCCAGCTCGAAGTCGTGGCGACGAGGCTCGAAGCCGAAGAAGCCGCAATCGTCGCCGAGGAGGCGCAGATCATCGACGTGTTGGGCGCCGTGGTCCCGCCGCGGTTGATCGATCGGGTACGGCAGGGAGAACAGGGCATCGACGACCTGCTCGACACGGCGACGGCCATCGCGTTCCTGATCGAGGGGATTCCCGAGGCATCGGGGTCGGACCAGGACATGGTCATCGAGATCACCGAGCACCTCGCCGACGGTGCCGATGCGCTGGTGGAGTCGTTCGGTGTCGAACGCGTCCGGCGCTCGTCGACCAACGCGCTGTTCGTTGCCGGGCTGGATCGTCCCGACGCGTGCATCGACGACGCTGTGCGGTTCGCCGCAGCGGTGATCGAGCTGGTGTCGAGTACGGGCCAGGAGTACGGCCACCCGCTCACGATCCGCGCCGGCATCGCGACGGGCGACGTCGCCAGCGGTGTGATCGGGCAGCAGCAGCTCGCCTTCAGTGTCTGGGGCGAGCCGGTCAGCAACGCCTCCACGCTCGCGTCGCTCGCCGGTCCTGGAGAGATCCTGGTCGATGCCGCGGTCAGCGATGCGGTCGAGACGACGTGGGAGGTCGAGCGTCGAGAGGGCCTGCCCGGCCTCGACGACGACGTCCAGGCATGGACGCTGCGGCCGCCTCAACAGACCACGGCGTAGTGCGCGACACTGTCGGCCATGGCTCCTCTGCACCAGCACCGCCGGCCCGTCGACGACGTGATCGGTGACCTCACCGACAAGCGGATCAACGACGTCAAGTGGGGAGACGGGCGCACGTTCGGCATGGTGTACGACGGCGGGCCGTCCGTGCACGAGGTGGCGGAACAGGCAGCACGGTTGTACCTCCACGAGAACGCGCTCAACACCAAGGCGTTCCCCTCGCTCGGCCAGATCCAGTCCGAAGTGGTCGGGTGGACGGCGGGGCTCCTGCACGGTGACGACGCCGTGGCGGGATTCCTCACCAGCGGTGGCACCGAGTCGATCCTGTGCGGTGTGCTCGCAGCCCGAGAACGCGCGGCGGCCGAGCGTGGGATCACCGAACCCGAGATGGTGGTGGCCGAGTCGGCGCACGCCGCGTTCCACAAGGCGGCACACAACTTCGGTCTGCAGCTGCACAAGGTGCCGGTCAAGGACGACTGGACCGCCGACGTCGACGCGATGGCCGCCGTGTGCAACGACAACACCGTGCTCGTCGTGGGATCCGCTCCGCAGTATCCGCAAGGTGTGCAGGACGACATCCCTGCGATCGCGGCGCTGGCGGCGTCGATCGGTGCGAACTGCCACGTCGACGCCTGCATGGGTGGGTTCGTGCTGCCGTTCGCCGAGATGCTCGGCCGCGAGGTGAAGCCGTGGGACTTCCGTGTCGACGGTGTCACCACGATCTCCGCCGACATCCACAAGCTGGGCTACGCCCCGAAGGGCGTGTCGGTGATCCTGCACCGCAACAAGGCGTCGCGGTCGTACCAGACGTTCGTGTTCGACGACTGGCTCGGCGGGTTCTACGCGTCACCGAACATGCAGGGCACCCGGTCGGGTCTGCCGATGGCCTGCGCGTGGGCCGTGATGTCGCATCTCGGCGTCGAGGGGTATCTGGACCTGACCGAGCAGACGCTCGCCAACGCCGATCAGTTCCGTGCCGGCGTGGCGGCGATCGATGGCATCCGGGTGCTCGGTGACGGCCGGTTCCACCTGGTGGCCATGGCGTCCGATCCTGCGTTCGACCCCGAGATCGACATGTTCGCGCTCGGCGACGCACTGCTCGCGAAGGGCTGGTACCACGACCGTCAGGGTCCGCCCGACAACCTGCACTCGACGATCAGCAACACCAACACCGGCGTGATCGATCAGTACCTCGCCGACCTCGCCGAGTGCGTCGCCGCGGTGGTCGGTACCCACACCGACGACCGCAGCACCACCTACGCCACGCTCGAGTGAGCCCCGCAGCGATGAGCCGAACCCGTCCAGACGGGGGAGTCGCTCATCGCTCGGGGACGATCAGTTGATCTGGCGGTCCTGACCCGCCCAGAACGGCTCGCGCAGCTTGAACTTCTGCAGCTTGCCGGTGGCGGTACGGGCCAGTTCGTCGCGGAACTCGACCTTCTTCGGGCACTTGTAACCGGCGAGCTTGGTCTTGGCGAACGCGATCAGGTCGACCTCGGTGAGTTCGCTGCCGGGCGCCCTGACGACGAGCGCCGTCACCAGTTCGCCCCACTTCTCGTCGGGGATCCCGATCACGGCGACCTCGGTGACCTCGGGGTGCTGGAACAGGGCATCCTCGACCTCGATCGACGACACGTTCTCGGCGCCGGAGATGATGACGTCCTTCTTGCGGTCGGAGATGACGACGTAGTGGTCGTCGTCGATGATGCCGCCGTCGCCGGTGTGGAAGAAGCCGTCGTGGATGGCCGCGGCGGTCTGGTCGGGCTGCTCCCAGTAGCCGTCCATCACCATGTTGCCGCGAGCGAGGATCTCACCCTGGTCGTCGACCGCCATCGTGCACCCGACCACGGGGGCGCCGGCCCGGTTGAGCTTGGCAGCCTGTTCCGACACCGGCAGGTCGTCGTACTCGGCCCGGCCGCGGTTCATCGTGATCACCGGTGTGGTCTCGGTGAGGCCGTAGATCTGCACGAACTCCCATCCCAGTTCGGTCATGCACCGCTCGATGGTGCGTGTCGGCGGGGGAGCGCCCGCGACGACGATCCGCACCCGATCGCGGCCGGGAATCGGTCGACCGGTGTCGGCCTCCCACGTGGTGGCTGCGTCGAGCACCATGTTGAGCACGGCGGGTGCACCGCACATCAGCGTGACGCCGTGCTCCTCCACGCGTCGGAGGATCTCGGCGCCGTCGATCTTGCGGATGATGATGTGCTCGGCCCCCATCCCGGTGACGGCGTAGAGCATGCCCCAGCCGTTGCAGTGGAACTGGGGGAGGGTGTGCAGGTACACGTCACGGTCGCTCACCCCCATGTGCCAACCGAAGATGCTGGCGTTGAGCCACAGGTTGCGGTGGGTGAGCTGCACGCCCTTCGGGCGGGCGGTGGTGCCCGACGTGTAGTTGATCGTGGCGGTGGCGTCCTCGTCCGGCTCCCACGGCTGTGGTTCGACGCCGAACTTCATCAGCACCGCGTCGGACTCGGCGCCGATGATCAGCTTGCGCTCGCAGTCGACGTCGGCCATCGCGTCGGCGAGCTCCGGGTCGACGAGCAGCAGCCGTGCACCGCAGTGCGCGACGATGTACTTCACCTCCTCGGCGACGAGCCGGAAGTTGATCGGCACCAGGATCCGGCCCGAGCCCGACACGCCGAACAGCGCGGTGAGGAGTCGTGCCGAGTTGTGGCTGAGCATCGCCACCCGTTCGCCGACCCCGATGCCGAGCTCGTCGAGTCCGGCGGCCATCGCCCGCGCCCGCTCGGCCATCTCCCGGTAGGTGATCGTGCCCCAGGATTCCGCTGGTTGATCGGGTTCGTCGACGATCGCGACCCGATCGGGGTAGACGAGCTCGGCCCGTCGGAGGAAGTCGTTGACGGTCAGTGCCACCTTCATGAGCCAGAAGCTACGCCGTCACCGTCGGTCGGGAGGGACCCGGACCACGCACGAGCCTTCCGCGATGAGTTTCCGTGACGGCGGGCGTCGCCGAAACTCATCGCTCGGAACGAGGTGATGCGCAGTGATGAGTTTCCGTGACGACGGGTGTCGCCGAAACTCATCGCTCGGAGTGGGCCGTGAGCGGCCAGGGGCGGTTGCGTTCCATCGTGAGGGCGAGGTCGAGGAGGAGTGGCTCGGAGAAGTGGCGGCCGACGATCTGGAGACCGATCGGAAGACCGTCGAGAGAGCCTGCCGGCACGGAGATCGCCGGGTTGCCGTGGAGGTTGGCAGGGAACGTCAGGCGCCCGTTGTTCGCCGCACCCGCATCGACCCCGCCGAAGACACCGGGGAGCGGCCCCTCTGCCTCGAAGGCGACATCGGGATTGGTCGCCGTGATCACGAAGTCGACGCCGTCGGACGGATCGAAGATCCGCGCCATCGCCTCGTTCACCTCGGTGCGCCGGCGCTCGATGCGGGCGCGGGCGGTGGCGTCGTACTTGCCGGCGGTGGCCTCGAGCCCGTAGCGCATCTCGGGCGTGAGGTCGTCGGCGCAGTCGGGCCACTTGTCGGCGAGCTGGGCGGCGATCGAGATCATGCCGGAGATCGACCAGGCGCCGCCCATACGCGGCACGTGGGTGTCGAGCCCATCGACCCTCGCCAGCCCGGCGTCGGTGATCAGTGCGGCTGCGGCCTCCTCGAGCAACTCCCACATGACGGGCGACACCACCGCGCCGCCCCAGTCGTCGACCACGGCCACCCGGGCGCCGCGCAGCGCATCGAGGTGCGATCCGAGGCCGGCTTCCCAGCCCTCGACCCTGGGCAGGCTGAGGGGGTCGCGCGGATCGTGACCGTTCGTGACGTCGAACCAGCGTGCGGTGTCGCGGACCGACCGTGCCATGCATCCGGTCGACACGGTGAGGTTGCCGTACTCGGCGTGCGGGCCGCGGGGGATGCGCCCGAACGTGCCCTTCAACCCGACGAGTCCGGTGAAGCCGGCCGGGATCCGGATCGAGCCCCCACCGTCACCGCCGGTGGCGATCGGGTAGATCGCCCCGGCGACGGCCGATGCCGACCCGCCCGACGACCCGCCCGGCGTCTTGCCGAGTTGCCAGGGGTTGTGGGTCGCGCCGTGCAGCTTCGTGCGGGTCAGGTTGACGCCGCCGAACTCGCTGGCGGTGGTCTGTCCGGCGAGCACTGCGCCGCCGCGGTCGACGAGACGTTGCACCATCGTCGCGGTGTGTGATGCGATGCCGTCTCGCAGCGGCACCGACGCCTCGGTGTCGGGCCATCCGGCCACCGGGGTCAGTTCCTTGACCCCGACCGGCACGCCACCGAACGGCAGCTGCACGTCGGCCGCGGCCGCCGCTGCACGTGCGGCGTCGCGGTCCTCGTAGCAGATGGCGTTCAGCTCGCTCGCGTCGACGGCGGCGAACGTGGCCTCGAGCTCGTCGCTCGGGGATCGCTCACCCGCCCGGAACGCCTCGACCAGACCGACTGCATCTCCCTGCCAGGTGTCAGAACTCATGGGTCGGGACTGTACGGCCCGCCTACGATCGGCGTCGCCATGGACTCACGCACGTTTCTCGGACTCGAACCCACCCACAATCCGTTCCGCTGGAAGCTGCCCGTCACCGAGGGGATCTCGACGACCGGCAACTTCCTCTTCGGTGGCTCGGGTCTGGCCGCTGCGATCTCGGCGATGGAGGGAACCTCCGGCCGCGAGTGCGTCTGGGCGACCGCGCAGTACCTGTCGTACGCCAAGCCCGGCGAGGTCGTCGACATCGACGTGACGATCGCCGTGAGCGGGCACCAGATCACGCAGGCGCGCGCCGTGTGTCATGTCGCCGACCGTGAGATCCTGACGGTCAACGCGGCGTTGGGCAATCGTCCCGTCGAGGCGTCGGGGCAGTGGGAGCAGATGCCCGAGAACGTGCCGCCGCCGGCGGAGTGCCCCGAGCGCCCGCACTTCTCGGAGATGTCGGGCACGATCAACGACCGCTTGGAGGAGCGGATGGTGAAGGCCCGTTCGTTCGATGGGCTCGACGGCAGCGTGCAGGGCGACGGTCAGACGATGTTGTGGGCGCGGCTCCCCGACGTGATCACCGGTGTCGACGCGACGACGCTGGCGATCCTCGGCGACTTCGTGCCGATGGGGATCGGCCAGGCGCTCGGGGCGCGAGCCGGTGGGAACAGCCTCGACAACACCTTGCGGGTCTGTCGGATCGTGCCGACCGAATGGGTGCTGATGGACATCCGTGTCCATGCCGTCGAGCGAGGTTTCGGCCACGGTCTGGTGCACATGTTCGCCGAGGACGGCACCCTGCTCGCCACCGCCAGCCAGTCGGTGATCGTGCGCTTCTGGAAGGGCTGAGCAGCGATGAGCGAAACCCGTGCATCCGGGGATCCCGGCTCATCGGGCGGGTCGTCCGGCTCAGGCCTGACTGCGTAAGGTCGGCACCATGACGCTTCCGATCCGTCCCGGCATGACCGTTCCGCTCCCCGGCCCGCTGCACACCCACCGCGAGAAGCTCGGAGCACTGGCCGACATGGGCTACACCGACATCTGGTCGGCCGAGTCCGACGGCGCCGACGCCTTCACGCCGCTGGCCCTGGCCGCCGCCTGGGAGCCCCGGTTGCGGCTCGGCACGGCGATCGTGCCCGCCTACACCCGGGCGCCGGCCTGCATGGCCCAGAGCGTTGCGTCGATGGCCGACGCGGCCCCTGGCCGGTTCGCCATCGGGATCGGGTCGTCGAGCAACGTGATCGTCGAACGGTGGAACGGCGTGCCGTTCGAGGAGCCGTACAAGAAGGTCCGTGACGTCGTCCGCTTCCTCAAGGATGCGCTCGGCGGGGAGAAGATCAAGCACGCCTACGACACGTTCGAGGTCAACGGATTCAAGCTCGGCGTGCGCCCCGAGCAGACGCCGCCGATCCTGGTCGCCGCCCTGCCGCGAGGGCATGCTGCGCCTCGCCGGTCGCGAGGCCGACGGCGCGATCATCAACTGGCTGTCGCCCGAGGACGTGTCGACGGTCGCCCCCGTCGTGCTCGATGCGGCCGGTGGCGACGAGCGCGAGATCGTGGCCCGCATCTTCTGCTGCCCCAGCGAGAACACCGAGGTCGTCCGCGCCGCCGCGAAGTTCGCCATCGCGGCGTACCTCAACGTGCCGGTGTACGCAGCGTTCCACGAGTGGCTCGGTCGGGGCGACCAGCTCCAGGGGATGTGGGACGCCTGGAAGGCCGGCGACCGCAAGGCGGCGCTCGCGGCGATCCCCGACCAGGTGGTCGACGACCTGATCGTGCACGGCTCACCGGCCGACTGCCGGGCGAAGATCCAGGCCTACTTCGACAACGGCGTGACGACCAGTTCGCTGGCGATCCTCCCGCTCGATCCCGAACTCGACTACTGGCAGGCGGTCACCGATCTGTCACCGTCGGCCGGCTGATCGAGCCGCCCACCGAACCGGACCGGGTCAGACGGGGAAGCGAGAACCTCAGGCTGCCCGGTCGTGGCGGGGAGCGGTGGCGGCCATCGATGCTGCCCCGTCGCGGGCTGCGAGCATCTGGCGGATCTCGGCGACGTGGCGCATGCCGCGCTCGCGGGTGTCCTTGCTGAGTCGGAAACGTGCCGGTGTGGAGTTGGAAGGAAGCAGCGTGAGCTGTTCGACGGTCGCCGTGTCGGCGGCGTCGATCGACCGGGAACGGTGGGGTGTGCGGGCTGCGGTGTTCATGGTTCCCATCATGACGAGGGGGTGCCACAGAGTTCCCCGAGGCGCGTCACCCCAGGTCAGCGGTGGTGTGCGCTTTCAGCCGAGCGCCATGAGCGAGATCCCGGCGACCACGCCGAGGATGCCGATCATCTGCCACCACCGCAGCGTGTCCTCGTCGAACAGCGCGGCCAACGTCGCCGACACGGCCGGGAACATCGATGCCGACACCGCCACGGTGGCGAGCGAGCCCTGCTGGGCGCCGAGTGCGAACGCGACGATGGCGAGCGACCCGCACGTGCCGGAGACCAGCATCGGCAGCATCAGCGACCGCGGCGGCAGACGAGGCACGCGTCGGGCGCTCGCCAACGAGAGCATCACGATCAACGCCGTCACCCGTTGGGCCGCCGGGGCCCACACCCCGCTGTCCTCGCCCGCCTCGCCGACCATCGCGAACGACACCCCGAACAGCACCGATGCTGCCAGGGACAGCCCGATGCCGCGTCGAAGCGTGCTGCGCAGCGACGGCACGTACATCACCAGCAACAGGCTCGAGATGGCGACGACGACACCGACGAACACCAGTCCCGACGGCCGATTGCCGCGTAGGATGTCCCAGCCGAGTGGAATCAGCGCGGCACCGAGGGCAACGAGCGGCCCGGCGACGGCCGCCGACGACGTGGCCATCGCCTCGTAGAGCAGGGCGAGCGCGACCCCGACCAGCAGACCGGACGACGCGCCGAGCAGCAGGTCGCGTCCGGCGAACACACTCGGGATCAGTGCCAGCGCGACGAGCGCCGAGACCGCGCCACCGAGCATCGCCCCACTGGTCGCCGTGACGGCGTTCGAACGTCTGGTTCCGTAGCGACCCAGGAAGTCGGAGAACCCGATGAACAACGACGCAAGGGCGCCGAGCAGGATGGGCACTGCCGTGGCTCAGCTGCTGACGCCCGGGGGCTGCTCACCGGTGATCGAGGCGGTGAAGCGCTCGGCCCGTGCTGCGGGATCCTGGCGGTAGAAGGCCTGCAACTCGGCGTACAGCGCCGGCTCGTGGGTTCGCACGTCGAGCGGCCGATTGAAGAACACTTCGGTGGCCACGGCGAAGAACTCGGCCGGGTTGGTTCCGGCGTAGGGCCGAAGCACCGGCGATGCCTCTGCCGCGAACCGCGTCGTACGCGGCCGTGCACACCTCGACCCATCGCTGTCGAGCCTCCTCGTCGACGAGCGGTGGTGTGCCGTCGGTGATGCCGTCGAGCATGTCGAGCCGATGGGCGAACTCGTGGTACACGACGTTCTGGCCGCCGGCGGGGAACCGTGCGCCACGACGGGCTGCCGCCCACGACAACACGACGGGGCCCCGGTAGTGCGCCTGGCCTGCGAGCGTCTGTGTACCCGATGCCCGCACGCTGCCACCGACGCCATGTTCGCCGTGCAGACGGACCGTCGACGGGTACACGATCACGGAGGTCAGCTGCGGGTACTCGTCGATGTCGAGGCCGAGCAGCAGCATCGACGCCTGGGCGGAGATCAGGACGCGGATGTCGTCGGTCAGCTGGAAGCCGTTCGCGGCCTCCCACCTGGTGGAGTGGAAGAACCCCGCCGTCAACGTCTCCAGGCCGCGTTCGCTCGTCGGACGACAGCATCCGCCAGTGTTCGAAGTCACGTTCGAGCACCATGTGCCATGTCGGGTCGAACCCGGGTGCGGATCGCGTCAGCCAGTGACGGAGGCGTGAGCGCATGCCGCGGTTCAGTCGGTCGTGTGGGATCCGAGCCCGGCTCGAACCGCTGGTGGGATCTCGTCGGGACCGCCGAAGTACTCGGCGAGACGGCGCTCGGCGTCGGCCTCGAACAGAATCTCGGCGACCTCGGCGAGGCCGGTCGAGTTGCGGATGTCGTCGTCGTGGACCACGAGGTCGATCTTCGAACGGCGACGCATGAAGTCCTCGAGTCGGGTCACCATCTCGGTGCGAGCTGCAGCGTGCAACTCGACGCGGAGGTAGTCGGCCGAGCCCATGATGTCCTCGGCCATCCGGGGGTCTTCGCGGATCGCCTCGAGCATCGTGAACGCCCGCCGGCCGTACCGCCGCCAGAGGCGGTCGGTCAACGGCTCGGTGCCGGCTCTGCTGCGGTAGCGGTCGAGCTGCATCAGCCGGGCCTGGCGGTAGAACTCCTCACGCGTGGCAGCGGCAGGCTCGCCGTACCAGTTGTGCAGGTCGGGTTCGAGCGGCACGCCCAACCGTTCGATCTCGTCGGCGATCTCCTCGCCGACGTTGATGCAGTCGGTGAGCTTGCCGCCGAACACGGTGACGACGGCGCGGGTCGCGGTCGGTTTCGATGGCGTGTTTCCGGCTGAGCTTGGTCCAGTCGACGTCGCTCTGATCGCCGGCACTGCGCTTCACGACGAGCGGTCGAACCCCGGAGCGCTCGGCGATGATGTCGGCTCTGGTCAGCGGCGCCGGCAGGTCCATGCGGGCGTTGATCTGGCCGAGCAGGAAGTCGATGTCGTCGTCGTCGACCTCGGTGTACGGCGTGTCGACGCGTGTGTCGGTGGTGCCGATCACCGATCGTCGCCCCATCGGGATCACGTAGAACAGGCGTTGCGAGTCGTCGAAGAACGCGAGCACCTTGTGGTGCTCGGTCGTGGTGAGCCGGGGCACGACGAGGTGGATGCCCTTGGAGTAGACGATCCGGTGGTCGGTGCGGAGTCCCCACTGCTGGTTGACGTCGTCGACGAACGGCCCGGCAGCGTTCACGATCGTCTTCGCCGTCGTGGTGAACTCGTCGCCGCTGTCGACGTCGCGGAGCCGGACGGTCCATCGCCCACCCGAGTGCTCCGCCGAGACCATCTCGACGTAGTTGGTGGCTGCCGCACCGGCGTCGATCGCCGCTCGGACGAAGGAGAACACGAAGCGAGCGTCGTTGTCGACGAGGATGCCGTCGTAGTACTCGATGCCACCCAGCGCATTCGAGGTGTCGATCGCCGGCTCCTCGCGCTCGATGTGATCCCTGGACAACACGCGTGGTCGCCGGGTGCCGAACATCCCGATGATCCAGTACCCGAGGGCACCGAGGCCGGCGAACCACGGCTTGTACGGGGAGGTCTCGTCGAGCGTGGCGTAGAAGCCGATCTGCTTGATGTTGTCCGGGTACGCCTTCATCAGACGGTTGCGCGACCGGCACAGTTTCCACACGAGGAACAGCTCGTAGTTCTCGAGGTACTTGAAGCCACCCCACACGAGGTTCGACGACGCCTGACTGGTGAAGTTGGCGAAGTCCCCCCGGTCGATGATCGCCACCTTCGCGCCGCGCCCGGCCAGCGACGCGGCGGCGACGGCTCCGTTGATGCCGCCGCCGATCACCAAGGTGTCGAACGTCTCGCTACGCAGCCGGTCGAGGTGGCGCTCGCGTAGCTTCATGCCGCGCTCACGATCATGAACACGCCCACCAGGCTGCCGAGCCCGACAGCGATCGGTGTGGCCCACACCATCCATGCGGGCCCGCGTCGGTATGCGGGCGCCAGCATGACGGCGCCGCAGATCGCCCCGGCGATGGCACCACCGACGTGGCCCCCGATCGAGATGCCGGGGATCGCGAACGTGATGAAGAGGTTCAGGATGAGCGTGGCGCCGATGCCGGTGGTGAACGGGTTGATGCCGCGGCGCCAGAGCCCGACGGTGGCGGCGGCCAGGAGGCCGAACACGGCGCCGGAGGCGCCGGCGGTGATGCCGCCGCTGTCGAGCACGACCAACCCGAGCCCTCCGCCGAGCAGCGATGCGATGTAGAGGAGCAGGTAGTTCACCCGGCCGAGCGCCGGTTCGAGCAGCTGGCCCAGCACGTACAGGAAGTACATGTTGAACGCCAGGTGGAGGAGCCCGAAGTGCAGGAACCCCGATGTGACCAGTCGGTACCAGCCGTCGGGTTCGGTCACGAAGATGGACCCGTCGTCGCCCTGCCAGGCGATTTGCTGTGCGAGGACGTCCTTGCTGACGCCGAGTCGGAGGTGCATGTCGGTCACACCCCCGCTGAGTGCCGCAGGTTCTCGTGACACCAACAGCACCAGCACGAACACCGCCACGTTGATCGCGATCAGCGACATCGTCACCAGCATCGGCTGGCGGGCCGACCAGAATCGGGCGCGCGTCCGGACATCCGGTCGGTTGGCCTTGGCGCAGTCGGGGCAGTGGCTGCCGACGGTGGCCTGGACCAGACAGGCATCACAGGCCGGCCTGCCGCAGCGCGTACATCTACGACCAGCGACCCGGTCGGGATGGCGGTAGCACGTGGTCGGCGCAGCGTTCGGCGGCGCCGGAATCGGCGGACGCGGGCCGGTACCGGTCCCCTGGGAGTCAGGTGGCGGTGGGGCAGGCAGCGGCACGAGACCAGGGTACCGAGTCACCCTCGTGGGGCGACCGCGAGCGGACGGTCAGAAGGCGGAAGCGGATGGCAGCGTCTCGGCGGCCCCCGGGGGACCGAGCAGGTTGCCCTGCACGACGTCGCAGCCGGCCGAGCGCAGCCGTCGCAGCTGATCCGTACCGCTCACGCGTTCGGCGACCACCGACATGCCGAGGGCATGGGCGAGCAGGACGACCGCTCGGACGATGCGGGTGTCGGACTCGGGCGAACCGGTCGGCAACGCCAGGGTGCCGTCGAGCTTCAGGATGTCCGCTCCCACGTCGGTGAGCAGCGAGAGGGCGTTCGCGCCGGTCCCGAAGTTGTCGATCGCAATTCGCACGCCGGCGCGGCGGAGTTCCCGAACGGTCCGATCGATGTCGGGATTCCGGGTGAGCAGTGTCGCCTCCCGTGCCTCGAGCACGAGTCGCCGTGGTTCCATGCCGTGCAGCCGCAGTCTGGACAGCACGAGGTCGACGAACTTCGGGCTGGCGAGTTGCACTTGCGACACGTTGACGTGGACCGCGAAGTCGTCGCCGACCACACCGTGTTCGATCCATCGATGGGTCTCGATCAGCGCTTGTTCGAGCACGAACTCGTCGAGTCGTCCGATCGTTCCGGATTCCTCGGCGATCCGGATGAAGTCGGACGGCTCGATCTCACCGCGCTCCGGATGGTTCCATCGGACCAGTGCCTCGGCGCCCACCGCTTGCTTGCTGACCGTCGAGAACAGCGGCTGGAAGTCGACCTCCAGGCGCCGTTCCGTGATCGCACGAGCGAGTTCGGCTCCCAGGGCGGTGCGCTCGCGAGCAGCCGACCGCATCGCCGGTGTGAACAGTACGCAGCGGGTACGCCCGTTGCCCTTCGCCTCGTACATCGCCGTGTCGGCATGGGCGATCAGTGCCTCGGCGGCAGCATCGTCCATCATGTCGAGGATCTCGTCGTCGCTGACGGCCACGCCGATGCTCACCGAGAAGTCGAGATCGACCTGGCGGAGCCGGAGGCGTCCGGTGAGCGCCCGCCGCATCCGTTCGGCGAGTTCGAGTGCGGTCGAGGTGTCGGGGACGTCGGCGCAGACGACGAGGAACTCGTCGCCGCCGATCCGTGCGACGCGATCCTCGGGTCGCACGCTGTCGGCAAGTCGTCGGGCGGTCGACACGAGCAGCCGGTCACCGATCGGGTGGCCGAGCACGTCGTTGACGTACTTGAGCCGATCGACGTCGATGAAGATGGCTGCGACGTGGCCGGGCCGTGTGCGTTGCGCAGCGATCGAGTGGGTGAGGCTGGACAGGATCTGGCGGCGGTTCGCCAGGCCGGTCAGCGGGTCGTGCGTCGCTCGATGACGCAGCCGGGCGGCCTCCTCGCGGGCGTGGGTGACGTCGTGGGCGATCAGGCCGACGAAGCCACCGCCGGCGACCGTCGAATTCGTCGCGCCGCGACGGTCGCCCGGAGTACCAGCGAGCCGCCGAACGCGTCGACGTGCTCGATGTCGCCCTCCCACGTGCCATCGGACTCGCCGATGACGAGCTGGCGTGGAGCATGGTCCAGCAGTGAGCGGAGCATGCCGTGCCTCGGGCTGCCCGGCTGCATCGCGTCGACCGACTCGGCCCGGAGCAGGTTCAGCGCCGATTCGTTGGCCGTGTGGACCACGCCGTCGAAGCCGACGATGACGATCGCCGTGCGATCCGCGTCGAGCGACGCACGCTGGGCGAGATGGAGGGCATCCGGACTCGGGGGCGCCCAGAGACGCGAGTCGGACCTCACCGTCTGCTCATTGTCGATGTCGCCGTCCGCCACGACGTGCTCCCTTGTCCGCTTGGTTGCCGAGCCTAGTCGCTTTGGCTGCGAAGATCATCGCCCATAGAACCCGGTCGCGTCGGCCGACGCGACCGTGAGCGTGGCGATGGTGTCCAGGAACTCGGTTGCACGATCTCCATCGGCAAGTTCGAGCTGTTGGTTGAGCGCGTGGGCGGTGAGCCGGTAGCGGTGGGGTTCGTCTCCTGGCGGTGGGCACGGTCCGCCGTAGCCGACGTCGCCGAAGAAGTTGAGCGCCTGCGGTGCTCCCAGCGGCACATCACCTTCGACCAGTGCGATCTCGGCCGGGTCGAGGCCCCCGATCACCCAGTGGACGAAGGGTTGGCCGTCGCTCACCGCGGACTCGTCGACGAGGACGATCGCGATCTCGACCGTGCCGGGGGGTACGGCACCCCAGCTGAGGGCGGGTGAGATGTTCAGCCCGTCGCAGGTGTAGCGCGCGTCGATGTCGCCGCCGTCGAGCCAGGGTGCCGCGAGCGTGAACGGCTCGATCGTGCCGTCGGGGACTGCCGTGCTGGCCGCCGGATCGCCACCCCCGACCCCGCCGCCGAAGTCGGCGGTCGGATCGATGTCGAACTCGTCCTCGACGGTGGGAGGAACGGTCTGGCTCGGGTAGTCGGCGGGGTCGTACGGTTTGAGCTGCTTGCCGTCGCCGGTGTCGCAGCCGACCAGCAGGGAGAGCACCGCAACCGTCCCGGCGCAGATCGTGGCGGTCCGACGATTCACCCGCCGGAGGCTAGGCGCTGGCGATCGCTCCCGGGAATCACCACCGAGTTTCGTCACCGGTAGCCTCGCGTGGGTGACCGAACGTCTCTCGTTGCTCACCGTGCACGCCCACCCCGACGACGAAGCGTCGAAGGGTGCACCCACACTGGCCAAGTACCACGACGAGGGCGTCCACACGGTGCTGGTGTGCTGCACCGGTGGCGAGGAGGGCGACCTCCAGAACCCGACGTTGCGCGAACCCGGCCAACCCTTTCACGGACTGACCCCCGACGAGGAGAAGGCCAAGGTCGTGTCGATGCGAGCAGCCGAGCTCGCAGCGTCGGTGGCCGTCATCGGCTTCGACGTCGTCGAAATGCTGGGTTACCGCGACTCCGGGATGGCCGACACCGAACCGAACAACCATCCGGACTGTTTCCACCAGGCCGACATCGACGAGGCAACCGGCCGACTGGTGGCGATCATCCGACGTGAACGGCCGCAGGTGATCATCACCTATGGCGACGACCAGAGCAGCTACCCCCACCCCGACCACCTGCGGGTGCACGACATCTCGGTGCTCGCGTTCGAGCGTGCGGGCGATCCCGACTGGTATCCCGAACTCGGCGAGCCGTTCACCCCGTCGAAGCTGTACTACTCGGTGTGGTCGAAGGCCCGCATCCTCGCCGTTCACGAACTGATGCTGCGCATCAACGGCGAGTCACCGTTCAGTCAGGAGTGGCTCGATCGACCGTCGCAGGACCACCGGATCACGACCAAGATCGACATCTCCGGGTACATGTCCGCCCGCACCGGGCACGCTTCGGGCACACGCCACACAGGTCGACCCGAACGCGGGCTGGTGGTTCGGTGCCGACGACGACCAGTTGACCGAGGCCTACCCCTGGGAGGACTGGATCCTCGCCCGCTCGCTCGTCGGGTCGATTCCGGTCGACGACGGCGAACGTGACATGTTCGCCGGGGTCAGCGAACGGGTGTCGCCGTGAGCGTCCAGTACCGAGTCGTCGTCGCCAAGAAGGACGAACACGTCGACGGTCCCGACGATGCCGATGTGGTGGTGACCGTGCCACTCGCGGACGCCGCCGCCGACGACTTCGATCCGACCGTCGCCTACATGCGCGGCGTGCTCAAGGCGTCCGGCCACACCGGCGTGGTGCTCGACGTGTTGAAGTCCGGCGCCGCAGCCGACGCGATCGCGGCGCTCGTCGACGCCGCCTGAACCGCTCGTGCGGGTCAGCCGGCCGCGCATGACGTCGCGCAGCGCTCGGTAACCGATCAGGACCGCACCGCTGGCCTCGAGCCGTCAGCGCAGGTCGTCGCTCGTGATCAGGTCGAGGTCGTCGATCCAGCCTTGGGTGTACTCGCCGAGGGCGCGGACCTCCGGGCGTGTCGATCGCCGGCTGGACGTGGATCTCGGTGACACCGGGTTCCAGCGCGCGCGATCGCCGCGTGCACCCGTCGGCGCTGCCGGCGCGCCAGTCGTGGTCGAAGTGGTCGGGGAACACGATGCCCTCGTCGTCGGCGAGCCGTCGGAAGGGGAAGCCGGCTTGCTCGGCGCTGACGGTCGACGGCAGCCGGATCGGGAGGGCGAACTCGACGGCCAGTTCGAGGTAGACGTCGAAGAACTCGGGCCGCAAGGTGATCGCCGTCAGGTGCGGGGCGAGGTGGGTGACGTCGATACCCCACGCCAGCGGCTCGTTCGATCTGGGCGCGCAGTTCACGCAGCACCTCGGCGTGATCGGCGTGCTCCCACAGGTCTTCGAGGGTGCGGGGGAAGCCTCCCTCGCCGGACTGCAGCGACGGCGCGTGGGTGATCGGACCCCACCGGTAGCACTCGTGCTCGGCGTTGAGCGTGAGGTGGACGCCGATGTCGTCGCTCGGCAGCGAGCGTTTCGCCGCGTCGCCGGCCCACGGTGCCGGCACCATGAGCGAGGCGCACGTGGCGGCGCCTTCGCGGATGGCGCGGAACACCCCGACGTTGGCGCGCGTGGCATGACTCCGAGGTCGTCGCACGACAGGATGACCAGACGGGCGTCGGGGGAGTGGCCGAGACGTTCGGCGAGCGTGGTCTCCACTGCGGCGACGCTACCGGAACCGGCACGGCCTCAGGACGAGCAGGCGGCCCACAGCCCGAGGTCGTGCGCGCTCGGCTCGGCCGGCCGCAGCGGCGAAATCGTGGGCGAAGGTGCTGTTCGGCTCGATCGTGAGTGGCCGGGCGTAGCCCTGTTCGACGATCGCGAGATTCACGAAGGTGTCAGCGGTGGCGGTTCGTCGCCCTCGACGAGGTGGACGTAGCCGAGCAGCCGGCCGTAGTCGTCGCGCCCGACGATGTCGCGTTCGATGCGGACCCGGGTGCCGATGCGGCAGCAGCGAGGCGGTGAATGCACTCGCTTCGGGCCGAAGCACTCGACCGGCGAGTTCGGCTTCTTGGTCTCGGGCGTGTCGATGCCGATCAGGCGGACCGCGTCGGTGCGCCCGCCGATCTCGACGTCGATCGTGTCGCCGTCGACGACGTACTCGACGGTGGCGATGCCGTCACCGGACGGTCGGGTGCCGCCGTTGCACCGCGGCCACGAGCCACGGCCAACAGTGCGGTTGCGGCAGCGATGCGCATGCGTCGTTCCTAGCGTGCAT
>CAVPJT010000006.1:0-124031 GCA_963705485.1 Ilumatobacteraceae bacterium
CCTGATGATCGGCGGCCCGGACGCTGCGGTGGAACGACTCACGCCCGTCTTCGAATCACTCGCGCCTGGGATCGGAACCAGTCCGCGAACACCCGGGCGCACAGATGCCGAGGCCGCCGAGGAGCACGGGTGGCTGCACTGCGGACCGAGCGGCGCCGGACACTTCGTGAAGATGGTCCACAACGGCATCGAGTACGGGTTGATGGCCGCCTACGCCGAGGGCCTCAACGTGCTCGCCAAGGCGAACATCGGGGCCGTCGATCACCCCGTCGACGCCGAGACCGCACCGCTCGATGCCGCCCCGTACTACCAATACGATCTCGACCTGGGCAAGATCACCGAGGTGTGGCGCCGCGGGTCGGTGATCAGCTCATGGCTCCTCGACCTCACCGCCGAGGCGTTCCACGCCGATCCCGGGCTCGACGCGTACGCCGGCGTCGTGAGCGACTCGGGAGAGGGACGCTGGACGGTCAACGCCGCGATCGATGAAGGCGTTCCCGTGCCGGTGCTGTCGGCCGCGCTCTACCAACGGTTCTCGTCACGAGGCCGATCCGACGTCGCCGACCAGGTCCTGTCCGCAATGCGCGCCGGATTCGGCGGCCACATCGAACGCAAGGACACCACACGATGAGCGACCCCCATACCGACCCCACCGTGGTCACCGGACACGTCGACACGGTCCGGATGCAGACCAACCAGCCCGACGCCGACGCGCTCGTGCTGTTCGGCGCCACCGGTGATCTCGCCGTTCGCAAGCTGTTCCCGGCGCTGTACCGCCTGGCGAAATCGGGCGTGCTGCAGGTACCGGTGATCGGCGTCGCTCGCAGCGACTGGACCGACGACGACTTCCGCCGCCACGCCCGCGACTCGGTGATGGAACACATCGACGACCCGGACCCCGACGTGCTCGATGAGCTGTGCAAACGGCTCGATCTCGTGCAGGGCGACTACGCCGACGAGAACACCTGGAACGAGCTGCGAGCCACCCTCGATCGACACGACTCGATCGTGGCGGTGTTCTACATGGCCATCCCGCCCAACATGTTCCCGATGGTCGCGCAGAAACTGGCCTCGGTCGATTTGCACCATCGTGGGCGCATCGTGGTCGAGAAGCCGTTCGGACGCGACCTGCAGTCGGCGATCGACCTGAACAAGACGCTGCACGAAGTATTCGCCGAGGATCACATCTTCCGCATCGACCACTACCTCGGCAAGGAGGCAGTGGAGGACCTGCTGGTGTTCCGCTTCGCCAACACGTTGCTGGAGCCGGTCTGGAATCGCAACTACGTGCGCAGCGTGCAGGTCACGATGTCCGAGACGCTCGACGTCGAGGGCCGCGGGTCGTTCTACGAAGGCGTCGGCGCGATCCGCGACGTGCTCCAGAACCATCTGCTGCAGGTGGTGTCGCTGTTGGCGATGGAGCCACCCGCCGGCGCCGACTCGGGCTTCCTGCAGGACGAGAAGGCCAAGGTGATCGCGGCGATGCGCCCGATCGAGCCCGGCGCACTGGTGCGTGGACAGTACGTCGGCTACCGCGACGAACCCGGGGTCGACCCCGAATCGAACGTCGAGACCTTCGCTGCGGCACGGCTGGAGATCGACTCGTGGAGATGGGCCGGCGTGCCGTGGTACGTCCGCGTCGGCAAGGCCATGGCGCAGAGCGCGACCGAAGCGGTCATCGAGCTGCGCGAGCCACCGCGGATGCTGTTCGACGAATCGGGCGGGCCGCCGCCGGGCCGCAACCTGATCCGGTTGCGACTGGGCAAGCACGACGGCGTGACGTTCGCGCTGCAGGCCAAGACGCCCGGCCCCGAGCTCGACAGCCAGGAAGTCGACGTCGACGTCGACTTCGCGGCTGCACTCGGTGAGCGTCAGGACGCCTACGAGCGGCTGCTCGGCGACGCCCTGATCGGATCGCTGCGTCGGTTCGCCCGCCAGGACATCGTGGAAGGCACGTGGCGGGTCGTCCAGCCTGCACTCGACGACCCGGGCGACGTGGTGCCGTACTTCCGCGGCTCGTGGGGCCCGGCCGACGCCGACGACATCCTCGTCAACGACGACACCTGGTTCCTCCCCACCCCCGACCGCGAACTGATCAGTACGACACGGGTCAGACCCGCGAGGTAACACTGCGGGAACACCATGTGGATTCCCATCACGCTCGCGGCGGCGACGTTCCAGATCCTGCGCACGTCGCGACAGCACCAGCTGCGTTCCGTGCTGTCGGTCAACGGGGCCGGCTTCGTGAGGTACGCCTACGGCTTCCCGCTGGCCGTGCTCGCCTCGCTCGTCACGTTCGCCGTCGTCGGCGACGATGTGCCGACGATCCCTGCGCGGTTCTGGCCGATCATCGCCGGAGCTGGTGCGGCCCAGATCCTCGGCACATTGGCCCTGCTGCGGGCGTTCGATCTGCGCGACTTCGCGATCGGCACCGTCTACGCGAAGACCGAGGTGATCCAGGTGACGATCGTGTCGGCGGTCGCACTCGGCGAGCCACTCGAACCGCTCGGTTGGCTGGCTGCGCTCGTCTGCATGGCGGGTGTGGCGTGGCTCGCAGCGCCCAACCGGCTGCGCGACATACTCGGCCGCGCCGGCGATCCGGCGGCGCTGATGGGCATCGTGGCCGGCGGCTGCTTTGCACTCGCCGCCGTCGGGATCCGCGGCGCATCGACGTCGCTCGATGGCGGCAGCACGTGGGATCACGCGCTGCTGACCTTGACCGTGATGCTCGGCATCCAGACCGTGCTGAACGCCTTGTGGCTGCTCGCCAGAGACCGACCCGAGTTGACTCGGGTCGGGACCGAATGGCGCGGCGGCGCTCCCCGTCGGGATCCTCAGCCTGTGCGGCTCGGCGGGCTGGGCCGTCGCCGTCACGATGACCAATGCAGCCAAGGTGCGCACGCTCGGCCAGGTCGAGTTGGTGATCGCCTTCGCGATCTCCGCGTGGGTGCTGCATGAACGTCATACCCGCGCCGAATACGCAGCCAGCGCGCTGGTGCTCGTCGGGGTGATCGGCGTCGTCGTCGCCGGCTGACGTCGTTCGAGCCGACGGCGATCGAACCGGGTCGGTCGTACCGGTCGGGTGTGACCGATCAGCGGAGCACCGTTCGCTACGGTCGGGAGATGCGCGGCCTGCTCGTCCCGGAGCCAAGCGAGGACTTCACGGCGGACCCCGTCGAGTTGTTCTTCGACTTGGCGTTCGTGTTTGCGTTCTCCCAGATCGTCGGCCTGCTGCTGTACGACCCGACCTGGGCGACGGTCGGCGATGCCACCATCGTGTTCTTGTTGCTGTGGCTGCCGTGGTCGCAGTTCGCGTGGTCGGCGAACGCGGTGCCCGGGAAACTCGCGGACGGTCCGAGTGCTCTTCCTCGTCGCCACCGCGGCCAGCGTGCCGATGGCTGCGTCGATCCAGTCCGCCTTCGACCAGAGTGGCGCGCTCTTCGCCATCCCCCTCGCTGTGATCTTCCTCACGGCCCTCGCCATGCTGGTCGTTGGACTCGACAGCGCCACCGAGCCGTACCGATCGGCGCTGCGCTACAGCGCACCGAACATCGTCGCGATGGCGATCATCGTGGCAGGCGGGTTCATCGACGGCGACGGACGCCGAATCGCCTGGATCGCCGGGATCCTCGTCTTCATCTTTGCGACGATCCAAGCCGGCGGAGGCGAGTGGATCGTCCGCGCCGGTCACTTCGCCGAGCGGCACGGGCTGATCATCATCGTGGCGCTCGGTGAGGTGATCGTGGCGTTGGGGAACGCCGTCGCGATCCCGCTCGCAGACGATGGTGGCATCGCGGCCGAATCGGTCGTCGCGCTGGTCGCCGCCGGGGCGTTTGCCGGCTTGCTCTGGTGGGCGTACTTCGATCGCGTGCAACCGGCGTTCGAACATCGCGCCGACGAGACCCCCGCTGCCGATCGGGGTCGGTTCGCCCGGGACGTCTACAGCTACGCCCACGCACCGATCGTGGCGGGAATCATCCTGTCGGCGGTCGCCATGGAGGAGATGGCGCTGCACCCGAGCCACCCCCTGCCCGCAGCGTTCCGGGCGATGGGTGCGGCCGGAATCCTGTTCTACTTCGGTGGGGTCGGCATCGGTGTGTACCGAGCATTCGGTGTGGTCGCACACGAACGGCTCGTCGCCGTCGCTCTCATCGGCGTGCTCATGCTCGCAGGGTCGGATCTCGACGGCGTCGTGCTCCTGATCATCATCGATGCCATCGTGCTGGCGACGCTGATCTTCGAGCACATGCGCATCGAGCGACCGGGCGCGTCGAGCGAGACGTCAAGCGCCCCCGTCGACCACCCCCGTGTCGGCGACGACATCGCGCAGTAGCCACTGGAACAGACGCCACCCCGTGGAGGCAGGCGCCAGCGTCTCGGCGGCGATCGCGGCAGCCTCGTCGGAGATCGCGACGCCGTTCGGCGCCTTCACGTGAACTTCGGCGACACGCTCGCTCATCACGAACCAGCCGACCGCCTCCTCGACGGAGCCGCCGACGGTGAGCGAACCGTGATTGCGCAGGATGCAGAACTTCTTGTCACCGAGCGCAGCGGCGATGCGCTTGCCACCGTCGTATGACAGGACCTCCACCTCTTCGTCGTCGAACATGGCCTGGTCGAACACGAACGCACACGACTCCTGGCTGAGCGCCTGAAACGGCTGCACGTTCGCCGACCACGGGGTGCCGAAGCCAGTGTGGGTGTGGGCGGCGCTCACCACATCGGGCCGGGCAGCGAGCAATGGGGCATGGATGTTGTAGCCGGCGGTGTTGACCGAGCCGGTCGGCGTGCCGTCGGCATCCGTCACCCGGCCATCAGGGCCGACGAGGACGAGCCCATCGACGGTCGCCTCACGGAACGGGACCCCCCAGTCGAGCAGCCAGAAGTGGTCGGTCAGGATCGGATCACGTGCCGAGATGTGGCCGTCGCCGAGTTGCCCCCAGCGCATCGCTCCGAAGATTCGGTACCCGAGCGCACACATCCGCTTGCGATGGGCCCGTTCCGCCTCGGGAGCGCGTACCGCGTCGAACGGCTCGGCCCCCGGGAACGTCGGATACGGCGACTCGCTCGTGGCGTCACTCATCCCCCCAGCGTAAACCCACGAGCCAAACCCCGTTTGCGTTGCATTTCCGGTGGACCGGGTCACCGAAACCGTCACGCAAACGTGGTTGCCCACTCGCGGTATCCGTTTGTGTTGCATTTCCGGTGGACCGGGTCACCGAAACCGTCACGCAAACGTGGTTGGCACCGGGGTTCAGGCGGGGAAGCCGCGGCGGGGCACCACGATCACGGCGCCGTCGGACGGGTCGACGTCCACGGTGACACACACGTGGAACACCTCGCCGAGTCGCTCGGCGGTGAGCACCTCCGGGGCCGAGCCGCTCGCCACCACCGATCCCTCGTCGAGCAGCACGAGCCGATCGGTGTAGGTGCCGGCCAGTGTGAGATCGTGCATCGCGGACACCACGGTCAGCCCGCTGTGCTCACGCAGTTCGGTGACCAACTCGAGCGCCTGCTGCTGGTGGCCGATGTCGAGCGCCGAGGTCGGTTCGTCGAGCAGGAGCACCGGTGCCTCCTGGGCGAGCGCCCGAGCGAGCACCGCACGCTGACGCTCGCCGCCGCTCATCGAGCCGAGCATCCGGTTGGCGAAGTCACCGAGCCGCAATCGATCGATCACGTCGGCGACCACGTCGCGATCGGTGGCGGACTCGGTGCCGAAGTAGCCGACGTAGGGCGTGCGCCCGAGGAGCACGTAGTCGAACACACACATGTCGTCGGGGATCAGCGGGATCCTGCGCCACGTAGGCAACCTGTTGCGCCCGGGCCGCATCGGCCAGCGGCGACAGCGCAGCGTCGCCGACGCGCACCTCCCCGTCGAATCGCACGAGACCCGCCGCAGCCCGAAGCAGCGAGGACTTGCCGGCGCCGTTCGGGCCGATCACCCCGAGCCACTCCCCCGACTCGACCCGATCGGTGAACGCATCGACCACTCGCCGCTTGCCGTAGCTCACGCTCACCGCGTCGAACTCGAGGGCGCTCACGTCATCCTCCGCGTCCGCAGCAGGAAGATGAAGAACGGTGCGCCGATGAACGCGGTGACCACGCCGATCGGCGTCTCCGCCGGACTCGACAGCATCCGCCCGGGGATGTCGGCGAGGATCAGGAACGTCGCACCGAAGCAGCATCGACAGCGGGATCAACCGTCGGTACCCGGCGCCCGCCATCAGGCGAATGGCGTGCGGAACGACCAGCCCGACGAAGCCGATCAAGCCGCTCACCGACACGACCGCGGCCGTGCCGAGCGTGGCGGCGACGACGATCACCAGCCGGGTCCGGCCGACCGACACCCCGAGCGAGGCAGCCTCCTCGTCGCCGACGCGGAAGACGTCGAGGTGGCGGCGGTGCAGCATCAGCACGATGGCGCTGAGCGTCACGTACGGAGCGATCAGCCGGACGTCGGCCCACGTCGCACCCGACAGCCGTCCGAGGATCCACTGGAACACCTCGCGTACGACGTCCTGGTTGCGCTGCAGAATGAAGGTCTGCACGGCGGTCACGAAGGACACGACGGCGACACCCGCCAGCACCAGGGTCACCCCCGAGCGAGCCGCTAGCGCCCGATCCGTGGAACGACGCACCCACCACGTAGGTGACCGCCACCGTCGCGATCGACGCAAGGAACGCTGCGCCCACCACCGGGTCGATTGGCCACGATGCCGTGACACCCCGGCCGACGGTGAGCGCAATGGTCGCTCCGAGGCCGGCGCCCGCCGCCGCACCGAGCAGGTACGGGTCGACGAGGGGGTTGCGGAACACGCCCTGGTAGCTGGCGCCCGCCACCGACAGCATGCCGCCGACGAGCGCGGCGAGGATCACCCGGGGCATCCGGATGCGCCACACGATGTTCCATTCGGCGGTCGTGACCCCCGAGTCCACCGAGATCAAGGGCAGGTGATCGATCAACGCGAGCGGCACCCGCCACGAGGCCGGGCCGGCCGGGCCGATCGACGCGCCGATCACGATCGACACCAGCAGGACGGCCCCAGCACCCAGGTACCACCGCCGGTCGGCGCGGCGCGCGGCCGTCGCAGCGGCGACGACGCGCGAGGAGTTCGCGCTCGCCACGTTCGCACTCACGACAGCCACGTCCGGTCGCCCTCGCTCAGCTCGAGGCGATCACGGCGTCGGACACCGCAGCGAGGAAGTCGACGATGCGGGGGCCCCAACGCGACGCAACATCATCATCGAGCCCGATCACGTTGCCCGACTGCACCGCCGCCATGTCGGCCCATCCGTCGCGAGCTGCGACTGTCTCCAACGATTGGCCACAGCACTTCGTGTCGGCGAGGAAGATGAAGTCGGGGTCGGCCGACACGACGAACTCGGCATTCAGCTGCGGATACCCGCCCGAGTTGCCTTCGGCGGTGTCGGCGATGTTGCGCAATCCCAAGAGGCGGTACAGCTCTCCGAACAGCGTCGTCGAGTCGAGTGAGAACAGCATGTCGTCGATCTCGTGGAACACGGTCAACGGTTCGGCCGGCGTCGGCGTCGCGGCCACGATCTCGTCGATACGGGTCCGCATGGAGGCAATGAGGTCGGCGGCTTCGGGCCCTCGGCCGGTTGCCGCGCCAAGCTCCTCGATCTGGCGATACGTGTCATCGATCGTCGTTCCTGCCGGACCGTCCCACCAGGCGATACCGAGTTCGTCGAGCTGCGGTCCGAGCCCGTTGAAGTCACCACCGATCAAGACCAGGTCCGGCTCGTAGGCCGCGATCGCCTCGATGTTGTTGTCGAACGCCGACAGTTCGTTCGGCAGTGCTTGCGCCTCAGCGGGGTAGTCGGAGAACTGATCGACCGCCACCAGTTGGTCGCCGGCACCGATGGCGAACATCATCTCGGTGTGGGTGGGACTGAGCGACACGACTCGCTGGTCGATGCCCTCGCCGGCGACATCGGTGTCGCCGTCGGACGAGACCGGCGCCGTGATCTCGTCGGCAACCGGCACGTCGGAACTCGACGAGTCGTCGGAGCCGCACGCCGCGGTGAGCAGGGCAAGCCCGGCAACAGCGCCGAGCAGTCGTCGGCCGAGCCGGCGGGAGTGGTTGTTCATGGAATGCCTCCAATTTGCATGGAGGACAAGCTGGGTGCAGGTCGGGGGTTCCCGACCGGCGAGCCGTCCCTTGCCTCGAGGGTGATGGTCGCGTCACAGGGCAGGCGACCGGGCTCACCCCACGCCGTGATGCGAGCACCACGACCGAGGAATCACCGTTGCGGGACAGCGCCGGGTTCTCACCGGACTTCGCTGCGTCTGCGACAGTTCGACATCGTACTGCTGTGTGCGTACGCTCCCCAAGCTCATGACCGACCACGAACCGACCGGCGACGCCGTGCCCACCGACGATCCCCGCCCCGACGGTCTGCGCAGCGCCGACTCGCTCGTCCTGGTGAACACCGGCAACGGAAAGGGCAAGTCGTCGTCGGCGTTCGGGATGATGGTCCGAGCGGTGGCCCGCGGCTGGAACGTGGCCGTCGTGCAGTTCATCAAGTCGGGCGACTGGAAGGTCGGCGAGGAGAAGATCGGGCGCCAGCTCGGCGTCGACTGGCACTGCCTTCGGCGACGGCTTCACCTGGGATTCGGACGACCTCAGCAACGACCGCGAGCACGCTGCGCGCCGGCTGGGCGAAGGCCGCCGAGATCATGCATGGCCGGCGAGCACCAACTCGTGATCTTCGACGAGCTGACCTATCTCCCGTCGTTCGGTTGGATCGACGTGAGCGACATCGTCGAGGCCATCGCCGCCCGACCCCGTCATGTCAACGTGATCATCACCGGACGCGACGCGGCACCCGAGCTGATCGAACTGGCCGACACCGTCACCGAGATGCGCGAGGTCAAGCACGCGTACCAGCAGGGCATCCGCGCGATGCGCGGCATCGACTACTGAGACGGACCGCTGACGTGTCATCGGTGTTGCGCGAGCGGCTGACGGATCTCCCAGGACACGACCCAGCAGCATTCGACGCCGTCCACGAGCGCGCCGCGCACCTCCTGCGGCCGAGCGGCGCGCTGCGCCTGGCTCGACGAGATCGCCGCGTGGGTCGCCGGTTGGCAGCGCACCACGACGCCGACCGTCGATCGCCCTGCAGCGCTGGTGTTCGCCGCCGATCACGGTGTCGCCGCAGCGACGAAGGTCAGCGCGTACCCGACCGGAATCACCGAAGCGCTCTTCGGTGCGTTCGAGCAACGCCGTTCCACCATCACCGCGTTCGCCCAGATCGCCGGGGCCTCGGTTCGGGCCATCGACGTCGGGATCGGCGTACCCCACCGGCGACATCCGCTACGAAGCGGCGCTCACCAGCGACCGATTCGACGAGATCACCGACATCGCCTTCGACGCCGTCGATGCGCTCGACTGCGACCTGCTCGTCCTCGGCGAGATCGGTATCGGCAACACCACGCCGTCGGCCGCGATCGCGGCAGCGCTGGCCGGTGGCGAGACCGCTGCGTGGGTGGGACGTGGCACCGGGGTCGACGACGAGGGCCTTGCCCGCAAGCGCGCCGCGGTACAGGAATCGGTGCGCCGCATCGCCGGCATCACCGATCCGCTCGAGATCCTGCGCGAGGTGGGTGGCTCCGAACTGGTCGCGATCGCGGCGGCGACCGTGGCCGCCCGCCACCGCTCGATCCCGGTCGTGCTCGACGGCTACGTCGTCACGTCGGCGGTGCTCCCGCTGGTGATGGTCAACCCGCTCGCCCTCGACCACTGCACGGTCGGGCACTGTTCGACCGAACCCGGCCATCGCAAGCTGTTGGAACGGCTCGACAAGCGTCCGCTGCTCGACCTCGACATGCGTATCGGGGAGGGCTCCGGTGCGATGGCGGCCGTCCGCATTGATCGCCATGGCCTGCGCCGGCGTCACCGCCGTGCCCACCTACGACGAGTGGTTCGGCTCGGTGTGACAGCGGACGAGGAAGCGGCGTCGCTAGCCTCGCTGCGTGCGAATACCCACACCCGTCGCCCAGGTCGTCCGCGGATTCACGATGGGGTCCGCCGACATCGTGCCAGGTGTCTCGGGTGGCACCGTCGCCCTGGTGCTGGGAATCTACGACCGGCTGATCCGCAACATCAGCCAGGGCGCCCACGCACTCAAGCAACTGCTCACCGGTGACGTTTCCGGCGCCGTCGGCACGCTGAAGCGCATCGAATGGGTCTGGCTGTTCTCGTTGCTGGCGGGCATCCTGACGGCCATCGTCGCGTTGTCGTCGGTGATCGAGACGCTCCTGCACGAGCAGCCGATTCGGATGTCGGCACTGTTCTTCGGCTTGATCCTCGGTTCGATCTGGGTGGCGCTGCGCATGCTCGACCGGATCGACGGCATCGCCATCGCGCTCATGCTCGGCATCGGCGGCGCCATGTTCCTGCTGCTCGGCCTGCGCTCCGACACCGAGGTGGCAGACGATGCCGCCGAGATCGTCACCAAGTCGTGGTGGGTGTTCTTGCTGGCGGGAGCGATCGCCATCTGCGCAATGATCCTGCCGGGCATCTCCGGTTCGTTCATCCTCGTCATGCTCGGCATGTACACCGAGGTGCTGGGCGCCGTGAACGATCGCGACTTCGGGGTGTTGATCGCCTTCATGGTCGGGTGTGTGATCGGCCTCGCCCTGTTCTCGACCTTGCTCAACTGGCTCCTGGAGCGATATCACCGCTGGGTGCTGTCGGCGATGATCGGACTGATGCTCGGCTCGACCCGGGTGCTGTGGCCCTGGCCGAACGGCACGAACACCACCACGATGACGCTGCCGCGCGATGACGTCGTCATCCCGCTGCTGATCATCGTCGTCGGCGCGGCGGTGGTCGTGATCGTCGATCTCATCGCGGTCCGTTTCGTCCAGGTGGAACCACTGCACGAACACGACGCCGCGCCAGTCCGGTGATCCGGTCTTGGCGACGATCGACGGGCGTGCTGGCGCTCGCCCTGGCGACCCTCGCGGATGCGCCTCGGACAACAGCGAGCCGCTCACGGTCGATGAATTCGGGGAGCAGCGCCCGACCGAACCGGTCGAGGTCGAGGGATTCCTCTTGATCGAGGGCGACGACGCGAGACTGTGCGCCTCGATCGCGGAGAGCTACCCGCCGCAGTGTGGCGGCTCGTTCATCGAACTGGACGCCTTCGATTCGGCAGCGGTTGCCGACGTCGTCACCAGCGAGGGTGACGTGTCGTGGCTCGAGAGCGCCGTCGTGGTGCTCAGCCCCGTCGGCGATGCAGCGGCGACCTTCCTCTCGATCGTCGACCCGTGAACGCGTCAGCCGTTGACGAGGGCGGCGAAACGGTCGATGCCTTCGACCAGATCGTCGTCGCCGAGCGCGAAGGAGAACCGGCCGTAGCCGCCGAGGCCGAATGCCTCGCCGGGCACGAACGCCACCTTCGCCTTGTCGAGCACGAGGTCGGCCAGCTCCAACGTGTTGGTCGCCGTCACCCCGTCGATCGGCCGGTTGAGGAGGCCAGTGAGATCCGGGTAGGCGTAGAACGCACCTTGTGGTTCGAGACAGGTGACGCCATCGATCTCGTTGAGTTTGGTCCACATGGTCTGCGCCCGGCGAGCGAACGCGGTGCGCATCATCACGACGTCGTCGAGCGAACCCGACACGGCGGCGAGTGCGGCGCGCTGTGAAACGTTGGCGACGTTCGAGGTGGCGTGGCTCTGGAAGTTGGTCGATGCCTTGATGACGTCGTCGGGGCCGATCATCCAGCCGACGCGCCACCCGGTCATCGCGTAGGTCTTCGCGACACCGTTGACGATGATGCACTGGTTGGCGAGTTCGGGCACGACGGTCGGCATCGAAGCGAACACGTTGTCGCCGTAGGTCAGGTGCTCGTAGATCTCATCGGTGATCACCCAGACGCCCTTGTCCACCGCCCACTCGCCGATGGCTTTCACCATGTCCGGCGGACAGACCGCACCGGACGGGTTGTCCGGGCTCACGAACAGCAGCACCTTCGTTCGGGGGGTGTAGGCCGCGTCGAGCTGCTCGATCGTGACCTGGAAACCGCTTGCAGCGTCGGTGTCGATCACGACCGGGACCCCACCGGCGAGCGTGATCGCCTCCGGGTAGGTGGTCCAGTAGGGCGCCGGGCAGATCACCTCGTCGCCCGGGTCGCACAGCGCGGCGAAGGCGGTGTAGACCGCATGCTTGCCGCCGTTGGTGACGAGCACCTGCGATGGGGCGCACTCGAACCCCGAATCGCGCATGGTCTTGGCGGCGATGGCCTTCTTGCAGTTCTGGAAGCCCACCGGCCGGCGTGTAGCGGTGGTTCTTGGGGTCGCGGCAGGCCTCGACGGCGGCCTCGACGATGTGCGCCGGCGTCGGGAAGTCGGGCTCGCCCGCTCCGAAACCGATCACATTCTCGCCGGCGGCCTTGAGGGCCTTGGCCTTGGCGTCGACGGCAAGGGTGGCGGAGGGGGCAATCGCGGCGAGTCGTTGGGAGGTGCGCTTCACGCCTGCCAGCCTGCCACAGCCGGCCCCCCTTCCCAACGAGGAATCCGCGCCGAACGAGCCGTGGGATCCGCCGATGCAGGCGCCATGCTGGTGGCCGTGAGCGTCGACCCCGCAACCATCGTGATCCCTGCCGACCTGCTTCCCGCCGACGGACGATTCGGATGTGGTCCGTCGAAGGTCCGCCCCGAACAACTCGACGCGCTGGTCGCTGCCGGCAACACCGTGCTCGGCACGTCGCATCGCCAGCCGGCGGTGAAGAACCTGGTCGGCTCGGTGCGCTCGGGCCTGACCGAGCTGTTCTCGCTGCCCGACGGATGGGAGATCGTGCTCGGCAACGGCGGCTCGACGGTGTTCTGGGACGTTGCCACCTTCGGCCTGATCAGCGAGCGAAGCCAGCACCTCGTGTTCGGTGAGTTCTCGTCGAAGTTCGCCGAAGCGTCGGCAGCAGCTCCGCACCTGGGCGAACCGACCGTGATCCGCTCCGACACCGGCAGTCATCCCGAGGCGGTGGCAGAGGACGGCATCGATCTCTACGCCCTGACACACAACGAGACCTCCACCGGCGTGGCGATGGACCTGCGCCGCCCGACTGGCACGACCGCGGCGACCGCGTTGGTGGCCGTCGATGCGCACGTCGGCTGCCGGTGGGCTGCGCTGGAACCCCTCCGAGGTCGACGTGTACTACTTCGCCCCGCAGAAGTGTTTCGCGTCCGACGGCGGGCTGTGGCTGGCGGCCTGCTCCCCCGCCGCGCTCGAGCGCATCCGCTCGATCGGGGCGAGCGACCGTTGGCGACCCGCGTCGCTCGATCTCTCGATTGCGCTCGACAACTCGGTCCAGAACCAGACCTACAACACGCCGGCCGTGGCCACCTTGGTGATGCTCGATGCTCAGATCCGCTGGATGAACGACAACGGCGGGATGGACTTCGCCGCCGGGCGAAGCGAAGAATCGGCCGCGATCCTGTACGGCTGGGCCGCAGAACGTGACTGGGCCACACCATTCGTGAGCGATCCTGCGAAGCGCTCGAACGTGGTCGGCACGATCGACCTCGATGACTCGATCGACGCCACCACGGTCACCGAGGCACTGCGGGCCAACGGCATCCTCGACACCTTCGCGTACCGCAAACTGGGCCGCAACCAGTTGCGCATCGGCATGTTCCCCGCCATCGACCCCTCCGACATCGCCGCCCTCACCACGTCGATCGACCATGTCGTCGGCACCATGACCTGATCGCCGTGGATGCGATGGAGGTTCTCGAGTTCGGCACCGGTGACATCGGCGCGCTCGAACGCCCGGTGATGCTCGTCGGCCTCGAAGGCTGGTTCGACGTGGCGAGCGCAGCGACCCAGGCGGTCAATGCATTCATCAGCGCCGAACACGCTGTCACAGTCGGCTCGATCGACCCCGACCCGTTCTACGACTTCACGCAGCAACGCCCGCACGTGTCGATCGACGACGACATCCGCGAGATCGTGTGGCCCAGCAACGAGTTCGTGCTGCAGCGCAACCCCGGACACCGCGACGTCGTTGGCCTGATCGGGGTCGAGCCGCACCTGCACTGGAAGACCTACGTCGAGGCGATCGTGGTGGTCGCCGAAGCGCTCGGCTGTGAGGCCGTCGTCACCGTGGGTTCCGGCGCCGAGGCGATTCCCCACAGCCGCACCCCGCCGGTGACCGGGAGCACGGCCAACGCCGACCTCGCCCGACGGCTCGGCCTCGTCGCACCGAGTTACCAGGGCATCACGGGCGTCGTCGGCGTGCTGCAGGCCGAGCTGGAAGCGCGCGACATTCCGTCTGTCTCGTTGCGTGCAGGCATCCCGCACTACCTGATGAACGCCGAGCACCCCCAGGCGACGTCGGCGCTCGTGCGCCATCTCAGCCACGTGCTCGACGTGCCGAACACCACAGACTTCAGCGACCAGGTCGACAGCTGGCGCGACGTGCACGACGAGATCGCCAACAACGACGAGCAGCTCAAGATGTACGTACAGCTGCTCGAAGCAGAATTCGACCGACGCGCCGAAGCGCAGATCCCGACCGCCGACGACCTCGGCGCGGAGTTCGAGGAATTCCTACGCGACCAACGCGACGACTGATCACTAGTGTGATCCGATGGTCGTCCGGCTGATTCTCGCGGAGGACAGCTTCCTGATGCGGGAGGGCATCATGGCCTCGATCGAACTCGACGACGAACTCGAGTTGGTGGCCGCATGCGCTTCGTACGGTGAGCTGCTTGCAGCGGTCGACGCGCATCGTCCCGACGTCGTGCTGACCGACATCCGGATGCCACCGACCCAGACCGATGAGGGCATCCGGGCCGCAGATCACATCCGAACCGAGCACCCAGGGATCGGTGTCGTCGTGCTGAGCCAGTACGTCGAACCCGACTATGCCGTGCGCCTGTTCGCCGACGGATCCGACGGCCGTGCCTACCTCCTGAAGGAGCGCGTCGGTGACATCGCCGAGCTCTCCGCGGCGATCCGGCGGGTGGCCGCGGGCGGCTCGGTCCTCGATCCGAGCGTGGTCGACGCGCTCATCGAAGGGCGATCGAAGAGCGTCACGTCGGTGCTCGATCGGCTCACGGAACGCGAGCGAGAAGTGCTCGCCGAGATGGCGACCGGCGGCAGCAACGCCGCAATCGGCGCCAACTTGTTCATCTCGGCCCGGTCGGTCGAGAAGCACATCGGCTCGATCTTCACCAAGCTCGACCTGCCGGAGACCGACGATGTCAATCGTCGGGTCCGAGCGGTGTTGGTGTATCTCACCGCGCTTCAGGAGGCACCATGACAGAGGTACGGGTACTGATCGTCGACGACCAGACTCCGTTCCGTGAGGCATCGAAGATGGTGGTCGAGATGACCGACGGCTTCGAGGTCGTGGGCGAGGCCGGGAACGGTGAGCAGGCCATCGAGATGGCGGCCGACCTGCGACCGGACCTCGTGCTGATGGACGTCCAGATGCCGGGGATCGATGGGCTCGAGGCAACGCGCCGGATCATGGCATCGGACGATCCGCCTCATGTGCTGGTCATGTCGACGCACGAGTCCGGCAACTTCGACCAGCCGGCGCTCGACACGGGCGCGTTCGGGTTCCTCCCGAAGTCGTCGTTCAGCATGGACGCGCTCGAGGAGGTCTGGGCCGACATCCAGCGGCACTGACCGTCTGATCAGCTCGCCGGTCAGACAGCGACGAACTGCTCGATCGGGACCGTCCCGGTGATGCGCGTGCCCTGTCCAGGCGTCGATTCGACCTCGACGGTTCCGCCGACGGTGTCGAGCCGGTCGGCGATACCGGTCAGTCCGGCACCCCGGCTGATCGTTGCTGCGTCGAAGCCGCTGCCGTCGTCGCGGACCTCGAAGGTGAGCGCTCCACCCTGCTCGCCGAGCGTGACGGTGGCGGCGTTGGCGCCGGCGTACTTTGCGGTGTTCTGGAGGGCCTCGAGCACCGAGAAGTAGATCGCCGCCTCGATGTCACGCTGATGGCGGCCGACGCCGTCGCCGTGGACCACGACGGGCACCGGCGACGACCGCGCCTGCTGGCCGATCGCCACCGCAAGGCCCTCAGCTTCGAGCAACGGCGGATAGATGCCGCCGGCGAACTCCCGCACCGAACCGATCGCTGCGCCCGCAGCGTCCTCCAACTGGGCCAGCAGCCCGGCGGCCTTCATGGCCCCGAGCTGCTCGGCACGCTTGCGAATCGGGCCGAGCTTGACCTTGACCGCCACGAGGGTCTGTTGGGGGCCGGAGTCGAGATCGTTCTCCAGTGCTCGCCGGGCGGCGTCGGATGCGGCGAGCACGCGCTCGCGTGATGCTTCGAGCTCGGCGATCTGCCGGCGGAGCTGCGCCGTCAAGCGAGCATTGCGCAACGCCAAGCCGAGCCCCGCTGCGAGGTCGGCGAGCAACTCCTGTTCGGGCGGCGTCACCGATTCGCCACTGGGCTTCACGAGCGACAACCCACCCAGCATCTCGCCGTCGTGGAACACCGGGACCGAGTAGTCCGCATCCGGGTCGACGAACACGTCAACGTGGTCGAGTTGTCGGTGCAGTGCATCGTCAGGCCACGACGCCGCCATGCGGAAGCCGGCGTCGGAGCGCACCCACAACGCCGCGCTGCTCGCGCCCGTCCCATCGACGATCAGTCGCGGGACACGCGACAGCAACTCGTCGTCGGCGAGCTCGGCCGATCGACGCGAGAACCGGACCAACACCTCGTACGGGGTCGCGCGCTCGCCGTAGACGAGCCGGTTCGCCCAGCGTTCCACCCGCCGACGAGCTGGCTGGAATGCGATCGCCACGATCACCGAGGCGACGATCGACAACCAGAATCCCGCCCCGGGAATGATCGCATGGACGCCGACGACGATCCCGACGTACACCCCGCCGATGAACACCGCGAGCACCCCGAATGTCACCGAACGGGAGATGATCCGATCGATCTCGTACAGCCGGAACTTCATGATCGCGATCGCCATCGCGCCCATCAGGATCAGGTTGCTGACGCTGTCGAGGATCATGAACGCCCGGTTCTCGGTCCCGAACGGCTCGACGACGACATTGAGCAGGATCAGCGTGATGTTGACCAGGATCGCGGATGCCACCCAGCCGATCTGACGGCGGGTGATCGGGTCGGCGTGACGCATCCTCGCCAGGAGCATGCCCGCAGCGACGTACGGGAGGACGACCAGGATGACCTGTGGAGCGCCGAAGACATCGAACATCGTGCTGGCGAGGGGCTCACCGACGAACGGGTTCGGAAACTGCTTCGTCTCCGGAAGCACCCTCGGTGTCCCGAATGCAGTCCCCGCCATCAGGACGAGGGTGAGCGCGCCGGTTCCCCAGAGCAGTCGGCGGGCCGCGACCGAGTGGGTGTGGCCATCCGGGAAGAGCAACCAGACGACGGAGTTCAACCACAGCATGGGAATCACGAGGACGGCTGCGAGCAGCGACACCCAGCTCGCGGCATCGACGCGGCCCGCCTCGTCGAAGTTGTCAGCGGTGACGATGCCGAGGAACACCAGGTTCCAGCCCGTCCCGATCACGACGAACAGCGGACCGAGTACGTTGCCCGGCCGCCGGAACACGAGCAGCGCGCCGACCGCGAGGAAGGAACAACCGCCGACGATCTCGGCGATCGCGAAGTCGATGGTCTGCGCGACGATCGCGAGGCTCGATGCGGCGTACACCACGACCGCAGCAGAGAAGAGAAGCGTCGCACGGGGAGACGCAGTTGTGCTCACGGAGGTGCTCATGCCGGCTCCATCGCCTGATCGCCGACGGGAAGGCGGCAGCTGACGCGGGTCGTGCCGTCCGCCGCTGTGTCGACCGTGGTCGTGCCGTCGAACGCGTCCACGCGGTCCGACACGGCGGTGAGGTCAGCCCGGGTGAGCCCGCCGGCGTAGTCGATCTCGATGAGCAGCTCGCCCGCGACATCGGAGATCGACACGTCCACCTGCGCGGCTCCGGCCATGCGGGAACGTTCGACGGCCTCGAGGACGCAGAAGTACGCCGTCTCCTCGACATGACGTTCGTAACGCCCGACCCCTGCAGCCGACACGCTCAACCGAGACGACGACGTCCGCTCCGCAGCCCGCAGCGCTACTTCGAGCCCTTCGGCTTCGAGGAGTGGCGGGTAGATCCCGTGGGCGATCGCCCGCAATGCATCAACCGCCTGCTGCGTCTCCTCGGCAAGACCGGACACCAGCGATGCGACCTGCCCCGCTCCCTCGCGCTCGACGAGGGTCTTGGCGATACCGAGCTTGACCTTCAGGGCCACGACCTGCTGCTGCGCCCCGTCGTGCAGATCGCGCTCGAGTCGGTGCCGTTCGGCGTCCTGGGCAGAGATCAGGCGCAGACGCGACTCGCGGACATCGCGCGCACGCTGCTCGAGCTGACGGTTGAGGCTCACGTTGCGCAACATCAGGCCGGCACCTGACGCGACGTCGGCAACCAGTTCCCGGTCGGCAGGCGTCGGCGGATCGTCACGCGGTTTCGTGATGCTCACGTCGCCCAACACGTCGTCACCGTGTCGAACCGGCGCCACCACCGTGCGGTCGTCGGCCAAGCTGTCCGGCCGCACCGGCACCACCGGCAGCGCATCGTCTGACGACCACCAGCCCAGCGGTTCGGTCAGGTCGCCGTCCCTGAGCCACACCACGGCGAGCGCAGCACCCGTGCCCTGGGCGAGCACCCTCGCCAAGTCGTCGGCGCCACCATCGGATCCGGAATCGGAAAGACGGGAGGTCACCTGCGACAGCACCTCGTGCGGTGACGACCGGTGGCCGTACACGAGCCGGTTGGCCCAGCGCTGCAACCGCGCCCGGAGCGGCTCGAACAACACCGCCACCAGGGCCGTGGCGACCACGGCCAGCACGATGTTCGGCTGACCGTCATCTGAACGTCCGAGCACCAGCGTGGGCACGGCGACCACGAGAGCGAAGAGCGCGGTGATCGCAGCGCCGAGACCGAGATAGGTGACCGATTTCGAGATCACCCTGTCGAGGTCGTAGAGCCGATACTTCGTGATCGCGATCCAGAACGAGAGAATCAACAACGAGAGTGGGATCAGCCCGAGGAGCGAGGTGACACTCCCGAAGGAGTCCTGCCCGCCGCCGACTCCTCCCCAGATCGCGAATCGGACGACCTGGGCGATCGCGTAGACCGAGCCGCCGAGGGCGATCCACCCGATCTGACGTCTCACCGTCGGTGAACTCGCCCGGTAGCGCACCACGAGCGACGCAGCCGACACCAACGCGCCGAGCATGACGACGAACACCGACAGCTGAACGACCGATCCGAAGGTGGTGTCGTACGTGTCGATCGGAGCGGAACTCCATGGGTTGAACAACACGACGAGGCCGAGTGTGGCGACGACCACCGCAGCGGTCTCACCTTGCGCGACCCACCGCCACTTCGACGACGGCAACTGTCCATTCGGGAACAACAGCAAGCCGAGCGTCAGCACCAGGAAGACCGACGGAAGCCACAGCGAGACGAGGCCCTGGGCGCCGAGTGCAGCGGCCAAGGGAAGATCGACGGGTCGTGGGCTCGGCAAGTTGACGTCGAGCAGGTCGGCTGGGGCGACGATCGTCAGCACCATGAGCGAGGCGACGAACCCTCCTCCGGACAACGCGGCGACCGCATACGTCCAGATCGCACCGTTGCGCGGTTCGGAGGGGAGCAATGTCCATGCGAGCGCCCCGAACCCCACACCGATCAGCGCATTCTCGGGCGCGAGAACGCTGGCCGCAAGCTCCCAACGTCCCAACAGGACGACGATGGCCATCCCACCGACGGCCATCACCACGGCGGCTCCGGAGATCAGCCGTCCGAATCGGATCAGTCTCTCCGGCGTCATGCCGGTCTCCGGGGGAACCGATGGGCACCGACAGCGGTGTCGCGACCCTTGACCATCGCCGGCTCGAGCTCGTCAGCGTCGGGCTTGGTCCCGAGCGCCGCCCACGTCGGATCGCTCAGCACGGTCTCGCCCGGGTCGGCCCACTGCTGGAGACGCTGGGTCAGGTTGACCGTGTCGCCGACCACGGTGTACTCGAGGCGCTCCTCCGAACCCAGCAGCGCTGCTGCCACCAGGCCGGTCGACAGCCCGATGCCGAGCCCGAACGGCGGCTGACCGCTCGCTTCCCATCGCCCGTTGAGTTCCTGTTGCGCGGCGTGCATGGCGACGGCCGCAGCGACCGCTCGCTCGCCATGATCGTCGGACGCCACCGGTGCGCCGAACACCGCCATCACGGCATCGCCGACGAACTGCATGACGGTGCCGTTCTGGTCGAGGATCGCTCGGTTCATCGCAGCTCGATGCTCGTGGAGCTGGCCCGCAAGCTGGCTCGGGTCCGCGTGTTCGGCGATCGTCGTGTAGCCACGGATGTCCGACATCAGCACGGTGACGACCAGCTCCTCGGTGTCGCCCGGCCGGCGACCCTGCTCGAGGACCTGGGCAGCGACGCCGCCCGGCAGGAACCGGTTGAGCGCCTCGCCCTGTTCCTTGCGGTCGACGATCGCCTTCTGCAACGACTTCAGACGGTCGAGGCTGTCGGTCCGGCCGGCGGTCAGCCCTTCGGCGAGCGTGGCGAAGAGCGTCTCGATCGACGCGTTGACATCGGCCGGCGTCGTCTTGCGGCCGATGGCGATCGCGTCGATCGAGCGGCCCTGGGCGATCTGCAGGAGGAGATCCTCCTCGCTCGGAGACAGCGACGAGTCGGCGCGCGCCGGCGTCGTCAACGCTTCGACGATCTTGGGGTCGAGCATCGAGCCACCGGAGGCCACCTCACGGATCGCCCGGGCGAGCTGGTTGCCCTCGCCCACTCGGTCCTTGAGGAGATACGCGTACCCGGCTGCGCCCTCGGACAGCAAGGCGACCGCGTAGTCGGGGTCGTCGAACTGGGAGAGGATCACCACGCCGGTACCGGGGTGCCGCTTGCGGACGACTTTGGCCGCTTCGATGCCCTCCCGGGAGAAGTTCGGTGGCATCCGGATGTCGGTGACGACGACCTGGGGCTGGTTGGCCTCGGCGCCGGCGACCAACTCGTCGTAGTCGGCAGCCTGGCCGACGACCTCGATGTCGTCCTCGAGTTCGAGGAGCGCCTTGACCCCCTCGCGGACGATCAGATTGTCGTCGGCGAGAAACACCGTGATCGTCATTCGTCCCCCTGTCGTCGAGTGTGCGTCACTGCAGTGTTGCCTGATCGGGCCCCGGTGCCCAGCGTGCGAGCGCCAGTCGAGGGGTGGTGCCAGCACGTAGCTGATCGACGGGGGACCACCCTGGCGGGACCGGTGACCGCGGGCGCATCGTGGTCCCATGCGAATCGAACGCAGCATCAGCACCGTGTCATGGATCCCATCGGACCTCCTGGAGGGGATGGGGAAGATCGCCACCCGCATGAAGATGGCACACCACGACCCGCCGCCACCGGATCAGCTCGGCCCGGATGTGCCGTCGACGATCGAGCAACTCCGGATCGACGATGGTTTCCGGTTCGCGAACCAGCTGCGGGCGTTCGTCGAGGTCGACGACGAGGGCAGGATCACCGATTGCGGCTACTGCGGCGGTGGCGAGATCGGCGCGACGACCGTCGGGCTCGGTGTTGGCTCGATCACGATCCCGGCGACCAAGCTGCACGATCTCCAGGCCGAACCGGAACTGACGCCGACGTCGGTCGTGTTCCGCCAGACCGTCGGCGGACGGACGGGCGCACCGATGCCCCGCGCCGTCAAACACCCGCCGTTCGTCCAGTACTCCGCTCCGATCGTGTGGACCACGCTCGAGCTCACGATCAACACCGACGGCACGCACCACGGATCGATGACCGGCGCCTCGGGCTTCCCGCGGCACTGGATCTTCGACCACTCGGGCGCCCTGGTCGCCAAGGGCAGCGTCACCGAGTACAAGAACTGGATGACCGCGTCGTTCGGAAAGCGCACGCCCTGGGGTGACGTGGACTCGCCGGCCCTCGTCACCGAGGTCGAGACGTTGCTCGAGCGGCAGCTCCAGGAGTCGATCATGCGCGGTGGCGCCACGCCCGACATTCGCAAGGTCAAGCGAGGGGCATTGCTCGTCGAACAGGGGTCGACGAACGACGAGCTGTTCCTGTTGCTCGACGGAGTTCTCGTCGTCGAGGTCGACGGTGAGGAACTCGCCGAGCTCGGGCCGGGAGCCGTGCTGGGTGAGCGGGCGTTGCTCGAGGGTGGGACGTGCAGCGCGACGCTTCGCGCGGTGACGTCGTGCAAGGTCGCCGCCGTCCCCGCTGACGGCATCGACCGCAGCAAACTGGGCGAACTCGCCGACGGTCACCGCCGGGAGGAGACACAGAGCGCCTGAGTGTTACATCTGGGGTCAGACCCCAGATGTAACACCGGCGGTCAGGCCTTGGCGGCGGCGAACGCCGTGTCGAGGTCGGCGATGATGTCGTCGATCGACTCGAGGCCGACGCTCAGGCGCACGAGGCCGGGTGTCACGTCGGATGCGGCCTGCTCCTCGGGCGTGAGCTGCGAATGCGTGGTGCTCGCCGGATGGATCACGAGGCTGCGTACGTCTCCGATGTTGGCGACATGGCTGTGCAGCTCGGTGCCTTCCACGAACTTCTTGCCCGCTTCGAGGCCACCCGTGATCTCGAATGCCAGCACGGCTCCGTAACCACGACCGCCGCCGAGCTGCTTGGCGCGCTCGTGCCATGCGCTCGAGGGAAGTCCCGCATAATTCACGGACTCGACCTGGTCGTGTGCGTCCAGGTACTCGGCGACTTTCTGGGCATTCGCGAAGTGCCGCTCCATGCGCAGGCTGAGCGTCTCGAGGCCCTGGAGGATCAAGAACGCGTTGAACGGTGAGATGGCGAGGCCCATGTCGCGCAGCATCTGCACGCGTGCCTTGAGGATGAACGCTCCGTGGCCGAGTGCGGGGAAGTAGGCGAGGCCGTGATAACTCGGGTCGGGCTCGGTGAAGTTGGGGAAGCGTCCCGATGCGGCGTAGTCGAAGGTGCCGCCGTCGACGATCGCTCCCACGATCGAGGTGCCGTGACCACCCATGAACTTCGTGAGGCTGTGGATCACGATGTCGGCGCCCCACTCGAGCGGCCGGATCAGGTACGGCGTCGGCACCGTGTTGTCGACCATCAGCGGAATGCCGTTGGCGTGGGCCACGGCAGCGACGCCCTCGACGTCGAAGACGTCGTTCTTGGGGTTGGGAATCATCTCGCCGAAGAACACCTTGGTGTTCGGCTTGATCGCCGCTTCCCACTGGGAGAGGTCATGGGGATCATCGACGAAGGTGACCTCCACCCCGAATTTCGGGAGCGTGTAGTGCAGCAGGTTGTACGAGCCGCCGTACAGCGACGGCGACGCGACGACGTGGTCGCCCGACTCGCACAGCGTCATGAAGGCCAGCGTCGAAGCCGCCTGGCCGGATGCCACGGCGAGCGTGCCCGGAAGGCCGACGGCCGTGGTGCAGCCGCCCTCCAACGCGTTGACGCGCGCTTCGAGCGCAGCCTGCGTCGGGTTCATGATGCGGGTGTAGATGTTGCCGATCTCGGCGAGACCGAACAGGTTCGCCGCGTGGTCGGTGTCGCGGAACTCGTAGGCGGTCGTCTGATAGATCGGCACCGCCCTGGCGCCGGTCGTCGGGTCGGCCTCGCCGCCGACATGGATCTGCTTGGTCTCGAATCCCCAGGAGTCACTCATAGGCGGGAGACGCTACCCGCCAATACCCGACCCCACAAGTCAGGTTTAGATGAGGCTGGCGACGAGCCCGGCCTGGCCGAGGTGGTAGGTGACCATGATCGTCACCGGCATCCATGACGCTCGAGCGACGAACTGTCGCCACCCGAGCACCGAGTCGGAGGCGACGAACAAGGCCGCGCCAACGATCGCCCAGGCGCTGCCGGTGGCCATCGCTGCGCAGAACATCACCGAGATCGCAAGCAGGTACATCGTCACCGCCGGGCCGAGCACACGTTCCTTGCGCCGCGCCGCCAGCACGATCCGCACCCCGACGGCCACCGCCAGCACAGCCATCACCACCGCGCCGACGGCGAACCCGGCCGCCGACCGGTCGTCGAAGGCGAAGAATCCGAATGTGTAGGCCAGATGCGCGAGCAGGAACGACACCAGACCGGGCACGAAGTAGCGGTCGCCGAACAGCAGGAACACGTCGCCGGCGAGCGAACACACCAGCGCAGTCACGAACCAGGCCCGCGCCAGTTGGTCAGCCGGATCGAGCGCCATCGCCACAGCGATCAGCGCGATCAGCGCAAGCGGCTTGCTCCACAGCTCGGTCCGGCGACGATTCTCCGACAGGCGGCTCCACCAGTTCGCACCGGCCGCCACCGCGAAGATCGCAGCAAACGTCCACGCGGTGGTCGTCATCGCCGCGATCCGCCAGGGCGATGAGCGAAACCCGCAGATGTGGAGGGTTTGCTCATCGCTCTACACACTCTCAGCCGCCGGAGATGTCGGAGACCTTCTGCTTGCCGGCGCTGATGAACGGCATCATGCCGCGCAGCTCGCCACCGATCTCCTCGATCGGATGCGCCTTGCCCTCATCCTGCATGCGCTTGTAGTTCGGACGCCCGGCCTCGGACTCGGCGATCCACTCGGCGGCGAACTGGCCGCTCTGGATCTCACCGAGGATCTTCTTCATCTCGGCCTTGGTCGCATCGGTGACCACGCGCGGTGCCGCGCGTGAGGTCGCCGTATTCCGCGGTGTCGGAGATCGAGTAGCGCATCCCGGCGATGCCCTCCTCGTACATGAGGTCGACGATGAGCTTCACCTCGTGGAGGCACTCGAAGTACGCCATCTCCGGCGCGTAGCCGGCCTCGGTCAACGTTTCGAACCCGGCGCGAACCAACGCGGTGACGCCACCGCACAGGACGGCCTGCTCACCGAACAGGTCGGTCTCGGTCTCCTCGGCGAACGTGGTCTCGATCACACCGGCGCGGGTGCCACCGATCGCATCGGCATACGACATCGCGACGTCACGGGCGGTACCGGTGGCATCCTGCGCGACAGCGATCAACGCCGGAACGCCGCCGCCCTCGGTGTAGGTGCGGCGCACCAGGTGGCCGGGACCCTTCGGGGCGATCATGATCACGTCGCAGCCGGCGGGCGGCTGGATGCGATCGAAGCGGATGTTGAAGCCGTGGGCGAACGCGAGGGCCTTGCCGTCGGTCAGGTGCGACGCGATGTGGGCGTCGTAGATCGCCTTCTGCTCGGTGTCGGGGGCGAGCAGCATGATCACGTCGGCCCACTCGGATGCTTCGTCGATGGTCATCACGGTGAGGCCGGCGGCTTCGGCCTTGGCGGCTGACGACGACTCGGGCCGAAGGCCGACGACGACGTCGACGCCCGACTCCTTCAGGTTCAACGCGTGAGCGTGGCCCTGCGACCCGTAGCCGATGACGGCGACCTTCTTGCCTCGGATGATCGAAGGATCTGCATCCTCGGCGTAGTACACGGTGACGGCCATCTCAGCCAGCCTTTCCAGTTGTGGGAGTGGGGTGCACGGCACGCAGTCGTGCGCCGCGATCGAGTTTCGGCAGCGCCACCCGTCCGGTGCGCTGGAGCTCAACGATGCCATAACCGTCGAGCAAATCCTCAAAATCGTCGAGCTTGTCCGGATGCCCTTCGAGGCTCACGGTGAGCACGGCTTCGGCGACGGCGATGATCTTGCCCTCGAAGATGTTGATCAATTCCACGACCTTGCCGCGCTGTTCGTCCGGCGCCTTGACGGTGGCGATCAACAGCTCGCGCTCGACCAACCGGCGCGGGTCGAGCTCGGAGATCTTCACCACGTCGATCAGCTTGAACAGCTGCTTGGTGATCTGCTCGAGCGGGGTCGACTCGACGTCGACCACGATCGTGATCCGGCTCATCCCCTCGTCCTCTGCGGGAGCGACCGCCAACGAGAAGATGTTGTAGCCACGCCGAGCGAACAAACCGGCCACCCGAGCGAGGACGCCCGGGCGGTTCTGGACGAGGACGGACAAGATGTGGTGATTGAGGGTCTGACCCCCATATTGATTGATGGTGGTCATGAGATCTCCGAGATGCGAGTGAGTGAGCGCCAGCGAGCGAACGGTCGGACGCGGCCTCCGTGGCCGGGGAATGAGATGACCGTCATGAGCGCAGGCTTCCGGCTCGGTCTTGCTGGGTGGGATGGAGGATCAGGTCGTCGTTGCTGGCCCCGGCGGGGACCATCGGGAACACCTTCTCGGAGGCATCGGTACGGAACTCGATGACGACGCTGCGGTCGGTGATCGAGTTCGCCTTCTCGATCGCTGGACCGACCTCTTCGGGCGACTCGACGAGGATGCCGACGCAGCCCATCGACTCGGCCCACATCACGAAGTCGGGGACCTTGGCGTTGAGGTACACCTCGGAGTACCGCTCGTCGTAGAACATCTCCTGCCACTGGCGCACCATGCCGAGGTAGCTGTTGTTCAGCAGCGCCACCTTGATGGGCAACCCCTCGACGGTTGCGGTCACGAGCTCTTGGGCGGTCATCTGGAAGCAGCCGTCGCCGTCGACGGCCCAGACGTCACACTCGGGCTTGGCGGCCTTGGCGCCGATGGCAGCGGGGATCGAGAAGCCCATCGTGCCGAGCCCGCCTGAGTTGACCCAGGTGTACGGCTCGTTGAACTCGAAGAACTGCGAGGTGTACATCTGGTGCTGACCGACGCCCGACGCCACGATCGTGTGGGGCGTGGCGAGGCGGTTGAGCTCTTCGATGCAGTACTGCGGCTTGAGCGCGGCGCCCGGCTCGGACTGCTCGTAGGTCATCGGGAACTGCTCGCGCCATCCCGAGACCTTGCTCTTCCACGCCGACGTGTCGGCCTGAACCGTGCCGGCGGCGATCATGGTCTTGATCTCGGCGATGATCTCCTCGATCACGTACTTCGCGTCGCCGACGATCGGCACATCGGGGCGACGGACCTTGCCCTGTTCTGCCGGGTCGATGTCGACGTGGATCACCTTGGCGACCGGCGCGAACGCATCGACCTTGCCGGTGATCCGGTCGTCGAAGCGGGCTCCGAGCGTGATCAACAGGTCGGCCTGCTGCAGCGCGGTGACCGCCGTGGCGTTCCCGTGCATGCCGGGCATGCCGAGGCAGAGCGGATGATTGTCGGGGAAGGCACCGCGGGCCATGAGCGTGGTGACGACGTAGCTGTCGATCAGTTCGGCCAACTCGCGCAGCGCTTCGGCCGCACGCGCCTTCAGGATCCCGCCACCGGCGTAGATGACGGGCCGCTCGGACGCCATGATCAGCCGTGCAGCTTCTTTGATCATGCGGGGATGGCCCTTGACGTTCGGGCGATATCCCGGCAGCGAGTCGAGCACCTCCTGATCGGTTGGCCAGTACCACTCCATGTCGTTCTGGAGGCAGTCCTTCGGCACGTCGATCAGTGTGGGGCCCGGGCGCCCGGTGGTGGCGATGTGGAACGCCTGGCGCACCGCCATGGGGATGTCCTGTGCGGACATGACCAGTTCGTTGTGCTTGGTGCACGAGCGCGTGATCCCGACCGTGTCGCACTCCTGGAACGCATCGCTGCCGATCGCTGCGGTGGGCACCTGACCCGTGATCGCGACCATCGGGACCGAGTCCATGTACGCGTCCATCAGCGGGGTGACGAGGTTGGTCGCCGCGGGACCGGAGGTCACCATGGCGACGCCGGGCTTGCCGGACACGTGTGCGTAGCCCTCGGCCATGTGGCCGGCGCCCTGCTCGTGACGCACGAGGACGTGACGGATCTGGCTGTCCATCAGCGGGTCATAGGCCGGCAGGATGCAGCCGCCCGGGTAGCCGAAGATCAGTTCGACGTTCTCGTACTCGAGTGCTCGGATCAGCGCCTCGGCGCCGGTGAGTCGTTCGGTCATGTCAGTGCCTTCTTGTGCTGGTGTTCGGTGTGGAGTGAAGTTCAGAGTCGAGGTCCGATCGGAAATCGGGCCGAAAAAGCAAACGACCTCCCGTCTGGGAGGTCGGAGCACGCGCAGCGGTATGCCGGGCGTGCTACTGGATGAGTACTACGAGCAGGCTCGGAAATGCGGGGGTGGTCGTAGACACGAAGAACATCATAGTCCTCTTCGGCCTGCGCGTCGCAAGTCATGAGCACGTCATCGGTCATCGTCAGCGACACGACCCTGAGATACCGTCACATCGTGGGCCGACGCGACGATGTGATCCGCGAAGCAAGCCTGTTGCTTCGCGACGAGGGCCCGGACGCGCTCACGTCGGTCCAGGTGTCGCTAGATGGACACCACCGAACCGGTGACGACATGTCGCGCCTGTTGAGCCTGCGACTCTTCGTCGGGTGGTGCGGATACGTGCTCGACATGAACCACCGCGTGGGCGTGACGACGCCCGTGCTCGGTGGACCGCCCATGCCGCCGACCTGCTGCGGGCGGGCGGGCCGCGAGCGCTGACCTCGACCGCCGTGGCCGAACGGATGGGCATCGGCCAGTCCGCGGTGTACCGCCACATCCGGGACATGGACGAGCTGGCGGTACTGGCAGCTGCGGCCGTCATCGACGACCTCAATGCGGCACTCCAGCGCATCCTGTTCGATCCGAACGTCGACTGGGAGCAGATCGACGACGTCGATCGGCTCTGTCTGGCCCTGGTCGATCAGGCGGTCGAGCACCACCAAGCCTTCGTCGTGGTCGACCACTGGCGGTACGCCGGCGGTCCCCTCGGGGACGGAATCTGTCGGCTGGTCGACGAGGGCTGCGAGCTGATCGCCCTGCTGCTCGAATCGCGTTGGCGGATCGAATTCGGGAGCGACACCCCACTCCGCGCCGCAGGATCAGCGCGCGCTCCGGGCACACGCTGCGGCCATGCATGACGACAGCCACGCGGTCGGCCGACTCGTGCGCTCACCCGATTCGGGGCTCACCCGCGACGCGCAGGCCGACATCTTGAAGTACCGGATCCTCGGCGGATGGTCGGCGTTCGTGATCGACATGAACGAGCGCGTCGGACTCCCCTTCCCGGACATCGATTTCGAACCGAACTCGATCACTCGCTGACGCTCTCGGATGCGAGCGGGACCGGGGCCTAGAGTCCGGGCATGGCTGCAACGCTGATGGATGGCAACGCTCTGCGCGACGAGCTCGTCGCGGCGATCCGCGCACGGATCGAGGAGGCGGGCTCCCCGGAGATCTGCCTGGCGACGGTGCTGGTGGGCGACGATGGCCCGAGCCAGCGCTACGTGAAGATGAAGCACCAGAAGGCAGCGGAGGCCGGCCTCGCGTCCCGGCACGTCGATCTGCCCGCGACGGCAACACAGGTCGAGGTCGAGTCGGTCGTTCGCGGTCTCGCCGTCGACGACGGCGTACATGGCATCCTCGTGCAGTTGCCGCTGCCGGACGGCCTCGACCCCGAGCCGGTGATCGACCTGATCCCTCCGGAGAAGGACGTCGACGGGCTGACCGAGCGATCGATGGGTCGACTGGTTCGCGGGCGTCCGGGCCTCGTGGGCTGCACGCCGCTGGGGGTGATGCGACTCCTCGAGCGCTACGACATCTCCACGAGCGGGAAGCGAGCGGTGGTGATCGGCCGATCGACCCTGGTCGGCCTGCCGCTGTCGTTGCTGCTCGCCCGCAAGGGCGTGGATGCCACGGTGACCCTGGCCCATTCGCGAACCCCTGACATGGCCGCCGTCGTCCGCGAGGCCGACATCGTGGTGGGCGCCGCTGGCCAGGCGCGGATGATCACGGCGGACATGGTGAAACCCGGCGCCACGGTGATCGACGTGGGCGTGTCGCGCACCGAGTCGGGCATCGCCGGCGATGTCGACTTCGACCCGGTCGCCGAGGTGGCCGGATTCATCACCCCGATGCCCGGTGGCACCGGTCCGATGACGATCGCCTGCCTCCTCGAGAACACCCTGACCGCCGCGCAACTCCAGGGGGCCTTCCCCGCCTGAGGTGCGATCGATCGGCGGTCAGCCGGCTTCGGAGTGGGTGACGGGCTGCTCGCCCATCCACTCGCGCAGCGTGTTCTTCAGCTTCGTCTGCTGGATGAACAGGTCGCTCTCGGCCGGGCTCTCACCCGCAGCCTGCGGGGCCTTGAGGTAGAAGCTCAGCCACTCCTGGACGCCCGACTCGCCGGCACGCATCGCGAGGTCCATGAACAGCGCCAGGTCGAGCACGATCGGGGCGGCCAGGATCGAGTCACGGCACATGAAGTCGACCTTGATCTCCATCGGATAGCCGAGCCAACCGAAGATGTCGATCGCGTCCCAGCCCTCCTTGTTGTCACCGCGGGGCGGGTAGTAGTTGATCCGCACGACGTGGTCGATGTTGCCGTACAGGTCGGGATACACCTCGGGCTGGAGAATGCCGCCGAGCACACCGAGCTTGGACGCCTCCTTGGTCTTGAAGTTCTCGGGATCGTCGAGCACCTCGCCGTCGCGGTTGCCGAGGATGTTGGTGGAGTACCAGCCACGCAGGCCGAGCATGCGGGCCTTGATGCCGGGCGCAAGCAGGGTCTTCATCCAGGTCTGGCCGGTCTTGAAGTCCTTGCCGGCGATCGGCACGTTGCGGGTCTTCGACAGCTCGATCATGCACGGCAGGTCGACCGACAGGTTCGGCGCGCCGTTGGCGAACGGCACGTCGGACTGCAGCGCGGCGTACACGTAGATCTGGCTCGGCGAGATGTTCTCGTCGTTGTCACGCAGGCCCTGCTCGAACGACTCCACCGTGTCGTGGACCGCCGACGGCTCCTGGTAGGCCTCGGTCGAGCCGCACCACACCATCACCAGACGGTCGCACTCGTTCGCGGCCTTGAAGTTGGCGATGTCGTCGATGACGGCCATTGCCTGGTCCCACTTGTTGTCGATCTTCTTGACGCGTACGCCGTCGAGACGAGACACCCAGCGCTGGTCGAACACGGCCTCCATCGGCACGATCGACTCGAGGTCGCTCGAGATCTCGCTGAGGTCGGAGTCGTTCAGCACACCGGCCGTCTGGGCGGCTTCGAGTGCGTTGGGCGAGATCGGGTCCCACCCACCGAACACGATGTCGTCGAGGCTCGCGAGCGGGACGAACTCGTTGATCTTCGGGTTGCGGTTCTCGTCCTTGGTGCCGAGGCGGATGTGCGCCATCTGGCTGATCGACCCGATCGGCGGATGCAGGCCCTTGCGGGCGGCGATCACGCCGGCGATGAAGGTGGACGCCACGGCACCCATGCCGGGCGTGAGGACACCGAGCTTGCCGGTGGCGGGAGCGATCTGTCGTGCGGTCATCCCAACGATGATAAGCGATGATTCATGACAGAGGTGCATTGTGAAGCAAAATGGATGTATCTTCCGACGGGTGCGGCCGCTGCCAGATCTCTCGATTCGTCAGCTCGAGTACCTCGTCGCCGTCGCCGAAGCGCCGTCGTGGGCGATCGCCGCCGACCGTGTCGGCGTGAGCCCCTCGGCGCTCTCGCAGGGGCTGGCCGAGCTGGAACGGCGAATCGGGGTGCCGCTGTTCGAGCGCGACGGGCGGCGACGCCGGATCCGCGACAGCGCAGCCCCGGCCGTCAGCCACGCTCGCCACGTGCTCGGGCTCACCGGCGATCTCGCCGACTGGGCCGACCGTCTCCGCGAGGGCCACGAGGGTCGCCTCCGACTCGGGATGATCGACGCCGCCGCGGTCGGCCACCACTCCGAGGTGGTCCGAACGTTCCGGCTGGAGCACCCCGACGTCGACCTCCGCCTGCGGGTGGCACCGTCGGCCCCGCTGATCGACCTGCTGGTCTCCGGCGACCTCGACCTCGTGGTCTGCGTGGACCCACCGTCGGCGATCGACGGCATCGACACCGAGCAGTTGCTCATCGAGCATCTCGCCGTCTACGGCCCGCCCGGTGTCACCGTCGGCGACCCGACCACCTGGGGGCCCTGGGTGCTCTTTCCCGCCGGATCCCACACGCGTTCGGTGGTCGTCGATGCCCTGGCACGGCTCGGCTCACCGCTGGAGGTCGCTGCCGAGAGCCATCAACCCGAGGTGGTTCGCGAGATGGTCCGGCTCGGGTCGGGGTGGACCGTACTCCCCACGATCCAGGCCGAGCACGGCGACCGGCCGCTCCCCCCTGGGCGCCCCCTGACCACCCGCCGATTGGTGCTCGCGACCCGACGCAACTCCGTGCGCGATCCCGCCGTCGACGAGTTGGCCCGACGGCTCAGGCACGCGTCAGCCTCACCGGCACCGGATCGTCGCCGCATCGATCCGGCGTAGTACGCGTGCATCTCCTCGTCGGTCAGGACGCAGGCGCCGTCGGGGTCGCTCCGCCGAGCACCGCGTGCAATTGAGCCGTGTCGACGTTGCCCCCGCACAACACGAACGCGCTGCGATCGCCGCGTTGATCGATCGGCTCGCTCAGGAGTCCCGCCAGAGCGATCGCTCCGGCAGACTCTGCGACGTTGTGGGTCGTGCGGTAGATCGTGCGCATCGCATCAGCGGTCGCGTCGTCGGAGACCGCGATGACACGAGCGGCACCAGCGACGATGCCATCGATCGAGATCGGATCCGGTGACCGAGTCGCCACACCGTCCACGAAGGTGTTGGCAGACTCGGTGACCACCACTTCACCACGCTCGAACGACAACAGCGACGACGGCGCCCGCTCGGACACGACGCCCACGATCCGAGTGTCGAGCCCGAGTAGATCGCGTACCGCGATCAGCACGTTGATCCCCGAACCCATGCCGACCGGCACATACACGGTGTCGAGCGGGCCACCACCTTCGAACAACTCGAGGGCATACGTCGCAACGCCGAGCACGAGATCGCGGTGGAATGGCGGCACGGGTTCGAGGCCTCGCTCGACCGCGACCTCGAGCGAACGCTCCACCGCGTCCTGGAAATCGGTGCCGTACTCGATGACCTCGGCGCCGAGCGCCAGCATCGCTGCGTTCTTCTCGACGCTGTTGCCACGGGGAACGAAGATCGCGACCGAACGACCGTACTCGCGGCCGGCGAACGCGAGGCTCTGTCCGTGGTTGCCACGTGTGGCGCTGACCACGCCGGTGATCTCGGGGCGGTCACGCACCAGGCGGTCCATGTACATCAGCCCGCCGCGCACCTTGAATGCGCCGACCGGCGTGTGGTTCTCGTGCTTGACGATCACACACGAGCCCGCGACCTCGTCGAGCAGCGGCCACGAGTACTGCGGGGTGGGCGGAACGTGGCGACGCACAATCGCCGTTGCCGCATCGAGCTCATCGCGTCCGAACCTCATCACACGACCCTCACCGAACGGCCCTCACCGAACGACCCTCACCGAACGACACGCGGTCGCTCACGACGTGGTCCATGGTGACGTCGTGTGCTTCGATCGGCACGGTGTCGACGATCTGTTCGGCGAAGCAGACCCCGATCGCGGCGCAGTCGGCGCGTACCTCCGACAGGAATCGGTCGTACCACCCGCCGCCTTGGCCCAACCGCTCCCCTGCTGGGGTGAACGCCAATCCAGGCACCACGACGACGTCGGGCCAGACCGGATCGACGTCGGCTTCCGGCACGGCGACCAGCCGCCCGGTTGCAGCACACCACACCAACAGCGATCGGGTCTCGGGCTCGCCGGGGAGTGACGTGAAGGCGAGCAGTGACTCGGCGCCCGCGACTGCGGGGAGCGTGATCAGGTGACGCCAGAGCTCCTCCGAACGACCTTCGCGCGATCGGGAAGCGCGCGCCGCAACGCGCGCATCTCCGCCCGAAGTTCCGCCTTGCCGGCGGCTTCCGACTGGCGTGCCGTGCGGTCGGTCATCTGCCCGGAGCGTACAGTTGGCGTCGATGAGCGACCCGACGCAACTCCCCGACGCCAACGCGGTTCCGTTCGACTCGAAGCACTTCCGAGCGGTGCTCGGTCACTTCCCGACCGGCGTGACCGTGATCACCGGCATGGCCGAAGGCGACCGACCGCACGGTTTCACGATCGGATCGTTCACGTCGGTCTCGCTCGATCCGCCACTGGTCGGATTCCTCCCGCAAACCGACTCCGAGACCTGGGCGCTGATGGCAGACGCCGGGAACTTCTGCGTCAACGTACTCAGCGACAAACAGAGCGACCTGTGTTGGAAGTTCGCGAAGACTGGCACCGAGGCGTCCCGGTTCGACGGCGTCGAGTGGCATGCGGCGCCATCGGGCGCGCCCGTCCTCGAACGGGCCGTCGCGTGGATCGACTGTGCTGTCGAAGAGGTCTACGAGATGGGCGACCACTATTTCGTGCTCGGTCGTGTGACCGCGCTCGACGCCGACGCCGACCACGACGGTCTCCCCCCGCAACCGCTGGTGTTCTACCGCGGAACGATCGGTGGATTCGCCGCCGAAGGTTGACCCACGCGGTGCGGTTGGGTCCGCGAACGACGAGACTGGGCGCATGGACCGACGCCTGCCGCTCGCTCTCGGGATCGACGTGTTCTCGGTCACGCTGTTCGTTGCCGTGGGTCGGCGCGAGCACGAGCGCGACTCGGCAATCGCCGGCCTGATCGGCACCGCGGCCCCGTTCCTCATCGCGTTGGCGATCGCCTGGCTCGTGTTGCGCGCGTGGCAGCGGCCCACCGACTGGCGCACCGGTGTCGGCATCTGGGCGATCACGCTCGTGGCCGGCATGCTGCTGCGCAATCTGGTGTTCGGTGACGGCACGGCGACGTCGTTCATCATCGTCGCGGCACTGTTCCTCGCGCTGTTCCTCGTGGGGTGGCGCGTGGCGTTTGCGCTGTTCGAACGACGCTCGGCGCGCACCCCCGCCGGCAACGTGTGAGCGGTCGGACTAGGCCGTTGCGCCGTGTGAGGTCCAGTAGTCGTTGATCGACCGCTGGATCCGCACGTACCAGATCAGGTTGCCGATCAACGGCAGCAGGAACCACAGACCCCAGATGGTGGTGATCGGCGGCTGCTTGCCCTCACGCCGGTACAACTGCTCGACCTCCGAAGCCATCAGAAACATCGTGACCGGCGAGATGAACAGGGTGATCAACAGGTACGGAACGCCTCCGAGGCCGGTCCCGGCATGTCGCTTGATCTCGTCGCCGTTCTGGTACGACCACACGATCGTCCAGATCCCCAACGTCACGATCGTCAGCAACAGGACCACGGCGATCGAACGCGGCTGACCAAGCGACCCGGGTCCACCGATCGGCGCAGCGGCGGGCGGGGCCGAGGGCACCCCTGGCTCCGGTGGGTTCTCCATCGGCGGTGGCAGGTCGGTCATGGCGACACAGTAGACCCGTGCGAGTCGGCTCGTCGGCGATGCCAGCGGTGAGGCAAGCTCGGCGAATGCCACGCCTCGAGATCGAGACCGACCCCGCCGACGCCGGATTCGCACCGGATCGTCTCGCCCGCATCGATCGCCACTTCGAGGGCTACGTCGAGCAGAAGAAGCTGGCGGGCTGGCACATCGCAGTCAGCCGTGGTGGCCGATTGGTTCACTCGTCGACGAGCGGGCACCGCGATCTCGCTGCCGAACTGCCGTTCACCGACGACACGGTCGTTCGGATGTTCTCGATGTCGAAGCCGATCACGTCGGTCGCGGCGATGATGCTGTACGAAGAGGGAGCGTTCGAGCTGAAGTCGCCGATCTCGACGTGGCTCCCGGAGTTCGCCGACACCCGGGTCTACCGGTCCGGCTCGCACCTCGCCCCGGTGACCGATCCGCTCGTCGAACCGATCCGGGTCTGGCACCTCCTGACACACACCTCAGGGCTCACCTACGGCTTCCACAACACCCACGTCACGGATGCGATCTATCGGCGCGGCGGCTTCGAATGGGGCAACCCGCCGGGCGCGGACCTCGCCGAGTGCTGCGCACTGTGGGCGGGGATGCCACTCGCGTTCCAGCCCGGGACCGAGTGGAACTACGGCGTCTCGACCGACGTGCTCGGACGACTCGTCGAGGTCGTGTCCGGGATGCCACTCGACGAGTTCTTCCGCACCCGCATCTTCGAGCCGCTCGGCATGACCGAAACCGACTTCTACGTCCACGATGACTGGGCGGAGCGGTTCGCCACGCTGTACGTGCGCAACCCGGCGACCGGCGACGCCGTGGCGGCACCCGGGGCGCTCGGGCGGGCCAGCACGTCGAGGCCAGCGATGCTCGGTGGCGGCGGAGGGCTCGTCGGGACCGCGCACGACTATCTGCGCTTCGCCCACATGCTGCTCAACAAGGGGGAACTCGATGGTGTCCGCCTGCTCGGGAGCCGCACCGTGGAGTACATGACCCGCAACCATCTACCCGGCGGGGCGACACTCGAATCGTTCGGGCGGCCGCTGTTTGCCGAGACCAGCTACAACGGTGTCGGCTTCGGGCTGGGGTTCTCCGTCGTGCTCGATGCGGCAGAGAACAAGGTGATGCGCTCGGAGGGCGAGTACGCGTGGGGCGGCGCTGCCAGCACGGTCTTCTGGGTCGATCCGGTCAACGAGATCGTGGCGTTGTTCCTGACCCAGCTCCTGCCATCGAGCACCTATCCGATCCGGTCGCAGCTCAACCAGCTGATACAGCAAGCGCTCGTCGACTGAGCCGTGCGGCGGTCGACGATCAGTCGTCGACGGTGGGCGACGTGCGGAGCTCGAAGACCGGATGCTTCGGAGCGGCGGCGAGCAGTTCGGCGGCGGTGGAGTCAGGTCCCACGCCATCGAAGAACTGGCCGACTTCCCACTTCCAACGGCGCAGGTAGGCGCGCAGGATCTCCGGCTTGTCGGCATCGGCGACCTCGACCAGCTCGACGTGCTCGACACGACGACCCACGCGAAGGTCGACCACGCCAGCCGCCCGGGCGTTCAACACCCACTGGGTGGTGCCCCTGGGGGCGACGAGATACCGGCGATCGCCGAGGGTGAGGACGTTGACCGGGGTGGAGCGAGTCTCGCCCGACACGCGGCCGGGCACCTCGAGCACGCGTGAACCCCACACGCTGATGCCGACACGGGTGCAACCGGCAACGAGCCGGTTGAAGACGTTCTTCGTGAACCAGTCCGGTGCGAGGTATCGCACGTCGCTCGACGTGGTGGGTGCGGATTCGGCGGGTGCGGATTCGATCGTGGCCATGGCTGCCTCCTGGAGGTTGAGAGAGCGGTGCTCTCGTTTGTGATCACTGTACTCACACAAACCACACACTGCAAGAGCAGCGCTCACATTTCGGAGCGTCGATCTGGAAGACTGGCGTCATGCCGACCACGTCACCACCCGCCGGCGGGGAGCCAGCCATCATGGGTGCCCGCGAGCGGGCCCGAGCCGAGGTCCGTGCCGCGATCCTCGACACCGCCGGTTCCCACGTCGCCGCACATGGTGCCTCGGCGCTGTCACTTCGAGCGGTGGCCCGTGATCTCGGCATGGTCTCCTCGGCGATCTACCGCTACTTTCCCGGCCGCGACGACCTCCTCACTGCCCTGATCGTCGAGGCCTACGACTCGCTCGGTGCGCACACCGAGGCCGCCGTCGACGCGACCCGTGGTCTCCCACCTGCACAGCGCTGGGTCGAGGCTGCGCTGGCAATCCGCGAGTGGGCCACGGCGCAACCCCACGCCTATGCACTGCTGTACGGCACACCGGTTCCTGGTTACGCCGCACCCGATGACACCGTCGTGCCGGGCACACGCGTCTCACGAGCCCTGGTGCGAATCGTGCGCGACGCCGCCGCCGACGATCTGCTCGAGCCGGCACGGTCCGGCCTCGTCACCGTGAGCGACGGCACCGCCGAGTCGTTCGTGTGGCTCCGAGGCGAGCTCGATGCGGAGATCGCCGACGAGACCCTGCTCGCGCTCCTGCTGGCCTGGACCCAGATGTTCGGGTTGCTCACCTTCGAGCTCTTCGGCCAGACGCGGAACTTCGTCCACGACGACGAGCTGCTCTTCCACGACGCCGCGGCCACCATGGCGGCCGCGCTCGGACTCGGACGGTGAGCGACGCGGGTCGGCGCGTTCAGAGGGTGTTGGTGATCGCTCCGGTTTCGGCGCCCTGGACGAGCTTCGCGTACTTGCCGAGCACACCGGTGGTGTAGCGGGGCGGGTTGGGTTGCCAGCCGTCGAGCCGGCGGGCGAGCTCGGCGTCGTCGACGAGCAGGTCGAGCGACTTGGTCGGCACGTCGATGCGGATGGTGTCACCGTCGCGGACGAACGCGATCGGTCCGCCGTCGGTGGCCTCTGGCGCGACATGGCCGATGCAGAACCCCCACGTGCCGCCCGAGAAGCGACCGTCGGTGATCAGCGCACAGTCCGACCCGCGGCCTGCACCCTTGAGCGCGCCGGTGATGGCGAGCATCTCACGCATGCCCGGGCCGCCCTTGGGTCCTTCGTATCGGATCACGATGACCGTGCCCGGCTGGATCGAGCCGGCGAGGATCGCCTCCATGGCGAACGACTCGTCGTCGAAGACGCGTGCCGGACCCTCGAAGTGCATCTGCGCATCCGACAACCCGGCGACCTTGACGACGGCACCCTTCGGGGCGAGCGAGCCGGTCAGGATGTTGATGCCACCGGCCGCGTGGATCGGCGCGTCGAGCGGATGCACGACCACACCATCGGCGGCGGGTGGGTCGATCTCGGCGAGGTTCTCGGCCATCGTCTTGCCGGTCACCGTCATCACGTCGCCGTGCAGCAGCCCGGCGTCGAGGAGCAACTTCAAGACCACGGGCACGCCACCGACCCGGTCGAGGTCGCTCATGTGGAACGTGCCACCGGGCTTCATGTCGGCAATGTGGGGGACACGATCGGCGACACGATTGAAGTCGTCGAGGTCGAGATCGACGTGCGCCTCGTTGGCGATCGCCAGGAGGTGCAGGACGGCATTCGTCGACCCACCGAGTGCGGAGGTCAGAGCGATCGCATTCTCGAAGGCCGGCTTCGTCATGATCTGGCGCGGGGTGATCCCCAGGCGCAACAGGTTGACAACTGCTTCACCCGCTCGTTCGGCGTCGCTCTCGCGGCGACCGTCGATCGCCGGCGGCGACGCGGTCCCCGGCAGGCTCATCCCGAGTGCCTCGGCGATCGAGCTCATCGTGTTGGCGGTGAACATGCCACCGCACGCGCCCTCACCGGGGCACGCGGTCGCTTCGATCTCGTGCAGTTCGGCCTCCGTGATGGTGCCTGCGGCGCATGCCCCGACGGCTTCGAACACGCTGGTGATGTCGGTCGCCACACCGTTGTGCTCACCCGGCATGGTCGAACCGTTGTAGACGAACACGCTCGCGAGATCGAGCCGAGCGGCAGCCATCAGCATCCCCGGGATCGACTTGTCGCACCCGGCGAGGCCGACGAACCCGTCGAACCGCTCGGCGTGCATGACGGTCTCGACCGAGTCGGTGATCACCTCGCGCGACACGAGCGACGCCCGCATCCCTTCGTGACCCATCGAGATGCCGTCGCTGACGGTGATCGTGCCGAACTCGAGCGGGAAGCCCCCACCTTCGCGGACGCCGACCTTCGCGTGCTCGGCGAGCTTGCGCAGCGTCATGTTGCATGGTGTGACCTCGTTCCACGACGACGCGATCGCCACCTGTGGCTTGTCCCAGTCGTCGTCGCCCATCCCGACGGCGCGCAACATCGCACGCGATGGCGCCTTCTGCATCCCGTCGGTGACGTCGCGCGAACGCGGCTTGACGTCGACCGGTGTGCCAGCTGTGTTCGGGGCGTCGCTCATGAGATGCACGGTAGTGGGGGCGGCCTCGACCCTGCCTGGTGCTCTGCCCACCAGTCGCTGGCACAATGGGGTGATGGCCGACGTCCGTGAGACCAAGTTGCCGGGCGTCGGGGTACGCCACGAGTTCACCACCGAGGACGGTGCCGACATCGGGGTGCTGGTGCATCACGACGGCCGCCGCGAGATCCTCGTGTACGACTCGGACGATCCCGACAAGTGCTCGTCGCTCGTTGCACTGTCGGCCGCCGACACCCGCACCGTGTCCGAGCTCCTCGGCGCGAGCCGTGTCACCGAGGCGGTCGCCGCTGTTCAGCAGGAGATCGAGGGTCTGGCGATCGAGTGGATCGAGCTGACGCCGACATCACCTGCCGCCGGGGCAACGATCGGTGACGGCATGTATCGCACGAAGACCGGGTCATCGATCGTCGCCATCATTCGTGATGGCCAGTCGATCCCAGCACCGGGTCCTGAGTTCCCCTTGCTGGACGGCGACGTGATCGTCGCCGTCGGCACGGTCGACGGACTCGCCGCCATGCGCGACCTGATCCGCCCCTGACATTCGATTGATGCTCTTCGCCGCCGGCACCAGCGAGACCGCACTCGCGTTCATCGAGATCGGCGCGCTGATCCTCGGCCTCGCGTTGCTGTCGCGGGTCGCTGGACGATTCGGGATCACCGCAGTCCCGCTCTACCTGATCGCCGGGTTGGCGATGGGCGAGGGCGGCGTCGTGCAGCTCGACGTGTCACGTGACTTCTTCGAGATCACCGCGGAGATCGGCGTGCTCCTGCTGCTGTTCGCTCTCGGCCTCGAGTACTCCGAGAGCGAGCTGCGCGACGGCTTGAGGACAGGGATCCCGCCGGGCCTGGTCGACATGACCCTGAACGCACTCCCCGGTGTTGCCCTCGGGTTGATCCTGGGCTGGGATCCGTTGGCCGCGGTGTTGCTCGGTGGCGTCACGTGGATCTCGTCGTCGGGCGTGGTCAGCAAGGCCCTCTCCGACTTCGGCCGGCTCGGTTTCCGCGAGACCCCAGCGGTGTTGAACCTGCTGGTGATCGAGGATCTCGCGATGGCGGTGTATCTCCCGGTGGTCGCGGCACTGATCGTCGGGGGAACCATCGTCGCAACGCTGACGAGCGTGGCGATTGCGCTCGTGGCGGTGTCGGTGATCCTCCTCGCAGCGCTGCGGTACGGGCGACGGATCAGCAACCTCGTCGCCGGCGGGAGCGACGAGACGTTCCTGCTCACCGTGTTCGGCATCACCCTGCTCGTTGCCGGCATTGCGCAGCAGCTCGAGGTGTCGGGCGCGATCGGCGCCTTCCTGGTCGGGCTCGCGCTGTCGGGACGGGCCGAAGAGCGTGCGAACGAGTTGATCTCCCCGCTACGAGATCTCTTCGCTGCGACGTTCTTTCTGTTCTTCTCGTTCCAGATCGACCCCGCCGACCTGATCGACGCCGCGATCCCCGCGCTGGCGCTCACCGTCGTCACCGTTTTCACGAAGGTGGCGACCGGGTGGTACGCGGCCGGTCGAGTCGGGGCAGCCCCGAAGGGTCGCCTGCGTGCCGGCACGGTGCTGATCGCGCGCGGCGAGTTCTCGATCGTGATCGCCGCACTCGGCTCGAGTCTCGTCAACGGCCCCGAGCTCGGCGCCCTCGCCGCCGGCTACGTCCTGCTCACCGCGATCGTCGGGCCGATGGCCGCCAAGTTCGCCGACCAGATTCCGTTGCCCACCCGTCTGATGCGCCAACGCACTCCGGCTCAGGCGTGAGCGACAACACGGGTCTGACCCGTGTTGTCGCATTGGGTAGGTTCGAGCGATGGAACGATCCGATCTGCTCGCTCTTCGCCGCTCGAACGGCGCGATCATCGTGATGACCTACCGCGGAGACTGGTGACCGTACTGCTGCGGCCAGCTCGTGAGGCTGGCATCCCAGTACGACCGGATCCACCAGAGCGGCGCTGAACTCGCTGCGGTGAGCGTCGACGACGACGTCCGCCAGGCCGGCATGGCCCAGCGATGGGGCTTCACACACACCACGTTCGTGTCCGATCCCGGAGGCGAGCGATACCTCCAGCCGCTGGAGTTGTTCGACGCCGACGAACGTGACGGCATTGCGCTTCCGGGCATGCTGATCGTCGATCCCGACGGTCGCGAGGTGTACCGCTACCAGGGTCGCGACTTCGCCGACCGCACCAACGATGACGACATCTGGGCAACGCTCGATGCGTTGTCGTTGCCGCCGATCGATCCACCGCCCTGGAACTCCGACGTCGAGGTGCCCGACGACCTGCGCGGCTACTTCCGGCCAACCGACTTCGGGGCCTACTTCCGCGGCAACATGTTCGGTTCCATTGCCATCGGCGGGCGGCTCGACGACAAGGCGGCACGGGCGATCGCTCGCGAGCACCGCGAGATGTCGAAATCGAACCTCGACGCATGGGAGGCCTGGGCACCGAAGACGAGATGAACCCGAGGAGTCTGGATCGGCTCCCTGACCCCCCAGGTTTCACTTGCGGCCGAAGCCGAAGAGGTGCTGACCGACCTTGCGCATCTGGATCTCCTCGGAACCCTCAGTGATCCGGTAGCGGCGGTGGTGACGGTAGATGTGCTCGAACGGCATGTGGCGCGAATACCCGACACCACCGCAGGTCTGCATCGCCCGATCGGCCGCGTCGCACGCGAGACGGTTCGCCCGGTAGTTGCACATCGCGACGAGGTGGGTGACCTCCATGTGGTGCTTCTGGTCGAGCATCGACGCCGTGTACCGCACCAGTTGACGCAGCATTGCCGCCTCGGTGTGCAGCTCGACCAGCGGGAACTGGATCCCCTGGTTGACCGACAGCTTCTTGCCCCAGGTCGTCCGGCTGTTCGCGTACGCGACCGCTTCGTCGATGCAGTACTGCGCGGCACCGAGCGACGACGCTGCCTGGCGGATGCGGTTCTCGTGGACGAAGTGCTGGGCGAGCTCCAAGCCTCGATCGGCCTCGCCGAACAAGGCGTCAGCCCCGACTCGTACGTCGGTCATCGAGACCTCTGCGTGGTCGGTCGGCATGTTGAACGTCCACCAGAAGAAGTCGACGTTGAAGCCGGGCACGTCGGTCGGCACGAGGAACGCGCTGATCCCCTTCGGGCTGCCGGGGTCGCCGGAGGTGCGGGCGAAGATGATGTCGTGGGTCGCGTGGTGCAGCCCTGAGTTCCACCGCTTCATGCCGTTGATCACCCACTCGTCGCCATCGCGTACTGCCGTGGTCTCCATGTACGTGGCGTCGCTGCCGTGGTTCGGTTCGGTCAGCCCGAACGCCAAGCGGCGGGTTCCGTCGAGGAAGCCGGGCATCCAGTCGGCCTTCTGCTGCTCGGTGCCGAAGTCGCGCATCATCAACACCGTCGGGAAGTTGCCGACGATCGACGACTCGTTCTGGAGATCGTTGTGGAGCCCGAGGCCTTTGTGGGCGAGATGCTCCCGGATGACCGCCATCTTCAGGTTGCTGGCGTCTTGACCTCCGAACTCGGCGGGCAACGCCAAGCGGAGCCACCCGGCCGCGTCAGCTCGGCGGCGCATCTCACGCAGCAGTTCCTCCCAATCCGCCCGGGGCACGCCGTCGTTGTCGAAGTCGGTGCGAGCCCACTCCCGCCGATGGTCGAAGAAGCGGATGTTGTCGTCCTGCTGCTCGAGCGGCTTGATCTCGGCCTCGATGAACGCATCGAGCTGGTCGAGGGTGTCTTGGATGTCGGCGGGGATCTCGAAGTCCATCGTTCGAGTGTGTCGACACGACGGGACCGACGACGAGTCAGGGGTTCAGCGTGCGATCACACGACCGTGATGCCACCCGACACCTGGATCGTCTGCCCGGTCACCCACTTCGCAGCGGACGACGCGAGGTACACCGCTGCCCCCGCAACATCTGCCGGTGTTCCCAGTCCCAGCGGCGCCGCGGCCGCCAAGTCGTCGAGCTCGAGCCCTTCCACGTCGGCGGCATCGAACGACAGCTTGGTCGGGATCATCCCGGGAGCGATGGCGTTCACCCGGATGTCCGGAGCAAGTTCCACCGCCATCGTCTGGGTGAGCGAGATCACCGCAGCCTTGCACGCCGCATAGTGGCCCTTGCCGGGCATCGCCCCGAATGCCGCCATCGACGACACGTTGATGATCGAGCCCCAGTGCATCTGTTCGACAGCGGCCACCGCACCGTTCCAGACGGCGGTGAAGTTCAGATCGACGACCGCATTCCACTCGCTGCGCTTGAGTTCGGCCAGCGGCGTGCCGGCGCCGACGCCGCCAGCGTTGTTCACCCAGATGTCGAGATGACCGAACTGGTCGACAGCAGCCGTCGCGAGGGAGCCGAGGGCGAAGGTGTCCGTGACATCGGTGGGCACCGCGAGCGCTCGACCACCCTGGTCTCGGATCGACGACGCGACGCACTCGACTTCTCGGGAGGTCCGAGCGGCGAGCACCACGGCTGCGCCGGCGTCAGCGAAGGCCCGAGCGATTCCCTCGCCGATCCCGCGACCGGCACCGGTCACGACGGCCACCCGCCCAGTCAGATCGAAGTCCCCCACGACCGGAGTCTGTCAGTCGGCCGACTGATGGTTCCAGGCGAACGGTCGGTTTCGGTTCAGGAAGCCGCGCGGCGGGATTCGAGGAGGGCGGTGACGGCCTTGCCGTCGGCTTGGCCCTTCGATGCCTTCATCACGGCGCCGACCAGCGCTCCCATCGCCTTGCCTTCACCCGCGCAGAACTTGCTCCAGGCATCGGGCTGCCCAGCGATCGCGTCGTCGACCATCGACTCGAGTTCGCCGGTGTCCATCGCCTCGAACCCCTTCGACGCGGCGATCGCTTCGGCGTCACCGCCGCCGTGCTCGACGATCTCGGCCAGCACCTGCTTGGCCTGGGTCGCGGTGAGCTTGCCGTCGATCTCCAGTCGAGTGAGTTTGGCAAGATCGTCGGCCGGCACCGTCGGGCGTTCGCCCTGTTCGGCAAACGCTTCCTTCACATGCACCAGCGCCCGACCTGCGTCGCCGCCTGCTTCGGCGACGGCGAGCACATAGGCGTCCTGGTCGCGATCGGTGACCACGAGGATCGCCTCGGCGTCCGCTGCCTGGCCGGTCGCCTCGGCCAGGCGAGTGCGTCGCGCCGCGGGCAGCACCGGCAGGCCGGCTCGCACGCGTTCGATCCACTCGGGGTCGGGATCCACGACGACCAGATCCGGCTCCTGGAAGTAGCGGTAGTCGTCGGCGTCTTCCTTCGAACGCAGCGTGTGGGTACGGCCGTCGTTCTCGTCCCAGTGGCGCGTTTCCTGGCGGATCGACTCGCCCGCCTCGAGCATGCCGACCTGGCGTTGCGCCTCGTACTCGATGGCCCGGCCGACCGAGCGGACCGAGTTCACGTTCTTGATCTCGCAGCGGGTTCCGAACTCGGCGCCGGGGAGCCGCACGCTGACGTTCGCGTCGACGCGCATGGACCCTTCCTCCATCTTCGCGTCGGAGGCACCGACCGCGACGAGGATCGCTCGCAGCTCACTCACGTAGGCCTTGGCCTGCTCAGGGGTGCGGATGTCGGGACGGCTGACGATCTCGACCAAGGGCACACCGGCGCGGTTGAAGTCGATCAGTGAGTAGTCGCTGCCATGGATGCGGCCGCCGCTGCCGCCGACGTGCGTCGACTTACCGGTGTCCTCTTCAAGGTGGGCGCGTTCGATACCGACGCGGATGCTGCCGGGCAGGTCGAGCCATCCGTCGATGCAGATCGGCTCGTCGTACTGGCTGATCTGGTACGCCTTGGGCATGTCGGGATAGAAGTAGTTCTTGCGGGCGAACGTCGAGCGCTGCACCGTGCAGTCGAGCGCCAGACCCAGACGCATCGCCAGCTCGACCGCCTGACGGTTGAGGACGGGCAGCGCGCCGGGTAGGCCGAGCGTGACCGGATCGATGTTGGTGTTCGGCTCGTCACCGAACCGGTTCGGCGACGCCGAGAAGAGCTTGGTACGCGTCGCCAGTTCGACGTGGACCTCGAGCCCCACGACCATCTCGTAGCCGCGGAACGTCCACCCCTCGGCGATGTTCGAGTCGCTCACTTGGGTGCCCTCCGTTCGAGTTCGGCCGCGGTTCGGAACATGCGTGATTCCTCGAGCGCCGGAGCCAACACCTGGACACCGACCGGCAGCCCGTCGTCGCCGGTGCCGAACGGCACGCTCATCCCGGGGTCGCCGGTGAGGTTCGACGGGATCGTGTAGGTGTCGCAGAGATACATCGACATCGGGTCGGAGGTCTTGTCACCCAAGCGGAACGCCACGGTTGGCGACGCGGGGGTGAGGAGCACATCGGCTCGCTGGTAGGCGGCCGCGAAGTCGGCGGCAATGCGGCGGCGCACCTTCAGCGCCCGGCCGTAGTACGCGTCGTAGTAGCCCGCCGACAGGGCGTAGGTGCCGAGCATGATGCGGCGTTTCACCTCGGCGCCGAAGCCATCGGTGCGAGTCGCCATGTACATCGCGTTGGTGTCGGGTGCCTCGACACGGTGCCCGAAACGCACACCGTCGTAGCGGGCGAGGTTGCTCGAGGCCTCGGCCGGCGCGATCAGGTAGTAGGCAGTCAGGCCGTAACTGAAGGCGGGGACCTCGACGTCAACGATCTCGGCGCCGGCGTCTCGCAGCGCGTCGAACGCCTCGTCGAGGCGTGCCTCGACGTCCGGGCTCGCACCCTCGGGCAGGTCGGTGATGCGGCCGACCCGCAGGCCGGCGACACCCATGTCGAGCTGGCGGGTGATGTCCAGCGGGCCCTGGCGGATCGACGTGGAGTCCATCTGATCGTGGCCCGAGATCGCTTCGAGCACGAGCGCTGCGTCGGCGACGTCGTCGCGCGAACGGCCCGATCTGATCGAGGCTCGATGCAAAGGCCACCAGGCCGTAGCGGCTGACGGCGCCATAGGTGGGCTTGACCCCGACGACCCCACACAGTGCCGCCGGCTGGCGGATCGAGCCGCCGGTGTCGGAGCCGAGGCTCGCTGCGGCGAACCCTGCAGCGACGGCGGCGGCCGAGCCGCCACTCGATCCACCCGGCACCCGGGAGATGTCATGCGGGTTCCGCGTGGCTCCGAACGCCGAATTCTCGGTGCTCGAACCCATCGCGAACTCGTCGAGGTTCGTCTTGCCGACCACGATCGCACCGGCTTCGTGCAACTTGGTGACGACGGTTGCGTCGTAGGGCGGGTGCCAACCGTCGAGGATCTTCGACGAACACGTCGTCGGGATGCCGCGCGTGCACATGTTGTCCTTGAGCGCGATGGGCACGCCGGCGAGCGGGCCGGGGTCGCGACCGACAGCGACCAACTCGTCGATCTCCGCCGCGCGGGCGCGCGCCTCGTCGGCGAGCACGAGGTTGAAGGCGTGAATGTCGCCTTCACGCTCGTCGATCGCCGCCAGGTGCCGTTCCAGCACGTCGGCCGCGCTGGCGATGTTGTTTCGGACGTTCCAGGCGATGTCGGCGGCGCTGGTCGGGACGGCCCCGCCGTCTGAGTTGCTGCTCACGATCAATCCTCCAACCCGACGACCGGTGGCACCCGGAAACGTCCGTCCTCAGCGTCGGGAGCAGCAGCGAGCACCTCGTCGCGGTCGAGGCAGTCCATCTCGATGTCCTCGCGCATCACGTTTGCAATGGGAGTGGGATGCGTCATCGGCTCGACCCCATCGAGATCGAGCGCATCGATGTCGGCGAAGTGGTCGAGCATGTCGCTCAGCTGGTGGGTCGCCTGCTGGAGTTCATCGTCGCTCAACGACAGCCGAGCGAGCTTGGCCACCTTGGCGACAGCCTCTGGGGTGATGCGGTCGGACACGACCGACAACGCTACCGGCACCGCGATCCCCCATCCCCTCCGAAAATCCCGCTGCGGTTGCGCTGAGCGCAACGCCAGCGCGCCATTTCGGGGTCCCATCGGGTCACCAGGGTGGCGATCGACGGCAGCGAGGTCAGTCCGGCCGTCGAAGCAGGCGCCGAAGGCGTCGGCGACGAGACGCGGCCGGCGCTGCGTCCGGTGCGAGCGTCGAGACGTCGAGGACCTCGATCGGCTCGGACGGACGCCCGGCCCGCCAGCGATCGACGATCGGCTCGGGGTCGACGGTCCAGACCGTGGTTGGCGGACCCGACACCGTGTGGCTGTTCACGTAGCGAATGCGCTCGTTGACGCGCTCGATGACCAGGCGCAGTTCGTCTTCGGTCGCGGCGGCCGCTGCCTCGGCGACCGCGGCGTCGCGCTCGGCACGGATCGCCAGCGTCGGAGGGACCCAACTGACCCCCTCGCGACGGAGCTTCTCCTTCACCCACCAGTCCTCATCACGTGGCTCACCAAGGCCGGGAATCGGTTTGCCCGCTCCCTCGAGGTTGTCCAACAACCCCTCGCGGCGGCCTTCTTCGAGCTGACGCTCGACCCACGACTGCCACCCGACACCCGGCGGCTTTCGTTCGGTCACGGCGACTCCTGCATCGCGGTCAGGTGGATGAGCACGGCCGACTCAGGGTGCAGCACCGGCGGGCGGATGCCGTGCGCGGCGAGCTGCCGACCGGTCAGTTCGATGCCTTCGGCGAGCCATGACGGCTGCGTGAGCGCCATCCCCCACCGTTCGTCGGGCAGCGCCACGTGCTCGACGCGATAGCGCCGATCGGGGTCGAGGCCGGGCAGACGGAGCACCGGCGGCGTGAGACTCGGCGCCGTTGCCAACTGCGCGAACGACACCAGGCCCTCCGAACGGTCGGCGGCATAGACCCCGTGCGCGCAGTAGACCGAGTCGGTGTCGAAACGCACCACGTCGCCACGGTGCAGCAACGGACGAAACCGCTTGTGCAGAGCGATCGCCTCGGCCAGCTGTGCTCGGCGATCGTCGTCGAGGCGTGCGACGTTCCACTCCACGCCCAGGTGCCCGAACAACGCGGTCGCTGCCCGGAACGCGAGCGTGTGCACGCGACCGGTGGTGTGTGCCCGGGTCGGACCGATGTGGGCGCCCATCACCTCGGGCGGGATCAGCATCGACGCGCCCCGTTGGATCGTCTGACGTTCGAGCGCGTCGTTGCAGTCGCTCGTCCACACCCGCTCGACACGCCGCAGGATCTCGTGATCGATGCGACCGCCACCGCTCGCGCACGACTCGAACTCGACCTCGGGATGGCGTCGCCGCAGCTCGTCGAGCAGCGCGTAGAGCGCAAGCGTCTGCGCATGTGTCCCCGCCGAGCCGGTCGAGCCGGAACCCTGCACGTGGTCACGGTTCATGTCCCACTTGACGTACGCGATGTCGTGATCGGCGAGGAGCGCATCGAGATGACCGAGGATGCGCGGCGAACGCGTCCGGGCGACCCAGGTCGAGGACGAGTTGGTTGCGGCCGAGCACGGGTTCGTAGCCATCCGTGGTCAGCGCCCAGTCGGGATGGGCCCGGTACAGCTCGCTGTCGGGGTTGACCATCTCGGGCTCGACCCAGATGCCGAACTCCATGCCGAGACCAGTGACGTGCTCGATCAGCGGCGCCAGACCCTCCGGGTACACGTCGGCCGACACGACCCAGTCGCCCAAGCCGGACGTGTCGTCGCGTCGCGAACCGAACCATCCGTCGTCGAGCACGAATCGTTCGATGCCGATCGACGCGGCCACGTCCGCAAGTTCGCGGAGCGTGTCGAGGTCGTGGCGGAAGTAGACCGCTTCCCACGTGTTCAACAGCACCGGCCGGGTCGACGTCGGGTGCGACGGGCGGCGTCGCACTGACCGATGAAACCCCCACGCGGCGGGTGTGAGCCCCTCGGCCGAATAGACGGCGACCACGTCAGGCGTCGTGTACGACTCGCCCGGTTCGAGCACGATCTCGCCGGGATGCAGCAGCTCGCCCGCTTGTACATATCGTCGACCGTCGGCCAACCGCTCGGCCAGCATCGTGTGGTTGCCGCTCCAGGCGAGGTGGATGCCGTGCACCTCGCCGGCCCACTCGCCGAATCCCGCGGTGCCAGCGAACAGCAGCGGTACGTGCTCGTGCGAGGTCCGGCCGCGAAGGTGCTCGGAGACGACCGCGCCATGGTCCCACCGCGAACGAGTCGGGTGGAATTCGCGGGCCCAGCGTCCCTCGAACCGGAGCAGCTCGTCGGCCGCGTCAGGCAACGGCAAGCTCACCGTCAACGCGTCGAGCGAGTACCGCCGGTCGGCGACGTTCGTCAGGGTCACCCGAACGCCGAGCACGTCATCAACGGTGATCTCCGTGGTGAGCGCGAGGCCGGCGACGTCATCGAGCGCGTCGACCGTGAGGACCCCGTGGGCAACGCGGTGTGCTGTCGGTCGGAACCGCGGCGCCCAGTCGCGACCGCCGCCACGGCGACCGGCGAGCCCGGGCCGCCCCACGAAACCATCGGCGTGCAGCGGCACGATGCTGACAGGGGCAACCGTGCCGAGCGCGCCGGCCACCGCCGGACGCCCGAGTGCCGGATCGAGCGCGCCGAGATCAGGGCTGTCGCCAAGTGGCTGGCCCCAGTGCACGACCGTGGGCGTCGGCGTCTCGACATCGATGACGAGATCGAAGGTTGCTCCGGGGAGATGGACCAGCTGCGGCACCGAACCAGTTGACCACGCACGACCGCTCCGAACCCGCTTCGGGAGGTCCGCCGAACTCTGTGGTACCCCCTCGTCATGATGGAACCATGACCGTTGTCGATGATCCCGCCGTGGCCAGAGGGCCTGGTGCGCCGGCGGCTGGCGGGGTGTTCGGTGACGGGTTCTCGTGGTTTCCAGCCGATGAGGCCCGTGGGTTCGATCCCGTGACCGACATCGCCATCGGTGATGTCGTGGCACCCAGCCCTGAGTGGATGGCGGCAGTCGTCGAGCATTGTGCGCAGGGGTTGTCGCTGTTGGAGCGTGTCGATCCCACCGGGTTCGATGCGGCCACGACGATGGCGTGGGCGAAGGGTGTCGAACAGTTGCGCCGCCAGACGGCTGCGGCAGGTATCGCAGTGGCGGAGCATGTCGACACCGCGCAACCGTTCAAAGAGCTCGGGTTCTTCACGGCGAAAGCCTGGATGAAGCATCACCTGCAGCTGTCTGGTCCCGAGGCATACGGTCGGGTGCAGGAGGCCCGGTTGCGGCGGGCGGTGGGGGTGTGGAACAACGCGTTGGCCGGCGGACAGGTCGGTGTCGCCCAGACCCGGGTGATGGCACGCATCGCGGCGAACCCGCGCATCGAACCCGACGTCCTCACCGAGGGTGTGTGGAACCTGATGGCCGACGCGATGGACGTGTCCTTCGTCGAGTTCGAACGTCGTGCGCTCACCTTCGAAGCGTTGGCCGACCCGATCGGTGCTGCGGACAAGGCTGAACGCAACCAGGCCCGCCGTCACGCGGTGATGCACCAGCACACCGACGGCGGCTGGTCGTTGCATGCCAGCTTCGATGAGGTCGGCGGCCCCGAGTTCTTGGAGATCTTCTCGTGGTATGTCGACCGCGAGTTCAACAAGGACTGGGCTGACTGCGGTCGATCGTCTCGGTGACGGCAACGTCGACGTCACCGAAGCTGGCGCGTACCGAAGCCCAACGCCGTGCCGATGCGGTGTTGGAGATGGCACGGGCTGCGGCTGCGTGCCCGCCCGATGCGAAACGGCCGTTGCCGACGGTCAACTTCCTCCTCGACACCACCACCGCCCAAGCAACCGCCGACGACCAACCCCTGAACCCCGCCGGCTACCGCGAGGTCACCTCTCGCACCGACCGCGGTCACCGGGTCAACCCCACCGCCATCATCGGAGTGGGATTGTGGGCGCTGATCCGCCGGGTCGTGCTCGACTCCAAGAGCGTGGTCATCGAACTCGGCCGCACCCAACGGTTGTTCACCGGACACGCCCGCCAAGCAGTCATGCTGCTCGAAGCCCACCTGTATCTGGCCCGGCTGCGACCACCCCCACAGCTGGTGCCACGCCGACCACCTCACCTCCTGGTCCACCCGGGGACCGACCAACCCCGACAACGGCGCCCCACTCTGTGCCCGCCACAACTACCTCAAAGAACAAGGCTTCACCATCACCCGCGACGACGACGGCCACTGGCACATCACCGCACCCGACGGCACCCCCATCACCTGACCGGCGACGGCCCGATCGCGGCTTCGCCCGAACTCAGGGCGCTTCGACGGAGAAGCCGGCGACCTCATAGCGATCGTCCACGACTCGGATCTCCCACCGCTCCGCCACCTCGACCATGCCCTCGGGTGTCTCGTACTCAACCACGACTCCGGACGTCCAGAAGTCGCCAGCGGGTGCCGGTTCCGCCGGCGGTACGGAGAAGTCGGCGACGAACGACCTGGCCACGTCCGAACACTTCTCCCAGCACGCTGGGACCTCACCGGTGTACGCCGCCGGGACCGCATCGAGACAGTCGGCGACGAAGCCGAACGAACCAGTGGTCCGAGCGGCGACCAGGGCACTCTGGAAGTCGGCGGCGAAGAAGGCGACCTCGCTGTCGTCAGGCGCCCCGAACACCTCGCACGACACCGGCAATGCGTCGAAATCCGGCAGCGTCGTCTCGGCTGCAGGCTCAGGAACCGTCGATGCGGCCGGCGCAGAGGTCGAGTCGGTCGTCACCACGAGCGTGATGGAAGGTTCCGTGATCTCCGCCGTCGCCGACGGAACGCTCTCGTCACCGTCACTGCCGCAGCCGACCACGAAGGCCACGAGTGCCGGAGCCGCAGCGGATCGGCTGAGTCGGTTGCTCCCCACCCGTTCCGTTCTCACCATCCGACCGTCCGTAGATGCCCCGACAGCCGCACCACCGCTTCGGCACGAGGTCAGGCGCTCGGATCCCCGCCGGAACGCTCGACCTCGTCGGGCACCTCGTCGGGGACCTCGTCCGCCGACTCGTCATCGCTGGCGAGCACCGCGTCGTCGAGCGAGCGTTCCTCGTCGAGCGGGACCTCGATCGTGGGCTCGGCGATCGGATGGCGCCGCATCCACGCGAGCACGACGCCGCCGCCCACCACGGCCATGACCGACACCCACTGGTTCCAACGCAACCCGGCGATCTCGTCGGCGCGGTCGATGCGCAGACCCTCGACCCAGAAGCGTCCGATCCCGTAGCCGATGATGTACATCACGAACAGCTGGCCCGGCGCCGGACGGAACCGCTTGTCGATCCAGAGCAGCAGCAGGCACAACCCGAGGCTCCACAGCGATTCGTAGAGGAACGTCGGGTGGAACGTGGTGCCGACCGCGTAGATGGTGGTGTCGAAGTGCTGCGGGTCGATCTCCAGCGCCCAGGGAAGATCGGTCGGCCGGCCGAACAACTCCTGGTTGAAATAGTTGCCCCAGCGACCGATCGCTTGCGCGAGCGGGATCGCAGGTGCTGCACACGTCGCGGCAGCTGCAAGCGGAATCCCTCGCTTCTTCGTGAAGTACAACCCGACCGGAATGCCGAGGAGGAGACCACCGGGAATCCCGAGGCCGCCCTTCCAGATCTGCGGGATCCGGCCGAGATCGTCAGCGAACAGATCCCAGTCGGTGGCGACGTGGTAGAGCCGTGCCCCGATGACCCCGGCGAGCACCGCCCAGACCGCGATCGAGCTGGCGTCGTCGCGGGTGCCGATCTCGCGCTCTTCGAGACGGCGGCCGAAAAGCCACACCGCCGCGACCACGCCGAGCGCAATCATCAACCCGTACAGGTTCAGACTGAGTGGCCCGATGTCGATCGAGTTGAACGACGGGCTCGGGATCGATGCGATCATCAGCCGCCCGCGACCCGGGCGACGAACTCGCACACCCGACGTTCGATGTCGGCGGCGTCGTAGTCCTGGGTGGCAACGTGATAGCTGCGCTCGAGCCAGACATGCTCGACCTCGCCGCCATAGTTGACCGCGAGGTGCTCGCTGTTGGCCGGCTCGACGACGTGATCCTGGCGTGACGTGATCAGCAGCAGCGGCATCGTCAACTCGCTGTAGCGATCCGTCATGGGCGCAAGCCCCTCGCGCATGAACGACAGCAGTGGCCGCAGGGGCGCGCCGTCGTAGGAGCTCTCCTGCACATCGGGATCAGCGATGTCGCCACCGATGGCCGGCGCGATCTCGGTGCCGGCGTCGACCATCTCCTGGATCATGTCGAGCACGGGGTCTGCCTGCGGGGTCGTGGCAGGGTTCACGCACACGAGCCCGACGATCTTCGACAGCTCGAATCCAGACCAGAGCGTGAGTGATCCGCCCATGCTGAGTCCGACCACCACGATCTCATCGACCCGGTCGGCCAGCCGGCCGTGCGCCGCGGCGACCTCACCGGTCCAGTCCACCCACCCGGTGGTGACCATCTCCTCGATGGTGGTGCCGTGGCCGGGCAGCCGCGGCATCTCGACGTGATGGCCGAGCGCGGCCACCGCTTCGGCGATCCCCCGCATCGAGGACGGATTGCCGGTGAACCCGTGGATCACGAGTACGCCAGTGCGGGTCGTGCCGACATGGGACATCGGTTCGGCTTCGGGCAGGACGGCGGGCGTGCTCATGCCGAAAAGCTACCGGTACGGGTCGCTGGGCCCGTCTGGCTCGTCCCACCAGTCGTCGGGGACCGGTGTGGCCTGCCAGTCGGGATCGGGGTAGATGCAGTCGACCGGGCACACCGGCAGGCACTTGTCGCAGCCGCTGCACAGCTCGGGCACGATGATCACATCGGCGCCATGGTTGAAGATCGCCCCGAAGTGTGGTGGGCAGTGACGCAGGCACGCATCGCAGTTGATGCACTCGGCCATCTCGATCCGCAACGGCACGTTCTGCCACTTCTCGTTGCGGGTTCGAGTGGTGATGCGCTCGTCGCGGGTGGCCGCCATCGCGCCTCACCGTAGTTGCGGCCTGGCCGCAACGACCGACCGGTCGTCTTGACCAACGGGTCAAGTTTCGGTTGGACTGTCGCTGTGACCAGTGCCGGCGCCGAACGTCTCGACACCGCAGCGGACCGCCAGCACACCGAGCACGGGCTCGAACGCAAGCAACAGCTCCTCGACGCGGCCGCTGAGTTGTTCGCCGCTCGCGGGTACTCCGCAACCCGGATCGCCGACATCTGCCAGGCCGCCGGCGTCGCCAAAGGGCTGTTCTACTGGTACTTCCCGACGAAGGGGGCGCTGTTCGCCGAACTCGTTCGGACGATGCGCCTACGCCTGCGCCGCGCCCAGGGAACCGCGATGGATCCCACAGCCGACGCGGTCACCCGTATCGCCAACGGCGCCGAGGCGAGCGTGCGGTTCATGGCCGACCACGCGGCGTACTTCGCGCTGCTCGACGTCGAACGCAGCGACCCCGAGGTCGCCGACGTGCTCGCCGAAGGTGCCGGCGTCTACCTCGACGACGTGCGACGGCTCGTCGAGGACGGACAACGCGCCGGAACCATCGCTGATGCCCCGTCCGACCTGATTGCCGTCGGGGTGCTCGGCACCGTGTCGTCGTTCTCCAACTCGTACCGCAGCGGTCGGCTGGGCGAGGACATCACCGTCGACGATCTTGCCGTCTTCGTGCGGCAGTGGGTGGTCAACGCGCTCAGCTGACGGTGCGCCGAAGATGGCTGACACCAAAAGTCACGCTCAAGCGAGGTCGGCGGCGAGTTCCGGGTACCGGGCGACGAGCACCTTCACGAACGCGTCGAGGAGTTCGGGATCGAACTGCGAACCCGAACCGGACATGAGGAACCGAACGGCCTCGTCGCGGGTCCATTCGCGCTTGTAGACACGGCGTGTCGCCAACGAGTCGAACACGTCAGCGATCGCCACGATCCGACCCGACAATGGAATCGCCTTTCCAGCCAGCCCGTTCGGATACCCCGACCCGTCCCACCACTCGTGATGCGACCAGGCCGCTTCGGCGGCGAGAGCGAACAGCTCGGTGGACACACCCGACAGCAGTCGGCGACCCAACACGGTGTGCTGCTTGATCTCGTCGAACTCCTCGACGGTGAGCGGGCCGGGCTTCAACAAGAGCCGGTCGTTCACGGCGACCTTGCCGATGTCGTGGAGCCGGGCGGCGAGTCGGAGCCGTTCGCACCATTCGGGATGCTGGCCGATCGCGTGACCGATCTCCGCGGCCAGGTCGCCGACGCCACTGGTGTGTCGGGTCGTGTTGCCACCGCGCATCTCCGCGAGCGCAGCGAGGCGCTCGTACGCCTCGAGGTGGTAGGCGTCGACGTCGGCATGCTCGGCGGCGTAATCGGCGATCAGCCCCGACGTCGTCAGCGAGGTGATCTGGCCGAGGTGGCGGGCGTTCTCGTTGTCGTGGGCCACCTGCACCGTCCGCATGCGCAGGTCGGCAGCGTCGGTGAAGATCTCGCGGTGCAACGCGAAGTGGCGTTCACGGTGTTCGAGCGCTTCGGACAACCTCCCGGCCTGTTTGCAGGCCACGGCGAGCAGATCGTGGAGTTCGAGCTCGAGCTCGCGATGATTGGTGCGGTCGGCCAGATCGAGCGCAGCGAGCAGCGCCACGATCGCCTCGTCGGTCCGGCCGCTGCGCAACGCGACGCGCCCCTCCGACACCATCACTCCGAGCTGCTCGGTGACGGGCAGCTTCTCGCCCGACTGGACACGAGCCTGCCAGCCGGCGCGGGCCTCCTCGAAACAGGCATCCGCCGCAGGGAGGTCGCCCAATCCGGCGTGGGATTCGGCAAGGTCGGCCAGGAGGCTTCCGACCAGGTGCGGTGCGTCGCTCCGGGCGAGCGAGACGGCGCGATGACCGAGCTCGATCGCCACCTGGTGTTCGCCGCGCCGGCCCCGGATCCGTGCGAGGTTCCCGAGCACCATCGCGTCGACGTCTGGGCGAACCAGCGCCTCGTTCACGGCGAGAGCGGTCTCGTACGTGCCGATCGCCCGGTCGTAGTCGGCCATCGACTGGTAGATCGCGGCCACGGTGTGCAGGATGCGGCCCTCGTCGACGTCGTGATCGGTGGCCCGGTACACCTGCAGTGCACGCAAGCAGTGCTCGAGGGCATCTGGATAGTTGCTCGCCTGGTAATGGACCACACCGATCAGGTGCAGCGACCAGGCGAGCGTCAAGCTGGCTTCGTTCGGTTGGGTCAGCTCGACGGCTTCCGTTGCGAGCGCGAAGGCATACTCCGTCCGTCCACGTTGGTGAGCGATCGACGCCAGGTGGTACAGCGCCTCGGCTTCGGAGGCCGGCTGCTCGCAGGCGCGGGCGAGCAGGCGAGCATCGAGTGCCAGTTGGCGCGATCGCTCAGGGTCGGCGGAACGACAACGCGCCGCGTCGTCGAGCAGCGAGCGGACACGCTGCTGATCTCGCTCCTGCGCGAGTATTGCTGACTCCTGCACCCGGTCTCCTCGTAGGGCCCACCCTCGACGTCAGTCGGGGGTCTGAGCACGAAACTACTCCGATCGACGATGTCGGCGCGAGGGACCGGACACATCTTGAACAAGTCCAGACCGCCACGCATGGCTGATCACTGTGCGTATCGTGACCACCGCGATGCGAACACGCGAGGGCGCCCGGAGCGTCGAACGAGGGGCCGTCTGGGCGTTCATGCCAGTGGTCGCGATCCTCCCGTTCACCTTGCTCGCCCTGTTCCTGATCTGGTTGCCGCTCGGATGGCTCACCAGCGTCCGCTACTGGTGGGTGGTGCTCGGGTTCGGAGCTGCCGGGCTGTTGCTGTTCGTGCGGCCGATCCAGGTGCTCGTGCTCACGCCGTTGCTCCGTGCACGTCGGCCGACGATGGACGAGGCCGAGATCATCGAACCGCTCTGGGCACGAATCGCCCAGGCCAACGGATTGCCGGCAAGCCGCTACGTGTTGCGTGTCCTCCCCACCGACGAACTGAACGCTTTCGCCTGCGGCGGCCACCTGGTGCTCGTGACCAGCTTCGCCGTGCACGATCTCAGCGAGGCGCAGTTGCGTGGCGTGCTCGCCCACGAGTTGAGCCACCATCTCGGGCTGCACACCGTGGCGATCACGATCGGCCACTGGCTGTCGGCGCCGGTGGTCCTGCTTGCGCGGGTCGGCTTCTTCATCGAGAACATCGGGCGCGCGTCAGCCGGCAGTTTCGGTCAGAAGTCGCCGATCGTGGCGGCCATCGGCTCGGTCGTGGCGGTCATCATGCACGCGCTGTCGTGGGTCTTCACGGCAGCCTTCCGCGGCAGCGACGCCCTGGCGAATCTCGTCGGCCACTCGTCGGAGTTCGAGGCCGACCGCCGAGCGGTGCGGATGGGCTTCGGCCGCGAGCTGGCGAGTGCCCTGCGCGAACTGTTGGCACGCGGGTCGGGCCGCCGACCGATCGGCTGGCGGGCACGGCTGGCTGCATCGCATCCGCCCGCACGGACCCGGGTGGCCCGTATCGAAGCGCTCATGCGGCATCCTGCGCGCTGAACCAACTCCTTCGGCCCCCGCCCCTCACGCCGTGATCGGCGCAACGATCGCGTCGAGTACGGCGATCAGGTCGGCCGGCGCCACCCCGATGTCCATGCCGCGTCTGCCGCCGCTCACGTAGACGGTGTCGAAGAGCTCGGCGGTCTCGTCGATCACCGTGCGAAGCCGCTTGCGTTGGCCGATGGGGCTGATGCCTCCGACGATGTACCCCGACGACCGCTCAGCTCGCGCCGGATCGCACATCGTTGCCTTCTTGGCGCCGGCCGCTGCGGCGACACGCTTCATCGAGAGCTGACAGCTGACCGGCACGACGGCCACGACGAGCTCGTCGTCGGCAACGACGACGAGCGTCTTGAACACCTGATCGTGATCCAGCCCGAGTGCGTCTGCGGCCTCGCGGCCGAAGTCGTGGAGGTCGTCGCCTCGGTCGTACTCGTGGATCGTGTGCAGGATCCCGGCGTCCTCGAGCGCCACGACTGCTGGTGTCACGAGTTCGACTGTAGAGCGGCCGGTACTGCCACGTGTGTGGTCGCTCACTTGTATGGTCGCTGCGTGCGTCTGTCCGTCGATCCGTCCACCTCGCCCGACGACTACGAGTTCACCCACCAGATCCGTGTCCGCTTCGTCGAGACCGACGCGATGGGCATCGTCCACCACAGCAACTACCTCGCCTACTTCGAGGAGACCCGGGTCGAGTACCTACGTGCGATCGGCCATCCGTTCACCGAGTGGCGTGATGCTGGGCTCGAATCGCCCGTGTTGGAGTCGTTCGTGCAGTACCGCCAGCCACTCGAGTTCGACGACCGGATCACCGTGCACCTCCGCCTGGCTGACGTCACACGCGCCACGTTTCAGATGGCCTACCTGATCACCGTCGACGACGAGGCCGGGGTGGCCCGCCCTCGTGCCACCGGCGTGACGGTTCACGGTTGCGTCACCACCGCCGGCCGCCCGACCCGTCTCCCCGCCTGGCTCACCGCCCTCGCCCCCGAGCGATGAAGGTGCGCGGCAGCAGCGCGCCCGAGCGCCGGGTCGTTGCGGCACACCGCTGGTGGGTACGTTCGCGGGAATGGCTGACACTGCAACGCCGAGCCGCGTACCGCTCGTCCACTACCTCGTGCTCGACGACGGCGATCCACACCTGGTCGCCACCGAGTGCACCAACTGCGGCGCGCGGTTCTTCGACCGTCGAAACGCATGCGCATCGTGCTTCGGCACCGGCTTCCGCCAGGTGAAGATCGCGACCGACGGCGAACTTCGGACGTTCACGATCGTCGCGTTCGCCGCACCCGGCGTCGAGGTGCCGTTCGTGTCCGGGGTGATCGACTGCGACGGCACGAGCGTGCGTGGCAATCTCCGCAACGTCGAACCCGACGCCGATCACGTGCACACCGGCATGAAGGTGAAACTGATGACCTACTCGCTCGGCACCGACGACCACGGCACCGAAGCCATCGGCTTCGCCTTCGAACCGCACAACTGAACGAGCAGCACAACTGACGGCAGCCGCCGAGGGAAGCGCCAGCGACGAGGCGGACGAGGCCGACCTGACGCAACCAACCACCGACGGTCCGTGAGGCCGAGAAGATCATCAAGGAGAAACACAGTGAGCGAAGACATCTGGATCCTCGGGATCAACATGACGAAGTTCGGCAAACACATCGATCGTGACGTGGTCGACTTGGCGTCGGAGGCCGTGATGGCGGCGCTCGCCGACGGTGGTGTGACGATGGCCGACATGGGTGTGATGGCTGCCGGCAACCTCATGGGGTCGGGCGGCATCGGCCAGCAGATCCAGAAGCAGGTCGGCCAGACGGGCATCCCGGTCTACAACGTGTCGAACGCCTGTGCCACCGGAGCCACGGCGCTGCGCACGGCGATCATGTCGATCAAGGCCGGCGAGAGCGACATGGGGCTCGCGGTCGGCGTCGAGAAGCTCGCCGGAGTCGGCCTGCTCGGCGGGGGCGGCCGAGCCAAGCAGGACGGCAACGAGTGGGAACCGCAGGGCCGCTACGGAGCGGTCACGTCCACCGACGGCCGCATCGGCACCGACACGATGCCAGGTGTGTTCGCGCAGGTCGGCATGGAGTACGGCCACAAATACGGCGGCGCCGACTTCGAGCTGTTCGCCAAGATCTCTGAGAAGAACCACGCCCACTCGACGCTCAATCCGCTGGCGGCGTACTCCAAGCGCTTCACGCTCGAGGAGATCATGGGCGACATGATGATCGCCTATCCGAACACCCGCCCGATGTGCTCGGCCAACTGCGACGGTGCGGCCGCCGCGGTCGTCGTGAGCGGCGAGAAGCTCAAGACGCTGTCGCTCGAACAGCAGCGACGCGCCGTGAAGGTGTCGGCTTCGGTGCTCACCTCCGATCCGTGGCAGGAGGCCTGCCAGGTGCTGCCGGACGTCAACACGCTCACCCGCAACGCCGCAGCGACCGCCTACGAGCAAGCAGGCGTCGGCCCCGAGGACCTCGACCTCGTCGAACTGCACGACTGCTTCGCCACCGCCGAACTCGTCCACTACGACAACCTCGGTCTGTGCGAAGAGGGCGGTGCCGTCGACTTCTTCAACTCGGGTGCTCCGTGGCGCGATGGTTCGCTGCCGGTCAACGTGTCAGGCGGACTGCAGTCGAAAGGTCACCCGATCTCGGCGACCGGGATCGCCAACATCTGGGAGGTCTGCCACCACCTGCGCGGTGAGGCAGGCGACCGTCAGATCGAAGGCGCCAAGGTCGGCCTCGCCCACGTGATCGGCCTCGGCTCGGCCTGCGGCGTGCACATCCTGGAGAAGTCCGCCGCCTGACGCGAACGGCTACGTCTTGAGGGTGAAGCCGCCGTCGACGACGAAGATCTCACCGGTCGTGTACTTGTTTCGCAGCAGCGCCAGCACCGCCTCGGCGCAGTCGTCGGGCGTCGCCGAGCGGGGCACGGGAGCGATCTTGGCGACCGCAGCATGCATCGCATCCCAGTCCTCGGTCCACGGCGTGGCCACCAGGCCGGGCGCAACGGCGTTGACGCGGATCGGGCCGTAACTCTTCGCGAGCAACAACGTCATCTGATTGAGCGCCGCCTTCGTCATCGAATACGCCATCGACGAACCGACCGGTCGAAGCCCGGCGATCGAGGTGATGTTGACGATGTTGGCGTCGTCGGACTCACGCAGGTGCGGGATCGCCCGTTTGGTGAGCCACCACGTGCCGAACACGTTGACCTCGAAGGTCTTGCGAAAGATCTCGTCGGTGAGATCGTCGAGACGCTCGTGCGGGATCGACGTGGTCCAGCCGGCGTTGTTGATCAGGAAGTCGAGCTGCCCGTAGCGCTCGATCGTGTCGTCGATGAGGGCGTGCGCTTCTTCCTGGTCGCTGATGTCGGCACGCAGGTAACAGGACTCGCCCGGCAACGACGCCGACACCGCCTCGCCGGCTTCGACCGACGACGACGAGTTGACGACCACCGTGGCGCCGAGCGCCGAGAGCCGGCGGGCGGTCTCCTCCCCGATCCCGCTCGAGGACCCGGTGACGATGGCGACGCGACCAGCGAATTCAGTCATCCCCGGACCGTACCCGGTCGACCGGAGCGGGCGTCAGGCCGTGCGATCGGAGGGAGGCACGACGACGACCGGCCGGTCGCAGTGATGCACCACATGGTGGCTCGTGCTGCCGAGCGCCTGCTCATCACCGACGCCGCGCGAGCCGACCACGACAAACGATGCATCGAGCCCGGTGCCCATCTTCATCAACACGTCGGCAGGGCTGCCGTACACGAGTTCGGCGCGCCAGCGCAGCTCGCGATCGTTGGCGAGCGCCGCGCACCACTCGAGACGCAGCAAGCGCTCGATGTCGTCACGATGGCCCTCCGACGGTACGTGCCGGCCCTCGATCACCGTCATCAACCCGATCGCGTGGAACACCGCCAGATCCAGATCGAACCGGCTGGCGATCTCGGCGGCCAACGCCAACGCCCGCTGAGCGTTGCTCGAGCCGTCGACGCCGACGATCACCGGACCCGACCCGACGATGTTGCGAGGAGACGTCTCGGTGTCGGCCATCACCAATGATCCTAGAGTCGGGGTCGTGACCACTCTGCAATTCGTGGTCGCCCCGCCCGCGATCCACGCGGTGGTCGTGACCCGTTGCCCACATCGACCACAGCGGCAGGTTGCCCGGCCTCGCCGGTAACTCATGGCATGACAAAGTGCCCTGCTCCCACCGCGGCCGGTCGGGTTGAATGAGTCCATGGACGAACGACAGCAAGCCACCGAGATCCTCAGTGAATCCGAGTGCTGGGAACTGCTCGACCACGCGGCCGTCGGACGCCTCGCTGTCGACATCGCGGGTCAGCCCGACATCTTCCCGATCAACTTCGTGGTCGACAAGAGCGGCATCGTGTTCCGCAGCGCCGCCGGCACCAAGCTGGCAGGTGCGGTCCTCAACCGACTGGTCGCCTTCGAGATCGACGGGTACGAGCCCAGCGATCGCACCGCGTGGAGCGTGGTCGTCAAGGGCCATGCCCGGCCGATCGAGCGGATGCAGGAGATGTTCGACGCCGAAGATCTCCCGCTGTTTCCCTGGCTCACCTGGGACAAGCCGAACTTCGTTCGCATCGACCCTGCCGTGGTCACGGGTCGCCGGTACCACCTCGTCGACGAGGTCAGTCCCGACAACTCACTCGGCTGGACCGGCGCCGACACCGACAGCACCGCCGAGTCGCTTGCGGCCATGCCCGCCCCCGACGCTCCGTACCACCCGGGCGAACCCAAGCTGCACGCCGACTGAGGCGGTCGCGTTCAGCGGCTGGGGACCACCACCACGGGCAACCCTGCGTCGTGGAGGAGCCACGTGCTCACCGACCCGAGCAGTCCGGCGGCGATCAACCCGCGGCCGCGTGACCCGACCACGACCAGGTCAGCGCCCTCCTGCGCCTCCGCAAGTGCCTGACGGGGGCCCTGCAACACGATCGAGCGCTCGGCACGGCCATCAGGGTCGACCGCGTCGAGCGCACCGATCATGCGCTGTTCCTCGAGTTCGATCTCGTCACCGAACCGGCTGCGGCTCATGTCCTCGTCGACCCACGGGGCCACCTCGATCGCGGCGACCACTCGAACCTGGGCGGCCGCTCCGGCGAAGTCGAGCGCCCAGCGCAACGCATCCGCAGCATGATCGCTGCCGTCGAATCCGACGACGATCGATGAGGCCGTCCCTGGCGTCGTACCAGTCGGTACCACGGCAACCGGAGCATGCGAGTGGGTGACGCAGTACTGGCTCACCGAGCCGAGCAGGTGATGGCGAAGTTCGCCGCTGCCGGTCCGGCCGATCACGAGCAGGTCAGCGTCAACCGATGCGTCGACGAGGACGTGCTGGGCCTGACCCTCGACCACCATGGCGTGCACGTCGGCGTCTGCACCGGCAGCTGATGCGATCGCCACGTCGACGTCGTGTCCCGCCGTGGCGGCGAGGCCGAGTTCGTCGACGCCGAACCCGCGCTTGGCGGTGAACACCGCCATGATCGACGGCACATGGAACGCCCCGAGGGCAGTGATCTCGACATCCCGGGCGACGCCCTGGCCACTGGCCCACCGCAATGCGTCGACCGCCGCGTCCGATCCATCGATACCAACGATCCAGCGTGCTGTCATGGGGTCGAGTATCGCCCGCGATCACCCCACTCGCCAAGGGCCCGAAGACCCGCCGGCCGAGACCGCCACACGACGTCTGGCCAGAGTGTCGGTGACATTGGGCCCTGGGCACGGCGTGGCTCGTCACGCGACGATCAGCATGGAGGGAATCCCGTGGAGATGGAACCGCTCGAGGAGCTGTCGGAATCCGAGTGCTGGACGCTGCTGCGCACCGTCGACGTCGGTCGCTTGGCCACGCCGACGGCCCAGGGAGGCGTCGAGGTGTTTCCGGTGAACCATGTCGTCGACCAGGGGTCGATCGTGTTCCGAACCGCGTTGGGCACCAAGCTCGCCCACGCGCTCGACGCTGCCGAGGTCGCCTTCGAGGCCGACAATGCCGCCCGCACCTACGGCGAGCAATCCGACGACCCCTGGAGCGTCGTGATCCACGGCACTGCCAACGTGATCACCAACGGCACCGAACTCTTCGACACCTTCGAGCTCCATGTCCATCCGTGGCACGTCTCGAACAAGCCCTATTTCGTCCGGCTCGTACCGACCGGAGTGTCCGGTCGACGATTCCGAGTCGGCTCCAGCACATGACCACACGATCCAACACTCAGCACGAGGAGACACCATGGTCCAACACCTGATCGTTCCTGTCGATGGATCCGACGCATCGTCGGCGCGCCGCCGATGTCGCCGTGGCGCTGGCACGCCACAGCGATGCCTCGGTCGACGTCATCGAAGTGGTCTTCGACGAGCACGACAGCTCCGAGGCCGAAGGCCGCCTGGCCGAGCGTCTGGACCAGCACGACACCTCGGGCGTGAGCGTGTCGACCCACGTACGCGTGGCGGCGGAGAGCGTGGCGCAGGTCATCGGCAACGAGGTCGAACAGCACCCCGAGGTCACGGTGGTCCTCGCATCGCACGGCCGGGGCCGCTCGGCAGCGCTGCTCGGCAGCGTGACCGAGGAACTCCTCGACCGCATCTTCGGACCGGTGCTGGTGGTTGGACCACACGTCACCACCAGGGGGTTCGACGGCCCGATCATCGTGACGACCGATGGCTCCAACGCGTCCGAATCGGTCCTGCCACTGGCCGCTGCGTGGGGCATCGAACTCGGCGCCGAACCATGGATCGTCCAGGTGACCGATCCCGATGCCAGCGCCTCGGCAGACGTCAGCGAGTCGGCCTACCCCGCACGGCTCGCACGCAGTCTGGCCCGAGACTCCGGTCATCCGGTGCAGTTCGAGGTCCTCCACGGCGAGCACGTCCACGACGAGGTCGCCGACTTCGCCTCCACGATCAAGGCATCACTGATCGTGGCAAGCACCCGCGGACGCACGGGAATGTCGCGGTTCGTCATCGGCAGTACCGCAGCCGCGATCGTCCGTCACGCACCGTGTCCCGTGCTGTTGGTACGACCACCGCATCTTCGCCACTGAACCTGTTGACCGCGATCCGGCCCAACGTTCACTCCGACCACCAATAGCATGAGAGCTGCATGGACCGCGCCGAGCTCGCAGGAGCATTGATCGACTCCTCTCCCGACGGGCTGCTGTTGGTCGATGCCGATGGCCTCATCTCGCTCGCCAATCCCGTTGCCGGGAGGTTGTTCGGCAAGACCCAGGAGGAGTTCGTGGGATCCTCGGTCGACGAACTGGTTCCACCCGAATTCCGTCGCACGCACGCACAGCGCCGCGCCGACTTCGCCGGAGCACCCTCGAGCCGCCCGATGGGAACCGGTCTCCAGCTGTTCGCACAACACTCGTCGGGCGAGATGTTCCCCGTCGAGATCAGCCTGAGCCCCTGCACCGTCGACGACACGCTGTACACGATCGCCACGATCCGCGACGTCAGCGAACGTCAGGAGTCGGCATCGCAGATGGCCATGCTGCGCGACCGTGAGCGCATCGCCCGTGACCTTCACGACATGGTGATCCAACGGCTCTTCGCGGCCGGGATGAGCCTCCAATCCGTGCAGTCCGCCGCCCAGCCACCCATGGTCGCCGACCGCATCGGCGCAACGATCAACGAGCTCGACGACACGATTCGTGAACTCCGAGCGGCCATCTTCCGACTCGGCCAGCACAACGAGCACCGAACGCTCTCGGCCCAGATCACCGAACTGGTCCACGAACGGGCTCGTCACCTCGGATTCGAGCCCGTGCTCCGACTGTCCGGCGACCTCGACACAGTTCCCGACTTCATCGCCGATCAGGTCGTGGCCACGGTCACCGAAGGGTTGTCGAATGTGGTCCGCCACGCCGACGCGACCACCGCCGAGGTGCACATCGAACGCGTCGCCGATGCGATGTCGCTGCGGATCAGCGACAACGGCGTCGGGCTCCCCAACGCGCCGAAGCGGTCCGGCGGGCTGTCGAACATGATGTGGCGCGCCGCCGAACTCGGCGGGAGCTGCACGGTGACGTCCAATGAGCCGTCGGGCACCCGTCTGCTCTGGCACGTCCCGGTCTGACCACCGGGACCGGCACTCACATCTCGTTGCGGTGGCGTTCCACGAGGCGTGAGGCGAGCGCCGCTGCCTCGGTGCGCCGCGACATCCCCAGCTTCGCCAGCAGGTTCGAGACGTAGTTCTTGACCGTCTTCTCCGCCAGGTACATCTCCTGGGCAATCTGACGGTTCGTGTAGCCCTCGCCGATCAAGTCGAAGATCCGACGCTCCTGTGTCGTGAGGTCGTCGAGCCGCCCCTCCTCGCTCTCGCGCAGGCGCCGACTCGCCAAACGCACTTCGGCGTCGTCGAGGTACTGACGGCCATCGGCAACACCGCGGATCGTGTCGACCAGATCGTTGCTGCGGATCTGCTTCAGGATGAACCCCGCCGCGCCGGCCAGGCCAGCGTCGACGATCGCCCGGTCGCTGTCGAACGACGTGAGGATCAACACCTTGACGTCGGGGAACTCGGTGGTGATCTGACGACACACGTCGATGCCGTTGTGATCGCCGTCGCCCAAGCGGACGTCGAGGACAGCGACGTCAGGGGCGAGTTCCCGGACGCCGGCAATGGCTGCCTCGGCGGTGCCGGCCTCACCGACCACGGTCAGGTCACTCGCGGCTTCGAGGGCCGCGGCGATACCCCGCCTCACCACTTCGTGGTCGTCGAGCAGGAAGACACGGATCATCAGGCCATTGTCGCTCAGATGACCACTGAGATGCGCTATGCACCGTCACACTGGCAGCGGCACGACGGCGATCGGACGGTGCACGTGGTGGAGCAGCCACGTCGACACCGAGCCGAGGAGTGCTGCGCCGACGGCTCCGTGACCGCGAGCGCCGACCGCCACGAGGTCGACGTTCTCGGCCTGGGAGGCAAGCGCCGACCGAGGCGTGCCGCGGATGAACTCGCGTTCCAACGTCACTTCACCGATGCGCGCCTGATCCGCAACGGTGTCGACGAGATGATGGAAGCGCTCGGCAGCGAGATCACTGGCATCGGGGAAGAAGAACGCGTCGGCGCCGACCGCCAGCGGTGTGGCATCCCACACCCAGGCAACCACCACCGTGCCACCCGGCGAGGCGAAGTCGATCGCCCAGCGCAGCGCCACCATTGAGTTCGGGGAGCCATCGCAGCCGACCAGGATCGTCTCGGCTCGCTTGGGTTCGGCGTCGCCGGGCACCACGATGGTGGGCACCGATGCGTGCGTCGCGCACTGGGTGCTCGTCGATCCGAGGAGCAGACGGGCGAATCCGCCACGACCGCGACTTCCGATCACCAGCATCCCAGCTGATGCAGACGCCTCGAGGAGCACCTGGGCCGGCCCTCCGTGGCCGACCGACGCCGTCACGGGCACGTCCAGCCGGCCGCCGAGGTCATCGGTGACCTGCGCGACGTCGTGCGCTGCCGCGTCGTGCAGTTCGGTGTCGTCGATGGCCACCGACATCGGTGCCGACATCGGGTAGGCCCCCACGACCGGCGTCTGCCAGGCGGTGACCAGTTCGACGCCGGTGGCCCGACCGACGGCATTCGCCACCGCCCACTCGAGCGCGTTCGCCGCGCAGTCGGATCCGTCCAGGCCGACGACCCAGGTGCCGCTGGCGGCGGCAGGCGTTGACGTCGAAGCCGTTGTTGCGTCCGTGAGCACTGTGGATCCACCCTCCTTTGCCGAAGCATCCCCCGACTCATTCCTCCGCGACGCATGCGCCTCCATTGCATTGATCAAGCCACGCGATGACGCTCGACGGCAGGGCCAAAGGTCACGCGGGCCCGGTCACGCGGACTCCTGGGTGTGAGACGAACTGGCCGCGTCGGAACGGATTGACCTTGGCCCCTGGTCGGGGGCGACGATGCGGGTGACGATGGAACCCCTCCCCAAGGTATGACGTCAGGAGCAGCAATGACCGACGACTTTCCCGCACTGCGAACCGAACTCCGCCAGGGCTACCGCGATCTGATGCAGGTGATCCCCGACCAGATGAAGGGGTTCGGCGACCTCCACCGTGCCGCTGTCAAGGATGGCGCACTCCCCCAGGCGACCAAGGAGTTGATGGCGGTCGCCATCGCCATCTGCACCCGCTGCGACGACTGCATCACCCTGCACATGCACGATGCGCTCCGGGCTGGCGCCACCGCGGAGATGGTTCACGAGGCGATCGGCGTGGCACTCCTGATGGGTGGTGGACCCGCGTCGACCTACGCAACCCACGCGCTCCGCGCCCTCGAACAGTTCAGCGTCTAGGAGCTCACCGCAGTGTCGTCACCGAACGCGATCGTCGCGCCACGCGACGATCGGTCGATGACCCCGTGGTCGCAAGCGGTCGCCGACGTCGCCCGCTCGCTCGGCACCGACCTCGACAGCGGACTGCACACGGACGAGGCGGCCCGGCGACTCGTCGAGTTCGGCCCGAACGCACTCGACCAGCAGCCACCGCGGCCGGCATGGCGCCGGTTGCTCGACCAGTTCGTCGATCCGTTGGTCGCGCTCCTCCTCGTGGCGATCGTCGTCTCGCTGCTGGCGTGGTGGTTCGACGGCGCCGACGAGACCCCGATCGAGGCCCTCGTGATCGCGGCGATCGTCGTCGCCAACGCCGTGCTCGGGTTCTGGCAGGAGCGCAAGGCCGAGCGCGCCGTCGATGCACTGCGCGACCTCACGGCGAGCCACGTGCGCGTCGTCCGCGGCAGCCGGGTCGAGTCGGTGGCCAGCACTCAACTCGTCCGCGGCGACGTCGTGCTGTTCGCCGAGGGCGACATGGTGGGCGCCGACTGTCGCGTCACCGACAGTTCCTCACTCCAGATCGCGGAAGCTGCCCTCACCGGCGAGTCGGTTCCGGTGACCAAGTCGGTCGAACGGGTCGCACCGGAGTGCGAGCTCGCCGACCGAACGAACATGGTCTACAACGGCACCGCTGTGGTTCGAGGCCGCGGGCGTGGGGTCGTGGTCGCCACCTCGATGGACACCGAGATCGGCCGGATTGCGACACTGCTCGATTCGGGATCCGAGGACCGCACGCCACTACAACAACAGATCTCGTGGCTCGGGCGCGCGCTGGGCGTCACCGTGGTGGCGTTGGCGGCCATCGTCGTCGTTGCGATCCTGGTCGCGTCGCCCATCTCCGGCGCCGCCGACGTCATCGATGCGTTGCTGGTCGGCGTGTCGCTCGCCGTCGCGGCCGTGCCAGAGGGTCTGCCGGCGATCCTCTCGGTCGTGTTGGCGCTCGGCGTCCAACGCATGGCATCAGAGCGGGCGATCGTGAAGCGGCTCTCGTCGGTGGAGACCCTCGGCTCGGCGTCGGTGATCTGCACCGACAAGACCGGCACCTTGACCCGCAACGAGATGACGATCGTGAAGATCGTGACGTCATCGGTCGAGGTCGACATCACCGGGATCGGGTACGAACCGGTCGGCGAGGTCCGGGTGAACGGCGAACCGGTGCATGACGAGCAGCTGCGACGCGAAGTCGAGCTGGTGCTCGAAGGGGGCTCGCTCGCCAACGACGCGACGCTGCGCTCGGATGGCGACAGCTGGGAAGTGCTCGGGGATCCGACCGAGGCGGCCTTCCTCGTCGCCGAGCGGAAGCTCGGACTGACCGCTGAGCGAACGGCCAGGTTCGAACGCGTTGCCGAGGTGCCGTTCACATCGGAGCGCAAGCTGATGACGACGGTCGACCTCGACAGCGAGGCCGGGACTCAGCCGAACCATCACGATCGTCGCGAGTTCGTGCTCGTCACCAAGGGCGCGCCCGATGTGCTGCTCGGCCGCTGCACTCACGAGCGTGTCGGCGGCGACGTCGTCGAACTCACCGAGCTGCGCCGTCTCGAGATCCTGGCTGACGTGGAGCGTCTCGCCGACGACGCGCTGCGCACCCTGGCTGTTGCCTACCGGCGCCTCGACACGGTGGCCGACGAGATCGACGAATCGCTCGAACGCGGTCTGGTCCACCTCGGTGTGGTCGGCATCGTCGATCCACCCCGCCCAGAGGTGATCGACGCCGTCGCCGACGCACAACGGGCCGGCGTGAGGGTGATCATGATCACGGGCGACCACCCGCGAACCGCCGGTCGCATCGGGCAGCAGCTGGGCATCGAGACCGACGCTGACGAGACCGGGTCGGGCCAGAACGGATCGGGTGTCACCGGTGCTGAACTCGCCGAGCTCGACGATGCCGAGTTCGCCGCCACGGTGCTCCGACGTTCGGTGTTCGCTCGAGTGTCACCCGAACAGAAGCTTCGCATCGTCGAGTCGCTCCAACACGATGGCCGCATCGTGGCGATGACCGGCGACGGCGTCAACGACGCTCCCGCCCTCCGCCAGGCCGAGATCGGCGTGGCGATGGGGATCAACGGCACCGAGGTCTCGAAGGAGGCCGCCGACATGATCCTCGCCGACGACAACTTCGCCACGATCCTGAGCGCAGTTCGCGAAGGCCGCGAGATCTTCTCCGACATCCGAAAGTTCCTCCGCTACCTGCTGGCGTCGAACGCCGGAGAAGTCCTGGTGATGTTCGTCGGCGTGCTCGCCGCCGGAGCGCTCGGCCTCGCCGATGCCGCCGGAGCGGACGGCCTGACGGTGCCGCTGCTGGCGACGCAGATCCTCTGGATCAATCTGCTCACCGACAGCGCCCTGGCACTGGCGCTCGGGGTCGACCCGGCCGTCGAGGACGTGATGAACGTGCCGCCCCGTCGGATCACCGACCGCATCGTCGACCGGTCGATGATCGTGACGATCGCGCTCATCGGTGTGACCACCGCGGTCGTCGGGCTGGTCGCGCTCGACCTCGAGCTGGCCGGCGGCCTGCTCGGCGGGTCCGGCGACATCTCCACGGCGCGGACGATGGTGTTCACCACGGTGGTGCTCGCACAGATCTTCAACGTGTTCAACGCTCGATCCGACACCGTCAGCGCGTTCGTCCGGCCGTTCGACAATCGCCTGCTGTGGGCGGCCGCTGGCCTGACGCTGGCGTTGCAGATCGCCGTCGTGCACCTCCCGCCGCTGCAACGCGCCTTCGACACCGAGGCGCTCGACATCACCCAGTGGGCGACCTGTACCGGCCTCGCCTCCGCGGTGTTGTGGGTCGACGAGATCCGCAAGGCCGTCCACCGCCGCTGACGGCCTGTTGACCTTCGCCCCTGGCCGGTGCCGGCGGAACGAGGTCTACTCGAAGTTGATGAGCGAACAACCCGAACCGTGGCTGGTCGACTACGCCGCGACCGTGACGTCGTTCGACTGGAACGACGCGTGGGCGGGTTTGCGCACCGACGGCGCCAGCGGCGAGCCGACCAGTGTCAACATCGCCGACCTCGCCGTCGATCGCCACGTCCGCAATGGTCACGGTGATCGAGTCGCGCTGCGGTTCCTCGGACGTGAACCCACCGACGTCGACGAACCGGTCGACATCACCTACGCCAGTCTGGCTCGACGCACGAACCGGTTCGCCGATGCCATGCGACGTCGCGGGTTCGACGCCGGCACGGGCGTGGCAACGCTCGCCGGACGCATCCCCGACCTCTACGTGACGGCACTCGGCACCCTGAAGGCGCACGGTGTCTTCACGCCGCTGTTCTCGGCATTCGGACCCGACCCGATCGCGCAACGGATGAACCTCGGCCACATCAAGATCCTGGTCACGACCCCATTGCTGTACCGCCGCAAGGTCGCGGCGATGCTCGACCGGTTGCCCCACCTCGAGCTCGTGCTGGTCTGCGGCAGCACCGAAGACGAGATCGGCGTGAGGAGCAACAGCAACGGCGGTCCGCAGGTGTTGTCGTTCGGGGCATTCCTCACCGAAGGTGACGACGCCTTCGAGATGGCACCGACCGATCCGGAGACCCCCGCCCTCTTGCACTTCACCAGCGGGACGACGGGCCAGCCCAAGGGGGCTGTCCACGTGCACGCAGCGGTGATCACCCATCACGTCACGGGCCGCCTGGTCCTCGACCTTCGCGAGGGCGACACGTTCTGGTGCACCGCCGACCCTGGATGGGTGACCGGGACGTCGTACGGCATCATCGCCCCGCTCACCAACGGGGTCACCAGCATCGTCGACGAAGCAGAGTTCGACTCGGAACGCTGGTACCGGATCCTCGAACGCCACGCCGTCGACGTCTTCTACACCGCACCGACCGCGATTCGCATGCTGCAGCGAGCGGGCAGCGACCTGGCGGCGGCGCGCGACCTGTCGCACTTGCGGTTGGTGGCCAGCGTCGGCGAGCCGCTCGACGCCGAGGCGGTCCACTGGTGTCAGCGGGAGTTCGGGGTCCCGGTGATCGACACCTGGTGGCAGACCGAGACCGGCGGCATCATGATCTCCAACTACCGCTCGCAGCCCGTACGAGCCGGATCGATGGGCCGACCACTGCCGGGCATCGAGGTCACGCTGCTCGAACGTGACGCCGACGGCGACGTCGTGACCGATGCCGATGGCGCACCGGTGCAGGTGACCGACCCGGAGCAGTCCGGCGAGATTGCCCTGCGCTCCGGATGGCCATCGATGTTCCGGACCTACCTCGACCAGGACGAGCGCTACCAGCGATCGTTCGTCGACGGCTGGTACCGGACCGGCGACCTCGCCCGTCGCGACGCCGACGGCTACTACTGGTTCGTGGGTCGCGGCGATGACGTCATCAAGACCTCGGGTCACCTGATCGGTCCGTTCGAGGTGGAATCCGCGCTGAACGAGCACCCGGCCGTCGCTGAGACGGGTGTGATCGGTACGCCCGATCCCACCGCCGGAGCGATCGTCAAAGCCTTCGTCGTACTCGCCCGCGGCCACCAGCCGAACGAGCAACTGCAACGAGAGCTCCTCGGACACGCGCGAGCGCGGCTGGGAGCCGCGGTGGCTCCCCGTGAAATCGAGTTCGTCGACAACCTCCCCCACACCCGCAGCGGCAAGATCATGCGCCGGGTCCTCAAGGCGCGCGAACTCGGCGAGGACGAAGGCGACACCTCAACACTCGAAACCGTGACGCCCGAGACCGGGAAGGAACGACCATGACCAGCGACCACGACCTGCAGCGGCGGTTGCTCGCCGACATGATCCGCATCCGGGTGTTCGAGGAACGGTGCGCCGAGCTGTACGGCGAGTCGAAGATCCGGGGCTTCCTGCATCTGTACATCGGTGAGGAGGCGGTGGCGTCCGGGGTGATGAGCTGCCTGCAACCCGAGGATGCCGTGCTTGCCACCTATCGAGAACACGGCCACGCCCTGCTGCGGGGTGTGTCGGCCGAGTCGATCATGAGCGAGATGTTCGGCAGGGCCACGGGATGCTCGGGAGGGCGCGGCGGTTCGATGCATCTCTTCGATGCCGCAACGCGGTTCTTCGGCGGCAACGCGATCGTCGGCGGTCATCTTCCGCTGGCCGTCGGGCTCGGACTGGCCGACCAGATGCTCGGGCGCACCGGTCCGGTCACGGTGTGCTTCTTCGGTGAGGGAGCGATGGCGGAAGGCGAGTTCCACGAGGCGATGAACCTGGCCGCACTCTGGAACGTGCCGGTGCTGTTCTGCTGCGAGAACAACCGCTACGCAATGGGAACATCGCTGCAGTCGAGCGAGTCGCAGGTCGACCTGGCGCTCAAAGCAGCGAGCTACGCGATCCCCGCCTGGAGCGTCGACGGCATGGAGGTGATGGAGGTGCACCGGGCGACCACGAAGGCGTTGTCAGCGATCCGCGCCGGCGGTGGCCCCATGTTCATCGAGTTCCAGACGTACCGGTTCCGGGCGCACTCGATGTTCGACCCGGACCTCTATCGCGACCCCGACGAGGTCGAGCGCTGGAAAGAGCGCGATCCGATCACCACCTTCGCCGGTCGACTCGTCGCCGACGACGTGGTCACCGACGAAGAGCTCGAAGCGATGTGGGCGGCTGCCCGCGACGAGACCGAGGAGGCGGTGACCGCTGCCGAGGCCGCACCGATCGAATCGGTCGACACGCTGCTCGATCACGTCACCCGCCCCGCGGTTCCCCCCGACCAGGTTCCGCCATCCCAGGTTGCCGGTGACCAGGTCTCCGGTGACCACGACGAGATCGACGAGGTGTGGCCATGAGCGAGCCGGCGGAGATCACCTATCGCGAGGCGATGCGCGAGGCGCTGCGAGAGGCCTTGGCAACCGATGATCGGGTGTTCGTCATGGGCGAGGATGTCGCCGACTACGGCGGCACCTACGCCGTCACCAAAGGCCTGCACGAGGAATTCGGACGCGACCGGGTGCGCAACACGCCGCTGTCGGAGTCGGGGTTCGTCGGCGCCGGTATCGGCGCCGCCCTCGGCGGGCTGCGTCCGATCGTCGAGATCATGACCGTGAACTTCAGCCTGCTGGCGCTCGACCAGTTGGTGAACACCGCGGCGGCACTGCTGCACATGTCCGGCGGTCAGTTCAATGTGCCATTGGTGGTCCGCACCACCACCGGCGCCGGCCGGCAGTTGGCAGCGCAGCACTCACACAGCCTCGAGGGCTGGTTCGCCCACGTTCCCGGCCTCAAGGTGATCGCTCCCGCGACCCCGTCCGATGCGAGATGGATGCTGCCGACGGCGCTCGCCGATCCGAACCCGGTGATCATCTTCGAGCACTCCGGGCTGTACAACGATCGCGGGCCGGTCGACCCGGACGGCGGGCCGGTCGACATCGATCACGCCGTGATCCGCCGGGCGGGCGAGCAGCTGACGATCGTGGCGTGGGCCGGGATGGTGCCCAAGGCGATGGAGGCCGCCGAGCAGCTCGCGGCCACCGGCATCTCCGCCGAGGTGATCGACCTGCGTTCGCTGCGGCCGATCGACCTGCCGACGGTTGCAGCCTCGGTGCAGCGAACCCATCGCGCCCTCGTCGTCGACGAGGGTTGGCGCACCGGCGGCCTCAACGCCGAGATCGCGGCGGCGATCACCGAGACCTGCTTCTGGACACTCGACGCGCCGGTTGGACGACTGGCGGGCCTCGAAGTACCGATCCCGTACGCCAAACATCTCGAGACCGCAGCGATCCCACAGGTCGCCGACATCGTGTCAGCAGCTCACGACCTCACCGGTAGCGCAACATGACCGAGCGCGATGCCTTCGACTATGCGATGCCGTCGCTCGGCGCCGACATGGACGAAGGACGCGTGATCGAGTGGCGGGTCGCTCCGGGCGACACCGTGCACCGGGGCGACCTGATCGCCGTGGTCGAGACGGAGAAGTCCGACATCGACATCGAGATCTGGCACGACGGCGTCATCGAGCAGTTCCTCGTCGACGTCGGCCAACTCGTCGACGTGGGCACCCCGATCGCCCGACTGCACACCATCGACGGCGAGCCCGCCCCCCACGAAACCCCCACCCACCCGAAAAGTCCCGCCACGGTTGCGCCCAGCGCAACGCTGGCGCGCCATTTCGGCGGTGAAGTCGATGCCGGTGCCGATGACCGGGGCGATGACCGCGACGATGACCGGGGCCGGTGATCGAGTGCCGGCGTCGCCGCTCGCTCGACGGCTCGCGGCAACGAGCGGGATCGACCTCGGAGCGCTCCGCGGCAGTGGGCCGGGCGGCGCGGTGATCGAAGCCGACGTGATCGCCGCATCGACCGACCTCCCAGCTCCGGCTCCCGCACCACCAGCTGCACTTCGGCGTTCACCGGACACGATGCGTGCGTTGATCGCCGAACGCATGTCGACGGCCAACCGCGAGATCCCGCACTACCACCTGTCACGCGACCTCGACGTCGGCTCACTCGAGTCCTGGTTGGCCGAGCGCAACGCCGAACGTGCCATCAGCGACCGGATCCTGCCCGCCGCATGCTTCATCCGGGCGGTCGCCCTCGCCGCGGACCGGCATCGCGAGCTCAACGGCTTCTGGGTCGACGACCACTTCGAGCCAGCCGACTCGGTCAATGTCGCGATGGCCATCTCGCTCCGGCGCGGCGGGTTGGTCGCCCCGCAGGTCGAGCGAACCAACGAACGCTCGCTCGACGAGGTGATGACCGCACTGGCCGAACTGGTCGCAGCGGCACGCACCGGCAACCTGCGAGCCAGCTGGATGACCGATGCCACGATCACCGTCACCCATCTTGGCGACACCGGCGCCGACCTCGTGCACGGCGTGATCTCGCCGCCACAGGTTGCGCTCGTCGGGTTCGGCCGCACCCGCAGGCGACCCTGGGTGATCGACGACAGCGTCGTCGTTCGGCCGGTCGTGACCGCCACCCTCGCCGCCGACCACCGCGCCACCGACGGCGCGGTCGGCAGCCGATTCCTCGCCACCCTCGCCGAACTCATCGAACACCCGGAGGAGCTCCTGTGACCGACCTGCCCGACACCCACCAACACGTCGACCTCGTCACGATGATCCTGTCTGCGATCGCCGACGTCGCCCCCGAACTGGAGCCCGAACTGGCCGACCTCGATCATGGCGTCGACTTCTGGACGGAACTGCAGCTCGACTCGATGGACCACCTCGCCGTCATGACCCGACTGTCGGAACAGACCGGCGTCGACATCGCCGAACGCGACTACCCGCACCTCACCACGGTCAACTCGCTCCGCGACTTCCTCGCCGCAGGAGGCACCTGATCAGGTGATCGTCGTCTGGCTCCTCGTCCTGGTGGTCGGACTCGCCACCGCCGCATACGGGAGCCGACGGGCGGTGACTGCCGCACTCGACGCATCGAGAACGTCGAACATCCCACCCGGCATCATCGGGCTGACAGTCATGGCGGTTGGTACCGACCTGCCGGAGATCGCGAACTCGATCGTCGCGGCGTTCGGCGGACACGGCGACCTCATCGTCGGTGATGCCGCCGGATCAGCGCTGACCCAGATCACCCTCATCCTCGGGCTGCTGTGCCTCGGCTCGACGCCGATCCACGCGGATCGCAACACGGTGCTGATGATCGGCACGATGACCACCGCAGCACTGCTCATCGCCGCGCTGATGTCGCGCAACGGCGTCCTTGCCCGGTGGGAGGGCGCAGCGCTCGTGATGGCGTGGGTACTCGCGATCATCGTCGCGCAACGCCAGCACCCCCCGTCGACACCGTCGATCGAGCCACCGACCGCAAACGGATCGACGGGCCGGCACGTCCTGGTCGCATTGGGTTGGCTCCTCGTGGTCGGCGTTGCGGCGACCGGCGTCGTGGAGAGCTTCATCGAGATCAGCGATCGCCTCAGGATCCCCGAGCTGATCGCCAGCGCGGTCGTGCTCTCGCTCGGCACCTCGCTGCCGGAGCTGGTCGTCGACTGGACCGCGATCCGACGAGGCGCCGTCGCGCTCGCGATCGGCGACCTGTTCGGGTCGTCGCTGCTCGACGCCACACTCGCGCTGGGGATCGGGCCGGCGCTCCGGGCCGTCACGGTGTCGCCGACAGCGTCGACCGCTTGCCTCATCACGGCGATGGGTGTGATGGCCGCGACGGTGATCGCCGGCTCTCGCCCGTCCCACGGCCGACAGTCGGCGACGCTGCTCTTCCTCGTCTACGGCGCCGCGACCGCCGCCCTCATCGTCGGCACGGGCTGAGCCCAGCGGCTGCGGCCGACGATGACCTTGGGCCCTGTCGAGACACATCCGGCGGATCGACACTGGGATCATGATGAAGATCGAGCATGCTGGCGTCGCCAACGAGCTGGCGGCGGTGGCTGACGTCATCGAGCGATTCCAGCGGCCCGGTCCGCACGCCACCGTGGTCATGCAATTCCCTCCGCCCGGTCAAGTCGGCGACGACCGGATGGTGCGGTGGCACGTCCGACGCTCCGAACTCGTCGACGCCGGCGCCAGCGATGCGTCACTCGCCCATCTCGACGTGCTCGTCGACGGACTCGACCCGCGCGGCGAGACCGTGCTGCTGAGCGCCGACGACGACGACGCAGCGTTCTGCTGGCTGATCGATCACACCGTCGGCCATCTGGCCCACGTCGGCCCCTGCCCCGCCCTGCTCGCCGCTCTCGACGAACTCATCGACCGCAGCCCGATCATCGTCGCGGTCGTCGACCACCTCGGCGCCGAACTGTTCGAACTCGATCATCTCGATCTCACCGAGATCGGCTCGGTCGAGGGCGATCACATCCAGACCCATCGCCACAAGGGTGGTGACCAATCCGGCTACCAGCGTCGCGCCGAGGGGGTGTACGAACGCAATGCCGACACGATCGCCCGACAGATCACCGAGCACGCCGTCCACGCCAACGCCCATCTCGTCGTCCTGACCGGTGACGATCGCGAGGCCGCGATCGTCACCGATCATCTCGACACCCACCGCTTCACCGTCGTCTCCGTGCAGGCGGGCGCCCGCCACGATCCACATCTCGCCGAGCGGCTCCGCGGGGCTGCGATAGAGCAGTCGCTGACCCATCGTCAGGCGCGGCGCGCCGCTGCCGTCGCCCAGCTCAGGGAGGAGCTCGGGCGCCACGCACTGGGCATCGAGGGTCGAGACGCCGACCGCGACAGCGATCGCCGAGAGCCGAGTTGCCACCACCTTCGTCGACCGGGCGTCCGCGGCAGCCGACGCCGACACGCTCGCACGTGACACGCTGTTGTTCGGCGGCACCGTCGTGATCGCCGACGACCTCGGCGTTGCCGACGGTGTGGCGGCCATCCTCCGCTTCACCGCCACCTCACAGCACACTGGAGAACGATGACCGACACGATCGGCACCCCGAACGACGGAGACGACGCCGCACGGAAGTGGCCGTTGATCGCTGGCGCCTTGGTGATCATCGCCGGGCTGGTCGCGGCGCTGGTCTTGATCACCAGCAACGACGACGACGAGACCACCGATTCGGTGAACACCAGTCAAGCGAGCGACACGACCGGCATCAGCGAAACGACCACGGTCGTCGAAACCACTGAACCCCCGGCCACCACCGAGAGCCCGACCACGACCGACGTCGTCGAGACCACCGAGCCGCCGACCACCGAAGCGCCGCCATTGCCGGATGCCTCGGAGCCGGCGATCTGGCCGTGGGTCGACACCGACACCCGCTACACCGATCCGGTCGACGCGGCGGCAGGATTCGCGACCGATTTCCTCGGCTTCGACGATCCGATCGTCGGCGAGTACCTCGCAGGCGACAACCGGTCGGGCGAGGTGGAGATCCGAACCTTCGGAGAATGGCCCGGTCACGACCGTCTTCGTTCGCCAACTCACCGATGACGACAGTTGGTGGGCCCTCGGAGCGGTCAGCGAGAACATCGCCATCGACGAACCCGAAACGGGTGCCGAGGTCGTCAGCCCGCTCACCGTGTCGGGAACGGCGGAGGCGTTCGAAGGAACCGTCGACGTCCAACTGCGCGCCGATGGCAACGGGGAACCGATCCTCGAAGGATTCGTGACCGGCGGCGCGTTCGAACCCGGCGCCGTTCAGCACGAGCTTCGAGTTCACCAGTCCCGGCGAGATCGGGGGCGCCCTCGTGCTGCTGTCGTTGAGTCCAGAGGACGGCTCGGTGCTCGAGGCGTCAGCGCTGCGGATCTTCTATCGCTGATCGTCGGAACGACGCCCGACCAGCGCGAGGACCTGAGCGACCGCGTCGGCGCCGTCCGGCTCGACGTTGAGACAGCCCGGTGCGACGGCAGCGTCGCCGTCGGTGGACCGATGACGCACGAGCACCGGTGTACCGGGCGAGCGTTCGCGATGGGCCCGCACGAGCTGCGTCGCTCCGTTCGTCGTCCGGGTCGAGCAGCACGATGATGGCGTCAGCACCGTCGGCGAGCGGACAGTGACCGCCCTCGAGCACCGGACAGCCGTGGGCGCTCCGCCCCTTCGGGCCGGCGCACATCGCAGTTGCCAGTCCGGCCCGATCGGCAGCCTGCTCGCCCGACCAGCGCCGACCGGCCACCTCGACGAGCACGCGTGGTCGGCACTCTCCGGTCGGCCAGGTCGGTACGGGCCCGGTCGTCCCGATGCTCAGGCGCACGACGCCATCGTCATGCGCCATCGCCACCGGGTCGCGACGCCGCAGCAGCGACAGCATCGGACCGTTCTCGAGCAGGACCTCCGCCTGCAGGTTGTCGAGGCCGACCGACGCTGCCTGCCGAACGAGCACATCCAGCAGATAGGGGCCCAGCCATCCCCTCCAGTTCGGCGCAACCGTCACGGCGAGGTCGCCGTCGCCGTCGCCGCGAATCGCGTACCCGGCCTCGCCTGCCACTTCGTCGGGGCATCCGTCTCGATGCACGATGGCGATCACGCCGAAGCCACCGCGTGAGCCGACGTCGGCCCACTCCTCGCACCAGTCGAGTCGCGGCTGGAACCCACTGAAGAACCGTCGGTGTCGGTCGCCGATCGACAACGTTCGGTAGAGGGAACAGATCCGTTCGGCGTCGGCGACGTCGGTCGGACGAACCTCCATGCGGGCGCCGTCGGCCAACTCGATGATCTCGGGAGCGGCGGCGGGGTCCATCTGGGACCATTCTTGCCCATCGCGGTGTGCCGCGGGTCGAAGCTCTACCCCACGGGGTATCATGCGGGCATGCCGATCATCCGTGGTCTCGTCGCCGGTCTCGCCGGATTCAGCCTGTTGTTCGCCGCCTGCGGCGGCGATGACCCTGCTGTCGAGAGCGCCGGCGTGACATCGGAAGCGAGCGCCGGCGAGGACGTGTCCAGCATCACGGGGATCTCGACGGTCTCGGTCGACGACGCTGCTGCACTCGTCGACGATCCGCCGGCGGACCTGGTCGTGCTCGACGTTCGTACCCCAGAGGAGTTCGCCGAAGGGCACCTCGACGGTGCGGTCCTCGTGGACTTCTACGACGCCGACTTCGCAGACCAGCTGGCAGCGCTCGACCCGGACGTGCCCTACCTCGTGTACTGCCGCTCGGGGAACCGCAGCGGTCAGGCGCTGTCGGTCATGGAGCAACTCGGCTTCAGCTCTGCGGTCGACGTCGACGGCGGCATCGTCGCATGGGCCGGCGCCGGCCTCCCCGTCACCGGGGGCTGACCTCGCGCCGACGGGACACGCGCACGCGTGAACTCTGCTCCGACCAGCACGATCTGTGCGACGTAGTAGATCCACAGCAGCACGAGGAACACGCTGCCGGTGGCACCGGCAAGCGACGAGGCGGCATACCGACGCAGATAGGCCCCCACCAGGACGGTGCCGACCGCCAGCATCCCGGCGGTGACCGTGCCGCCGATGAGTGCCGGCGGCCACGGCACACGAACGTCGGTGAGGTAGCGGAACAGCATCGCCACCACGCCGATCGCGAGCGCCCACGACGTGATCAGACCGATCAGCTCCTGCAGCGAGCCCAAGATGGCGATGTCGGGCGCCAGCCGGTCGAGGAGGCCGGTCACGGCGTTGATCGCAAACGACACCACGATCACGGCGCCGGCTCCGGCGAGCACAACGAAGGCGATCAGCCGCCGCAGCACGGTTTGGCGGAGCCCGGACCGAACGGGGCGCTCCCAGATCGTGTTGAACGCGTCCTGCAGAGCGACCACGAGCACCGATGCCGTCAGGAGCAGCGAGCCGGCGCCGACCAGCCCGAGACCGGCCAACTTGCCGTCCCCATCGAGCACACCGGCAAGTGCACTCGCCACCCCGTCGGCATCGACGCCGAGCAGGGTCGAGAGCTGCGTCGCGAGATACGACTGGACGTCGGTCTGCGAGACAACCAACCCCGCGAGCGCGAGCGCGACAGCCAACATCGGCACGATCGCGAAGAGCCCGTAATAGGCAAGCCCGGCGCCGAGACGGATCGTTCGATGATCACGCCACTGCTCGTACGTCTCGAGTCCCAGGTTCCAGGCGCCTCGTGCGACAACACGGACCCGGTCGACGAACACCCCCGAGATGCTAGAGCCAGTGAACTCAGCCGAGCGCGTTCAGACGGGTGCCTGCAACGACGGTCCGGCGAACTCGAGCCAGGCGCCGTAGCCGCCGAGGAGGTCGGACACATCGGTGAATCCGGCCCGGCGCAGCACACTCGCCGCGACCGAGGAACGGTACCCGCCGGCGCAGTACACGACGGTGGGAGCAGCGGCGTCGAGTTCGTCGAACCGGCCGGGCAGCTGCCCGACCGGCATTTCCGTCGAGCCCGCGATCGTGCCGATCGCAATTTCGCCAGGATTGCGGATGTCGACGATCTGGATGCCCGCGATCTCGGCGCGCCGGCGCTCGAACTCGGGGACCGTGAGGCGAGAGGCACGAGCGGTGCGCTCGGGATGGTCGGCCATCACCGTCAATGGATCGGCGAGGTGACCGACGACCCGATCGAAGCCGATGCGACCCAACCGGTTGCGTGCCTCGATCTCGAATCCCGGATCGGCGACGAGGACGATGTCGACATCGCTGGGCACCACTGAGCCGGCGAACTCGGCATAGCGCCCCTCGAGCCCGACGTTCACGGAACCGACCAGGTGCCCATGGGCGAACTCCTCGGGCGAACGGCCGTCGAGCAGGATCGCTCCGGCATCGACGAGACGGTCGACGGCATCGAGGTCGAGCGCTTCGAGCGGGGCGTTCTCGTCGAGCAGCGGTCGGTCCTTGCGGTTGAGCACCGCGTCGTACACGAAGTACGACGGTGCCGGCGGTTGACCCTCGGTCACGAGTGCGACGAAGGTCGCCTTGTCCGGCGCGACGAGCGCGTAGTTGTTCACCCGTTGATCGCCGATCGTCGACCAGGTCTCGGTGGAGAGGTTCTTGCCGCACGCCGAACCCGCACCGTGCGCCGGATAGACACGCGTCGCGTCGGGCAAGGTGAGGAGCTGGTCGTGCAGGCTGTCGTAGAGCTTGTCGGCGAGTTCGTCGCGGGTGAATCCGAGCGACGCGAGCAGGTCGGGGCGGCCGACGTCGCCGATGAAGAGCGCATCGCCGGTCATCACGCCGTAGGGCACCTCGTCGTCAGCGTGTTCCCACACCACGATGCTGATCGATTCGGGGGTGTGTCCAGGCGTGTGCCGGATCTCGAGTTGAACCTCGCCGAGCGAGATGCGTTCACCGTCGGCGAGCTTGCGGGACGGGAACTCGGTCTCGGCGACCGAGGAGAACCCGATCTCGGCACCGGTCGCTGCTGCGAGTTCGAGGTGGCCAGAGAGGAAGTCGGCGTGGAAGTGGGTTTCGATGACCAGCTCGATGGTGAGTCCGGCGGCAGCTGCATCGCGCACGTACTCGTCGATGTCGCGGCGCGGGTCGACCACGATGGCCCGACCGGTGGTCTCGTCGCCGACCAGATACGAGGCCTGCGACAGACAATCGAGGTAGTACTGCGTGAAGATCATGGAGACGCCTTTCGCCGGTGAGGCCGTCAGAATCGGCGACGGCCGAGATGCAGTGACAAACATACCCCTTGGGGCATCTATTCCCCGAGGGCCTCCCAACGCTGAGACTACGGTGTCGCGCATGGCACGTCGAACCATGAAGACCACAGGGTCGGTGATGGCGCTCGCCGCCACCAGCGCCCTGCTCGCCGGGTGTTTCACGGTGGAAGCAACCTTCACCATCAACGACGATGCGACCGCCGACCTCGACTATCTGGTCCTGATCGACACCGAACAGCTCCAGGAGTTCGCTGGTCTGCTCGGCGAGGACGCAGGGTCGCTCGACGAACTGTCGGGCGACGCCCTGCTGGAGGAGTTCACCGGTGGCGACGACCCGTGCGCCGATCTCACCGCAGACCTGACCCAGTACGACGTGAGCGTCCGCGAGATCGACGAGAACGGCGAAGTCGGAGTCGGATGCACAGTCAGCGGCGTTCCGATCGCCGAGCTCAACTCGCTCGGTGACGACACGTCGTCGTTCTCCATCGAGCAGGACGCCGACGGCACACGCTTCAACGCCGTCCTCGAAGGCGTCGACGAACTCGCGGGCGATCCGGCCGAGACCGACGCCATGGCCGAGATGCTCGGTCTCACGCTCGACGACCTCTTCACGATCAGGTTCACCGTGACCGCGCCCGGCTCGCTCGGCGAGAACAACGCCTCGTCGACGGACGGGTCGACGGCCAGGTGGGAGGTGAAACCCGACGCCGACTTCGTCACCGACGGTGATGCCACCATGACCGCCGAATGGACTCCCGGAGGCGGCGGGGGCAGTTCCTCGACGTGGATCATCGTCGCGATCGTGGCAGCGGTCGTCGCAGCGGCAGCGATCGCGTTCGTCCTCCTCAGGCGCTCCAAGTCAACGGCCGGCCCGTCAGGCAACGAGACCGCAACCACCGACGAGCCGAGCACGCCTCCGCCCGCCTCGGCGACTCCACCACCTCCCCCGGGCATGGCACCGCCATCTCTCGGCACGCCTCCGCCACCCGCTCCGAGCGCCCCGCCACCTCCCCCTCCGAGCGCGTCGGAACCCCCGACCGTCGCACGTCCACCCACGACACCGCCTCCACCACCGCCACCGTCACCGTCCTGACCGTCGGCCCGGCTGCACGTCGAGCCGACCTCGGAATCGAGGCGCGATCAGCTCGTGATCGGGGCCATCGCAGCGAGCAGGTCGCCGACCAGATGCTGGCGTTCCACCCGATGGCGCATCGGTCGATCGGCGACGATGTCATAGCGGTTGCGGCGTCCTTCACGATGCCGCGTCAGGCAGCCCGCCGCGACGAGATCCTTCACGATGCCCTGCACGGCGCGTTCGGTGATGCCGACCTGATCGGCGAGATCGCGCAGGCGGAGCTGAGGGTCACGTGCGAGGCAGATGAGCACGTGGCTGTGATTGGTGAGGAACGTCCAGCTTCCTTCGTCGGCGAGTGGAGCCGACGATGTGTCGTCGACAGCGGTTCGAGGAGCCATCATCAGAGGCTAGGAAGCTGATTGCCGGAACTCAACTTCCGTGGATTGATCGGAGGTGTCGGGAGGTGTCTGTGGCAGGCTCTCGGGGTGCCCACGCCGAGCTACGAGCAGCTGTTCGAGAACAACCGCAGGTGGGTCGCACACGAGCTGGCGAATGACCCCGACCACTTCGAGCGTCTTGCTGCCGGCCAGAGCCCGAAGTATCTGTTCATCGGGTGCTCCGACAGTCGGGTGAACGCCAACGAGATGGTCGGCACCGGCAGCGGCGAGATGTTCATCCATCGCAACATCGCGAATCTCGTCGTCCACACCGACATGAACCTGATGTCGGTGCTGCAGTTCGCCGTCGAAGTGTTGGAGGTGGAGCACGTCATCGTGTGCGGGCACTACGGCTGCGGCGGCGTCGCTGCCGCCGTCGATGGCGCCTACCACGGGCTGATCGACAAGTGGCTGCGCACGATCAAGGACGTCTACCGCATCTATCACGAGGAACTCGACGCCATCGACGATCCGGAACTTCGACATCAGCGACTCGTCGAGCTGAACGTGCGCGAGCAGGTCTATCGGCTGTGTTCGACGTCATTCGTCCAACGACGCTGGGGCGACGACATGGGCGCCCACGTCCACGGGTGGGCCTACGACCTCCGACACGGACTGCTCAAGGATCTCGAGATCGACCCCGCCGACGAATCGGCGCGCCGCATCTACCACCTCGACGGCTTGTGACCGACGCCCGCCCGGGACGTTCGGCACTGGCCGAAGTCGACCTCGGTGCAGGACCCTGGAACTGGGTCGCAGGACGATCCTGCGACCGGTGTCGAGGGAGATGGCCGTGGCCCAGTCAACCCAAGTCCGTCGAATCGTCGACCTGTCCGAGGTCGGCCTGACCGACGTCGGACTCGTCGGCGGCAAGGGAGCGAACTTGGGTGAGATGATCGCCGCCGGGTTCCCGGTGCCGCCGGGATTCGTCATCACCGCCGACGCCTACCTCGACGCGATGGAGTACGCCGGGCTCCGCGACGAACTCGCTGAACACGCACGAACCGCCGGCGAGCTGACGCCCGAGGCGCTGGCCGAGGAGGCACGTCGGCTCAAGGACGCCGTGCGGGCCTGCACCCTGCCGACCGCGCTCGCGGACGATGCGCTCGAGCGACTGAACGCGCTCGGACCCGACGTCAGGGTGGCCGTTCGGTCGTCGGCGACCGCAGAGGACTCGACGGACACCTCGTTTGCCGGCATGAACGAGACGTTCACGAACGTGCGAGGGCCCGAACTCCTCGAGCGGATCACCGACTGCTGGGCATCGCTGTTCGGCGAACGTGTCGCGTCCTACCGCGTCGATCGCGGGCTGTTCGACGAACCGGCGATCGCCGTCATCGTGCAACAGATGGTGGCCTCCGACCGATCCGGCGTGATGTTCACGGTCGACCCCGCCGAGCGCGGCCAGATCCTGATCGAGGCAGCATTCGGCCTCGGTGAGGTGGTGGTGTCGGGGCGCGTCGAACCCGACACGTACCGCGTCGATCGGGCAACCGCCATGCTGCGCGACGTGCGGATCGGGTGCCAGTCCGTGCGCATCACCACGGGCGTGGATGGCGACGTGGTCGAGGAGCTCGACGCGGCCGACGGCTGGCGCCGCGTGCTGACCGACGACGAGGTCGTGCGAGTCGCCCATCTCGGTCTCGACATCGAGCGGCACTACGGCAGTCCCCAGGACATCGAGTGGGCGTTCGTCGGCGACGAACTGTTCGTCGTCCAGTCCCGCCCGCTGACGACCCTCGAGCCGTCGACGGTCGGCGAATCGGAGACGCCGATCCTCCAGGGCCTCGGGGTGGGCGACCGCCACGCATCGGGGCACGTCCGGATCCTGACCTCACCGAAGGATGGCCACCTCCTCGCCGATGGCGATGTCCTCGTCGCCGAGATGACGTCGCCCGACTGGGTGGCCACCATGCGTCGCGCCTCGGCGCTCGTCACCGACGCCGGCGGCAGCACGTGCCACGCGGCGATCGTCAGCCGCGAACTCGGGCTCCCGGCGATCGTCGGCACCCGCACGGCCACGACGACGCTGCGCAACGGCGACATGGTGACCGTCGACGCTGCCGCCGGCCAGGTGTTCGCGGGCGATCGCGAGAGCCATCTGCCGGCGGTGATCGCGAGCAGCGAGCGTTCCGCTCCGACGCCGGCGACCGTCTCCGAGGTGACGGCGACGAAGCTGTACGTCAACCTGGCGATGGCCGATCGGGCCGCGGAAGTCGCTGCTCTCGACGTCGACGGCGTCGGGCTGCTGCGCGGCGAGTTCATGGTCGTCGACGCACTCGGCGGGCGTCACCCGAGGGCATTGATCGCCGATGGCCGCAGCGACGAGTTCATCGGCTCGATGTCGGCGCAGCTGGGACAGATCGCCGGCGCGTTCGGCACTCGTCCGGTGGTCTATCGGACCATGGACTTCCGGTCGAACGAGTTCCGGGGTCTCACCGGCGGTGACGAGTTCGAGCCCGAGGAGCAGAACCCGATGATCGGCTACCGGGGGTGCTACCGCTACATCAAGGATCCCGAGACGTTCGCGCTCGAGCTGGAGACGCTCGGGCGGGTGCGCGAAGAGTTCCCGAACCTGCAGGTGATGATCCCGTTCGTCCGGACGCAGTGGGAGCTGGAGGCGTGTCTGGAGGCCATCGATGCGAGCCGGCTCGGGAAGCAGCGAGGGCTCGTCACGTGGGTGATGGCCGAGGTCCCGTCGGTGATCGCCCGGATCCCCGACTACGCCGCACTCGGTATCTCTGGCGTGTCGATCGGCAGCAACGACCTGACCCAGCTGATGCTCGGCGTTGACCGCGACTCCGAGATCCTCGCCGAGCTCTTCGACGAGAGTGACGCCGCAGTGCTGTGGGCGATCGAGCACATCGTGACCGCCTGCCGCGAGGTCGGGATCACCTCGTCGCTGTGCGGCCTCGCTCCGTCGCGCAATCCGGTGTTCGCCGAACACCTGGTGCGATTCGGGATCACCTCGATCTCGGTCGATCCCGACGCCGTCACGGCAGCTCGCCGAGTGCTGGCGACCGCCGAACGTCGCCTGCTGCTCGATGCCGCTCGGAGCTGACACGCCGGGGTGAGACCTCGGCGACGTCGTCTGCCACACTGGTTCGGTGCAGCCGCTGGGGGTCCATCACGTGTCGATCAACGTGCGCGACGCGGCCGAGAGCATCGAGTTCTACACCGACATGCTCGGGCTGACTGCTCGCAGCGATCGCCCTGACTTCCCGTTCGGCGGGGCATGGCTCGACATCGGTGGGCAACAGGTCCACCTGATCGAAGGTGAGGTCCCGAACAGCTTCGGCCAGCACTTCGCCATCCAGGTCGCCGACCTGGACGGCACCGTCGCGGAGCTGCGCGGTCGCGGCATCGAAGTCCGCGATCCGAGCGGAGTCGGCTCCGCACGCCAGACGTTCCTGTTCGACCCCTCGGGCAACATGATCGAACTGCACGAACCGGCATGACCGAAGGAGCCTGATGACCGACATCGACCTGGATCTCAACGCGGGTCCACCGCTTGCCGATCCGATGCTCGACTCGCTGTATCGACGCATGCGCACGATGCACTCGCTCTACTACCAAGCGGTCGACACGATGGAGCTCGAACACGTCAATCACTTCGAACGCGAGGGTGTACTACCGATCGTGTTCTCGCTGTTCCACTACGTGAACGTGCACGACGGTTCGTTCATGGTGATCACCGGCGAGCCGCCGATCTGGAACGACGAGTGGAAGGATCGGCTCCAGCTCACGATCGCCGACCACGGCAAGGAGAAGTCGGTCGACGAGATGGTCGCCCAGCGCATCGGCGACTACGACGCCTACAAGGACTACCAGCGGGCGGTGTTCGAGCGGACCGAGGAGCACCTGCAGACCATGGACCCGACCGACTTGCAGCGCGTGCTGATCGCCAAGCCATATCCCCCGGTGATCGCGTCGACCTACAGCGCCCGGTGTGCCGGGCCGGAGGGCATCAAGGTGCTCGACGGGTTCGAGTGCTGGCTGTACCAGCACGGACTCCGCCACATGGGCGAGATCGAACTCGCCCGCGGCCTGGTCGGCCTCGGCGGCATGACGTCGTAACGGACGATCATCACCCAGCGCAGCGGTACACAGAACTATCGTCGTTTCCGACAACGACACAGGGGGCGACGCACATGAGCAACACCATCGAATCCGATCCCGGGCTGGCCGGCCTGCAACTCGCACGCGAGTGGCCGGCGGTGTTCGTCGTCGGCCTGATCACGCTCGGTCTCGGGATCGTCGTGATCTCGTGGCCACAGGAGACCCTGACGGTGATCTCGATCCTGATCGGCCTGCAGGTGCTGATCTACGGCATCTACCGACTGATCACCGCGTTCGCCGACGAGACGATCTCGCCAGGGTTGACCGGCTTCATCGGAGTCGTCGGGATCATCGCCGGCGTCGTCGTGCTCCGCCACCCGTTCCAGACGGTGGCCGTACTGGCGGTCGTTCTCGGGGTCGTCTGGATCATCGGCGGCTCGATCGAACTCATCGGGGCAATCGCCGACAGCAAGCTCGAACACCGTGGACTGGCCGCGTTCGGGGGCCTGCTCTCGATCGCTGCCGGTGTGATCGTGGTCTCTTGGCCGGCACCGACGGTCACGGTCGTCGCCTGGATCTCCGGGCTCTACCTGATCATCTTCGGGCTGTTCATCTCCTTCCAGGCGTTCCAGCTCCGCAAGCTCACGAAGTAGACGGAAACCCGGGGACACCGTCGTCGAGTTGCACGCCGGCGCTGTTGAGGAAGCCGGACACGAGCCGGTAGAACCCGGCGACGATCAGCAGTTCCACCAGCTCGGCGTCCGACCATTGATCGGACAGCGCCAGCCAGGTTCCGTCGCTGATGCAGTCAGCGGTGGCGAGATCGTCGGCGAGCGCGATCAACGCCAGGTCCTCAGCGCTCCAGTCATGATCGTGCGGGGACTTCGTCAGCGCAGCGATCTCGTCGTCCGTGAGCCCGCAGCGCTTGCCGATGACGGTGTGCTGGCCGAACTCGTAGACCGCCTGCGCGTTCCACCCCACACGCAAGATCACCAGTTCGCGTTCGCGCTCGGGGATCAGACCCTTGTTGAGCAGGAATCCGCCGAGCAGATTGAACCGCTTCAGCAGTTTCGGGTGATGGCCGAGAACACCGAAGATGTTCAGCGGCCGCCCATCGAGGGTGAGCGCACCGGCGAGCGTCGTGCGCAGCTCGTCGTCGGTGACGTCATCGAGAACGATCGGCTCGATGCGCGGGTGGGTCGGGCGTTCCGCGGTCATGTCGTCTCCTGAGGTAACGATCAGTGTCTGGTACTGATCGTTGCACGGATCAGGGGCAGTCGGCGACGGGGTTCGGGTCAGACCCGCATCGAGGGCGGGTCATCGATCGGCGTTGTCGGGTGCCCACATCAGCGAGACATCCCGATGCGGGGCCGTGCTCCAACAGAGTGGCACACCCAGTGACCAGACCAGCCAGACCGCCTACGCTGGCGCCATGTCGAACGCCGTTCGCACCCGGCTGCTCGCCGTGCTCTTCGTCGATCAGGTCGCGTCGACCTCGCTGCTGCAGGAGCTGGGCGACCTGGAAGCAGATCAACTCCGGCGACGGCTGGAACCCATCCTCGACAGCGCGATCGTCCAGCACGAGGGCAAGATCGTCAAGAAGACCGGCGATGGTCGAATGGCGGTCTTCGAGAGCGCCACCCAGGCGATCAACGCAGGCATCGCCATGCACAAACGCTGCGATCGGGACAACCGGGCGAATGCCGGTTCCGCTCAGCTGAAGATCCGCGTCGGTGTCAGTGTCGGCGACGTCACCGAGGAGAACGAGGACTACCACGGCACCACGGTCGTCGAGGCGGCCCGGCTCGAGAGCTCGGCAACCGAGTCCGGCATGTTGTGCACCGACATGGCGCGTTCGCTGGTCGGGAACCGCAGCGATGGCCAGTTCGAGACTCGGGTCGCCATCGAAGCGAAGGGGTTCACCGACCCGATCCCCGGCTGGGTGGTCACCTGGGAAGTGGAGCCGCAGCGCCAGCTCCGCACGCTTCCGCCCGAACTCGGCGCCGGTGGCCGTTTCAGCTTCGTCGGCCGCGAACGCGAACTGGTCGACGCACGTCGAGCGTGGGCAGGTGTCGGCTCCGGCGAGGTCAACGGGATCCTCATCGCCGGAGAACCCGGTGTCGGCAAGACCCGGCTCGCTCGGGAGCTGGCGATCGAGGCAATCGACGATGGTGCGCTCGTCCTCTACGGTCGCTGCGACGAAGGAGTCGGGGCGCCGTTCCAACCCTTCGCCGACGCATTGGAGTACTTCGTCGAACACCACACGCCCGCCCCGAGCGACCTCGGCCGCTTCGCCGGCGAACTTCGCCGCCTGATCCCCGACCTCGATCAACGTGTCAGCGAGCTGCCGGGCATGATCGAGGCCGATTCGAACACCGAGCAGTATCGGTTGTTCGACGCGGTGCTGAGTTGGCTCGAGACCACCGCCGCCGAACAGCCGGTTCTGCTCGTGGTGGACGACATCCACTGGGCCGCCGAACCGACCCTGCACTTGCTGCGGCACCTCCTGCGGCGAGTCCCCGAGGCACCGCTCTGCATGCTCGCCACGTACCGAGACACCGAGGCCGACGGCAGCTCGCAGTTGCTCAGGTTCCTCGCGGAGACCCAACGCCAGACCAGCACGGCATCGATCAACCTGCAGGGCCTCGACGGTTCGGGCATCGTGGCGCTGCTCCACGCAGCTGGACTCGACCTGAGCGGTGACGAGGCATCAACCGCATCCCTCGCCGACCGGCTGCAGAACCAGACTGCGGGCAACGCCTTCTTCCTCGGCGAGGTGATCACGTTGTTGCGCGAACGCGGGGTCGAGGAGTTCGGGGCCGGACTCCCCGAGGCGCTGGGAGAGGTCGTGCTCGACCGCGTGTCGCGGCTGTCGCCAACCACCATCGAGATGCTCAACGCCATCGCGGTGGCAAACACCGAGGTCAGCCTCGACGTACTCGCAATCGCCACGGGTCGACCACGCTCCGAACTGGTCGACGCAACCGAGGAGGCCATGCACGCCGCGATCCTGATCGAGGTTCCGGACACCCCGGTGCGCTTCCGATTCCAGCACGATCTCGTTCGCTCGACGATGTACGAGACGATGTCGCTGGGTCGACGAAGTCAACGTCACCACGACATGGCGATCGCCATCGAGGAGGTCCATGCCAGGGACCTCTCCGACTACCTCGACGAACTCGCGTACCACTACGACCGGTCGACAGATCCTGCAGATGCCGACCGCGCCGTGATCGTGATGCAACTCGCGGGCGACAACGCCAGCAGGCGACTCGGGTTCTCCACCGCAGTGGGCCACTACGAGAACGCACTCCGTCTGATGGATCGCTACGGCTGCACCCACCCCGAGCAGCTCCGCGGACGGCTCAAGCTCAGCCTCGGCGTGGCGATGAAACGTGCCGGGATCCGTGGCAGCAGAGCGATGCTGTTCGAAGCAGCCGAGATCGGTGCCGCCAACAACGACCAGGCCACGATCGTGAGCGCAGCGCTCGCCAACACCCGAGGCTTCTTCAGCTCGGCCGGTCGCACCGACGACGACCGGGTTCGACTCCTCGAGATGGCCCTCGAAGCAGTCGACCCGAGCGATTCGGCCCACACGGCGAAACTGCTCGCCAACCTCAGCGTCGAGCTCACGTTCGGCAACGACCACGAGCGGCGGCAGGCGCTGTCGGACGAGTCAGTGGCGATGGCGGAACGACTCGACGACGGGATCTGCCTCGCTCACGTCATCAACCAGCGCATCGGGGTGCTGTGGAGTGCCGAGGGCCTCGCCGAACGGCTTCGGCTCTGCGAGCGTCTTCAGACCATCACCGAGCACCTCGATTCGCCGCAGTGGCAGTACACATCCGCGTCCAGCCAGTTCCAGGCGGCGATGGAATCGGGTGACCTCGACCTCGCCGACCGCTGCATCGTCCAGATGCAATCCACGCTCGACGAACTCCGCCAACCGCTGCTCAAGTCGTATCTCCTCATGCGCGAGTCCGTGAGGGCGATCGTCGGCGGCGACCTGGATCTCGGCGAACAACTGGCGACCGAGTGCTTCGAGCTGGGCCAGGCGTCGGGCCAGCCCGACGCGTTGACGTTCTACTTCAGCCAGCTGGTCAATCTTCGCTTCCACCAGGGACGGCTGGGGGAACTCGAAGCGATCATTGCGCAGGAGTCGGCAGCCAACCCCGGATTGCCCTCACTGCAGTCGGCCCTCGCGCTCCTGTACTGCGAGGTCGACTCGCTCGACAAGGCGCAGGAACCGTTCGAGGATCTCGCCGACCGTCACGACGAGCTGCTGCACGACCTGAGCTGGCTGGTGATGACCACGTTGCTGGCCGACGCCTGCTTCCAACTGGGCGACGCCGACCGGGCACCGCGGCTCCACGCCGCGCTGGAGCCCTATCGCGAGCAGTGCGTCGACAATGCCACCAATTGGTTCGGCAGCGTCGGGCACTATCTGGCATTGCTCGAACACACGATGGGCTGCTTCGACGAAGCCGATGCATCGTTCGAGACGGCGGTGGAATGGCACACACGGATGCCGGCGCCATTGTTGTTGGCCCGTACGCAGATCGACTGGGCGACCAGCCTGCTCCGTCGCCCCGATCCGAACCCAGATCGTGCGGACGAATTGATCGCGGCGAGCACAGCGACCGCCGCGCGACTCGGGCTCGGCAACGTGCTCGCGCGAGCCACCACATTGCGTGCACCACGGTGACCGAGATGGGCACGTCCACGGCCGAGCCGTTGAAATGGCGCACTGGACGCCAACTCGTCGAGTGGACCGAGAACGACCTGCTCGGACGGCTGAGGGGAAGTCCTGCCGGCAGCGCATCGCGCCGGTTGCCGGGTGGGGTCAGGCGGTGCTGGCCGCTGTGGCGGCGGCTGTGCAGGTGTTGCAGCGGATGATGCGTCCGGCGGGTTCGATCGCGATGTGCCGGCCGAGCGGAACGATCCGGGTGAAGTGGTGGCTCGTGGTAGTGGCATGGTCGCCACAGACACATGCTCCGCAGTCGTGGCAGACGGCGACCGCGAGCGTCGTGATGCCGGTAGTGGCACAGTCGAAGCAGTTCATGGCCGTTCCTGGGGTGCGAGCGATGGGACGGCTGATGCGTTGCCAGTTGGCTCGGGAAGGGGGAACCAGTTCTTGGTCCGGTTGGCGAACGCGACGAGCGACAGCATCACGGGGACCTCGATGAGCACGCCGACGACAGTGGCGAGCGCGGCGCCTGAGCCAAGCCCGTACAGGCTGATCGCGACTGCGACCGCGAGTTCGAAGAAGTTCGAGGTGCCGATCATTGCGGCGGGGGCTGCGATGTCGAAGGTGAGCTTGAGCAGCCGTGCAGCGCCGTAGGCGATCGCGAAGATTCCGTAGCTCTGGATCAGTAGTGGCACCGCAATCATCGCGACCCGGGCCGGTTCGTCGACGATCGTCTCGGCCTGGAAGCCGAACAGCAGCACCACGGTGAGCAGGAGCCCGACGACCGAGGTCGGCTTCCAGCGGGAGGCGAATCGTTCGACGGCGTCGGGTCCGCTCCGCCGCAGAATCGAGTTCCTGGTGAGTATCCCGGCGGTGAGTGGGACGACGACGAAGATCACGACGGATGCAACGAGGGTGCCCCACGGCACCGTGAGGTCGGTGACACCGAGCAGGAGCCCGGCGAGCGGCGCGAACGCGAACACGAGGATCACGTCGTTGATCGAGACCTGGGCGAGGGTGTAGTTGGGGTTGCCGCTCGTGAGGTTGCTCCAGACGAACACCATCGCCGTGCACGGGGCGACGCCCAGCAGGATCATTCCGGCGATGTACTCCTCTGCGTCGGCTGAGGGAATGAGGTCGCCGTAGATGTAGCGGAAGAACAGGACTGCTAGGGCGGCCATGGTGAACGGCTTGATGAGCCAGTTCACCGTCAAGGTCAGGATGAGCCCTTTCGGTTTGCGACCCACGTCGCCGAGGCAGCTCGGCTCGATCTTCAGCATCATCGGGTAGATCATCAGCCAGATCAGGACCGCGACGACGAGGTTCACGCCGGCAACCTCGATGTCTGCGACCCGCTCGAAGGATCCCGGTGTCACCAGACCCAGCCCGACGCCGACGACGATGGCCGAACCCACCCAGACCGACAAGTAGCGCTCGAAGATACCCATCACCCGGCCCCCATCTCGCCCGTCACCGCCACGGCTCCTGACTGGTGAGCGTCACCGCCTCGCACGAGGGCGGCGTTGCTCAGCCCGTCGGCAAAGCGTCCGAGGACACCTTCGACGAGGGTGTAGTCGATCCACTTCCCCCGGCGGGACGCTGTCACGACACCGGCGCCACGTAGGACGCCGAGATGGTGAGAAGGCAAGCGGGGTGCCACATCGCCAGTGTGATCCGAACCGTCAGCACTGCACAGGGCCGAAGGCCCCCGTCGATGGTGCCGGGGCCGAGCACGGAATGGTCAGGGCGTGACGGGTTCGGTACGTGTGTGATCGTCGGCGCGCAGCAGCGCGTCGACCATGACATCGACCATCGTTGCCCGGCCGGGCAGATCGCGACCGGCGAGGTTGACCAGTTCGCCACGGTCGTCATCCAGGTCGTACAGCATCTCGAACCCGTTGCTGTCGCGCGTGTACCGATGCGTCTCGGTGACGACGGTTCGCGTCTTCAGCGGGAGCAGGCCCCCGAGCGCCGACGCCGGGAAGTCGTCCTCCACGAGCACGTCGTCGCGCAGCGTCACCGATGGGTCGTCGAGCAGCGGGACGAGGCTCGTGCCCTGCATCCCCTGGAACTCGGCGACGCCGCACAGATCGAGGACCGTGTGCGGCAGGTCCATGCTCGCCGCGAGCGACGCGGTCCGAGCCCCGCTGCGACCAGGAGCGTTGACGACCATCGGCACGCGCAGGCATCCCTGGAAGTGCATCACGCCCTTCAGCATCAGGCCGTGATCGCCCATCATGTCGCCGTGGTCGCTGGTGAACACGATGATCGTGTCGTCGGTGGCACCCAGCCGGTCGAGCGTGGAGAGGATCCGGCCGATGCCCGCGTCGATCGCCTCGATCATGCCGTAGGTCACGGCGATCGCGGCACGGGCCTGGTCCGGCGTCGGCCCGAAGGGGATCACTACTGGCCGTGGCCGCGCGTGCTCGGGTCGAGACTGCGCAACACCCGCAGGTGCGGCGCCCAGTCGTCGCCGGGGTCGTCGAACGTCGCCGGAAGGTCGATGTCGTCGGATCATGGCGAGCTGAACCAGGGTTCGGGCGGCGACAGCGGATGGTGGGGGTCGGGATACGAGCACCACGCCATCCACGGTTCGCCGTCGGCCTCGGCGCCCTCGATGAAGTCGATCGTGCGCTCGGTGACGAACGTGGTCGAGTAGGCGTCGTCAGGGAACGGCGCCGGGTGGATCTGCCACCACTCGTCGCGGCGTCCCGGGATGTCAGCCTTCGGGTCGAGCCCGCAGCGAAGCACATCGTGGTCGATCCCCTTGGCTCGGGCCCACTGGTAGTGGTGCGCTCCGGTCATCGAGCCGTGACCGACGGTCAACTCGATGTGGCCGAAGCCGTAGAAGTCGTCGGGCGCGACGATGCCGCCGTTCTCGTAGCGCTCCTGGTGCTCGAGCGAATCCCAGTCGTTCCTCGAACGGCGAGAAGACCCCGGGCGCCTTGCCGAAGTCGGCCACAGCGGCGCGGCTCTCGCCGTGTTGCAGGTGCGACTTGCCGAACAGTGCGGTGCGCCATCCGGCGTCGCGGAGTCGGGCGACGAAGGTGTTGACGTTCGGTTCGAGCGACCGGTCGTTGAAGATCACGCCGTGGGCCGACGGCATCCGGCCGGTCATGATCGTCGAGCGGTTCGGCATGCACACCGGATTGTTGACGTACGCCCGGTCGAACACGGTGCCACCGGCGGCGATCGAGTCGATGTTCGGAGTGCGCACCACCGGATTGCCGGCGAACCCGAGATGGTCGGCACGCAACTGGTCGCAGATGACGAACAGGACGTTGGGCCGCCGGCCGCCGGTCGTCGCGTCAGCGATCTCGTCGTTCATGACGCCATCTCGGCGGTGGCCGGGAAGAGCCGCTCGAGCACGTCGACGGCGTCCACCACCGGGCACCGTGCAGCACCGTGCTGATCGGGTCGCACGACGAGGCACAGGTCGGACGCGATGGCGAAGGTGTCGTCCCAGACCTCGGCCGCGACCGTTCGAGCCGTTGCCCAACCGGGAACCGCCGGTGGTTCGACACCAGCTCGGGTCAGCACCGTCGGCCTGGCCGGGTGGACGAGGTCGAGCGTGGAGGTTCCGTCGTCGAGCCATCCGTGCGGCAGGCGCCCACCCGGTCGGGTCGAGGGCAGGTAATCGCGCGCGGGTTCGTCGAGGACGCGAGCTGCCGTGCCGTCGCCGACGACGAGCGGGCCCTCGTAGACGTGGCCGAGTTGCAGCCCGAGCAGATCGAAGTGGATCGCCTGGCCGGCGATCGCGGTTTCGACCTCGGCGCGGCGGGCCGGATCGGCGAGCACGTCGGCCACGACCCGGCCGTACTCCGCTGGATCGTCGGGGAAGCCGAACGCGATCGGCACCTCAGACAACTTGAGCGCGTTGTGGAGCGATTGATCGCAGTTGAACTGAGCGACCGGTCGACGCTCGGACTCGTAGGTGTCGAGGATCGAGGGATCGGCCCAGCCGGCCTCGACCGCAGCGATCTTCCACATGAGATTGTGCACGTCGGCAACACCGGTGTTCAGCCCGAGCCCTCCGGTCGGAGGGAACCGATGAGCCGCGTCCCCGACGAGGAAGGTCCGGCCGCTTCGGTAGGTCTCGGCGATCTGCGCGCTCATGTGCCAGTTCGAGATCCCGAGCACCTCGAACTCTGCCGCTGGGTCGGCCAGCGCCGCACTGACGAGAGCCCGGCAGCGCGCCTCGGTGAAGGCCTCCATCGGTTCGGCTTCAGAGTCCCAGCCGTGCATGAACACCCACTCCCGATCGGCGCCATGGTTCACGAACGGGCCGCCCGCCGCAGGGTCGACGAGGAAGTAGAGCACGCCCCTCGCGTCGCCGACGAGCGATCGGAAGTCAGCACCGAGATGCACCATCACGAACGACTGGATGGTCCGCGGCCCGGTCAGCTCGATGCCGAGCGAGCGCCGCACGCCGCTCCCCCCGCCGTCGGCCGCGAGCAGGTGGCTCGCCTCGATGCCGTACTCCCCCTGCGGCCCGTCGACCACGACGCTCACCCGGTCGGCCTGCTCGACCATCGACGCCCAGGTGTGGCCGTAGCGGACGTCGAGGTCGGCCGACAGCAGCAACGGTTCGAGCCGGTGCTGACTGAGGTTGCGGATCGGTGTCGGCGTGACCGCCAGCATCTCGTCGCCCTGACGCTCGAACGGCAAGGACCCGACGACCTCGCCGCCGAGCTGGGTGACCCAGTGGACGTTGCCTGCTTCCTCGGGTGACAGGCACTCGTCGAACACCGGCCCCATGTCGACGCCGGCCTGACGCCAGATCTCGAAGGTCCGAGCGTTGACGACGTGCGCGGCCGGCGAGCGTTGGGGTCCGTCGCGCCGTTCGAGAACGACGGCGGACAAGCCGAGGCGGTCGCAGAGGTGGGCGGCGGTCAGCCCGGTCGGGCCCGCCCCGACGATCACGACGTCGACGCGTTCGACCGTGGTCTCACCATCTCCAGCCATCAGAACACCCCCTCGTAGCTGCCACCGTCGAGTTGCAGGTTCTGCCCGCTCAGGTAGCCACTCTGGGCCGCGCAGAGGAAGGCGAACGCGTCGCCGAACTCGTCCGGCCGTCCGAGGCGGCCCGCCTTGATCGAGGCCACCTGCTCGGCGCGGGCCTCGTCGTAGGTGCTGCCCTTGGCCTGCATCACGAGGTTGGCCATCTGCTGCTGACGGCCGGTGTCGAATCGCTCGGGCAGTAGCTGGTTGATCGTCACGTTGTGCTTCACGACGTCTTTCGAGATGCCCTTGAGTACGCCCGTGAGACCGAGGCGCGGGCCGTGCGACAGGCTCATCATCGGGTTCGGCGACTTCACCATCGCCGAGCTGATCGCGACGATGCGTCCGAACCCCGCTCGCACATGCCCGGCAGCACTCGCTGCACGAACATCAGCGGACCGGTCAACGACTGCTGCAGCGACGCCTGCATCGCCGCTTCGTCGATGCGGCCGAACGGCATCGGGGACGGACCCTCGCCGTTGAGCAGCACGATGTCGGGCTCGGGACAGGCGGCCAGGAGCGCGTCGTGGACCTCGGCGGTCGAGGAGTCGCCGACCACGCCCGTCACCTGCACGTCGTACCGGTCGCGCAGCTCCTCGACGGCGGCGGCGACATCATCGGCACCTCGGCCGTTGACGACCACGTCGACGCCCTCACGGGCGATGCTCTCGGCGCAGGCTCGGCCGAGGCCGCGACTCGAAGCGAGCAGGATGGCGCGGCGGCCGCTGATCCCGAGATCCACGCGGTCAGTCCCAGCCGAGGGCTTCGCGGGCAGCACCGATGGCGTCGAGGTCGAGTGGGTTGAAGAACTCGGGTGGCGGTTCCACTGGGCCCCACACCGAGAAGCCTGCCGGGCCGTCGGATCCCTCCCAGTCGCGACGCAGATGTTCACGTTCCCACACGTCGTCGTCGACGATCTGGTCCATGTCGGAGTAGAACTCGAAGAACGTCCCGGCCGGGTCGGTGAGATACCAGAAGATGTTCGAGCCGAGGTTGTGGCGACCCACGCCGACGACGCTCGCGTCCGCCCGCTCGGCGACGACGGCGGTGCCCGCCTTGCCGATGGCATCGACGTCGTCGACCTCGAATGCGTAGTGGTTGAGATAGCTGGTCGACGCCGGCTGGAGCAGCAGGTTGTGGTGGTCCGACTCGATCCGTCCGAAGGTGGCGACGCCGTTGAGGATCTGATCGGACACCTTGAAGCCGAGCCCGTCGAAGAAGAACGCCGTCGCCTCGCCGAGGTGTGGCGTGCCGAGCACGAAGTGGCCGAGGCGCCGCGGTGGGCGGGGTTCGGCCTCGACGACGGCCTCGGCTCGGGCATTCGTCCGAAGTTGTTCGCCGGGGCCGTTGTAGGCACGCTCCTGCGCGGGCGACAGCGGGTGCGGCGCGCCGACGTCGATCACGACGCGGTGCTTGAAGACGGGGTCGATGCAGCGCAGCGTCGTGCCCTCGATGGTCGAGTCGACGCCCATCGCACCGATGCGGCGGCGATGTCGGCGAGGTCCTGTTCGGTGTCGCAGCTCAGGTGCAGCTGCGAGAGGTGACGGTGCGTGCCTTCGACGACGCGCAGCTGGACGTCACGGTCGGCGGTGCCGAGCACCCCGTCGTCGGTGCGGGTCAGACCGCGCCGTTCCCAGAACGCGGCCAGCTCGGCTGGGGCCGGCACGCTGAGTTCGATGTCGAGCAGTCCGTTGAGCGCCATCACGCACCGACCTTGGCGTAGTCGCTCACGCGGACGCAGCGGTTGGTCATGGTGCCGATGCCGTCGATCGTGGTGGTGATCACGTCGCCGTCGGCGAGGAACTTGCCCTGGGCCGCCCCGATGCCCTCGGGGGTCCCGGTGAAGATCACGTCACCCGTGACGAGGGTGGTGATGTGCGACAGGTAGCTGATCAGCGTCGGAACGTCGAAGATCAGGTTGGCGGTGGTGTCGTCCTGGCGTACCTCGCCGTTGACCGAGCAGGTGATGTGCAGGTTGTCACGATCGGCGATCTCGTCGATCGACACGAGCACCGGGCCCGTCGGGCCGAACGTGTCGAACGACTTGGCGAGGTCGAAGTGCGGAGGCTTCGCGGCGAACTGCACCGGCCGGTCGGAGATGTCCTGGCTCACGGTGAGCCCCACGACGTGGTTCCAGGCATCGGCGACGCTGATGTCCTTGCCGCCTCTGCCGATGACCACGAGCAGTTCACCCTCGTAGTCGCAGCCGTCGCTGCGGAGCTCGACGTCGGCGGTGGGCCCGACGATGCACGACGGGAACTTCGTGAACACGAGCGGGCTCTCCGGCACGTCCATGCCGCCCTCGGCGGCGTGGGCCCGGTAGTTGAGCCCGACGGCGAACGACTTCTGCGGGCGCGGCACTGGTGGCCCGAGCACGACGTCGGCGAGCAGCCCGGTGACCGACGACTCGTCGAGCCCCGACGACAGTTCGGCGAGCAGGTCGGGCCGGACGAGCGCTTCCATCGGATCGGGGCCGAGCGCACCCGAGGAGTGCGTGGCGAGATCGGTGTAGTGGTCGCCGGCGACGAGCACTGCTCGACCGGCGACGTTGGCAAGGCGGAATCCCATCGCGCCATCATGGATCATATATGATGTACGAGTCAATCCCGAATGTGAGAGGATGTGCCGTGTGAGCCACTCGCCGACGACGACCGCGACGACCAGCGCGTCTCCGCCGGACACGGACGTCCCGATGACACGATCGGCGTGGGCTGACCACCGTCTGCGCGAGGCCATCGTCGGCGGACGCCTCCAGCCGGGTGACCCACTGGTGATCTCCACGCTCGCAAAGGAGCTCGGGGTCTCGGCGACCCCGCTGCGCGAGGCGCTCGGGCGGCTCGCTGCGGAGGGACTCGTCGAGCTGCAGGCGCACGGGTCGGCCCGCGTGGCAACGGTCGACCTCGGCGAGGCGATCGAGATCTACGAGCTGCGCCAGGTACTCGAACCCATGGCGCTCGAGCGGTCGGTGGCGAAGGCCGACGCCGGATACGCCAGTCGTGTCGAGGCCGCGTGGCAGGTACTCACGGTCAGCCGGCTGTCGACGGCGAGCGACCACGCCGCCTTCCACCGCGAGTTGCTGTCGTGCTGCGACTCGACCTGGATGCTGCGGTTGTCCACGCTGCTGTCCGACCGGGCCGGGCTGATGATGAAGGTCAGTGCGCTCGCCCGACCGGCCAGCTACAACCTCGCCGAGTCCCACCGCCACCTGAAGGACCTTGCGGTGTCGGGCGACGCAGCCGGCGCCGCGGAGGAACTGACCCGCCACCTTGCGGGCACGATCCGCGCGCTCGAATCAATCCTCGCCCGATCCGCGTAACACTTGGTGTCCGACACCAAGCGTTACCGCTCAGGAGCGGCGGCGATGAGGTCGGCCAGGTCGGCCGGTTCGAGGAACTCGGCGGGGACGGGCGGGCCGAACGAGTAGAGGAACTCGTGGCCCTGCCAGTCCTTCGGACGGTAGAGGTCCTGGGCGGAGATGCGGTCGATGTCGGCGGTGTACTCGACGAACGTGCCACTCGGGTCGCGCAGGTACCAGAACCAGTTCGACCCGATGGCGTGACGGCCGACCCCCCACATGTTCCGATCGGGGTCGACGTCGACCATGTGCTGTCCACCGCGCACGACGTCGTCGATGTCGTCGACCTCGAACGCGATGTGGTGCGGGAAGGCAACCGGGGCGGCCTGGATCGCCAGGTTGTGGTGGACCTCGCCACACCGGGTGAAGGCGATGATCCCGGGCACCTGGTCGCTGATCTCGAACCCGAGCACGTCGGTGAAGAACCGCAGCGTCGTCGGCTGATCCGGCGTGCCGTAGACGACGTGGGTGAGGTTCGACGGCGCGACGGGGTCGGCGGCGAGCACGCTCTCGGCGGGCACGTCGAATCGTTCGTTGGCCCCGGGCCGGTTGAAGGTGTGTGGCGTCGGCGCGACGTCGTAGGGGTCGGCTCTGGTCACCTCGACGAGCAGGCCGGTGACGGGCTCGGCGATCACGAGGCGGTCATCGCTCGACTCGACGACCGAGCCGAGTCCGCTGCGTTCGACACGGCCGGCGATGCGACCGAGGTCGTCGAGGTCGTCGGTCCCCACACCGAGCCGCTGGAGCGTGCGTGTCGCCGACGGCACGAGTTCGAGTTGTTCTCCTCCGTCGCGCGTCGACAGCACCCCGTCGCCGGTCAGACCGAAGTCGTGGAAGAACGCCGTCGATGCAGCGACGTCGGGAACGCCGAGCGTGATCGAGGTCAAGCGGTGAAGTGCCATGGCTGGACAAATTAGATCACTTGATAGAGAATGGCAACCCATGACCGCCATCGAGACGTCATCGCCCTCGGCGTCATCGCCGTCACCGCCGGCGACACGCCGACGCCAGGCACGGGCCACCGCCACCCGCACGGCACTGCTCGACGCCGCCCTCCAGGAGTTCGCGGCACACGGGTTCGAAGGTGCCTCGACCAGGACCATCGCCGCAGCCGCCGGCACCCACCAGCCACAGATCAACTACCACTTCGACTCGAAGGAGGAGTTGTGGAAAGCGGCGGTCGACCATCTCTTCGACCGACTCGACCATGCCGTGAGCGACCACCTCGGCGAGACCGACCCCGGGCTGGCACAGCCGGGCAGGATTCGCCGCCAACGTCCACGCGTTCGTGCGAGCCGCGGCCGGCCTGCCAGAACTCAACCGCATCATGGTGCAGGAGGCGACGATCGACTCCGAGCGCCTGCAGTGGATCGTCGAGCGCCACACACGCCCCCGATTCGAGGCCGTCACCGCGCAGTGGCGTCGGCTCCGCGCCGACGGTGTCGTGGCCGACATCGACGAGGTGGTGGTCTACTACTCGCTCGTCGGGGCAGCGTCGCTCGCCTACGTGAATGCGCCCGAGGCGCGGCTCCTCGGCCACGACACGCTCACCGATTCCTTCATCGAGGCGCACGCCGACGCCCTCGTCACGCATGTTCCTCGGCCCTTCCGAGCTGGTGGACGCGATGAGCACGACCGACGTCGACGTGATCGTGGTCGGTGGCGGTCCGGTCGGGGTGACGACCGCCCTGCTGCTCGCCCAACGCGGGTTCTCCGTCCAGGTGCTCGAGCGAGCCCCCGAGGTCTACGACCTGCCGCAGAGCGATCGTGATGGACGACGAGATCCAGCGGGTCTTCCAGAACGCCGGACTCCTCGACGAGCTCCGCGCGATCACGACACCGCTGCGGGGCGCCGAGTTCGTGCGTCCGGACGGCGAGCGGATCGTCGGTGCCGAACTCCCCGAGGAGGCCGACTGGCCGCTCGGGCTGCATCCCACGGTGACGTACTACCAGCCCGAGCTGGAAGCATTCCTCCGAGCGGCGGCAGTGCGCAACGGCGTCGAGCTGCGCCTCGGCGTCGAGGTGTCGGCCGTCGAACAGGTCGACGAGGTGGTGACGGTGCTGACCGACGCCGGATCGGTGACCGCCCGCTGGCTCGTCGCCGCCGACGGCGCGTCGAGCCGGATCCGCAAAGGTCTCGGGCTGGCGTTCGTCGACCAGGGCTTCGACCAGGACTGGCTCGTCCTCGACGTCCTGCTGCGACGACCCGTGCCGTCACTCCCCCGCTTCGTCCAGCAGGTCTGCGATCCCGATCGTCCCACGACCTACGTCGTCGGCCATGCCGACTACCGACGCTGGGAATTCCAGCTCCAGCCGGGCGAGACGCGCGACGAGATGGTCGAGCCTGCCCGTGTCTGGCAACTGTTGGAGGGATGGCTCACGCCCGAGGACGCCGACCTGATCCGAGCCGTCGTGTACCGGTTCCACGCCACGGTCGCCGACGCGATGCGCGTCGGTCGGATCTTCATCGCCGGTGACGCCGCCCACCAGATGCCACCCTTCCTCGGCCAGGGGCTCTGTTCGGGCATCCGTGACGCCGCCAACCTGGCGTGGAAGTTGCGCCTCGTCGACGACGGACTCGCGGGCGAACGCCTCCTCGACACCTACGGCGACGAACGAATGCCGCACGCCGCCGGTGTCGTCGAACACGCCGTCGACACCGGCCGACTGATCGACGAACTCTCGGGACGGGCACCGCAGCAGACCGGCCTCGACGCCGCGTACGGCGGCGGTCGGCCGTTCCCGATCCTTCGTCAGGGCATGTTGTTCGGCGACCACCCAGCGGTCGGACGGCAGCTCCCGCAACCCACCATCGACGGGCGGCCGCTCGACGAACTGCTCGCGACGGGATTCGCGATCGTCGTCGACGACACGGCCATCCTCGCCGGACCTCGACGAGCGGTGGATCAACCTGGCGCGGACCGTCGAGCTCCCGGTCGGCTCGATCCCGATGACGCTTCCACCTGGCGGCGCGGTGATCGTCCGGCCGGACCGCTACGTCGCCGCCGTCGCCCACGATGCCGCCGAGCTCGCCGAGGCGAGCAGCGCGCTCCTCGACCACCTGATCACGCAACCGACCGAAAGGCCCTCAGCATGAACTGGGAACCGGAACCCCTGGACTTCCTCCGATCCCACAGGTGGGCGGTGCTCGCCACCGGGCGCAGCGACGGGTCTCCGCAGCAGTCGATGGTCGGCTACACGATCGACGACGACCTGCGCCTGCTGGTGTCGGCCAAGGCGTACACGGCGAAGTGGAAGAACGCCCTGCGCCAACCGAAGGTGAGCCCAACCCCGCCCCCGATCCCACGACGATCGTCCCGATGCTCGACGAGCAGCAGCGCGTCGTCCTGCGCATCACCCCCACCAAGACCCTCTACATGGAGTAACTGTCACACGGTGCCGGGTCAAACGTGACGGCCGTTGGCCGACACCAACCGTCGGGTCGTTCCTAGGCTGGTTGCATGTCCGTCGCCGCCGGCCCCCACTTCGATCTCGACGACTCGTTCGCCCGCGAACTCGTCGGCCTGCACGAACCGTGGGCGCCGGCATCGGTGGCCGATCCGTCACTGCTCGTGCTCAACGAGGCACTCGCGACCGAGATCGGGCTCGACCCCGACTCGCTGCGATCGCCCGACGCTGTCGCCGTGCTGGCGGGCAACGCGACGCCCGGCGGTGTCACCACCGTCGCCCAGGCCTACGCCGGCCACCAGTTCGGCGGGTACTCACCTCGGCTCGGTGACGGCCGGGCGCTTGCTGCTGGGCGAGACTCGTCGACGACGACGGGGTGCGCCGCGACCTGCACCTCAAGGGTTCGGGTCGGACGCCGTTTGCTCGGGGCGGCGACGGCCGCGCCGCGCTCGGGCCGATGCTGCGCGAGTACGTGATCGCCGAGGCGATGCACGCGCTCGGCATCCCGACGACTCGGGCGCTCGCCGTGGTCGCCACCGGCGAGACGATCCTGCGCGAGGTGGACGGTCGCGTCACCGATGTGCCCGGCGCCGTGCTCACCCGGGTGGCCTCGAGCCATCTGCGCGTCGGCACGTTCCAGTACGCGTCGGCAACCGGCGACATCGATCTGCTGCGACGACTGGCCGACTACGCGATCGCACGCCACGTTCCCGATGCCGCCGACGCCGACCTCCCGGCGCTCGCGCTCTTCGACCACGTGGTCGCAGTGCAGGCCGAGCTGGTTGCCGAGTGGATGGCGGTCGGGTTCATCCACGGCGTGATGAACACCGACAACACGACCATCTCGGGCGAGACGATCGACTACGGGCCGTGCGCGTTCATGGACGCCTACGACCCGGCGACGGTGTTCAGCTCGATCGACCACGGCGGCCGGTACGCCTACGGCAACCAGCCGGCGATCATGACGTGGAACCTGGCCCGTCTCGCGGAGGCGTTGTTGCCCCTGTTCGACGACGACACCGACGTCGCGATCGAGCAGGCGACCGCGGTGCTGCAGACGTTCCCCGAGCGCTTCCAGCATGCGTGGAGCGCCGAGATGCACACCAAGGTCGGCCTTGCTGCTGACGTGCCCGGCGGCGACGAGTTGATCGCCGACCTCCTGACGCTGATGGGCGAGCAGCGCGTCGACTACACGGCGTGCCTGCGCTCGCTGTCCTCGGTCGTTCGCGGCGACGCCGAGCCGGCTCGATCGCTGTTCACCGAACCCGAGTCGTTCGACTCCTGGACGACGCGCTGGCTCGCACTCGTCGGGGATGACCGAACCGCGGTCGCCGAGCGGATGGATGCGGCGAACCCGATCTACATCCCGCGCAACCACGTCGTCGAAGAGGTGCTGACCGCAGCGAGTTGGGGCGACGTGCAGGCGTTCGACGATCTGCTCGATGCCGTCACCCGGCCGTTCGAGCAACGGCCCGGACTGGAGCGCTACGCCCAGCCGGCACCGCCCGCCGGCAGCGACGGCTACCGCACCTTCTGCGGCACCTGAAGCGTCACGTTGACCCGGCACCGTGTGACACTTGATCGTGCCGCTGGGCCCGCCCGACCTCGCGTCTCAGCGGGCGACGCGGAAGCCGATGTTGCCGGTGGCGCTGTCGGGGGTGTTGGCGCTGCGGGCGCCGACCCGATACCGGTTGCAGTACGAGTCGTGGCACAGGTACGACCCGCCACGCATCACTCGGCGTGTGCCGCCTGGCGGGCCGCCGGGGTCGACCCGGGGTGAGTGCCGTTCGCTCTCGCGGTAGGTGTCGGGCGAGAACCAGTCGGCACACCACTCCCACACGTTGCCCGACGTCTCGTACAGCCCGAGGCCGTTCGGGGGGAACGACCGCACCGGCGCTGTCCCGGCGAAGCCGTCGGCGACGGTGTTGGTGGCCGGGAACGTCCCCTGGAACACGTTCATGCGATGCTCGCCGCCGGGCTCGAGGTCGTCGCCCCACGGAAACCGCTGACGGTCGAGGCCGCCCCGGGCGGCGTACTCCCACTCGGCTTCGGTCGGCAGCCGGGTGCCGCTCCAGCGGCAGTAGGCCACGGCGTCGTCCCACGTGACGTGTACCACCGGATGGTCGAGCAGGTCGTCGAACGTCGTGTGTGGGCCTGCGGGGTGTCGCCAGTCGGCGCCCTCCACTTGACGCCACCATGGCGTCGGCGGCGACGCCCCGAGTCGGTGGGAAGTCGTCGGGCAACAGGCCAGCGAAGACGAACGACCACTGGTCGCGTTCGGCGAGCGTGACGTAACCGGTGTCGTCGCAGAACGCGGCGAACTCGGCGTTGGTCACCGTTGTCGGATTGATCGAGAACGGCCGAGAGCTGAACCTGGTGCACAGGTCCTTCACCGTCGGCTGGGTCACCGTCGTCGGGAGACGCACCCATCCAGAACACGGTGCCCGGCACGTCCACCATGTCGACCTCGATGGCGCTGGAGGCACTGGGCACGTGGAGGTCGGCCTCCGTCTCCGACACGAACGGTCCGGTCTCGGGCGACCGTGGTTCGTTCGACGGGGAACAGCACGAACTCATCGACGCCATCTTCACACAGGACGCGAGAACGGGGCCCAAACGCCGGTGTAACTCAAATCGGAATAAACACCGCTAAACGCTCGTTGTACCGGTCGTCACCAACGAAAGGACCACCATGCAACGCCTGACCGCCTCCGCCCGCCTCAAACTTCCATTCCTTGCAGCGGGCTTCGCCTCGTTCTTGTTCTCCGTCTGGCTGTACTTCGTGCAGGGCCAGACCACCGCTGGCATCTTCGTCGGACTCTGGGTCCCGTCGATCCACTCGCTGGGCACCCTGCTACTCACACCGGTCGACGTCCCCGTCACCGCGACGCGCCACGAGGAGGTCATGTCATGAGCCTCGCCATCTTCATCGTCGGCGTGCTCGTCTTCCTGATCACCGTGTACGGGACGGTCATGGTCGGGGGCCTCTTCCTCACCGGCCGTCAGCTCGACGCGCAGCCGGAACTCGTCCCCGACCAGCCAGCCGTCACCGGCAACGAAGGAGCGGCCGACCAGGCCCGTCGCCTGGTCTCCGTCGACTACTGATGTCCGACGCCGATCTCATCATCGCCGGGGCCGGCTGCGCCGGCCTGAGCGCGCTCTGGCATGCCCTGCGAAGCGCAGGGCGAGATCGGCGCATCGTGGTGATCGACCGCGACTTCGAACCGGTCGACGACCGAACATGGGCATTCTGGGGGACACCAACGACCCCGTTCGCACACCTGGCCGACCGAACCTGGGATCAGGTCCGGGTGCGGTTCCGCGCATGGGAGTCGACGCAACAGCTTCGTGGTCCGCACTGGCCCGGCGAGGCCCCACGGCGCTCGTACGCACGAGTGCGTCGACGCGACTACGACCAGGCGATCCTCGACGTAGCTCGCGAACGGCCCAACGTGCGCTTCGTCGCCCAGGACATCGTCGGGATCCGCAATGAACGTGATGCGGGCGTGGTCGAACTCCCCGAGGGCGAGCTGCGCGCCCCGGTGGTGTTCCAGAGCGCCCGTCTCTCGCCTGACGCGAACACTGCCGCCGTCCGACATCCTCTGCGCCAACACTTCGGCGGCTGGGAGGTCCGGACCGAGCGGCCGGTGTTCGACCCCGCCGTGGTCACCCTCATGGACTTCGACACGCCTCAACACGACGGCACCTCGTTCTTCTACGTCCTTCCCGAGCAACCCGACCGCGCCCTCGTCGAGCACACGATGTTCTCGCTCGAGCCGCGTCCGGAGGCATTCCACGACCGTCAGATCCGTGCTCGGCTCGACGCGCTCGGCGCCGGGGACATCTCGATCGAGCGCCGCGAGTACCGGCGCGATCCCCATGGAGGACCGACCGCTCGACCAACGCTGGGGAACCCACATCTGGAACATCGGCACGGTCGGCGGCATGACCAAACCGACCACCGGGTACACCTTCCAGCGGATCCACACCCAGACCCGACACCTCGTCGAGGGGTGGGCGAGCGGACACGGACCTCAGCCGCTTCCCGGAGCGCCAGCCCGATTCGGATTCGCAGACCGAGCCCTCCTCAACATCTTGCATCATCACCCGGAGCAGGGACGGCCGATCTTCGAGCGCCTCTTCAGGACGAGTTCGATCGATGACGTGCTCACCTTCCTCGACGAGCAGTCGACGCTCGGTGCCGATGCCCGGATGGTGACACAGCTGCCATGGTCGCCGTTCCTCCGCGCCGCATCCGCAGAGCTCGGCGCATCGACCATGGCGTCTCTACGCCGCCGCCTCGCCCGATGACCACCGCAGCACCCTTCGAGCGGCGTGCCGATGGCTTTCACCAACCGCGCGTGTTCCTGCCGGTGGTTGCGACGACCCTGGCCGTCGCCGCGACGGCGCTCTTGGTCGCCGAATCCGGATCTGTCTCGGTGGTTGTCGTCGTACTGACGATCGCGTTGCTCGGCATTCCCCACGGCGCCGTCGACCATCTGGCTGCGGCCGCGCTCGGCGGCCCGTTCGACACGTCCTCGCAAGGCCGGTTCGCCCACGGCTATGTGCTGGTCATGCTCGGCGTGGGTCTCGTCTGGCTCGTCGCGCCCACGCTCGCCCTCGTGGCGTTCCTCGCCGTCTCGGTCCACCACTTCGGTCAATCGGATCTGGCGTATCTCGGCCTCCCGCCCCGCCGAGCCGTCGCCGCGCAGTGGTCACGTGGCGTCCTGCTCATCGGTCTCCCCCTCGTTGCGCACCTCGAGTCGGTCAGCCCCGTCATCGAACGCTTGGGCGGCGGCGACCCGGCGAGCTGGGCGTGGCTCGCCGATTGGTGGATCCTGTGGAGTGCGGTGCTCGTCACACAGCACGTCGTCATCGGCTGGGCGCTCGCCCATGGCTACGTTGACCGCCCGACCTTGGCCCGAGAGGCCATCACCGTCACCGCCTTGACCACGCTGTTCCTGGCCGCCGATCCGCTGATCGGCTTCGCGGTGTACTTCGGGTTGTGGCACTCCCTCGCCCACCTGTTCGTCCTCGGCCAGCTACTCGGCACCGAACCCGCACCACTGCGCTCGGTCGCGCGCCTCGCCGCACCGCTCAGCGCCGTGTCGCTGCTCGGGATCAGTCGCGGTGGTGATCGTCGCCGCCACCACGAGTCGAACCGACCTGATCGTCCCGCTGACCTTCGTGTTCGTCAGCATGCTGACGCTGCCGCACCTGCTGGTCGTGGAACGGATCTGGTCTGCCCATACCGTACGTACTGTGCCCACGAGGGCGCCCGAGACTTCGGTGGAACTGCTGCCGGGGAAGGAATGACCATGACCGACATCAGCAACCCCGTGATCGACATCGGAATCCCGGAGGCGGCTCGAGTGCAGATTGCGTCAGAGCTCGGACGTCTCCTCGCCGACACCTACACGCTCTACCTGAAGACGCACAACTACCACTGGAACGTCACCGGTCCGATGTTCAACACGCTGCACCTGATGTTCGAAGTCCAGTACAACGAGTTGTGGTTGGCCATCGACCTGCTCGCGGAGCGGATCCGTTCGCTCGGCGAGTTCGCCCCCGGCAGCTACGCCCAGTTCGCGGAGCTCTCGTCGATCGCCGAGGCCGACGGTGTCCCGACCGCCAACGAGATGCTCGCTGATCTGGTGGCCGGCCACGAAGCAGTTGCCCGCACCGCACGGGCCGTGTTCGGCGTGGCCGAGCGGGCCAGCGATCAGCCCACCGCAGACCTGATCACGCAACGGCTCCAGGTCCACGAGAAGACCGCCTGGATGCTCCGCTCGATGCTCGCCTGACAATCACAGTTGGCCCGTGCGATTCGGCGCGGGTCCGATCGGGAAGGATCACGACCATGCCCACCACCACCGACACCGAGACGCCCGTGGCGAGCGGCGTCACGCCCGAGCGTCTCGCCAACCTCAGGACCTGGAACATCGGCCTGGCGATCGCCCATGCGGCGCAGGCGATCCTCATCTTGTTCCTCTCCGACGACTTCTTCATCCAGATCGTCTCGACCTTTCCCGAAGGACCACCCGGGACTCGCGTCCCGGCGTCGGAGCCACTGTTCGACGTGCGCATCGGCGTGGCGATCGCCGTCTTCCTCGGACTTGCTGCGCTCGATCATCTCGTGACCGCCACCATTGCCCGCCCGACCTACGAGTCCGACCTCCGGCGCGGCATCAACCGGTTCCGGTGGGTGGAGTACTCGGTCAGCGCCACCCTGATGGTGCTGTTGATCGGGTTCTACAGCGGCATCACGAACATCACGTCGGTGATCGCCGTCGTCGGCGCGAACGTGGCGATGATCCTGTTCGGCTGGATCCAGGAACGGATGAATCCGCCGGGCCGGACATCCACGACGATGATGCCGTTCTGGTTCGGCACGATCGTCGGCATCGCCCCCTGGATCGCCATCGCGGTGCAGATCATCGGGTCGAAGACCGTGCCCGGCTTCGTCTACGGCATCGTGATCGTGCAGTTCGTGCTGTTCTTCAGCTTCGGTCTCAACCAGTGGCTGCAGTACCGGGGCATCGGCAAGTGGACCGACTACGTCTACGGCGAGAAGGCCTACCTCGTGCTCAGCCTCGCCGCAAAGTCACTGCTCGCCTGGCAGATCTACTTCCCCAGCCTCGACAGCTGAGAGGCGCCCCATCTTCGTTTGCGTGAGGATTTCGGTGGACCGGTCCACCGAAACTGCAACGCAAACGATCGAGGGACGCCTGGGTACCATCCGGCGATGACCATTCCGGGAGCCCTCGACGCCGCTCGACTCGTCCGCGACGGGGAGGTGTCGGCCCGCGAGCTGGTGCAGGAGAGCCTCGACCTCGTCGAGCGACATCAAGCGGAACTGAACGCATTCGTGTACGTCGACGCCGACGGGGCACTCGCTGCCGCCGATGCGGTCGACCGGGCCCGGGCAGCCGGCGAACCGCTCGGCCCGCTCGCCGGGGTGCCGTTCGGGGTGAAGGACCTCGAGGACTGCGCCGGCATGCCCACGACCCACGGTTCGCGCTGGTATGCCGACGCTCCCCCGGCGACGCGCGACGACATCCACGTCGAGCGGTTCCGGGCCGCAGGCGCCATACCGATCGGAAAGACCGCTGCGCCGGAGTTCGGGGCGTTCGGCTACACCGCCAGCCCGCTCCACGGCGTCACCCGCAACCCGTGGGACTCCGAGTGCACACCAGGAGGGTCGAGCGGCGGCACCGCAGCGTCGGTCTCTGCCGGCGCGATCCCGTTCGGCACGGCGAGCGACGGCGGTGGCTCGATCCGTGGACCGGCCGCGTCGTGTGGGCTCCCCGGACTGAAGCCGACCTACGGACACGTTCCCACCTTCGGCGTGACGCGCCACGCCGGCAACGCTGTCAACTTCACGCTCGCGACCACCGTCGCGGACACCGCGCTGCTGTTCGACCTGACGGTGGGACCCGACATGCGCGACCGCACCAGTCTCCCGCCACCCGGCATCAGCTACACGGAGGCCATCGAGCAGTTGGACGTCGCCGGGCTCCGGTCGGCGTGGTCCGCCGATCTCAGCTTCGTGACGACCGATCCCGAGGTCGTCGCCATCGCCGAGCACGCCGCGACCACACTGGTCGATGCGGCCGGCCTCGCCCCCACCGGCCTCGACGTCCAGATCGATGACTTCATCCGGATCTACGCCTTCATGGAGTCAGCCGACCAATTCGTCGACATCCCCGACGATTGGGAGGACCGGCTCGACGAGCTCGACCCGCTCGTGGTCGGCGGTTGGAGTCGCAATCGCACGGTGACGTTGCCGCAGTTCGCCAAGGTCGAGAAGGCCCGTCGCGGGCTCGAGATGGAGGTCGCCGAACTCTTCGAGGACATCGACGTGCTGCTCACGCCCACCAATTCGTGCGCACCGTTCGCCGCGGAGGGTCCGATGCCGACCGAGATCGCCGGTCAACGCTGCCACGCCGGTAGCGCCGCACTCTTGACGATGCTCGCCAACGTGGCCAACCTGCCGTCGATCACCGTGCCCGCCGGCCTCACCGCCGACGGGCTCCCGATCGGGCTGATGATCACGACGGCACGCCATCGCGAGGATCAGTGCCTGCGGCTCGCTCGTCTCTTCGAGCAGGCAGCCCCCTGGCCGTTGCACGCCCCGGCCCGGTGACGAATCATCACCGGCGCATCGGCCAGCCCGGAACGAAGCGCGGGGTTCGCGCCGCATAGTCGGCATATCCGTCATAGCGCTCACTCAATTGAGCTTCCTCCCACCGGGCCTTGCGGTCGAAGAACACCACGGTGGCGACGGCGACCGCCAACGTGACGACGCTCCCCGACCGGATGGTCAAGCCGACCACGATCAGGAGCACGCCGGTGTAGATCGGATGTCGGACGTACCGGTACAGCCCGCCGGTCACGAGATGACCTCGCTCGCTGGGCACCGGTGTCGGGGTCAAGCCGGTGCCGAGTCGCAGCGAGGCGATGATGATCACGGCGAATCCTGCGATCAGCAGCACCTGGCCGATCGTCCGCACAGCGGACCCCGTCGGCCATGCGTCACCCCCGGGCAGCACGACCAGCGCAACGAGCAACACGACCTGACCTGCGACGAACGCCCACCCCACCGAACGCTGGTCCACCACCACGAGCGTACGACGCCCAGCCGGTCAGCCGGTCAGCCGGTTGGCTTGGCGTAGTCGACGGAGAACCACCGCTCGGGTCGGATCCGGATTCGGATCTCGTCGGAGGCGGTGTCACCTGCTGCGTAGCCGCGGCCCATCTCCTCACCCAGGTAGCGGATCGCCATCGGCTCGACGGCTGCCTTGGCCTCGGATCCGAGCTCGTCGATCTCGATCGATCCTTCGACCGACACGTACTTGTACGGAAGTTCCTCCTGCTGGGCGCACAGCGATCCCCGAGCGGCTGCCTTCGCGAGTCGACCCTTGAGCGACGAGGCACTCGTCAGGATCTCGACGTCACCGCCCGGCTCGTAGGAGTACCACACCGGGAGCACGAGCGGCGGCCCGTCGGCCCGTTCGATCCCGAGCACGCCGACGTGCAGTCCGGCCAGGAACTCCTGACGCTCCGATTCGGTCATCTTCTGATCGCTCATCCCCGCATCCTTCCAGACGACCCGCTGTGAGCGATGTGCGCAGCATGTGCGTTCATCGCTCACCGCCCGGGTCCGATGAGGTCGTGACCGGTGTGGTGGACTTGCACGATGAGCATCACCGAGCAGCCCGCGCCGCATCTGACGCTGTACCGGGCCACCGGAGCGAGACCGTCGCCCGACCTGCACCCCAACGGCGTCAACCACCTCGCGTTGTCGACCACCGACATGAAGGCCCAGCTCACGTTCTTCGCCGAGGTACTGGGCTGCCCGACTCGCGCCCTGTACTGGATGCACGGGGTGCCGAACACCTTCCACGGCTTCGTCGAACTGTCAGGCGACAGCTACATCGCCTTTGTCCAGGCACCCGGCAATCCGACTGAGCCACAGTGGGGCGTCACCCACTCGGGCAACCCAGGCGATCCGGTCACCGCCGGAACGATGCAGCACCTCGCGCTCAACGTCGACTCGATCGACGACGTCCTCACGATCCGCGATCGCATCCGCAGCCACGGCATCCAGGTGATGGGTCCACTCGACCACGGGATGATCCAGTCGATCTACTTCGCCGGCCCCGAGGGGCTCAGCCTCGAAGTCTGCACCGGCCACGACATCGACGAGCGCCAGTGGGTCGACCCCGAGGTGCAGGGCCTGTGCGGGATCTCGGCCGACGAGCTCGAGCGGCTCACCAACCCCGCCGGGTTCGAGCGGCCCGACGAACCCGTCGCCCAACCGCCGTACGACGAGGCGAAACCGAACATGCACTATCCCGACGCAGTCCGCGAGGCGATCATGGGCATGCCCGACGCCGAGGTGTGGACGAAGCTCAGCGAGTCGACCCCACCAGTCGCACTCGACTCAAGCAATCGCCGGCGTTGACGAGCCTTCACCATTTGTCTCTTGTCCGGACGGTGCCGGCCGCATACGGTCGATGGTGCGGTTGGGATCGCATCGACACCGATCGGGAGGGGATCTGATGACCACGATGACTTCGTATTCGCACGGTGTGCCGAGCTGGATCGACCTGGCCGCGCTGGTGGATCCGCACGGCGCAGCGTTTCCGATCATGGCGCCCGCGTCGTGATCGACGGCGACGGGGTCTTCGATCCCGACGACCTTCCGAAGGTCGCTGCCGTCGACCCGACGCTGCCGGGAACCCTCGAAGTGGGAGTGTTCTCACTGTCGCTGAGCGTCGCCGATCTCGGCGCCTCACGCGAGTTCTACGCCAAACTCGGCTTCGTCGAGGCGGGAGGCAACGCCGACGACGGATGGCTGATCCTCAAGAACGGCGAAACGACCCTCGGGCTGTTCCACGGCATGTTCGACCGCAACATGCTCACGTTCAATCCGGGGCTCACCGCGCGGATGGAACGCATCGAGGAGTTCACCGACGTTCGCGAACTCCGCGATCACTTGATCGCCGCCGGACTCGATGTCGACAGTGCGATCGAGGACGGGTCGAGCGGAGCCGGATCGATCACCCTGGTCGATCCCGACGGAAACCCAATTCTCATCGACCAGTTCTTCTGACCGTCCGCTTCTGGGGAAGTCTGTCGCCGTGGCCGCCTCCGACAGCATTCGAATCGCCCGACGGCTCGGTTGGCTCGACCCCCGACAGATCGCCGCGACGACCGCCGCAATCGCCCGGTGGGGACCGACGCTCGCAGCGCTCTACGGCGCCGCTGCGGTCCGCCATGGCGGGCGCGCCGCGATCATCGACGACCGGGGATCGGTGACGTTTCGCGAACTCGATCAGAAATCGTCACGACTCGCGCACGGCTTGCGGTCACTCGGGCTCTCCGGTGGCGACCACGTGGGTGTCCTGTGCTTCAACCACCGCGAGTTCGTCGAGGTGTCGATCGCCACGGCCAAGGCGGGGCTCACCTGCGTGTACCTCAACACGGGCTTCGCCTCACCGCAGCTCGGCGAGGTGCTGCGCCGCGAGAACATCCGGGCGGTCGTGTGCGACGACGAACTGCTCCCGATCATCGACGGCGCCGACTTCGACGGCGACGTGATCGCAGTCGGCAGGGATCACTCGACCGGCGCGCACCCGCACCGATCGATCGACGAGGTGAGGTACGTCGGCGCGTCACGCCCGCTGCTCCCGAGTCGACCCATCTCGCCGGTGCTGTTGACGTCGGGCACGACCGGCACACCGAAGGGGGCCCGGCGCAGCGGCCGACCGGCCGGGCTCGCCTCGGTGATCGGGGTGCTCGATCGAATTCCTTATCAGTCGGGTGACATCGCCGTGATCCCGACGCCGCTGTTCCACGCGTGGGGGCTGGCTCAGCTCACGATCGCCGCTGCCACCGCATCGACTGCCGTGCTCGTCCGGCGCTTCAACGTCGATGCAACGCTGACGGCGATCGAAACGCACCGAGCCACCGTGCTGGTCGTCGTGCCGGTGATGATCCAGCGAATCCTGGGCGCAACCGGGGTCGAACATCCCGACACGTCGTCGCTGCGAATCGTCGCGGCGAGCGGATCGGCACTCCCAGCCACGGTGGCGGCGGCGTGGATGGACCGCTTCGGCGACAACCTCTACAACCTCTACGGATCGACCGAGGTCGGCCAGGCAACCCTGGCCACCCCCGCCGACCTGCGCGCCGCACCTGGCACGGCCGGCCGGGTCATCGACGGCACCGTGGTCGAGATCGTCGACGAGAACGGCGAGGCGGTCGGCGCCGGTGTCACCGGGTCGATCGTGGTCGGCAACGACGCGCAGTTCACCGAGTACACCGGTGGCGGCACCAAGGATCGGATCCGTGGCCTGATGTCCTCGGGCGACGTCGGCTACTTCGACGACGAGGGCAGGCTGTTCGTCACCGGTCGCGCCGACGACATGATCGTCAGCGGTGGCGAAAACGTGTTCCCGCTGGAAATCGAAGAGGTCCTGCTCTCGCACGACGGCATCGTCGACGCCGCGGTGGTCGGAGTACCCGACGACGAGTTCGGCCAGCGTCTCGCTGCGTTCATCGTCCGCTCAGGCGACCTCGACGAGGCCGACGTCCGTTCGTTCGTCGCCGCCCGCCTCGCCCGGCACAAGGTCCCCCGCGACGTCACCTTCGTCGACGAACTCCCCCGCAACACCACCGGCAAGCTGCTCCGCACCGAGTTCACCCCAGCACCCTGAGTCCCGGCGCGGCCCGCCCGCCAGGACACCGCTCCGGTCAGCCTTCGTCGAGGAGATCCTCTCGGACCGCGGTGGTCTCCTCGACGTCGATCTCGTCCTCGGAGAACTCGCCGTCACCGTCGAGATCGACGGCGGTGATCGTGGTCTCGTCGATGATGTCGGCCTCGCCGTCACCGTCGACGTCGATGGCCGTGATCGTGCTCTCCTGCACGATGTCGGCGACGCCGTCACCGTCCACGTCGATGATCGTCGTGGTGGTCTCGACCACGGCGTCGGCGACGCCGTCACCGTCGAGGTCGATGACCTCGGTTTCGATGGTCATGTCGATCTCGCCGGTGTCGTCAGTTTCGCTCATCGGCAGAGTCAAGCACACGACGACGAGCACCACCACCGTGATCACGGCGGCGGGAGGCACTGACGCTTGCGGACCCACCGGATCCACTGCTCTGATGACGGGCATGGCCGACCCCACCGCAACGCTCGCCTCGATGGTCGACGCGCTCGACACCCGAACCGCGTCGGCGCGGGAACTCCTCGATCTGCATCTGGAACGCGTCGAGCAGTTCGACGGCCCGATCAATGCCGTCGTCACCCTGGAATCGGAGCGCGCCCACACCGAGGCAGCTGCCGTCGATGACGCCCGCGCCGCCGGCCGTCCCGTCGGACCGCTCGCCGGCGTGCCGGTCACCGTGAAGGACACGATCGCGACGGCGGGGATCCGCTCGACCGGCGGAGCGATCGAACTCCGCGACTTCGTTCCCGACGTCGATGCGACCGTGGTCGAGACGGTCCGCGCCGCCGGCGCCGTCGTGTTCGGCAAGACCAACGTCCCGCGTTGGTCGGGCGACTACCAGAGCACGAACGAGATGTTCGGCACGACCAACAACCCCTGGGATCTCACCCGGACGCCGGGCGGTTCCTCGGGTGGGCCGGCAGCCGCAGTCGCGATGGGTTTCACCCCGTTCGAGATCGGCACCGACATCGGCGGGTCGATCCGGGTGCCGTCGTCGTTCTGCGGCGTGTACGGCCACAAGCCGAGCTTCGGCATCATCCCCACCTACGGGTACCTCGACCATCCCACCCTGCACCGCAACGTCGCCGACGTCAACGTGTTCGGCCCGATCGCACGATCGGTCGACGACCTCGAGTTCCTGCTCGACCTGCTCGCCGCACCGAACCCCGACGACGCTCCCGCCTGGCGCCTCGATCTGCCGGAACCCCGCTCGGTCGACCTCGGCGGCTTCCGAGTCGCTGCATGGCTGGACGATGCGTTCTGCCCGGTCGACCCCGCGGTACTCGACCTCCTGTCCGCCACCGTCGATCGGCTCGAGCAGGCCGGCGCCCGGATCGACCGTACGGCACGCCCGGCGATCGATCCTGGTCGCGCGGCCCTCGTCGGTGGCGGGCTGATCTCGGTGGCGACGTCGATCTCCGACACCGACGACGAGTTCGCGTCAGCACTCGCTGCGGGCCATGCGCTCCCCCATCGCAGCTGGGACGTGCTCCGGCGAGAACGCGGCGAACTCCGCCAGCGCTGGGCCGAGTTCTTCACCGACATCGACATCCTCCTGTGCCCTGTGACGCCCGTGCCACCGTTCCGCCACGTCCAGTCCGCGGATGGACCGAACTGGATCCACAGCACGCTCGCCGACCACGGCGACCGCCCCTACCGCGACCTGATCGGGTGGAACGCGCTGATCGGCAGCGTGTACCTCCCCGTCACCGTCCCACCCGTCGGACGCACCCCCGACGGTCTGCCGATCGGCATCCAGGTGGTCGCGCCGTACCTCCACGACCGCACCGCGCTCGCCTTCGCCCGGTGCATCTCCGACGTGGTCGGCGGCTTCGTAGCGCCGCCGACCGCCGCGAATGGGACACTGCAGGCATGACTCCGTACGAAGCGATCATCTCCAAGCGCGACCTGAGGATGTACACCGACCAGCCGATTCCCGACGATGTGATGTCGCGGATCCTGCAAGCCGGCCGGATGGCAGGCAGTGCCAAGAACCTCGAGTCCAACCGATTGATCGTCGTGACCGATCAGGCGGTACAGGATGCACTGGCCGCAGCCGGTGACTTCGCGTCGTGGATCGGATCCTCCGCCGTCGTGATCGGGTTCGCCTGCCCCAGGACCAGCTGCGTTTGTTCGACGTCGGCCGCCAGGCGCAGAACATGATGATCGCCGCCCACGCCGAGGGTGTCGGTACCTGTCCGGTCACCCTGGGCCATCCCGACCGGGCGCGAGCCGCTGTCGGGCCTGCCGGACGACTGGGTGATGCCGATGGTGATCACACTCGGCTATCCCGTCGCCGACCACCCTGACAGCCCGCTCAAGCGCCCTCGAGTCGCCCTCGACGAGCTCGTCCGCTACGACCGCTGGAGCTGAGAGGAGGCGACGTTCACTCGGCCCAGGCCTTGATCTTCTCGATCGTCCCCAGCGGGTCGGGGCCGTGCGGGTTGATGTTGAGGTAGGTCACGCCGACGTCCTTGAACACCTGGATGCGCTCGCGGACATGGCCTTCGTCGCCGATCAGCGCGGAGAGGTCGATGTACTCGTCGGGCACGGCGGCGATCGCCTCGGCGCGCTTGCCGGACAGGAACAGGTCCTGGATCTCGGCGGCCTCCTGCTCCCAGCCGTACCTCACGAAGAGATCGTTGTAGAAGTTCTTCGACTTCGCGCCCATGCCGCCGACGTAGAACCCGATCAGGCCACGTGCGGCCTCGCGGGCCTCGTCGACGTGCGGGCCCGAGCCGAGCGCCACGGTGCCGCCGGCGATGATCTCGAGTGGCGCCTTGTTCGGATCGCGCTTCGCCGTGCCGGCCGCGAGCGCGTCGCCCCACACCTGCTGGAAACGATCGGGAACGAAGTGGATCGTCTGCCAGATGTCGGCGATCTCCGCGGTGAGCTCGACGTTCTTCGGCCCGATCGTGGCGAGCGAGATCGGGATGTCCTTGGCCGGCGGACGGTTCATGAACTTGATCGGCTTGCCGAGCCCGGTGCCGCCCTCGGCGAGCGGGAGCTGGTAGGTCGCGCCGTCGTGTTCGACCTTCTCACCGCTCCACACCTTGCGGCAGATCTCGATCGTGTCGCGGGTGCGGCCGATCGGCTTCTCGAACGGCACGCCGTGCCAGCCCTCGATCACCTGCGGCCCGAGGTGCCGAGCCCGAGCACGAACCGGCCGTCGGACAGTGCGTCGAGCGTCGCCGCCGTCTGCGCGATCAGCGCCGGGCTGCCGCGAGTAGAGCGGGATGATGCCCGTCATCAGCTGCACGGTCGAGGTCTGCCCGGCGAGGTAGCCGAGCGTGGAGATCAGGTCGTAGCCGTAGATCTCCGCTCCCCAGATCAGGTCGACGCCGGCCGACTCGAGGTCGCGTGCCTCCTGGGCCAGCTTCTTCGGGTCGCCGTTGAATCCAATGGTGGTGGAGATCTTCATCGCCGTTGCCTTTCGTCGAGATGTCGCCCCGACCGTAGTGATCCGGACCTCGTCCGAGTGAAGGTGACGGCGCCGCCTCCGTCAGGCGAAGGGACCGCCAGGAGCCGAACGCGTAGGCCGTGAACCGCTCGCCCATCCGCTGGTAGCCGGCGCTGTTCGGGTGCGAGCCCGTCGTGGAGGTCGTCGACGTCGTCGACACCGAACAGTTGGTGACCGTGGAGGTGGTGCAGGTGCTCGTCGCCGACACGTTGGCGTTGCATGACCACCATCTCCAGCAACTCGCGGATCCGCACCAGCGACAACGCGCCCATCATCAGCTCGTCCGGGCGCTCGACGACGTCGAAGACTGCCCTCGGTGTTCGGCAGCGTCGGGCCAGGATGGTCCTCGGCGGCCGGACAGATGATCGGGCTGATCACCACGATCGGCACCTCGGGATGACCGTCGCGGATCGTGTCGAGCAGCCCGTGGACCGCTGGCACGAACGCCCGCTCGCGCATGCTGTCTGCGTTGACGAGGTTGATCCCGAGCTTCAGGCTGACCAGGTCGGCGGGCCGGTCGCGGATCGCGCGGGCGGCGAACTGGTCGAGGTGGCACTGCCCGGCGAGCCCGAGGCTGTAGAGGTCGACGTCGGCGGCCCGTGCGACGACCGCCGGCCACGTGCCGGTCGGGTGCTCGGCCTCCATGCAGTGACTGATCGAACTGCCGTAGTGCACCCAACGGCGACGCTCGGACAATGGTGGCTGCTCGATCGATGCGCCGTCGTCGATGCGAAGTTCGCGCAGCATCGTCGACGCGTTCTGTGCCAGCCAGATCTCGACGTGCTGACGACCTGCGGCGAGCCCGCCGAAGCGAACCACGCTCGGGTCGATGTGGACCATCTCGAACTCCATCGAGGTGCGGTCCGGGAAGCGGATCAGGTCGGTGTCGGTCAGCACCTCGCTGGCGACCACCTCACCGTCGACGACGAGGTCGATGGTGGCCGTGTGCGGTGTGATGCCGGCGTACTCGAGCCGGGTGAACACCGCCTCCAACTCGATGGTGGTCGAGTCGGTGACGAACTCGAGCCGACCGCCCGACGGCATCGACGACACGAACCCGATCGCCGGGTCGATCAGCTGATCGCGAGCCCACGCCGGCAGACGCTCGGTGAGCGCCCCACGTTCCAATCGGTGTGAGGTCGCAGATCCCTGCGAGACGCACCGGGACACCAGCGGCCCGAAGGTCGATCGACGTCATGCGTCGGGACGGCCGGCACCGGGCGCGACCGTGCGAGCGAGGATGCCGAGCGTTGCGCGCAGGCTCGACTCGAGATGATTGGGAACCGGTCGGCGAAACCGGCGTACTGCTCGTGCAGGTTCGACCAGTCGTAGTACGACGTCACCAGCGTGCCGCCGTCGATCGGCTCGAGTCGATACCCGTACACGTGTCCCATCGGTGGCTGCATCGTGCCGTCGATGCTCCAGGCGATCTCGTGGTCGGCCTCGAACGTCTCGATCACGACGGTCACGTCGTACTCGCCGAGATCGACGTCGCGCAGCGAGTCGCGATCCATGTGCACGACGAACCGATCGCCGACCGCGCTCGCCGGGTCACCGTCGGCCGACGTCAACATGCCGGTGGCGTCGATCGCCACGTGGCCGTCGGGGCTGCGAAGCAGGTCGAAGATCGCTGCGGGCTCGGCGGCGATCGTGCGGTCGACTTCGAGACGGGTGGTCGGCGTGCTCATCGAGTCATCTTCGCAGTTGCATCGTCGGGGGCGCGCACCCGTGCTGCGGTCGGGGTCGGTGGATCAGCGCCGATGTGGGCCAGCTCGACTGTCAGTCGGGGCGGCCGCGGTCGGCGAAGGCGGCCATCAGGCGCGGACCGTCGAGCCTCGTGCGTAGCGGAGCGGGTCGATGTCGGCACCGATCACGTAGTCGGTCAGCAAGCGCACCGACACGGCGGTCAGGTCGTTCGGGTCCCAGGGCTTGGTGAAGTAGTGGTCGAGACCGGCTCGTTGATCGCCCTGATCGTGTCCTGATGCCCGGCCTGGCCGGTGAGAAGGACCGTCCGGACGGCACTGGTTGCCGGGTTCGACTTCAGCGAGACGAGGAGGTCGACGCCGGTCTCGGCTCCTGGCAGCCGGTGATCGGCGATGATCAGCCCGAGGTGATCTCCGGCGTCCTCGATCTCGGCGATCGCTGCTCGGGCATCGGCGACGTCATCGGCCTGCTCGACGCGAGATCCGTCCGGCGAACGCCTCCACGTCGCGCACGACCTCGGCGCGCACTTCCGGTTCGTCCTCGACGACCAGAATCACCAGCTCGTCCACCGATTGTTCCCCCTCATGCAGGTTGGTCCGCCGGAAGCACGACCGTGAACACCGTGTGCCCGGGTCGGCTCTCGACGCCGATCGTACCGTGGTGTTCTTCGACGATCTGACGGCTGATCGACAGACCGAGGCCGAGGCCGAACTGGACCCGGCCATCCTTGGTGGTGAACCGTGGTTCGAAGATCCGCGACTGGATCTCGGGCGGTACGCCGGGGCCGGTGTCAGCGACCTCGACGCGCACCGTCGCACCCTCGGAGGCGACCCGGATCGACAGCTGTCCTTCGTCGTCCATGGCGTCGAGCACGTTGACCAGGAGGTTCGACCAGACCTGTTGGAGCGCTCCGGGTCGAGCGGCGATCGTCGGCGCCGGCTCGTACTGACGCCGCACGTCGACCCGGTCGAGTCGGTGCGAGACCATCCTCAGTGCGTCGTCGAGCCCGGTTGCGACATCCACGTCGGTGTGGATGTCGCCCCGGCCGTCGTTGCCGCGGAGGTCGGCGCGCAGGCTTCCGACGAGCGACTCGGACCCGGTCGGCGACGCCGGAGATGTTCGAATCGTCTCGGCGAGCCGCGTCGCCGCCTCGAGGCGCCTGAGCTCGTCGTCGCCGGCATCGGCGAACGCACGCGCTTCGTCGGTGCTGGTCACTCCGCTGGCGACGAGTCGATCGGCGAGCGCCCGGTCGCCGACCGCGTCGGCGATGTCTCGGCGCAACGCTCGTCGCTCTGATGACGGCATCGTCGTTGCATCGAGTCGACCCTGCACGATCGCCGAGACGGATGCG
>CAVPJT010000007.1:0-226589 GCA_963705485.1 Ilumatobacteraceae bacterium
CCATGTATTGCTTCATGTGGATGTTGAGCGATTGGAGGCAGATGTCTGTTACACACTCGACGGGCCAGGTGCCGACACCGTGGATGTGGAAACCTTCTCCGCTGATTTGGCCGTCGTAACGGTACGCGGGGTCAATATCCACCCGTCGATCGCCAAGGAGCGCATGGTTAACGCGCTGCGCGCCGCCGCGTTCTTCGACCGCCTTCCCCGGACCAAGCTCACCCCCGAAACGACCGATGGCCGCGATGGATTCCTTCACCCGTACATCATTAGTGGGGACGTTGCCGAGGTCGTCATCAACGTGTTGATACGAGATTTCGACACGGAGGCCCTTCAACAGCACGCAGATCAGTTGCGCCGTATCGCAGCCAGCATAGAATCGGACGTGCCAGGGGCCACGTGCGAAATCTCCATTCAACCACAATATCGCAATATGGCCGATCGCTTGCGAAATGAACCGCGGGCCGTGCAATACGCTCAAAAGGCCCATGAACGTTTGGGACGCACCGCTCAATTGACGATCGTTCGTGGTGGTACTGACGGCTCGCTGCTGACGGCCAAGGGATTGCCGACCCCGAATCTCTCCTCGGGTCAACATACACCGCACTCGACGCTGGAATGGGCTTGCCTGGACGAGATGAAACAGGCAGTTGAGCTTGTTGTTGAATTAGCACAGGTGTGGGGCGAGGAGGCCGGGTGAGTTTAGAAAAGATGGGATATCTGCAGCAACACAGCCATCGGTGGTGACTGACCGATTTATAGTGGTTCAGATAAACTTGTGGACCCGCGCAGACCGAAGAAACGAGACGAGTGTGATGTGCTGACCCGACGCGGTGCGTGTGAAGCTGACTGGGCACATACACCTTGGTCGGTTCGGCCCGGAATGGTCTTCGGGTCAGCAAGTCAGATATCCTTTCAACCGCTTTTCAGAAGGTTTCCGCTGTGCCCGTCCAGGGAAGATTTCAGTGACTCGTCTCTCGATCGTGATACCGTGTAACCGGGACGGTTGTTTCGAAGCCACATTGGCGTCGGTGTTGCAGAATCGGCCGAACGACTGTGAGGTGCTGGTCGTCCAGCCATGCGCTGTACGACGACCCCTACGACCTGGGGGACGAGGTACGTTTTGAGCAAGCACCGGCGGGCGCCACCTTGATCGACTTGGTCAACTTTGGGGTCAACGCGGCGGTGGGGGACATTATTCATGTGCTCTGTTGTGACATCGAGGTATTTGAGGGGTGGACGCACAGGGCGTTAGGGCAGTTCCACGATCCCGCCGTGGGTAGTGTTTCTCCGCTGGTGGTAGGCCGGCGGGCAGCCAACGAGGTTGTCGCACGTGGAGTCTGCTACAGTGCTCGCGGTGTGCCGTCGAGTTCGGCGTAGCAAGTTGCCGAAGCGACAAGCGCCGTTTCGCTATGTGCTCTCACCAACGTTATCGGCGGGCATGTATCGGTGCCAGGGCGACTTTTACAGGTAGGGGGCTTCTGGCCGGGAGTGCGGGCGTCAAGTTAGCAGACATCGATCTAGGACTGAGGTTGCGGGCCGCCGGCTATGGTTGCGTGCATGAGGATCGATTTGTAGTCGCGACAATGAGCGAGCCGCCCGGAGAAACGCTGTCCTTTGCCGGCGGACGCGCTGCCGAGCGGTTATTCTGGCGCCACGCAGCGGCGTCCCATTGGACTTCTGTCCTCCTAACCCATTCTTTTACCTGGTTGGCCGAGTGCATCACCTGCAACGTGCATCGCCCGCAAATCGTGTGGCAAATAGCGGGCCGAATCGCGGGCTGTCTAGAACGTGGCTTCCGTCGCCGGCAGGCCGCTCGCGGGCTGGACTTGACAGCACGTTGCGAAGCGGATCACTCACAGGTCCTGTCGTCGGGCGAAACATCAGACGCCGAATATGGTTCGACGTTTAACTTCCGCGCCGCCGCAGGGCCCCCGCGGCGGCACGGGGAACGGTCTGTCCAGACGAGCGCAAACAGGGAAACCAGCAATTGCAGTGCTGCGATCAGGCTGGGGTGGATGGGGCAGGCAACAGGCGAAAGTCAAGCGGCGCTGAACGACTCCGCCAATCCCGATCCCATTCCCAACCTGAGGCTGTCCGACGCCAGCCATTTGAGACTTCGGTGTTCGTGACAGTCGCGCTGGACCGCGGCCTGCGGCGGTTCGACGGTTGACGCCAAATACACTGTCACGACCAGGATAATGAGTGTACCGGTTATAGCACGCAATGACGTATCTCGCAGAGCATCCGGACAGCAGAGGTGAACCGGCAACGACTTCCGAGCAGTCGGCCGATGGACCCGAACGGGTCATTACCCTGCAAGAGGGTTGCAAGCGGTACGCCGCGGGCGGTGGCCGGACTGCCCGTTTTCCGTAAGTCTTTGCCGAGCTGTAGGTTGCAGGTTGCGGTTGCGACGCCGCGGTCCGTGGCCGTGATGGAAAATCGCAACATCGCTTTGTCCGGTGTTTCCCGATCACCTCGTGGTGCGGTTTCGCCAACGCGACGAACTTCCTCCCACGTGTGAACTCGCATCGCAAGGCACCTCGTAATGGCCAGCAAGTTGTTTGCGGCACCACGTTACGTGGCCTAGATTTCAACGGAAGAGAACCGTGAAAAACTTGTATCTGCGGCGCCCCCAGTCGGGCTGCGGTGATTGAACAAGGGTGAACAGGAAATGACGATAAAAAGGCTTCGCTTCGTATCGAATCCCTGCTGGCAGGTGCGCAGTTGCCGGCCCTGCCCCAGAGCGCTATTCGACTTCTTCAGCTCTCGCAGGACCCGGAGAACGGACCGGCCGAGTTTGCCGTTCCGATCGAGTCGGACCCTGGCCTGACCGGTCAGGTGCTGAAGTTCGTCAACTCGTCCTATTTCGGCTTTGCCCGCGAGATTTCGAGTATCAAGCTGGCCATCACGCTGGTCGGGATTCGCACGATCAAGAACTTCGCGCTCTGGAGTGCCGTGTTCAGCTTGATGCCGAACCCCAAGTGCGGTCCATTCGACTTGAAGAGCCTGTGGCAGGACTCGCTGCGTCGAGGCCTCTTTCGCTCGGGCCTGGGGCGGATGCTCGGACAGGCCGACAGCGAAGACCTGTTTGCGGCGGCGCTGCTGCAGGACATGGCCGTGCCGCTGTTGGCCAAGGAACTGCCGGACGAGTACGACAGGCTGTTCCAGCATCGACGAGGCGGTCGAACGCGGCTTTCCGACTTGGAAAAGGAACGATTTGGCTGGACGCACGCCGAAGCGGCCAGCATCCTGGCACGCCGCTGGAGTCTGCCGGACGAATTCGCCCAACTGATTGAATGTCACACTTCATTGGATCAGCTGGTCAGCGACGGGGCAACGCCCGGCCAAGTGGCCGTCAGCCTCTCCGCGTTGCTGCCTTCCGTGCAAGACGACTCATGGTGCGAACGGGACAGTTCATCGATGTTTTCTGCCGCCTGACAACTCCGAGAGTCCGTCGCTTCATTCCGTGCTGTCAGAAATTGACGCGGGGTTCGAAGAGTTTGCTCCGGTACTGAAACTGGGCATGCCCGCTCGTCGCTCGTGGAGTGCCTGGAACCGAACTGCCGGCGACAGCTTAAAAGCACGACAACACGTTGACCCGCAACCGTGAAGCCCTCGGGACGGCATTCTACGTCCCGGGGGTTTTCTTTTGGATTTGAGGCGTGATCTCATGTCTGTCTTACCGTTTGCCCACCAACGACTTACGTGATCCGTCTCGGAAACCCATTTGGGGTCATGCGTCGGGCTGGTTAAGATAGTAGCAGTGCGTTCGAGGGGGTTCAGTTCGCGGAGATTCAAGGTCGTGGCGGATTACCAGCGTATCATCCGACAGCAAGCGATTCGCGAAGCCGAGGGCTATCTCGACTTGGCAGGGATTGCCGAGCAGTGGCCGTCGGCGGTGGAGCTACGGATGCGATTGGCACAACGGGCGCTGGAAGCGTTGGGGCGGTTGGACCCTACGTCCAACAGAAGAGCTCACGTGCTGTATCTTACCGGCCAGGCCTATCGAGTGATGCACCGGTACCGGGAGGCGATCGCACCGTTGGCCGACGCGGCCGACCTCGATCCGGAGAACATCTCCATCTGGCTGGCACTCGCCTGGTGCCACAAACGTACCAGCCGTCTGGATCTGGCGATCGAGAGTCTTGAAAAAGCGCTTGTTATCGAATCACGCGAAGCGATTCTGCATTACAACCTGGCCTGCTACTGGAGCTTGGCCGGGAACCCGAGAATCGCGAGTCGGTATCTGGCGCAGTCGTTCGACATCGATCCTTCCTACCGCGAAATGGTCGCCGACGAATCCGACTTCGATCCGATTCGCGACCTGCCCGATTTCCAATCTCTGATGGGCGCCATCGTCTGACGAGTGCCTGCGGCAATGACGGCAGGCGTATCTCTAATCTTTGGCGGCGTACAGCTCGGCGTACTCGACGACCCAGACATCGATCATCTCGGTGAACTTGTCGAGATCGACGTCCTGCAGCTTCTCGAAGTAGTTCCGATTGAAGACCTCTTTGTTGCGGATCGTCCCTTTGGCGGCCAGATCGAGCACATGCATGTTCGAGCGCGGGTCGCACGGTCATCTCCAGGCGACTGTAGTCGTTGGCCTTGCCGCCTTCCGCCCGACACGCGAAGTCATCACGACTGCACGCGGCTCCCCAACCACGTTCGCCAAAGAGCGTTTCGAGTCGAAAACCGGGAAAGAAGCTCGGCAATTGCTTGACGCAGGTCTCGATGTGCTCGGACAGTTGGAGCCGGTAGGTCGAGTGGAGTCGCTTGAACTCTTCTTCCGTCAGCGCACTGCAGCCTCGGCTTCACTTCGTCTGCGCCTCGCTTCTGCGTTTGCCTCGTTCAATGGCCTTCTGCAAACGGTCTTCAAAACTCATGACTTGGATTCGTCTTCGTCGTCTTGTTTCTTTCGTAAAACTGCATCAAATCCGAGAACGATCGAAGGGTTCTTTCCCCTCTTCCATGTCCTTGGTGATCGGGGTGACACTTTCGGCTTGCGTGGCGGTCGGCTCTTGTAACCCTTATCGCGCCGTGGCGGACCCTTTCCCTTGCCTCTCGCCTTCCTGCGCGCCCTTTCCCATCCGAGGGATCGAGCCCGCTGGCTTGCGAGCCCGCGGTTTGTCGGAGGGTCGCCGAGCACTCCGCCGGCGTTCTCGGTTCCCGGCTCGATTGCGGACAGCGACACGCGTCGACGCTGCTTGTCGATTTCCACCACCCACACGGTGAGCACGTCACCCACACCAACCACCTCGTGCGGGTCGCGCACAAATCGATCCGCCAGCCGGCTGATGTGGACCAATCCGCTGTCGGATAAGCCGATATCGACAAAGGCGCCGAAGTCGACGACGTTCAAAACCGTTCCCGACAATCTCATTCCCGGTTCCAAGTCCTCCAACTTGACGATGCCGCGGCGAAAGACCGGAGCGCGGTAGATCTTCGCGGGGATCCCGTCCCGGGCGTGCCAACGATTGCAGGATGTCCCGGAGCACGATCTCGCTCACCGACCACTCCCGGGATAGTCCGCCCACATCCAGCTGCTGGACTTCCTCGCCAACCGCGCGCCGTCGTTCCGCCGCCGGCTCGCTATCGGAATTCGGCGGTTGATCGTCCGACGGCGGGCTTGTCTCCGCCTCGGAGACCTCCAGCGTCCCCGAGTCTCATCGGTCGTCAAAGGCTTCGATTCGGGTCGGTCGTAACTGGACCTGGGGCAGTGTTCCCGGGTGCGCAGATCTTCCAAGCTGCAGCCCGCTTGCTCGAGCACTCTGGCCGCCAGTTCCATAACTCTCCGGATGAATCCATACGGCGTCGAGCGGATTGTCCCCGTTGGCAATCTTCAGGAACCCGGCAGCTTGGACGAACGTTGCTTCGCCAAGTCCTGGCACTTCCTTTATCTGCTCAATCCGGGTCGACGTTCGATGGTGTCGAACACCACGAGCGTGCCTGCGGCGCGCCAGGCGTCGATCAACTCGAGGATCCTGGCGGTGGCGGGTACCCGTTGCAGCACCACGACATCAGCGCCGGTGACGATCTGCGCGAGTTCCGGGTCGAGGTAGTGGGCCACGGCCGGGGTTCGGCCCGAACGAAGGCCGAGCGCCTCGCGGGGGTGATGCACCCGGTAGCGGGCGATGGCGCCATCGGCACCGACCACGAATGCCACGCGGCGTGCGTTGCCGGATGTGACCGACGATGCCGGGCGCGCATAGATGGGCAGCAAGCCATTCACCTGATCGGACGCCGAGCGCAGAGCGAGGGGTTCGGATCGAGCGGCGGCCTGCAGTCGGCCGAGCAACGCGCGGTCGCCGGCCAGCGTCCGCATGGCGTCGGCGAGCGCGTCCGGATCTCCGGTCGGGAGGATGAGCCCGTTGTGGGCGTCGGTCACGACCTCCTCGGGGCCGAGGCAGTCAGAGGTCACCACGGCCAAGCCGGCGGCGAGCGCCTCGCGGGCGGCGATCGAGAAGCTCTCCCGTGCGATCGACGGGATGATCAGGGCATCGGCAGCACCGAGGATCGCCGGGAGCGAGCCCGGATCGAACGGCGGGTGCACTCGGCAGTGGGGTGGGAGGTCGTCGGTCCGGGCGAGACCGTATGCGTCGAGCACCCAGCCGTCGACGTCGGATGCCGAGATCATCGCCTGGCGCAACACGTCGGCGCCCTTCAGTGGGCTGTCGCCTCCGATGTAGAGCAACCGCACCGGCTGCCCCGCTGACCGACCGGTCGACTCGACCGTGTCGGGCAGCTCGACCACCTGGTTCTCGTCGACCGCGACCCGATCGGGGTGCACCCCGTTCGCGACGATCACGTCGCGCAGCGCGTTCGACGGTGCGAGGATCTGATCGACGCCGTCGAGTGCTCGGCGGAGTCGGGCCGCTCGCTCGGCTCGCCAGGTTGCGTTGCGGGCGCAGGCGCAGCTGTTCACGTCGGTGACGAGCGGACACGGGCGGAGTTCGGTGTCGACGAGGAACAGCCGCGCGCACCACCACCACAGGTCGTGCATGGTCACCACGGTGCGGATCCCCGAGGCCACCGCCTCCTCGACCACGCCGACACCTAGAGTCTGCAACGTATGCATGTGGATCACGTCGGGGCGGAACTCGCGCAACCACTCGCGGGCAGCGGCGGCCGCCGCCGGGTTGTCCCAATTGCCGTCGTCGTCCTGGTCGATGCGCTCGGCAGTGCCGATCCAGCGGATCGCGACGGGTCGGTCGGCGGTCGGCGGATCCCGCCGGATCTCGCCGTCGGCCAGGCCCTGGTTGATCGCTCCGGACAGCACCTCGACGTCGTGGCCGAGCGCAACTGCCTCGCTCGCAAGACGCTCGACCAACAGCGTGGCGCCGCTGGTGAAGTCGGGCGGCAGGTGAGCGGTGACGTAGGCGATGCGCATGGTTGTGGCCGACCGACGGACGGGCGAAGGCCGACACTACTGGCCGGGTGGCGCCGGTGACCGGGACGACCGACGACGTCGAGCGGCTGCGCGCCGAGCGTGACTCGGCGGCCGCACGCGCTCGTGAACTCGAGATGGAGCTCGGTGAGCTGCGCGGTCACGTGAAGCGGCTCGAGCTGATGATGTGGCGGCGTACGGCCCGTCGCCAGCTGTGGCAGTCGCGCCTCGAGCGAGTGCTGGCCAAGGTGCGACGATCGTGACCGTGGGGCCCGTCCCACGTTTCTCGATCTGCACGCCGGTCCACGATCCGCCACTCGATCTGCTGCGGGCGTGCCTCGACTCGATCGTCGGGCAGACCTTCGGCGACTGGGAGCTCTGCCTCGTCGACGACGGATCACAACGGGCAGAGGTGCTCGACGAGCTTCGGGCTCGGGCGGCCGGCGACCCGAGGATCCGTCTGGTCGAGCGAGCGCAGGCAGGTGGGATCGTGGCGGCGTCGAACGCCGCGCTCGATCTGGCTGCCGGCGAGTTCGTCGTGCTCGTCGACCACGACGATCGCATCGAATCGGATGCACTCGAGCTCGTCGCTGCAGCGATCGATGCCGACCCGACGATCGACTATCTCTACACCGACGAGGACAAGCTGTCGCCCGACGGTTCGCTCTACGACACGTTTCTGAAGCCCGACTGGTCGCCTGCACGGCTCTGCTCGCAGAACTACTGCACGCACCTGTCGGTGCTGCGTCGGTCGATCGTCGTCGACGTCGGGGGATTTCGCGACGGCTTCGACGGTTCGCAGGACCATGACCTGATCCTGCGTGTCACCGAACTCGCACGCACCGTTCACCACGTGCCCGCGGTGCTGTACCACTGGTGCATCACGCCGGGTTCGGCCGCCGGTGACGCCGATGCGAAGCCGTACGCCCGCGAGGCCGGTCGGCGTGCCGTCGCCGAGCACTTCGACCGGCTGGGCATCGATGCGATCGTCGAGCACCTCGCCACGCCTGGGCACTATCGAGCTCGTCGTCGCCCGGCGACGTGGCCGACGGTCAGCATCGTGATCCCCACCGTTGGTACCGCCCGGCCGGTGTGGGGGATCGAGCGTCCGCTGGTGCTCGGTGCGGTGTCGTCGGTGCTCGAGGTCTCGACGTATCCGAACTTCGAAGTCGTCGTGGTGGCCGATCCCGGCACGCCCGTCGAGGTGCTCGACCAACTCGCGGGCCTCGACTGCGCCGTCGTGCAGGCGACCGGTCAGTTCAACTTCTCGGCGCGCTGCAACCAGGGCGCGGCGGCCTCGACCGGTGAGGTGCTGCTCTTCCTCAACGACGACACGCTCGTCGAGCAACCGGACTGGATCGAGACCATGGTCGGGTTCCTCGCCGAACCCGACGTCGGGGTGGTCGGTGCCCGGCTGCTGTACGCCGACGGAACGCTGCAGCACGGTGGCTTGCTGCTCAACGAGCAGCCCCTGCACATCTTCCACGGCTTCGCCGGCGACGACCCAGGACCGTTCGGGCTCTTGGAGATCGACCGTGAGGTGGGCGGGGTCACGGCCGCCTGTCTCCTCACGCCTCGGGCGGTGTTCGAGGAACTGAATGGGTTCCCCGAGGAGTTCCGCATCGCGTTCAACGACCTCGACTACTGCCTACGGGTTCGTGCGACGGGACGACGCATCATCTGGAGCGCTCACTCGACGCTGTTCCATTTCGAGTCTCAGACGCGGCGCCCCGACGCGGACCAGCACGAGATCGACCTGCTGTACGAACGCTGGGGTGACGAACTGCGGTCCGATCCCTACGGGAATCCGGCGTTCGCCCCGAAGCAGGCAGTGTGGTTGCCGGCCAGTCGGGCGACGCTGGGGGCTGCGATCAGGGCGCGCCTCGATCAGCTGCGGCGCTGACGTCGCCGTTGGTCAGGACGTGACGCTGACGTCGAACGCCACGGTGCCGTTCGCCCGCGTGGTGTTGAGCACTTCGAACGAGGCCGCGCGTTCCTTCCAGTCGAGCATCCGACCCGTTGATCGTTCGATCAGCTTGAGGTTGATCGGGAACTGGCCGTCGAGCAGCCCGATGCGGCCGATGTCGACACGGATCGATCCCGGCCCCTCGGGCAGAGCAAGGCGGGTGTCGAGCGAATCGGTGTCGACGTGATACAGGACCCGACCCTCGTTGTCGGTCACCTCGAGATCGAGCACGGCATCATCGATCTCGCGGGCGGTGTCGACCTCGATGTCGACCCACACGGACTCGCCGACGTGGACGTGGCGGCGGGTGTGTTCGTGAGCGTGGTGGACCTGGACGTCGCCGATGGTGAGTGGACTCTCGACGAGGGCGTCGGAATCGATCTCCACGCCAGGCTGCCCGTGGAGGTACTCACGGAACACCCGGATCGCCTTGCCGGGCTCGTCGTCGATCACCATGTTGCCGTGGTCGAGCACGATGGCCCGATTGCACACCTGGCGCACCGTTTCAGCGGCGTGGGTGACCAGCACAATCGTGCGACCCTCGTCCTGGAACTGCTTGATGCGGCTCATGCACTTGAGCTGGAACACCTCGTCGCCGACCGCGAGGACCTCGTCGACGAGCAGCACGTCGGGGTCGAGGTTGACGGCCACGGCGAACCCGAGGCGCACGTACATGCCGGAGGAGTAGTGCTTCACCGGCTCGTCGATGAACTGTTCGAGTCCGGCGAAGTCGACGATCTCGTCGAACCGGGCAGCGATCTCCTTGCGGGGCATGCCGAGAAACGCGGCGTTGATGAAGACGTTCTCGCGGCCGGTGAGGTCGGGGTGGAAGCCGGCGCCCAACTCCAACAGCGATGCGAGACGGCCGCGCACGAGCACCTGCCCGCTCGAGGGCGTGAGGATGCCGGCGATGCACTTGAGCAGCGTCGACTTGCCCGAGCCGTTGTGTCCGAGGATGCCGACGGTCTCGCCCTTCGAAATCGTGAACCCGACGTCGTGGAGCGCCGGGAACTCCTTGTAGTGGTTGCGGCCCATGCCGAGCAGGCGCTCCTTGAGCGACGTGACCGGTGTGGTGGAGATCCGGAACACCTTCGACACGCCATCGACGACGATCGCTTCGTTGCCGGGAACGGCGGATGTGGTGCTCACAGCGACTCGGCGAGATTCGCGTCTGCTCGGTCGAACACCATCAGGGCAACGCCCATGATGATCACTGCGACCGTTCCGGTGATGAGGAGGATCCCGAGATACCAGAACGGGCCGTTGTCGGGCAGCAGAGCAATGCCCTCCACCTCCGACCTGCCGTAGATGGCACGTTGGAAGGTGATCACGACCGACGTGAACGGGTTGACCAGCAGCGCCTCTCCCGGGATGCCATGGCGCTCGAGGAATGGCACCGCTCGCTCGTACTGGTAGAGGATCGGTGTCATCCAGAACCAGCCCATCACCAGCAGTTCGAGCAGGTGCATGGTGTCGCGGGCCATCACGTTCAGTGGGGCCAACAACAGCACGAGGCCGCTGACGACGAGGACCGCGACGAGCAACGCGATCGGTAGGAGCCACATGTACGCCCAGTCGACGCTGTGTCGCGTGACGAGCAACACGCCGGCGAAGGCGATGGACTGCAGCATGAAGTGCATGAGTGCGCCACCAACATTGGCGAGCGGCAGAACGGCCCGCGGGAACTTGACCTTGCCGACCAGCGAGGCATTCGCCGTGATCGAGGTGGTGCCGGTGAGCATCGCTGTCGAGGCGAAGGTCCACACGAGGAGCCCGCAGAGCACCCAGATCGCGAAGCGGGGAAAGCCGGCGCCGAGGATGGCGAACACGGCGGTGTACACCACCAGCAGGAACAACGGCTGGATCATCGACCACAAGAAGCCGAGCGTCGAATGCTTGTAGCGGACGGTGAGCTCTTTGCGCGTCAGGCTGCCGAGCAGCTCGCGGAACTGGAAGATCTCGCGGACGTGGCCGAAGATCGACCGCCGCTGCGCCATCGGGCGGAGTTCGTTGGACGATGGACGTCGGGCAGGCTGATCGAGGGCGGTCATGGGAACGGGACAAGGCTATCGACTGGCTGCGAGAGCAAGTCGGATGACCGATCGCAGGCCGCGCTCAGCGCTGGCTGAGAGTTGCACCAGACGTCAGGTCGGGCGGTCCTGTTTGTCCTTCTTCGCGGCCTTCTGGGCCTTCTTCCACTCGCGTACCTTGCCGAGCGACACCTCGTCGTGGATGTCGGCGACCGAGCGGGGGGCGTCGTCGCCGAACTTTCCGGCCGCCTCGCGCCAACCGTTCAGCTCGACTCCCTGCGTCTTGGTGAGGATGGCGATGAAGATCTTCGCCTTCTCGTCGCCGTAGCCGGGGAGTGCCCGCAGGCGCCGGTACACCTCGGCGGCGTCGTCGACACTCTTCCAGATGTTGGCGGCGTTGCCCTTGTAGTCGGCGACGAGGGCCTCGCACACCGCGTGGATGCGCTTGCCCATCGAGCCGGGGAAGCGGTGGATGGCGGGCTTCTCGCAGCAGATCGAGACGAACTCCTCGACGTCCATCGCCGCGATCTTCTTCGGATCGAGGTGTCCCAGGCGCTGCTTCAGTGTCGACGGCCCGGCAAACGCCCACTCCATCGGCACCTGCTGATCGAGCAGCATCCCGAGCAGCAACGCATTGGCGTTGGTGTTGAGCAGCTTGTCGGATGCGGTGTCACCCGTGATGTACAACGTTCCAGCCATCTGCTCAGGCTACCGAGGCGCGACAACACGGCTCAGACCCGTGTTGTCGCAGCCGCATGGCGAGCGTGGCCGGGGCTGTCCGCGGTTCGGTCGGGGCGAGTGCGGGCTGTGCCAGGATGAGCCGGTGGTGACTCGACCGACAGTGCTGCGGTGGGGGCTGCTCCTGCTCGGGATGCCGCTGCTGGCACTGGCATTGGTGGTCGGCGTCGAGGTCGCACCCGACGGCCCGGTGATCCGAGCCATGTACGAAGCAGTTCGAGACGGCTCGTTGGAAAGCGATTCGTACCAGGTCGGGTACACCGGAGGAACCCTCGACGGCCACAGTGAGTGCAAACGCATGTCGGTCGGTCTCGGTGCTCCGCCCGACATGAATGCGTTCGAGTCCGCAGTCCGCAGTCCCACGCTCGGCAGCTGCGAAGTTGCCGTCCCGAAGCTCGTCGCGTGGGCGCAGGGCGAACAGATCAGCCGCTCGTACGACTACTACCGGTACTGGCACGGCAGCGCCGTGTTGTTACGACCGTCGGTGGTGTTCTTCGGCGTCGACGGCACTCGGCTGCTGGCGGCGGCTTCCCTCGTCGCCGTGACGGTCTGGCTGGCCCGCTTGCTCGCCGGCGCCGCAGGACGAGCTGCTGCCGCCGTGTTCCTCGCCCCGCTGCTGTTGACCACCGACTTCCTCGACCTTCCCGGCGCCCTCGTGCACGCGATCGGCATGATCGTGGCCATCGGAGCGGCCGCACTGCTGCTGCGATTCCTGCAGCCGGACTCGAGCACCGAGTTGTTCGCGGCCGCTGGGTTCGCAGCAGGAGGCACGTTCCTGTTCTTTGCCGACCTCACGAATCCGGACGCGGCGTGGGCGCTTGCTGCCACGAGCGCTGCCGTCGTGGCGGTGGCCGACACCCGCAGCGGTGCAGCACTCCGACGCGTCGTCGCGGCCTCGGTGGGCTGGATCGCCGGGTTCGTCTGGCTCTGGGCAGCCAAGTGGCTGGTGGCGTCACTCGTGCTCGGCTTCGGCACGGTGCTCGACGTGGTCAGGTTCCAGACGGAGGAGCGGCTGGCCGGCGATGCCGACGGCCTCGGCGATTCGCAGTTCGACGGATTGAGGCGGGCGTGGGGCCAGTGGTGGGACAACCCACTCACCGGACTGGTCGTGGTGGGACTTCTGGTGGCCACAGCAGTCGTGGTGTGGCGGCGCCGCGACCTCCGGGAGACATGGCCGCGCCGGCTGATCGTGGCCGCTCCTGCTGTCATGCCGCTCGTCTGGCACGTCGTGATGCGACAGCACACGTTCGTTCATGGCTGGTTCACCCACCGGTCGTTCGCGGTGGGCCTCGGGATCCTGTTGCTCGCCCTCACCGCTCGCCTCCCGTCCGGGTCATCGTCGGTGCAGAGCGAGACCGATGCCGAGGCGGCGACAACACGGGTCTGACCCGTGTTGTCGCGTCAGGCGAGGTACGGGTCGATCGCCTCGGGGTCGATGTCGTAGCGGGCGATGGCATCGGCGACCGCGGATTCATCCACCTTGCCGTCGGTCAGGAGACCGTCGAGCACGGCGAGCACGACGTGGCCGGTGTCGACCTCGAAGTGGCGCCGCAGCGCCTCGCGGGTGTCGGAGCGGCCCATTCCGTCGGTGCCGAGCGGCACGAACGTGCGCTCGGGGATGAAGCGCTGCACCTGCTCGGGCACGATCTTCATGAAGTCGGACACGGCGATGATCGGGCCCTGCGAGGGCTCGAGGATCTCGGCGATCCGGGGAACACGAGGATCCTGCGACGGATGGAGACGGTTCCATCGTTCGGTGGCCAGGGCCTCTTCGCGCAGCGACTTGTACGACGTCGCCGACCACAGCTCGGCGGCGACGTCGTAGTGCTCTGCCAGTTCCGCCGCGGCCTCCTGGGTTGCCGTATGAGCGGTGCCCGAGAACAGGATCGTGGCCGGGATCGACGGTCCGGCCGGCGCATCGGCCCACTTGTAGAGGCCTTCGACGATCGCCTCGGACAGCCCCGGTGTGTCGGGCATCGGCGGCATCTCGTAGTTCTCGTTGTAGAGGGTGATGTAGTAGAAGACGTCGGTCACCTCCGGTGGCCCGCCGCCGAACATCCGGGTCATCCCGGCTTGCACGATGGCTCCGACCTCGTAGGCGAACGCCGGGTCGTAGGCCTGCACGAACGGCACGGTGGACGCCAGTACGAGACTGTGGCCGTCCTGGTGCTGGAGACCCTCGCCCATCAGCGTGGTTCGACCGGCCGTGGCGGCCATCAGGAACCCGCGGGCGCGCATGTCGGCCGCCTGCCAGATCATGTCGCCGACCCGCTGGAATCCGAACATCGAATAGAAGGTGTAGAACGGCACCATCGGCACGCCTCGCGTGGAGTACGACGTTGCCGCGGCGATGAAGCTGGCCATCGACCCGGCCTCGGTGATGCCTTCTTCGAGGATCTGACCCTTGGTCGACTCGGAGTACGACAGCAACAGATCGTGATCCACCGGCTGGTACTTCTGGCCCTGCGAGGCGTAGATGTTCAGCTCGCGGAACAGTGCGTCCATGCCGAATGTGCGCGCCTCGTCGGGGATGATCGGTACGACCCGCGGTCCGATGTGCTCGTCGCGGGCCAACCCACGCAGCAGACGGGTGAACGCCATCGTGGTCGACACCTCCTGGCCGTTCGAACCAGCGCGCATCTCGGCGAACGGACCGTCGGCCGGCAGCTCCAGGGGCCGGCGGGCGACGGTGGTGCGCTTGGGGATCGAGCCGTCGAGCGCCTTGCGGCGCTCCATCATGTACTGGTACTCGATCGAGTCCTTGCCGAGCTTGATGTACGGCGGGTGCTCGGCGTCGAGACCTTCGTCGCTGATCACGTCTTCGAGATGGAGCCGGTCGCGCATCTCGAGGATCTGGTCCTTGGTCATCTTCTTGATCTGGTGTGTGGAGTTGCGGCCCTCGAAGCCGGGCCCGAGTGTCCAGCCCTTCACCGTCTTGGCAAGGATCACCGTCGGGCGCCCGGAACCGAGGTTCTCGGTGGCTGCCTTGTACGCCGCATACAGCTTGCGATAGTCGTGGCCGCCACGAGGCAGGTTGCGCAGATCGGCGTCGCTCAGGTCGGCCACCATCTGGCGCAGCCGCTCGTCGGGCCCGAAGAAGTTGTCGCGGATGAACTCGCCGTCCTCCACCGCATAGCGCTGGAACTCACCGTCGACGGTGGTGTTCATCTTGTTGAGCAGCACGCCATCTTTGTCCTGGGCGAGCAGATCGTCCCACTTCGAACCCCAGATGACCTTGATCACGTTCCAGCCGGCGCCGCGGAAGGTCGCTTCGAGTTCCTGGATCACCTTGCCATTGCCGCGCACCGGTCCGTCGAGACGCTGCAGGTTGCAGTTGACGACGAACACGAGGTTGTCGAGTTGTTCGCGCGACGCCAGTGAGATCGCCCCGAGGGTTTCGGGTTCGTCGGTCTCGCCGTCGCCGAGGAAGCACCACACCCGGCTGTCGGATGTGTCGTCGATGTGACGGTTCTGGAGGTACCGGTTGAACCGCGCGTGGTAGAGCGCCGAGATCGGCCCGAGGCCCATCGAGACGGTCGGGAACTCCCAGAAGTCGGGCATCAGCCTCGGATGCGGGTACGAGGACAGTCCGCGACCGTCGCGTCCGATCTCGCGACGGAAGTGGTCGAGATCGTCCTCGGTGAGGCGGCCCTCGAGGAACGCTCGGGCATAGACGCCGGGCGCGGCGTGGCCTTGGTAGTAGACGTGATCGCCGGGCCGACCGTCATCCTTGCCGCGGAAGAAGTGGTTGAACCCGATCTCGTACAGCGCGGCCGAGCTGGCATAGGTGGACAGGTGGCCGCCGATGCCGTCGGCAGCCTTGTTGGCGCGCACCACCATCATCGCCGCGTTCCAACGGATGAAGGCCCGGATCCGGCGCTCGATGTGCTCGTCGCCGGGGAACCACGGCTCCTGTTCCCGCGGGATCGTGTTGACGTACGGCGTCGAGACCGTGGCGGGGAACGACACCTGGGTCTCGGTGGCACGCTCCATCAGGCGGGTGAGCAGGTAGCGGGCGCGGGTCTTGCCGTGCGCGTCGACGACGGCGTCGAGGCTGTCCAACCACTCCTTGGTCTCGGTGGGATCGATGTCGGGCAGCTGGTGCACGTGGCCGTCGAAGATCATGGCGGCCAGTCTCGCAGTGTTACCGATCGGTACGCACCGGCTTCGACGAGAAGTCGGTCACCGCAGTGGCGAACCGAGACGAACCGCTCGCTGGATGCCAGGCAGCGGTGGTCTGGGGCCAGGTGGATCTGCGAGCAGTGCTCGGATCTCGTCGATGTACATCTGTGTGAAGCGGACGACACCGTCGATGGTCTGGTGGACCGGGTCGATGAACCAGTCCGGCCGTTGCAGCGAGAGTGCCGCCCAGTCGATCAACCGGAGGTACGGGTTGACGACCGCCCGGCGACGCAGGGCCTCGTTGAAGGTGTTGGTGACATCGAAGTCGGCACGGTTCATGACCGTTACCCAGGCGACCGGCGTGTCGGCCGGCAGTTCGGCCAGCAACCGGTCGATCAGCGCGCCGGCGAATGCGATCGCGTCAGCGCACCCGCAGTTCTTCACGACACCGAGGTCGTTGGTGCCGAGCTGGATCACCCACAACTCGGGGTCGACACCCGCAGCGCGGAGCGAACGTATGCGTTCGATGCCTGAGTCCCGGTAGCCGAGGAAGTTGTACGACACGGCGATGCGGCGAGCGCTGAGTCCCTCGACCCGGGCATCGAGTCCGGCCGACCGGAGCGCCGGAGTGATGTATGAGCTGTTGCCGCCGGTCAGCGAGTCACCGACGATCACCACCTCGGGCTGCCCGGGACGGCCCTCCACCGGGCCTCCAGTCGCAACGGCAGCGGTGATGGCGAATGCAGCAACGAGAGCGCCGAGAGCCGATCGTCGTGCCATCATCACGGGTGGCGACGCTACCGGCCGACGTCCTGTCGCAACGGCACCGCTAGGTTCCTCCCGATGTCTGGCCTCGTGATCTATACCGACGGTGCGTGCAGCGGCAACCCGGGCCCCGGCGGCTGGGCCTGGGCCATTGCACCGAGTGGGGAGCCGAATGGAGCAGGTGGCGAGGCCCACACGACCAATCAGCGCATGGAGATCCATGCCGTGCTCGACGCGCTGCAGTCCCACGCCGGCCTCGCTGACGACCACGGCGCGCCGATGCCGATCGAGATCGTGTCCGACTCGACCTACGTCGTGAACTGCTTCCGTGACCGGTGGTGGGTCAAGTGGCAGCGAAACGGTTGGACCAACTCGCAGAAGAAGCCGGTCGCGAACGTCGATCTCTGGCAGCCGCTGATCGAACTCGTCAACGCGGGCGATGTGAGTTTCCGGTGGGTGAAGGGACACAGCGGTGACCCGATGAACGACCTCGTCGACCGTCTGGCGGTTGCTGCCGTTCCGGGCGCCTGACCGCCGAGTCCAGCGATCGCTGCTGATCTCACTCTGGGGTGAGTGCCGCCCGCAGTCCCTGATCGAACTCGGGGTTCAGGAGGGGGTCGTCGGTGCGGGGATACATCGCCCGCTGCACCGTCTCGAACACGATGCGATCCGCCGAGGGAACCAGCGCGAAGAACTCGCCTGCAGCGAGATCGTTCCAGTTGATGAACTGCACCCGCTCGAAGTAGGGCGCGAGCATGCCCTCGGCGTAGTTGCCCATCGAGTCGTGCACGATCACGGTGGTGCCGGAAATCAGTTGCCCGGGTTGTTCGGACACCGATGTGTAGGCCCGGATTCCCTGGCCACTCGTCGACGGCGTGATCTCGCGGTCGGTCGACACCCCATCTCGGATCGAGACCAGACGGTCGATGGTTTCGTCCTCCTCCCAACCGAGTCGTCTGGTGACGTCGCCGGTCACGGTTGCGGCATCAGCCGGCTGGATGTCGACCGGATCGAAGAGGCCGGGCGAGAACCGGTTGGTCAACGCCGCAGCCATCGAGATCGAACCCGATGAGGTCCAGTGCGAGTCGTTCGTGAAGAAGAGTCCCTCCTCGCCTGCCGCGGCACGATCGCGAAGTGGCGTCCAGAGGTCGAGCAGGTCGTCGCCGTTGGCGAACCCGTCGCGCAGCTCCTGCTCGCGTTGCACCTGGCAGTCGTCGGCGAGCCGGTTGCGCGGGCCGAACGCGTCGTTGATCACCGAGCTCTTGTCGGGGGCGATCGTGATCAGCACGTCGACCGTCTCGTTCGACGCCGTCTCCCACCCGGCGACCCTGGTGCCCAACTCTGTGGCGCGGAACACCCCGACACACGCGTCGAGGAAGTCCTCCGACAGGCTCCAGACTCCGTCGGCGTCGACGAAGGCGTTTTCGACCGGCGCCTCGCCCGTCGCGGCGTACAACGCCCGGTTGATCGCTGCTGCCGACTCCTGGCGCAGCGGGAGGTGATCGGTGACGAACGCCTCGACTTCAGCGAATCGTCCGCTGTCGAGGGCGTGACCGACCGACCACTCAGGCCATTCACGCAATGGCCGGTTCTCGCGCTCTGCCGATGCTCGCAATCCGATCGCCCCCAGCACCCACGGCGTCAGGATCAGGGCGATGAAGAATCCAACGGTGAGAGCGTGTTCGAGTCGGCGGCGCGTCATCTGATTCAGAACTGGAAGTAGAGGAAGGGGCTCAGTGAGCCGGTGCTGATGAGACCGAAGGACACGACGAGGCCGCTCGCCAACGCCAGAGGTCGGCCGACGGCGCGAATCGTCGACGGGTGCTCATAGTCGACGAACAGTGTCTTCGGCTCGCGTGGCAGCAGGAAGATCGCGCACCCAGCCACCAGCGCGGGGACGCTTCTGGCGGTGAGGGTGGCCACGAACGCCGGCTCGAAGTCGTAGCCCTGCCACGTGAACATCGAGGTCAGCATCCGCTTCGCGACGCCCAGATTCTCGGCCCGGAAGAAGATCCAGAACGTGACGACCAGGAACGCCGTCCGTGCTCGTGCGATGACCGGGTATCTACACCCGTCGACGTGGTTGCGGCCCGTCAGTCGCTCGACGATCAGCGCTGTTGCATGCAAGCCGCCCCACACCATGAAGGTCCAGGCTGCCCCGTGCCAGAGCGCCGTCAGGAAGAACACGGTGATCAAGTTGACGTATTGACGTCCGGTCGAGACCCGATTGCCCCCGAGCGGGATGTAGACGTAGTCGCGGAACCACTCGCTGAGGGTGATGTGCCAGCGACGCCAGAAGTCGGTGATCGACAGCGCGGAGTACGGACGTCGGAAGTTCTCCGGGAAGTCGAAGCCGAACACTTTCCCGAGTCCGATCGCCATGTCGGAATAGCCGCTGAAGTCGAAGTAGATCTGTATGGCGAATGCGAGCGCGCCGATCCACGCCGTGAGTGTCGATGGATCTGGCGAGGCGAACGCCGCGGTCGCGACGGAACCGACAGAGTCGGCAACGATCACCTTCTTCGCGAGCCCGAAGACGAATCGTTGCAGCCCGAGCGTGACTCGATCGGAGTCGCTGACGCGGTGGGTGAGCTGGTCGGCAACGGTCTGATATCGAACGATCGGGCCGGCGATCAGCTGCGGGAACAACGCGAGATAGAGCAGGAAGTCGCGGAATCGTCGTTGTCGGAGCGCGGCGGCCCGGTTCACGTCGAAGACGTACGACATGGCCTGAAAGGTGAAGAACGAGATGCCGATCGGCAGGTTGCGTGGTGCGAGCTCGGGTACCGAGATGCTGACAATGCCGGCGATGGCCGCGATGTTGCCGCTGAACCAGCTCGCGTACTTGAACCAGACGAGCGGGGTCAGCAGCACCGCCGTGGCGGCAACGAGGGTCGCTGTGGGTGAACGTCCCGCGGTCCGCAAGTTGTGGATGCGGGCGCCGAAGACCCAGGCGGCGAGCCCAGAAGCGATCAACACCAGCACGTAGACGCCGGAGCCCCACGTGTAGAAGACGAGGCTCGCCGCGAGCAGCACCACGTTGCGGGCTCGAGCCGGCGCGACGAAGTACAGACCCAGGACGATGGGCAGGAAGACGGTCAGGAAGACGGGCGACGAGAACAGCACGGGGGTCGATCTGCGGGGTGTCGTGGCCACGGTGGAAGCGGCGTCGCGAACTCGCCCATGTCCCGTGTCCGCATGGTCGCAACGTAGTCGGCGCTGCCTGCGCCGGAGTGGTTGTCGCCCGGGTCTTCCGCAAGACATCGTCAAGTCGTCGGCGATCGGTGACGAAGAACCTCTCGTGGCGATGCCCCCACCTTCCGCGCGTACATTACAGTTCGGTTACATGCGCCGAGTTGCCCTCGTCGTCGCGGCCGTGCTCGGCGCGACGCTTCTTCCTGTTCGCGCCTGGTGGAGACACGCACGGCATCCGCCGCGCCGCACCGACGTGGTCGCCGTGGTCGTCGAGGGCACCGGATTCGGCCATGGGCGGGGATGAGCCAGTGGGGCGCCTACGGCTGGGCGGTCGACCAGAACAAGTCGTGGCAGTGGATCCTCGATCACTACTACGGCAGCACCACGCTCGGCGACGTCGACACCGCGCAGGCCCGCATCCGGGTTCGCCTGCTCGGTCTTGGACGGGCTCACGACCGTCGGCGTCATCGGCCGGCACCGGCACCGTGTCCGTGGCCGGGTCAGACCGCACGTCGATGTATGCCGAGGAGATCTCGTCGAACCGATTCGCAGATCTACGCATCGACTCGATCGGCGTGTCCCGGCGCGTCGAGTCTCGTCGTACCGAACGGGCCGATCGCCAAGGGATCGAGCGACAGCGCCGCCGTGCGCCAGATCCAGACCTTCCTCAACACGTTCCGCATCTCCGGCGACAGCCACGCTCTCGGTCGACGGCAGCTTCGGCAATCTGACCGAGGCCCGCCTTCGCGACTGGCAAGGCGACCAGCGGCTGACGGCGACTGGGATCTGGCACTCGGCGAGATGCGGCTCGCGCTCGCGCAGCTGATCGCCGGCGGTTCCTCCGCGGCGAGCTGGACGCTGTTGACGCACCGTGACCGGCCCGGTCACGTTCACGGACATCGAACGGAGAGAATTCGGCCGCGGCACCGTCGAGCGTGCTCGGGGTGTGCAACTCGAACGGCGTCGTCACCCACTACCGGGGTCGCATCGAGGTGCGCAGCGAGTCCGTTGGCAACCGGGTCGTCAACGACGTGAAGACCGAGGACTACCTGCGCGGGGTGGTCCCGAAGGAGATCTCCGCGAGCTGGGCCGACGCCGGGTCGGCGGCAACGGCGTCAATGCGGTTCGGGCGCAGGCCGTCGCCGCACGGTCGTACGGGATCCAACAGAGCCGCTACTCGTACGCGTCGATCTGTGACACACAGTCGTGCCAGGTCTATTTCGGGTCGGCCCGCCGTGGGACGGCGACCGCGACACCGGTCAACGTGGAAGACCCGCGCACCGACGCAGCGATCGTGGCGACCGCCGGCAAGGTCCGCAAGTTCTCGAACGGGGCAGTGGCGTCGACCGAGTTCTCGGCATCGAATGGACCGCGCACGGCTGGTGGCGTGTTCCCGGCCGTCGACGACGGTCCGGGCGACGGAACGGCGAACAACCCGAATCACCGCTGGACGCGCATCCTCGACGCCGACACGCTCGCTGCGCGGTACGGCCTCGGCTCGATGACGTCGGCGTCGATGGTCGAGGCCGCCTCGTCGAACTAACCGGCAGTTCGATGGCATCTGGTTCAACGACATCGTGCTCACCGGCTCGAACGGCAAGACCTTCCGTCGAGCAGGCCTGGGACTTCCGCGGCGCCAACGCACTCCCGTCGCCCGGCTTCACCGTGCGCGTCATCACCCGTGACACCGTCGACGTCGTCGGTGGCGCTGATCGGCGACTCGGTCGGCAACTCGATCGCCGGCGCATCGACATCGGAATTCCGCACGCTCACCGACGGGACGTTCCGGGCGCTGTCGATCAGCGTGCTCGACAGCCGATTCATCACGAGGACCCCTCCGTCGCCGAGCGGCGTGCAGGCGGCGTCGTCGGTGCCGCTCAACACCGATCTGGCTGTCGTGCAGTTGGGTTACAACCCGTCGAGCAACGTGGCGGCCGACATCGACGCGATGATGCGGGCGCTGACCGCGCGCGGCGTTCGCAAGGTCGCGTGGGTGAACCTCGCCGACATCCGAACCAGCGGCGGCAGGTCGGTCTTCGGGCCGACGAACGCTGCGCTCGACGCGGCCCGCTCGCGTTGGTCCAACCTGACCATCCTCGACTGGAATGGGGCGAGCGCCGGCCCCGAGCGACCGCGCTGGTTCTCGCGACGGCGTCCACCTGACGTCGACCGGTCAGGCGGAGTTCGCGCTCTGGCTGCGCCAGTCGCTCGTCACGATGGCGCCTTCGATCGGCGGTCGTCTCGCACCGCCACGACGGATCGAGATCCCGGTGGCCGGCCGAACGGTCACCGCCGCGGACGGGACGGTCTCGACGATTCCGGACAACGTGACTGCAGTGTCGTTGAACGTCGCGGCTGTCAACCCGGCAGGCGGCGGGTTCATGACGCTGTGGCCGTGCTCTGCGCCCCGCCCCACGACGTCGAACCTGAACTACGCCCGGGGTGCGATCGATGGCAACGGGGTGATTGCTCCGGTCGATGCGAAGGGCAAGGCCTGCGTGTACTCCCAGGTCGCCACCGACGTCGTGATCGACATCGGTGGATGGTTCGGACCAGCCGATTCGTCCGGATCCGGGTTCACTGCCATCACCCCGAAGCGGTTGATCGACTCGCGAGAAGGGCTCGGTGTCGCGTCGCGGGCTCGTTCGACCCGGGGCGCCCGTCACCCTCCAAGTCGTCGGCGCCGGTGTTCAACGAATCGATGGAAGCACGTCGGCGATCCCGGCCAATGCAGTCGCGGCGGCGATCAACGTCACCGCCGTGACCCCGAGCGGTCCCGGCTACATCACCGTCTGGCCGTGTGGGGTTCCCAGGCCGGTCGTGTCCACGGTCAACTTCAACGCCGGTGACATCCGTGCAAACGGTGCGATCGCGCCGCTCGGCACCGGCGGCACCTTGTGCTTCTACACCCACGCCGCGACCGACTTGGTCGTCGACGTTGTCGGATGGTTCACCGCCGGAGCCACACCGGTCTCGTCGTCGTTCGTATCGGCGGTGCCGCAGCGCTGGGTCGACACCCGCGAAGGTCTCGGGTCGCCGACGCTGGTCCGTCCGAACCAGCCGCTGCAGATCCAGGTGACGGGCCGTCAGATGGTCGTCGGCGGGCAGACGGTCACGATTCCGGCGGACGCCGAGTCGGTGTCGATGAACATCACGGCGGTCGATCCTCCTCTTGGCGGATTCGCCACCGTGTGGCCGTGCGGGACGCCCCGGCCACTGGCGGCGAACCTGAACTATCCGGGCCGCCGAGTGACCGCCAACAACGTGGTCGCGACGATCGGTGCTGGTGGGTCGGTCTGTGTGTACACCCACAGCGACACGCACTTCCTGGTCGACGTGACGGGCTGGTTCAACCGCACCGACACCTACGCCGCAGTCGTCCCCGACCGGGTGGTCGACACCCGCTTCGGTGTCGGGCCCAGCCCCATCTGACCGGGCCGCCGGCATGAGCCAGCAGGCCGATTGCCGGTTCTGTGATCGAGCCGAATAGCTTTCGGCCCATGGACATTTCTGGAGCAAGCGCAATCGTCACGGGTGGAGCATCGGGAATCGGTGCGGCGTCGGCGCGCAAGCTGGCCGCCCTCGGCGCGAAGGTCGTCATCGCCGACCTGCAGGAGGACAAGGGCAACGAACTCGCCGACGAGATCGGCGGTGCGTTCTGCAAGGTCGACGTCACCAACACTGACGACATCGTGAACGCCGTCGAGATGGCGAAGTCGATGGGTCCCCTTCGCGTGCTCGTCAACTCCGCCGGGATCGGATGGGCGCAGCGCACGATCGGCAAGGACGGCACGCTCGAGTCCGCCGCCAACCTCGACGCGTTCAAGAAGGTCATCGCCATCAATCTGATCGGCACGTTCGACTGCATTCGCGTTGCCGCAACCGCGATGAGCACCACCGAGCCACTCGAGCACGGTGAGCGTGGAGCGATCGTCAACATCGCCTCGGTTGCGGCGTTCGACGGTCAGATCGGCCAGGCCAGCTACTCCGCTTCGAAGGGCGGTGTCGTCGGCATGACCCTGCCGGTCGCCCGTGACCTGTCGGCCGTCGGCGTCCGCGTCAACACCGTCGCCCCCGGATTGATCGACACGCCGATCTACGGTGAGGGCGAGGCGAGCGAAGCGTTCAAGGAGAACCTGCAGAAGGGCGTGCTCTTCCCGAAGCGCCTCGGCGACCCCGAACAGCTCGCCTCGATGGTGCTCGAATGCATCACCAACAGCTACATGAACGCCGAGTCGATTCGCGTCGACGGTGGTATTCGCATGCCGCCGAAGTGACGGAGATCTAGGGATCCGACAGGGTCAGTCGACCGGCTCGACCGTCCAGACCGTGACCGGTTCGGCGAACCCCTTGAGGGTTCTCCGGCCTGCGGGCTGCAGTGCCATGTCGGGGCCAACGTCGGTCGACTGATCGGTCAACACCTCCCCGGGCACTGCCTCAGCGGTGAGCCGCGAGGCCAGATTGACCACCGGACCGTAGTAGTCGCCCAGTCTGAACAACACGGCGCCGGCGCTGACCCCGGCTCGCGGAGCAACGGAGGGATCATCGCCGGTCGTGTCGATGAGCGCGAGCGCGATCGCCGAAACGATGCGAGCGTCACTCGCTGCGATCATCACCTCGTCGCCGATGCTCTTGACGATCCGTCCGCCGAATCGGTGTGCCGTCTCGAACGCTCGCCGCTCGAAATCCTCGATCGTTGCGATGAGTTGAGCAGGTGACGCAAATCGCGAGAACGAGGTGAACCCGACCAGATCGACGAACCCCACGGCCAAGCGGACGACCTCCGGATCGGCGATGCCGTGCTGTGCGACGCGTTGGCGACGGACCGACGTCCACATGTGGTGACGGAAGACGGTGGGCAACATGTCTCCCAGCACGAGGACGAGCGTCGACGCGAACGCGTTCTGATCGGCCTCGGCGATGAGGTCACGTGAGTCGTCCCGATGCTCAACGTCTTGGACGTAGGCCGCCACCGTTGCCTCGGCCAGTCGTGACAGTGCACTTCCCGCGACCCGCAGGATCTGTGGCCCGACCGTCTCGATGATCCCGCTCGTGTCGTGCGCGACCAGCGAGACCAGGGCGACGTCGCCGTCGCCGAAACCCGCCAGTTCATCGACTCGGAGGCCGAGCCCCTCGTAGATCGCCTGCACCTCATCGCGTTCGCAGCCCGCCTGTCGGGCAACATCATCGAGCGTGAGTGGCAGGCCTCTCGCGAGTTGCAGATCGCCCGCGAGGCCGATCAGGTCGTCGTCGTCGAGATCGGAGATCTGGGCGTCGGTGGCGCCGAGTTCCGCCAGATGCGCCAGCAGTCGTGGTTCGGCCATCGCGCATGTTCGCACAGCCGAGAGGCCGCCCCGGGCGCATCGCCGGGCTGTACCTTCGGTGGCGATGAGCGAAACACGCAGATGCGGTGGGTTCGCTCACCGCTGAATGGTGTCAGGTCGTGTAGTCGGCGTTGAATCTGACGTAGTCGTCGCTGAGGTCGCAGCCCCACACGGTGGCGTCGGCATCGCCGGTGGCGAGCGACACGTGGATGCGCACGTCGGTGCCGCGCATGTACGCCGAGAGCCCGGCGAGCGCATCGTCGTCCAGCAGCCGCGGATACACCTCGGTGTCACCGAAACGGATCACCACGGCGTCCTGGTCGATGTCGGTGTCGTCGCTGCATTTGCCGATCGCCATCGCCACCCGCCCCCAGTTCGGGTCACCGCCGTGTACCGCGGTCTTCACCAACGGCGAGTTCACGATGGCCTTGGCGACCCGTTTCGCCTGCGCCCGGTCGTCGGCGGTGTCGACGTGCACCTCGATCAGCGAATGGGCGCCTTCGCCGTCTCGGGCGATCTGCTTGGTGAGATCGAGCGCCACGTCGTAGAGCGCCGACTCGAACGCGTCGAGGTCGACGGGACCGGCAGCGCCTGATGCCATGATCACCGACGAGTCGCTCGTCGACGTGTCGGTGTCGATGCTCACACAGTTGAATGTGCGATCGACCACTCGTCGGAACACGGCATCGAGATCGGTGGTGTCGAGTTCGGCGTCGGTGAACAGCAGCGAGATGTGGGTGGCCATGTCGGGCTCGATCATCCCGACGCCCTTCGCCATGCCGACGACGCGGGCCGCGCTTCCTGCCACGACCGCCTCGGCGAGCTTCGGGACGGTGTCGGTCGTCATCATGCCGCGAGCTGGGCCCTCTGCGTCATCGGAGTCGAGGCGCTCGGGGAGTGCGTCGATGCCAGCGCGGACACGATCGATGGGGTAGCGGCGTCCGATCACGCCGGTCGAGGTGACCACCACGTCGGTCGGCTCGCATCCGAGGCGGGATGCGATGCGCTGGGCGACCTCGACGGCGTCGGCGTGACCCTGGGGGCCGGTCGCCACGTTGGCGTTCTTCGAGATGACGACGACCGCGTGGGCCTGCCCGTCGGCGATCTGTGCGCGGCTGAGGGTGACGCTCGGGCCAGCGAACCGGCTCTTGGTGAACACCGCCGCCACCGGGACGGCGCGCTCGGCGGCGATCACCACGAAGTCGTCGGTGTCGTCCTTGACCCCGATGTTCGCAACATGGCTGTGGAAGCCCTGCGGCAGCGTCGTCATTCCAGCCCGTCTTTGATCGACTGGAAGATCGAGGCCATGGCATCGACCTGCTCGTCGTCGAGATGATCGAAGATGTGATGACGGACGCTGGCCACATGATCGGGCGCGGCGGCCTCGAGTGCGGCGAAGCCGCTCGGCGTCAGTGTGGCCAGCATCACGCGCCGGTCGTCGGTGGACGCTTCACGCGTCACGAAACCGACCTTGACCAAGCCGTCGAGTCGACGGGTGAGGCCGCTCGGCGACAGCTGCAGCAGGTCGGCGAGGTCACACATCCGCATCGAGTGGTCCGGTGCCTCCGAGAGGTAGACGAACACCTGATAGTCGCCGAGTGTCAGATCGTGCTCGGCGAGGTCATGCTCGATGGCTGCGATCAGGTCGCCGAAGGTCTCGATGTACGTCCGCCATGCCGTCATCTCCCGCGCTGTCAGCCACTTCGTCGCCATACACCCAACCTACCCAGACCCCGCAATTGTTGTGAGAGGCAATGGTCCCGATGCTGCGTTGGCCGCCCGGCAGCGTGTCGGCCGGTGGGGTCAGCTGTCGGTGGTCTGGAAATGGGCGACGAGGCGGTCGAGGGTGGCCTCGATGGCCTTGGCGTTGCGCTTGGGCGCACCCATGATCTTCAGGAGGAGCCAACCCTTGCTGGGCCGCCCGTCGAACTCTTCGGTCACCTCGGTGCCGCCGTCGACCGGGCGCAGCCGGTAGCGCCAGATGTGGCCCCCCATGTGGCGCCAGGCGATCAGCGACGGCTCGTCGAATTCGACCACCTCGTTGGTGATCTTGTACGGCACGCCCTGCTTCATCGACATCCCGAACTTCGTGCCCAACGCCAGACGCTCGGGAGCGTCGTCGTGGGTGCTGCGCACCGACCCCGAGCCGTCGATCGTCGCGTGTTGCGCCGGGTCGGCCAGTAGGTCGAAGATCGCCTGCGGTTGCGCCGGTACGAACCGGATCCCGCGAACGACCCTGTCGTCGTCGCCGGAGGTGTGGGTGGCGTCGTTGTTGGGAGTCCCGTCAGCCATGTCGGCCAGTCTGGCCGATGTCGGTGGCGACCGCCAGACCGCAGCGGCGGCCCGAGTACATCGCGCCCTGGATCGAAGCGGTGTCGCGGTGATCTCCGCACACGAAGCGACCGTCGTCGAGCCGTACCCGCCGCTTCGGGTTGAACGGTGGGCGTTGACGGGGCTGGCCGTGAGCGATGCGGTAGGTGGCGACGTGGTCCCACGCGTCGACCTGCGGCCCCCACCACGCCCGCAACTGGGTGCGGGCATCGCGTTCGATCGTCGGGCCGTCGTGGCCGGGGAGCGCAGCGACGACGAGGTGGGACCCGGCCGGTGCGTAGCTCGGCGCAACGTTGCTCATCACCGCAACGTTCAACACCGGGCCGCGACCCGTGCCGTCGAGCACGACGAGCTTGTCGTCGATCGGAGGCGCTGGTGCCGAGAAGTAGACGGCGCCAACCGACTTCGACTCGACGGGCGGGAGGTCGAGCAGGGCGGCGGCTGCAGGGCCCTCGGTGGCGACCACGACGGCGGCGGCGGTGATCGTCGAACCGTCGACCGTGATCGAGGTCGGCGAGGTCGCCGTCACCGGCGAGTCGAGATGGACCGAACCGGGTGGTAGGCGGTCGGCGAGCTGCTGGGGAATCGCCTGCATGCCGACGGCGGGCACGGCAGAGTCGCCGTCGGCGAGCATCCGGAAGATGATGTCGAACATCCGGCGGCTGTCGGTGAGGTCGGGATCGAGCTGGATGCCCCCGACGAGCGGCCGGAAGAACCGCTCGATGATCGTGTCGGAGAAGCCGGCATCGGTGAGCGCTGTTCGGGTCGTGGTGTCGGCGCCCTGGAGGAGGCGGACCGGATGGACGCGCCGAAGTCGATGGCGCAACCAGGCGATACGCGCTTTGTCGAACGGCGATCCGATCGGAGCGCCGACGGTGGAGAGCGCCGTGGTCGGTCGGCGGAACGGGTCACCGACGACCGAACCCTTCCCGTTGCGCCACACGAGTGCGCCCGGCTCGAACGCCTGGAGGTCGAGCGCTGCCATGTCGAGCTGGCGGTGCATCTCGGGGTAGGCGGTGAGCGCCACCTGGAACCCACGGTCGAGTGTGAAACCGTCGACGTGATCGGTGCGGACCCGCCCGCCAACGCCGTCGCTCGCCTCGTACACCTGCACCGGGATGCCCGCGTCGTGCAGCGCGACGGCGCAGGACAGGCCGGCGAGACCAGCGCCGACGACGACGACCGGTTCGTCCGGCCGGTTGACCGACCCGCTCACTTTCCGAGCAGCGCCTGGAGCGCCGTCGCCAGATCGGGGTGCTGGAACGTGAAGCCGTCATCGGCGTCGAGCACCGCCGGCAGCACCCGTTGTCCGGAGAAGAGCAGGTTGTCGGCGAGTTCGCCACCGAGCAGCAGCTTGGGTCCGAATTTGGGAATCGGCAGGAAGGTGGGGCGATGCATCACGTCGCCGAGGGTGTCGGTGAAGTCGGCGTTGGTGACGGGCTTGGGTGCGGTCAGGTTGACGGCGCCCGAGGTGTCGGCGGTGAGCAGGTCCGCGATCGCCGCGACCTCATCGTCGATCGAGATCCAGCTCTGCCATTGGTCGCCCGAACCCATCTTGCCGCCCAAGCCGAACTTGAACAGCGGGAGCTGCTTCTTGAGGGCGCCGCCCTTCGCCGACAACACAATGCCGGTTCGCAGGTGCACGACGCGGACGCCGGCGGCCTCAGCAGCGGCTGTGGCCTGTTCCCACTGCACGCAGATGTCCGCGAGGAAGCCGTCGCCGGCCCCAGATTCCTCGGTCAGCTCCTCGTCGCCCCGAGCTCCGTAGATGCCGATCGCCGAGCCGGACAGGAACACCGTCGGACCGTTGTCGGCCGACGCGATCGCCTCGGAGATCAGCGTGGTGCCCTTCGTGCGGCTCTCGAGCAATTCACGCTTGTAGTCGTCGGTCCAGCGTTTGTCGCCGATGCCCGCCCCGGCGAGGTGCACGACTGCATCGACGCCATCGAGGGCGTTCGAGTCGATGCGGCCCTCAGCCGGCGACCACGCGATGTCGGTGCCCGACGGGCTGCTCCTGACCACGCGGATCACCTCATGGCCGAGCGACTCGAGGTGTGGCTTCAGGGCTGAGCCGATGAGGCCCGTGGATCCGGTGATGGCAACGCGCATGAGTCGAGCGTAGGAGTGATCCGGCAGATGGCGGTCACCGTGGTCCGAAATGGAACGGAGGGGCTTGGCCCTCCCTGCCGTGTCAGCTCGCTTCGGAAATGATCTGACCGAGCAGTTCCTCGCCGACGGCGCCGGCGACCAGCTCGGTTGATCCGTCGGTGTTCACGACCACGAGTGCCGGCTGGTACGACACGCCGAATCGGTCGAACACGTCGCCGGGGTCATCGCTGATCTGCGGGAACGTCAGACCGTGCTTGTCGATGAAGTCCTGAAAGGAGCTGTCGCTCCCGGTCCATGCGACGCCGACGAAGTTGGCGTCGTCCTGGAACTGCACTGCTGCCTCCTCGACCGAGGGGGCTTCACGGTTGCAGATGCTTCAAGTGGGCGCCCAGAACCAGAACACCGTCGGCTTGCCCGCTGCGGCCGCTGCTGCGCCGTCGAAGGTGCCACCGCCGACCAGGGGAGCGGTGAACCGGAGCGCCTCGGGCACGACGACCGCCGGCTCCGTCGGCACGGGATCGTCGCTGTTGTCGTCGGGGTCGTCCGGTGCTTGGGTGGTCTCGCCCGGTGCGTCGGTGGCCGGTGCGTCGTTGCCGCCGACAGTGGTCTCCACTGCGGTGTCCGGGGCCGACTCGGTTGCGGCATCGTCGGATTCTGAGGCGCACGCGGTGGTGGCCAGGAGCAGCACGGTGGCTCCGATGGCACCAACAGCGGCGCGGCGTCGTCGTGTGGTCACGCCCGAGAAGGTAGTCAGCCCCCGACGTCATGAGGTGTCGGTGCCGGCGGTGTTTCCAGAACCGTCACGTTTGACCCGGCACCGTGTGACGGTTGGGAGGGATCCGTAGGCTCGATGGGCGATGAAGACGCGGACACTGCTGCTGCTGTCGGTCGGCGTCGGTCTGATGATCCTGTTGGCGGGCGGCGTGCTGCTGTTCCAGCTCGCCAACGAGTCGGCGGCGGTCGAACCCGCCGACGTCGGCGAAGCGGTGCGGGTCGGCGATGTCGACGTCATGGTGTTCGGGTCGCAGGAATCGGGGGAGGTGTTCTCGGTGGACGTCGAGGTCGGCGGTGTCGATGACGACATCGACAGCTTTTCGCTCGCCACTGGCGACACCCGACTGGAACCGAGGGCCGCGCCCGCTGATGGGCGTTGCACCGAGATCACGGTGTCGGCGCAGCGGTGTCGGCTCGAATTCGACGTCAGCGCGTCCGACGGATCGAATCGGGTGCTGGTGTTGCGCCGCGGCGACCAGCAACGCAACTGGGTGCTCGAAACACCATGATCCTGCAGGCGCCCGGATGACGACGCGGCGATCGAACGCTACGGTGAACGTCGATGAGTGACCATTTCGACCTGGTGGTGATCGGCGGCGGTCCTGGCGGCTACTCCGCCGCTCTGTATGGAGCCTCGGCGGGCCTGAACGTGGCCCTCGTCGAGAAGGATGCCCTCGGGGGCACGTGTCTCAATCGTGGCTGCATTCCTGCGAAGGCATTCCTCGAGACCGCAGCCGTGAAGCGCCACGTCGATCATTCGAGCGACTTCGGCATCGATTCCGGTGGCGCGGTCCGACCGTCGACTTCGCCCGTACACAGGCCCGCAAGCAGGGCATCGTCGACGGGCTCGTCAAGGGCATCGCCGCGATGTGCAAGGGCCGCAAGGTCGAGGTGTTCAACGGGGTCGGCGTGCTGGCGCGAACCGCACCGTGAGTGTCTCGATGGCCGACGGATCGGCCGCCACGATCACCGGCGACGCCGTGATGCTGGCCGCCGGCTCCGTGCCGCGGCTGATACCCAACTTCGAGCGCGGTGGTCCGATCATGACCAGCGACGAGGTGCTCGACCTCACGTCGGTGCCGCCCCGGGTGGCGGTCATCGGCGGCGGCGCCATCGGTTGCGAGTTCGCATCCACATTCGCCGACCTGGGCAGCGACGTGACCATCCTCGAGGGTCTCCCCAAGATCCTCCCGGGCCTCGACGCCGACCTCGCCAAGGTGGTCCAGAAGTCGTTCAAGAAGAAGAAGATCGCGATCCGTACCGGTGTGATGGTCAACGGCCACACGCCGAACGCCTTCGGCGGCACGACGGTGTCGTTCGGTGACGGCGAGTCGGTCGAGGTCGACGCCGTCGTGGTGTCGGTCGGCCGCCGCCCGTTCGCCGACCAGCTCGGATTGGACGGCACGGGCGTCGTCGTCGACGAGCGCGGCTTCGTGCAGGTCGACGAGTACTGCCGAACCGGGGAGGCCGACGTGTACGCCGTGGGCGACCTCATCGCGACACCGCAGCTGGCCCACGTCGCCTATGCCGAAGCGATCCTGGTGGTCAAGCAGGTACTCGGCGAGTCACCGATGCCGGTCGCCTACGACCGCGTGCCGTGGGCGATCTACTGCCATCCCGAGGTGGCGTGGGCCGGCCCCGACGAAGAGCAGGCACGAGCCGCCGGCCACGACGTGGTCGTCGCCAAGCACCCGTTCAAGTTCAACAGCCGAGCGATGATCCTCGGCGAGACCGAGGGCCTGGTGAAGATCATCGCCAAGAAGCGCCCCGACGGCTCCGCCGGCCAGGTGCTCGGCGTGCACATGGTCGGCCCGTGGGTCACCGAGCAGCTCAGCGGCGGCTACCTGGCGGTCAACTGGGAAGCCACCGTCGACGAGATCGCCGAGTTCCTCCAGCCGCACCCGAGCTTGTCGGAGTTGTTCGGCGAAACCGTGATGACGCTCACGGGCCGCAACTTCAACGGCTAGACAGACACCTGCACGACCACACCATCTGAACCGCAACATCTGAACCGCAACGACTCCGACACCAGAAGAAGAGAGACATCCCATGGCAGACGTCACCCTCCCACAACTCGGTGAAACGGTCACCGAAGGCACGATCACACAATGGTTCAAGAACGTCGGTGACACGGTCGCCGAGGACGAGCCGTTGTTCGAGGTGTCGACCGACAAGGTCGACACCGAGGTGCCGTCGCCGGTCTCCGGCGTCCTCACCGAGATCCGCGTGCAGGAGGGCGACACCGTCGATGTCGGCACGGTCATTGCCGTTGTCGGTGACGCCGATGGAGCTGCAGCCGAGACGCCTGCTCCCGCTGCGGAGCCTGCCCCTGCCGCAGCGCCGGCGCCCGCTGCAGCGCCCGAACCGGCACCCGAACCGGCTCCCGAACCTGCGCAGGCACCGCCGGCTGCACCAGCACCCGCTGCGCCGCCCACCCCCGCTCCGGCAGCCGCTGCGCCGCCGGCCGCCACTCCGGAGACGGCGCAGGCCGGCGACAACCGGCTGCTTTCGCCGGTGGTGCGTCGACTCGTCAACGAGCACGCTCTCGACCCCGACTCGATCACCGGGAGTGGCCCTGGCGGCCGGATCACCCGCGACGACGTGCTCGACCACATCGACGCCACCGGGGCCAACCGCCAGGACCAGGCGGCCCCTGCGGCTCCTGCCGCTGCTCCTGCCGCTGCTCCGGCACCCGCCGCTGCTCCGGCTCCGGCACCGGCGGCCGCTCCAGCGCCGGCAGCTGCTCCAGCAGCCGCTCCGGCTCCTGCCGAAGCCCCGGCACCTGCAGAAGCCCCGGCTCCTGCCGCAGCTCGTCCGGCCACGCCTGCTGCTGTCGGCGAGAGCGACACCGTCGTGCGGTTGTCGAAGATTCGGCGACTGACCGGCGATCACATGGTGATGAGCAAGGCCACCAGCCCGCACGCGTTCAGCGTGGTCGAGGTCGACTTCGCCAATGTCGACGTCGTGCGCGGCAAGGTCAAGAGCGACTGGAAGGCCACCCACGGATTCAGCCTCACCTATCTGCCGTTCATCGCCCGTGCGGTCATCGACGGGTTGCGCGAGTTTCCGCACCTCAACGCCAGCGTCGGAGCGAACGACCTGATCGTGCACAACTACATCGATCTGGGGATCGCTGTCGATCTCGACTACGACGGCCTGCTCGCTCCCGTGGTGCGCGATGCCGAGACCAAGCGCCTCGCGGCGATCGCATCGGAGATCTCCGACCTCGCCGACCGCGCTCGCACTCGCAAGCTGAGTCCCGACGAGATCTCCGGCGGCACGTTCACGCTCACCAACAACGGCTCGGCCGGCTCGGTGCTCACGATGCCGATCATCAACCAACCGCAGGTGGCGATCATCTCGACCGACGCCATCGTGCGCAAGCCGGTGGTCACCAGTGGTCCCGATGGTGGTGAGGCGATCGCGATCCACCCGGTCGGCAACCTCGCCATGAGCTGGGACCATCGAGCGTTCGACGGCGCGTACGCCGCCCGGTTCCTCGCCCGGGTCAAGGAGATCCTCGAGACCAAGGACTGGTCGACCGAGCTCTGACGCTCGGCCGTGTCGTGACCGATCCGCTGCGCGTCCGGTGGTTGGGCCGGGTGCCCTACCGCGAAGCGCTCGCGGTGCAGACGGCGCTGTTCGACCATGGCCGTCAGCAACACCTGTTGCTGCTCGAACACCCGCACGTGTTCACGCACGGCAAGCGGGCCGACCTCGCCACGAACCTGCAGTGCGAGCCAGCGGCGGTCGGCGCCGAATTGGTCGGTGTGAAGCGTGGCGGCGACATCACCTATCACGGCCCCGGCCAGCTCGTCGGCTATCCGATCGTGAACGTCGAGCGGCTCGGCGCATCGGCGCACGTGTGCAACGTCGAGGGCCTGGTCATCGATGTGCTGGCCGAACTCGGGCTCTCCAACGCCGGACGGCTCGAGGGGTTCGCCGGGGTCTGGCTCGACGTCGACCACCCCGATCCGGCCGTGACGCCCCGCAAGATCTGCGCCATCGGGGTGCGGCTGGCGCACGGGCGCACCATGCATGGCTTCGCACTCAACGTCAGCACCGACATGGCCTACCTGCGAGACCACATCGTGCCGTGCGGCATCGGCGACAAGCCGGTCACGTCGCTCGCCGAAGAAGGCATCGACGTCTCGATGCGTGAGGTCGTCGACGTGCTTGCCCGCCTCGCCGCCGAACGTTGGGCCGATGGCGAGATCGAACGTCAGGATGTCGCCTGGAAGCATGCGGTCGACGGGCGTGATCTGTCGGCCTTCTCGCGCGGTGAGGGGCCGGGCGAGCAGGTGAAGCTGGTCTCGGATCGGGCCGCAGCCCGGCTGGAGGCCGCCGGGGTGACCGACGGGCTCTCGATCGAGACGCGTAAGCCCGAGTGGCTGCGACCCAAGGTCGAACTCGGCGCCGACGTGATGTCGCTGAAGAAGACCGTGCGCGACCTCGATCTCGTCACCGTGTGTGAGGACGCCGGCTGCCCGAATCTGTCCGAGTGCTGGGCCGACGGCACGGCCACGTTCATGGTGCTCGGCGAGCGCTGCACGAGGGCGTGCGGATTCTGTCTGGTCGACACGAACAAGCCGCTCGCCCCCGCCGCGGATGAACCGACTCGCGTCGCCGAGGCGATCGACCGCATGGGGCTCGATCATGCGGTGCTCACCATGGTGGCGCGTGACGACCTCGCCGACGGCGGGATGGCGCACGTCGCCGCCTGTGTCGAGGCGATCCGACTCCGTCGACCGACGACGAAGATCGAAACCCTGATCTCGGACGCGAAGGGTGACGAAGCGGCACTGGAGTTGCTGTTCGAGGTCCGACCCGACGTGCTGAACCACAACGTCGAGACCGTCGCTCGCCTGCAGCGCGCTGTTCGGCCATCGGCTGGCTACGCCCGCTCGCTGGGCGTGCTCGCCCGGGCGAAGGCGGCCGGGCTCACGACCAAGACCGGGTTCATGGTCGGCCTCGGCGAAACCGAGGTCGAAATCGGCGGGATGCTGGCCGATCTCGCTGATCTCGGCGTCGACATCGTCACGATCGGCCAGTACCTGCGGCCCACGTCGCACCACCTGCCGATCGTCCGCTACGCCGAGCCGGCCGAGTTCGAACGCTGGAAGCAGCTCGGCGAGGCGTACGGCATCGGCCACGTCGAGGCCAGTCCGCTCACCCGGTCGAGCTACCACGCGAAGGGCGCCGCCGAATCGGTGAGCACCCCCGTGTCGGTGGGGGCAGCCGGCACATCGTTCACGTTCTCGTGACCCGATGGTCGCCCGAGCAGGTCGAGGCGATCGCCCCATCCGCGGCGGCGCTCAGCGCGTCACGGCCCCTGATCACGGTGACCAAGTGGGCCGGCCTCGGTGCCGACGACCGGGCGGTGTGGGGGTCGTGTCGGGGGAGCGGCGCCGAGCCCTACGACACGATGGTCGACCACGTCGGCGTCACATCCCGCTGCACCTGCCCGAGCCGTCGGCACCCATGCAAACACGTCCTCGCCCTCCTGCTGCTCTGGTGCAACGGCGACGTCGCTGACTCCGCTGCACCGCCCGGAGTGGTCGCCTGGCTCGCAACGCGCCAGGTGTCCGACACCCGTCGGGCCCCCGACGCCACACCTCCGTCGTCGACAGCCGACGCGACACCGACAGCTGACTCGACACCTGCGGGCGGGGTCCCCGAGCGTGAGGTTGGAGTCGATCATGGTGAGGGCGGGCGGGGCGAGGACGTCGGCGCCGGCGAGACACCGGATCGGGATCGGGCGCGCGACGACCGAGTCGAGCGGATGTACGCCGGACTCAATGAACTCGATCGATGGCTCGATGACCGGATGCGCACCGGTCTCGCCGACCCGGCGCTGGCGAAGTACGCCACCTGGGACGACTTGGCGGCTCGTCTGGTGGACGCACAGGCAGGCAGCCTGGCCAATCGGATCCGTCGCCTGGCCGGGCTCGTCGGCGCGTCTCCCGACTGGCACAGTGACGTGTTGGCCGAGCTCGGGTTGCTCCACCTGCTCGCCCAGGCCGGTCGGCGGCTCGGCTCGCTGCCCGGCCCCCTCGCCGATGCGGTGGCCACCACGGTCGGCTGGCAGGTTCGCCAGGCCGATGTGCTCGCCGGCGTGCCCGACACCGACACGTGGATCGTCGCCGCACGCAGCGACACGAGAGAGGACCGCATCGAGGTGCGTCGCCACTGGCTGCGCGGTGAGGCGTCCGGAAGGTGGGCGCTACTGCTGTCCTTCGCTGCCTACCGTCAGAGCCTCGACACGTCGTTGACGGTGGGCACGGCAGTCGCCGCCGACCTCCACCGCTATCCGGGGCCAGCGCTGCGCGCCCTGGTCGGCGCCCGCGACGGCGAGCCGACTGAACCAGCCCGCCCACCTGCCGTCGACATCATCTCGGCCTGCGGGGAGATCGGCATGCTGCTCGCCACCGAACCGTGGCTCGACCGTGTGCCGTTCACCGTCACGGCCGCGATCGCCAACGACGGATCGAAGTTCGCACTCACCGATGCCGGCGGCACGCTGCCGCTGATCGCCGCGGGTCGGCCGCTGGCGACGCTGCTGGCCGTTGCCGGGGGTGAACCGGTTGACGTCACGTGCGAGTGGACGCCACACGGCGTCGTGCCGCTCACCGTCCACCTCGTTCACCGGTCGATCGACATCGGTCCTCGGGCCGACGATTCGTTCGTGAGTGCCGCATGACCGGCCGCATCACTCGGACGGTGGATTCCGACACCGAACCGGCCGTCGATCTGCGGACGTCATGGGACGAGCTGGTTGCGGTCGCCATGCTCGGGACGGATCGCCGCAACCCGCCGCAGTCGTCGACTGGGGTCATCGCCGATCTCGTCGACGACACGGTCCGCTCGACGCCGTCCGAGCGGATGCTCGCGCAGGTGGCAGCGACGGTGGCGGTGCGCCGCGCCGGTGTGCTCCCCGGCCCATCTCGTGCGCCGATCGCTGGTCCGGACGCCGACGACCGTCCGATCTGCGTGCCTGCCGCTGCCGATCGCTGGCACCACGTGGTCTCGTCGTGGCCGGTGCTCGAGGACGAGTGGATGCTGACGTTGCTGAGCAACGGGTGGCGGGTGCCACCCGACCTCGTGCCGGAACTGCTCACCCGTCATCGCAGCGATCCGATCCGTCGGGCTCGCGCCGAGTTGGCCTGCGGACCGCTCGCCGGCTGGCTCGTGGGGCACCAGCCCGAGTTGGCTGCCCGGGGTGCAGCTGGAGCGCAGCCCGATCCGTCGGCCGAGGAGATCGCCGAGTTGCCGTCGCTGCCGATCCCGCCCGACCTGGAACCGTTGCTGTTCGCCGAAGGAGACGTCGTCGCGCGCCAGCTCGCTCGGGCGATCGAGTCCGGACAACTCGTCCACGCCCATCGTGCGGTGTTGATCAATCTCGTGGCCAGGATGCGCGCCGACTCGCTCGGGGGAGTTGCGAGGGCGCTCGATGCGGTCGACGGCACGTCGGTGGGGTTCCCCCTGGCATCGGTGCTCGCCGATCTCGCCCGCACCCGCGAGCGCATGCTCGACGAACTCGGAGTTGGGTAAGTTCGGCAGCAAGCAGTGACAGAGTGTGATCCGTGCATGGGCGGGGCGGGATTAGGGCGAGGACGGCGCGGGCCGGTAGCTCGGTGCCCGCCGCATCCGGGCTCCACGCACATTGACTGCGCCAGGCCAACCAGCGCGCACCGTAGACCTATGCGGATCATGTGGAAGCTTCTGCTCGTTTTTTCGACTGTCGTGCTCGTCGGTTGTGCGTCCGAGGATGCTGACGTCTTCGACCCGACCCTCTCGGAGCTGGAGGCCTGGGGCTGCGGCCCCGACGAGTTCTCGCCGCTGGACACCGATGCTCAATCAGCGCTGGACGAACTGGTGAACGGGCTGCCCCCACTCGAGGCCGCACCCTTCGAGCTGGACTACCAGTGGCTGATTGTATCTCGGACCGATGAACAGCTCGTGCTGTTCGGTCGAGGCGCGACGCCCGAAGCGTCGGCGGTGCATGCCCACTTTGTGCGAGAGGATGGCGAGTGGACACCGAGGACCTGGGGCGGTGGCGGCCCGACCTGTTCACGCCCTTGAGCGAGCGTGGCCTCGGATCAGGAGCGGCTGGTTCGGGTTCCAGTGGTGATAGCTGACGGTGCCCGTCTTCCAGCTGGGATGACATACACCGTGGCCCAGGGGCCCCTACTCCTTCGGGCCGTCGTCACGCCGCACGCCGACCACCAAACGAACAGTGCCGATCTTGAGGCGAGAGGCATGCGACTCGGACGTGCCCAGAGTGGATCCACCGCTCAGCTCCCATTACCAACAAGACTTCCCAGCGGTCAATCTGACCCCAACGGCGTGGGATATTGCCCACGCCCATCACTGCTTGCTGCCGAACTCAGAGTTGGCTGAGTTCGACAGCAAGGTGAGATGAGATGCGTGCGACGTGTCGCGCTCCCGAGGCGCAGACCGCCGGTTACGACGGAAGATCGGCGGGATCGATGTCGCCTGCCACCTCGTAGATGTTGTCGATCCGGTGGCAGCCCAACACCGCCGAGTGCTCGCGCACTCTGACCTTGTCGGGCGCACCGTAGACACAGAAGGTTCGGATCACGCCGTCATCGTCGACCGCAACTTGGGAACGTTCCCACGTGATGTCAGAGAAGCTCTCGTCGATGATGCGTTTGGACAACACGGCCATCTTGGCGAGTTCGGCTTCGTCCATCGGATCCCACACACGTTCGACCAGGAACTTCGGCATGATCTCGAACCCTCCGTTCACTCGAAGTCGTCAGGTCCGACGACCTGGACTGCGCTGATCTTGTCACACGGCAGTCCGGAGGCTGCTGCGTGCTCGCGGATGGTGTCTTCGCTGGCTGCCTCGTACAAGCAGTACGTGACGAGGCCGTCGGCGGTGTCGACAGCGTGCGACTGCTTCCAGACGATCGTGTCGGCGAAACGCTCAGCTGCGCACTGCTTCGACTTCGATCCTCCGGCGGCGAGTTCTGCCGGGGTGACGTGGCCGAAGTTGCGTTCGATCAAGTAGCTCTGCATCGGGGTTCCTTCTCTCTCGGGATGGTGGTCCGGTCCGTGATTCCTGTCGAGGCCCACACTGCGTGCACGCCCTGGAGTGGCGCTGGAGCCAGACTGGAGCGATGGAGGTTCGACTGCTCGGCTGCATCGAGATCGATCTCGATGACGAGACCGGCGTTCGCATCGGTGCCGCCAAGGCGCGTTGGCTTCTCGCGTTTCTTGCGTTGCATGTCGGCCGGAGCCGGTCGGTCGACTCGATCATCGACGCGCTGTGGGGCGAGCATCCGCCGTCGTCGGCGCCCAACTTGGTGCAGGGCTACATCTCCGACCTGCGCAAGGTCGTCGGGCACCAGCACATCCAGACGACCGACAACGGATACGCACTCGACCTCCAAGACGACGCTGTGGATGCCGCCCGATTTCAGGAGCTCGTTCGACGCGCCCGGTCAGAGGCAGCGGCTGATCCACAGCTCGCGCTGACGCTGCTGACGGAAGCACTCGCACTCGGCGCTGGCATGCCGTTCGGCGAGGCTGTACCGGACGGACCGCTGGCTGCGGCGTCGGTACGGCTGACCGAGCAGCGGGTCGATGCGGCGGAGCTGCACGCTCAGACGCTGGTCGACCTCGGCGCTCACCACGATGCTGTCGTCGCTCTCGACGAGTTGGTCGAACAGCATCCCTACCGGGAGGGCTTACGGGCGACGCTCGCTATCGCGCTGTACCGAAGCGACCGGCAGGTCGACGCCCTTCGCTGCATCGCCGAGGTGCGCCGAGTGTTGGCCGACGACCTCGGCGTCTCGCCCGGCCGACGTCTGGTCGAGGTGGAACAGCAGATCCTCGATCACGATCCGGCCCTCGCAGCTCCTGTCGTCGCACTCGAGGCGTCGCCGACGTCGGCAACGATGGTCGGGCGGACGGCGGAACTCGCTCGCCTGCAGAACCGTTTGGCCCAGACGACCACTGGTGGCCAACACACGATCTTCGTCGGGGGCGAACCGGGCATCGGCAAGACGACGTTGGCTCGAGAAATGGCGCGGGCTGCAGTCGACGATGACACCGTGATACTGGTCGGCCGTTGTGACGAGCACGTCGCCGCTCCCTACCGGCCGTTCATGGAGGCACTGACCGATCATGTCCGGTCGATCGGCGACGAGGCTGCCGAAGGTCTCTTCGGGCAGCGTTGGGAAGTGGTCACCGAGGTCGTCCCATCACTGGGGAACGCTCGTGTTGGCCGGGGATCGGTCGAACGCCCGTCATCCGCTGCCGACATCACGTTGCTCGAACGATTCGACACGTTGTGCTGGATGTTGCAGCGGGTCCAGGGCAGCCGACGGCTGATCCTGGTGCTCGAAGACCTGCACTGGGCCGATTCGGCGACGCTGCGATTGCTGCACTATCTGACCGCTGGGCACCGGTTGCCGGGCTCGATGATCATTGGTACCCATCGCACCACGGAGCCCGCCGAGATGTTCGACGACATCCTCGCCGACCTGCGGACGGAGCCACAAGTGGAGCGGATGCTGCTGGCCGGGCTTGCCGCGACCGACCTCATGCTGCTGATGCCCGCTGGCCCGCTCAGTAGCGACGATGAGACGGCGAGCTGGGTGTATCGGGAGACCGACGGCAACCCGTTCCTCGCGGTCGAGATCATCGATCACATTGCTCAGACGGGATCGCGTGATGGTGTTCCCGTCGGGGTGACCGAGGTGGTCGAACGGCGGCTGCGGCGGCTGTCATCCGAGACGCAGAGGTTGCTCGAGTACGCCGCCATCCTCGGTGAGGCCGCGCCGGTCGGCTTGCTCCGTCAGTTTGCGGGCGTGGTGTCCGATGTGCCGGCGGCCCTGGCCGAGGCCACCCAGGCCGGCATTCTCAGCGAGGTCGACCACGGCGAACGGCAGTACCGGTTCACGCACGCGATCCTGCGCAAGGCAGCGACCGCGTCGATGTCGGTGCTGCACCTCGAAGATCTGCACGTGGCCGCTGCGCGAGCATGGGCGTCGCAGCCGCGGTCCGATGGAGTGACGGCCGCGGTGGCGTCGCACTACCTCGCGGCAGCTGATGCGGCAGGGCTCGACGAAGCTGTCGAGGCGTTCACCGAAGCGGGAGCCGAGAGTGACCGCACGGGCGCCAAGGTGGAAGCAGTCAAGTGGTACGACCAAGCATTGTCCCGCCTTCCCGACGACGATCCGCGCCGACCTCCGCTGCGTCTGAAACGATTCGTTGCTGCGCAGGCCGCATGGCATTGGCTGCACGGCGACTACGGGACGAATCGGGGTCTCGAGCCGGCCTGACCATGGCCTGCCAGGCCCCCGGTGATGAGCGAACCCACCGCATCTGCGGGGTTCGCTCATCACCTGCCTGCCGCTGCGCTCACGATGCGTTGGGCGAGGGCTGAACCCCGACCGGTCCACGCAACTCTGTGACACCCCCTGTTTAAGGTTGTCGGTATGGAGATCGCAGCAGTGGTCGAGCGGGTGGAGGCCATTGCTGCGGTGCGTTCCGCCCCAGCCGCTGGGGCTGATCTGATCGAGTCCGGCCTGGTTGCGGTGCGTGAAGTCCGAGCGTGGCTGGATGCTCAGCAGGCTGGGCTGGTCACGCAGTTGCGGGCCGTCGACTCGTTCCCCGAGAAGGCCGTCGCCGAGGCAGCGAAACAGTCGTTGGGGCAGGCCGCGAAGTCGACCGAACGATCCACGACGCTGGACGCGACCCCGCAGTTGGCGGAGGCGCTGAGCGATGGTGCGATCACCGCCGACCATGTCGATGCCGTCACTCGGGCCTCGAGGAGACTTGACGGGGCCAAGCGTGATGAGTTCATCGAACGCGCCAACCATCTCGCCGAGGTGGCCAAGGCCGGCACCGTGGATGAGTTCGCCCGCCGGTTGGACCTGGAAACCAAACGGCTGCAAGAAGACGACGGTATGGATCGTCTGGGGCGGCAGCGCCGCAACACGCGGGCACGGTCATGGGTGGATCCCGACGGCATGTGGAACCTGTCGGCGAAGTTCGACCCGGTCACCGGCGTGAAGATCGCGGCCCGCATCGATGCCACCGTGCAGGCCTTGTTCGGTGAAGAAGTACCTGAGGAGTGTCCGGCGGACCCGATCGAGAAACAGCGCTACTTGCACGCGCAGGCCGTCGCGAGGCTCCTGCTCGACCGTGCCGCATCGTCCTCACCGATTGCCAAGCCCGAATACGTGGCGGTGATCGACGCCGACGCACCCGCACCAACCGGCCCGGTCGCCGAGTTCTCGATCCCCGTCGAGATCCCCGCCCGAGTCCTGGCCACCCTCGCCGGCGACGCCGACGTCCACACCGTGGTCGTGCGCAACGGTGTCGTGCTCCACGCACCAGGCGAACTCAACCTCGGTCGCTCCACACGGTTGGCGAACCGGGCGCAGCGACGAGCACTCCGCGGTCTCTACCGCTGCTGTGCGATCCCGGGCTGCACCGTTGGCTACGACCGATGCAAACTCCACCACATCACCTGGTGGCGCAACGGCGGCACCACCGACCTGCACAATCTGCTCCCGGTGTGCAGCGTGCACCACACCAAGATCCACCACGACGACTGGATCATCGAACTCGGCCCCAACCGCGAACTCACCCTCCGACTCCCCGACGGCACCATCCACACCACCGGCCCACCCAACCGCTCCGGTCGAAGTACGGCCGCCTGACGATGGTCGGGCAGCAGGAACAGAGCGGCGGCAGGTCGGTAGCGTCACCGTCGATGAGTGCAACGGTCCCGTCCGGCGACGTGCTGCGTCCGCACGCCGAGCACCAGTACGCGCACGAACTGTCGGCGCTCGCTGAACTCGACGACCGCGAACGTCCGCCGGGCTGGCGGCTGTCGCCGTGGGCGGTCGTGCGATACCTGCTCGGCGGTGAGCTGTCCGACGGCACGGTGATCTCGCCGAAGTACGTCGGCCAGCAGCGGCTGGTCGAGATCGCCGTCGCCACGCTCGCCACCGACCGGGCGCTGCTCCTGCTCGGCGTGCCCGGAACCGCCAAGACCTGGGTGAGCGAGCACCTCGCCGCTGCGATCAGTGGTGACTCGACGCTGCTCGTCCAGGGTACGGCCGGCACCACCGAGGAGACGCTGCGCTACGGCTGGAACTACGCACGACTGCTCGCCGAAGGCCCCAGCACCGCGGCACTCGTGCCCGGCCCGATCTACCGGGGGATGGAACGCGGTGCGATCGTCCGGGTGGAAGAACTCACCCGCATGCCGCCCGAAGTGCAGGACGCGCTGGTGACCGTGCTGTCCGAGAAGGTGCTGCCGGTGCCCGAGCTCGACACCGAGATCGCAGCGATCCGCGGATTCAACGTGATCGCCACCGCCAACGACCGCGACCGTGGGGTCAACGACCTCTCCAGCGCGCTCCGTCGTCGCTTCAACACCGTCGTGCTGCCGTTGCCGGCCACGATCGACGAGGAGATCGCCATCGTCAGCCGACGCGTCGGCGAACTCGGCGTCGCGCTCGCCTTGCCCGACGTGCCCGCTGCTGCCGACGAGATCCGTCGGGTCGTCACGGTGTTCCGCGAACTGCGGTCCGGGCTCACCGAGGACGAACGCAACAGCGTCAAGATCCCCACCGGCACGCTGTCGACCGCCGAGGCGATCTCGGTCGTCACCAACGGCCTCGCGCTGGCTGCCCACTTCGGCGACGGGGAACTGCGCTCGACCGACGTCGCCGCCGGGATCATCGGTGCCGTCGTCAGCGATCCGGTGCACGACGCGGTCGCCTGGCGTGAGTACCTCGAAGCCGTCGTCCGCGAACGTCCCGGCTGGGACGACTTCTACGACGCCTGCCGCGCCCTCGACGCGTGACCGGTCCGCTGGGGAGCTTCCCGAGAGGGAGTGTGCCGACCTCGTGACCGTCCACCTGCTCGGCATCCGCCACCACGGCCCAGGGTCGGCCCGCTCGGTGCTGCGGGCACTCGACGAACTCCGGCCCGACATCGTCCTCGTCGAAGCCCCCGCCGATGTCGATGCGGCACTCCGATGGATCGGTGACCCGGGTCTCGTGCCACCGGTCGCGCTGCTCACCTACGTGCCCGCCGAGCCCGGACGGGCAGCGTTTGCACCGTTCGCGACGTTCAGCCCCGAATGGCAGGCGATCCGATGGGCCAACGAACACGACGTCGAGGTGCACGCCATCGACCTGCCATTGGCGGTCACGCTCGCCACGGTCGGAGATGACGACGCCTCCTTCGTGGCGGAATCCGCACCGCCCGATCCGCTGCGGGAACTCGCCGCTGCAGCCGGCGACCCCGATCCGGAACGATGGTGGGAGGACGTGATCGAGCATCGAGGCGACGGTGCACCGGCGTTCGACGCTGTTGCCGAGGCGATGGCCGCCGCACGCGATGGGTTCGTGCCCACACGACGGGAACTGCAACGTGAAGCCCACATGCGCCGGGCGATCCGCGCGGCTCGTCGCGCCGGCCACGACCGAGATCGTCGTCGTGTGCGGTGCGTGGCACGTGCCCGCGCTCGACGTCGACGCGGCCGGGGTGCCGAACGTCTCGACCGATACCGCCACGCTCCGCGGGCTGACCAAGGTGAAGACAGCGGTGGCGTGGGTGCCGTGGACGCATCGGCGGCTCGCTGCGGGCTCCGGCTATGCGGCTGGTGTCGACAGCCCGGGCTGGTACCGCCACGTGTTCGATCACCCTGGCAGCGAGGGTGTGGCGCGCTTCTTCGTGGACGCGGCCCGTCTGGTTCGCGAGCGTGGCGGCGCCGCCTCGCCCGATCATCTGATCGCCGGGACCCGGCTCGCCGAGTCGCTGTCGGCGATGCGTGGGCGACCGCGTGTCGGTCTGGCCGAGGTGCTCGACGCGGCCGACGCGGTGATGGGTGGCCTCGATCTCGTACGACGCGAACTCGTGGTCGGCGACCAGCTCGGTACGGTGCCCGAGTCGGCGCCGCAGGTGCCGCTCGCTCGCGACGTCGCCAAAGCGCAGAAGTCGGCCCGTCTGCCGCCTCGCGCCGAGACCACGGTGGTCGAGGTCGACCTGCGCACGCCGGTCGGGCTGCGAAAGTCGCATCTCCTGCACCGGCTGGTGGCACTCGGCGTGCCGTGGGGAACGGTGGTCGACGGGCGCGGATCGTCGGGGACGTTCCGCGAGACCTGGGAGCTGCGGTGGGATCCCGAACTCTCGGTTCGCCTGATCGAACAGGCGGGCTACGGGACCACGCTCGAATCGGCAGCGACCGCCCGGTTGCTCGAGCGTGCAGGCGCATCGTCCGGCATCGTCGAACTCGTCGGCATCATCACCTCGGCGCTCTTCGCCGATCTCCCGCCTGCGGTCGAGCCGACGGTCCAACGACTCGCCAGCCGGGCCGCAACCGACCCCGACGTCGGCCGTCTCCTCGATGCGCTCCCGTCGTTGGCCGAGGCACTGCGCTACGGCGATGTTCGCTCGACCGATGCGGGTGCGCTCCGTGAGGTCGTCGACGGCATCGTCGTCCGGATCCTCGCCGGGGTCGTGGCATCGGCGCACTCGCTCGACGACGACGGTGCTGCAGTCCTGGTCGAGCGCCTCGCAGGACTGCAGGGTGCCCTGGCCGTGCTCGATCACCCGGCCCGTCGCCACGGCCTGCCCATCGTGCTGGTCGAACTGGCGACCGGCACCGGTCACGGGCTGGTGCAAGGGCGTGCCGCTCGCCTCTTGCACGATGCCGGGGTCTGGTCGGTCGATGCCGTGCAGCGGCGGCTCTCGCAGGCGCTGTCCGCCGGCACACCTCCGGCGAGTGGCGCCGCCTTCGTCGAGGGCTTCCTGGCTGGTTCGGGCTCGGTACTGATCCACGACGCCGACCTCCTCGCGGTGCTCGACGGGTGGGTGTCATCGCTGCGACCGGACGCGTTCGACGCGGTGGTCGCACTGCTCCGGCGGACCTTCGGGGCATTCGAAGCCGCCGAACGACGTCAGCTGATGCGGTTGCTGATGGGCCTCGGCGTCGAGCGACGGCGATGGTTTCGGGGCCGATGTCGACCCGGGACGTGCCGCCGCCGCCCTCACCACCGTGAGGTACATGCTCGGGGTGAGCGTTCCGTGAGCGCCAACAGGCGGGCGCCCACCGTGTCGGAGTCCGAGCGCCGTCGTCGGTGGCGTCTGCTGCTCGGTTCCGCGGTCGACGACGTGTGGACCGAGGCAGACGGCCCGGCTGCCGGCGATGACCAGGCCGCCGATCCCGACGGTGACGGCCCGCCGAGCGAAGAGACGGCGCCGTCGAGCCGTCCCGGGGCTGGTGCAGGTCTCCGCGGAGACGATCGACGGATCGATGCCGCCCTGGGCGCGCTGTACGACCGAGGCGAGCAGGGCACTCGCGGGACGGGCCGCTCCGGTGGGTTGAGTCGGTCGAAGCCGTCGGTGATGCGCTGGTTGGGCGACATCCGCAGGTACTTCCCGACGCCGGTGGTCCAGGTGCTCCAACGCGATGCCGTCGAGCGTCTCGATCTCCGCCAGTTGCTGCTCGAGCCCGAACTGCTGCAGAGCGTCGAGCCGGACATCCACCTGGTCACGCTGCTCGTCGAGCTCAACCGCCACCTCCCCGACGAGACCAGGGCAACCGCCCGCCAGGTCATCGCCCACGTGCTGGCCGACCTCGAACGGCGGTTGTCCGATCACACGCGGCAGGCTGTCCGCGGTGCGCTGTCGCGATCGGCGCGCACCCGGCGCCCACGGCCCGGCGACATCGACTGGCCGACCACCATCGCCGCCAATCTGCGCCACTGGATCCCCGAGCACCGCACGGTGGTTCCCGAGCGGTTGGTCGGTCACGGCCGGCGCCAACGGAGCCTCGCCCGCGACGTGATCATCGCCGTCGATCAGTCGGGCTCGATGGCCGACAGCGTCGTGTATGCGTCGCTGTTCGGCGGCGTGCTCGCCCAGCTCCCGGCGTTGCGGACCTCGTTCGTGGCCTTCGACACCGCTCTCACCGATCTGACCGCCCACCTCCACGACCCGGTCGAGGTGCTGTTCGGCGTGCAGCTCGGTGGCGGTACCGACATCGCGAATGCGCTCACGTACTGCCAGCGGCTGATCGAGCGGCCGCGTGAGACCGTGCTGTTCCTCGTCAGCGACCTCTACGAAGGCGGCAACGCCGAGGTGATGCGGCGTCGCGTCCGCGAACTCGTCGAATCCGGCGTCCAGGTGATCGTGCTGCTGGCCCTGAGCGACGAGGGCACGCCGGCCCACGATCACGACCATGCAGCGGCGTTGGCCGGGCTCGGGGCCACCGTGGTCTCGTCGACACCCGATGAGTTCCCCGCGTTGCTGGCGGACGCGCTGCGCTGACGTGGCAGCGTCAGATCGTCGTTGCTGACGAAATCTTGACTCGCCGGAGGCGCTCGGCGACGGATCGTGCCTGGTCACGAGCGGTACCGTGACGATTCATGGCTGCACACCGCCGATGGGTCCCCCGCACCGCTGCCCGTACGGGCGCGCTTGCGGTGATGGTCTCGTTCGGCCTGCTGGTCGCAGGGTGCAGTTGGAGTTCGCTCGACGACTCGCCGGCCAGCGAGATGCGGCCGGTTCCGACCGTTCCCCCGACACCTGCACCTGGGGAGGAGGTTGCCGTTGTTCCCGAGCGCCCGACAGGTCCGGTGACCACCGAGGTGGTCGGCGACCCGCGGCCGGACCCTGAGCGCGAGGCCACGCTGCCGCCGCTTCCCGAGGCCCCCGTCGTCGAGGCGTGCATCAGACTCATCGACTTCCAGGTCGCTGAACAGCTCGGTGCCGCGGTGGGTGGCGGTCGTGCCACGGCCGAGCCGGTCGGTGACGCCGTCTGCCGTTTCACGGCGGGCGCGGTCGTCGCCGAGGTGCACTATGTCCCCGAAGACGTGATCGAGTCCGACTGGTTTCGCCGCGACGCAATCGAGCCGGTCGGCGACGTCCTCGCCGACGCCGTCGGGATCGCGGCGTTCGTGGCCCCGGGGTCGGACTCCGATGCGGGCTACACGATCGCCTTCGTGAGCCGCCGGGAGGGTGCGGTGATCGCTGTGCGGGGGGCGCCTGATGATCGGGCGGTCGCGGTGCAACTCGCGAACCTCGTCGAGAGTTCGACGTGACCGATCGCCGGATGGGGCCGCGGATGGGGTCGTCGACCGTGTCGGGGCGCTAGCGTTCGATCACCATGGGTCAGTTGGTCGCCGTCACCGAGAAGCCGAGTTCGACACGCGGGAGTCGTTCGCTTCGAGATCAATCGCAGTCTGTCCGGCATGGGACACGAGCACTTCGAGTCGGTCGCCGATGCGTGGGGCAACACACCGTCCGACGAGTTGGCGCGTCGGATGTTCGCCACCGGACAGGTCGCAGCGGTCCATGTGTACGGCAACATCATCACCGTCGATCTGGAAAAGGGCCACGATTCGGGCGGGCTGGCCGACATCCTTCGCGATCTGTACCAGTACTGGAAGCCGGGGGTCGAGCCGCCGAGCTTCGAAGACCTCCAGCCAGAGGAGACCGAAGCGGCACCGTCTGGCGATGGTGGGGGTGGCGGTGGCGCCGAGTTGTCCGAAGCCGCCAAGCGAGTCCCCGCCCACCTGCTCGAGCGTGGCCGTCTGGGCCGCGAGCGCTGGAACGCCAAGCAGGGCTGACGCCGTCTGCCGCACGCGACACCTCGATCGCATGCCGAGCAGGGTTGGGCGCGCCTGGGTGTACTGGCTCTAGCGTCGGGCTGCCAGCGAAGGCTGGGGACCTCGCATGACCGACGCCGTACTCACACTGCAAGAAGCTGCCGACGAACTCGGCGTCCACTACATGACCGTGTATCGATACGTGCGGCTGGGCGTGATGGACGCAGCGAAGTCCGGTGGCGTCTGGCAGGTGCAGCGATCGGCGCTCGATCGGTTCCGAAAGCAAGCGGCTGAGGCATCAGCGGCGACCGGTCCGTCGGGCAAGGGCGGCGCACGAAACCGCAAGGCTCCCTGGGCGGCACGACTCGAATCGCGCCTGGTGGCGGGCGATGCGCCCGGCAGCTGGAGCGTGATCGAGGCAGCGATGGCAGCGGGAGCTGAGCTCGACGAGATCTACCTCGACGTGTTGACCCCGGCGATGGTGAGCATCGGAGAGCGATGGGCGGCGGACGAACTCGACATTTCGGTCGAGCATCGGGCGACCGGCATCGCGATGCGAATCGTCGGTCGGATCGGCCCCCGTTTCACCCGACGTGGCCGAACTCGCGGGGTGGTGGCACTGGGAGCGCCCTCGGGCGAGTTCCATGCCTTGCCGGTCGCGATGCTCGGCGATCTGTTGCGTCTACGGGGGTGGGAGGTGTCGGACTTCGGTGTCGACATGCCGAGTGAGTCGATCGTCCATGTGATCCGCGAGACCAACGATCTGTTGGCGGTCGGGCTGTCGGCGATGTCGTCGGACAATCTGCCGGCGTTGGCCGAGGCGTGCGCCGCGGCCCGTGCCGCCGATCCCGACGTGTTGGTGGTGGTGGGCGGGCACGCCGTGCTCGATGACGAGCATGCGGTGTTGCTCGGCGCCCACGCCCGCGCTGCCGGCGGCGAGCAGATGCACGAGTTGCTCGCCACCCACACCGCCACCCACTGACCTGGTTCCCAGCCCAGCCCAGCCCAGCCCAGCTCCAGCCCAGCCCAGGTCCCGGGAACCGAGATCCGGTGGAAGTGCGAACATGTGTTCGATACCATGCCGTGATGGAACTCGCTGTCGAACTGCCGGGCGAACTGCCGGGCGAACTGCCGGGCGAACTCTCGGCGTTGGCCGAGCGCGTGGCGCCGCTGGCGTTGGCGCGAGAACGCACGCTGCCGGTCGCCGAGGAGTTCGCTGCGCTCTTTTCCGAGCGTGGATTGGTCAGAGGCCGCGTCATGGCGTGTTCGGGTCAGGCAGCGACGTCGCTGGCGTTGGCACTGGTTGCTCCGGCAGTGGCGGCAGGGTCGTGGCTGGCGACGATCGACGTGCCCACGATCGGTCTCGACGCAGCCAGCGAGTTCGGGGTGGCGCTCGAACGTGTGGTCGCCGTGCGAACGGGCGATCAGTCCGCTCGGTGGCCCGACGTCGTCGCGGCGGCGGCCGACGGCTTCGATCTCCTGATCACCCGGGTGCCTGCCGATGTCTCGCCGGCTGCGATGCGCAAGGTTGCGACCCGCCTACGCCAACGTGATGTCGTCATGTTGGTGCTCGGTCATCCCGGCGCGCTGTCGTGCGACGGTGTGCTCGACGCCGACGCAGCGGAATGGGTGGGCCTCGGTGACGGCCACGGTCACCTCCAGCGTCGGCGGCTGGTCGTCGAGGCGTCCGGCCGTCGCCTGCACGGTCGTCGTCGCTGTCAGCTCTCACTCCCGGGCTGAGGTCGTCATGGCCCGATCGTCGTTGCCTGCACCATCATCTGCGCGATCGGTGGAGCCGCCGCGCATCGTGTCGATCTGGTTCCCCGACTGGCCGGTGACTGCCGCCGGATTCAGCGCTGAGGCGACGGCAGCGGTGATGGGGGCGAACCGGGTGATCGCCCGTACGGCAGCCGCCGCCGATGATGGCGTGGTGATCGGGCAGCGGCGTCGGCAGGCGCAACGTCGTTGTCCACACCTGACGTTGGTCGATCGTGACGCCGACCGCGACGCCCGCGAGTTCGAACCGATCGTGCGTGCGGTCGCGGAACTCTCCCCGCGCCTCGACGTGATCGAACCCGGCTGGATCAGCCTGCTGGCACGTGGACCAGCTCGATACTTCGGAGGCGACCGGGCGCTTGCCGAACGGCTGGCCGAGCAGGTGGCCGGGGTGATCGCAGCTGCTGACGCATCAGCGGCCGGGGTCGGCTTCGGTGTCGCCGACGGTCGATTCGCCTCGAGCGTCGCGGCGCGCTTGGCGGCACGTCGCGGCGAGGCCGTGATCGTCGAGCCGGGTGGATCGCCGGCGTTCTGTGCCGATCTCCCGATCGGCTGGTTGCAGACGCTCGGTGAGTGCGATGCCGAGCTGGTCGAGTTGTTCGGCCGCCTCGGTCTGCGCCGGCTCGGCGACCTTGCCGTGCTCCCGGTCGCCGATGTGCTCGGCCGGTTCGGCCATCCCGGTGTGCACGCTCACCGGTTGGCCTCGGGCGCCGATGTCCGCCCGACGAGCACCACCGATCCGGCACCGGAGCGACGCCTCGACCATGTCCTCGACGATCCGGCGGCGCAGTCGAGCGCTGTGGCGTTCATCGCCAAACAGCTGGCCGACGAACTGACCGGTGCGCTCGCCGCCGACGGTCGGGTGTGCACCCGGCTCGTCGTGGTGCTCGAATCCGAACACGGCGAACGATCCGAGCGGTCGTGGTATCGATCGGCGGGACTCTCGACCTCGGCGATGGTGGAACGAGTGCGCTGGCAGCTCGACGCCTGGATCAACCTGCCGCGGGGGAGTGACCAGGAGCTCACCGGTGGCGTGGTGCTGGTGCGTCTGGTTCCCGACGAGGTGCGAGCCGACGATGGCATGCAGCTCGGATTGTGGGGCGGTCAGTCCGAAGCCGACCGGCAGGCCGCCCGGGCGATCGCCCGACTCACCACGCTCACCTCCGACGACGCCGTGACCGTGCCGGTGTGGCACGGTGGCCGACTCCCCGCCGACCGCTACCGCTGGGTGCCTGCCGCCACGGTCGATCTCGACCATCGGACGCGGGCGGTCTCGTCGGCCGGCACCGGGAGTGGACCCACCGGCCCGTGGCCCGGGACGTTGCCATCGCCGTCACCAGCGACGGTGTTCGCCGATCCACACCCCGCCGACGTGCTCGACGAGCACGGGGAGGCACTACGGGTGAGCGCTCGCAGCATGCTGTCGGGGCGTCCCTCGATACTCGTGCTGTTGACCGGTGACGACGCAACGGGTTGGCGGCGTGGCCGGCCGCGGCCGATCATTGCCTGGGCGGGACCCTGGCCGATCGAGGAGCGTTGGTGGGAGCCGGGGCAGCAGCGTCGACTGGCCAGATTCCAGGTGGTCACCGATGACCACGACGGTTTCCTGGTCGTCGCCGAACACCAACGCTGGTGGGTGAGTGCCCGTTACGACTGAGTGCGATGCGTCGGCGGTGCGAGATCAGACGGCGGCTGCGAGGCCGAAAGGGTGGGAGATCTCGAGCTGATCGGTCACGTCGTTGGCGAGGCGGAAGCCGACACCGCGAACCGTGTGGATCACCTTGATCGACGGTGCGGCCTTGTCGAGCTTGCGGCGCAGGTTCGACAGGTGCACGTCGACGACGTGGTTGTCGCCCACCCAGGTCGGACCCCACACGGCGTCGAGGAGATCCTCGCGGGTGCAGACCTCGATCGGGCGGCGGCAGAGCTGTTCGAGCAGCGAGAACTCGATACGGGTCGTGGCGACCTCTTCGTCTTCGACACGAACCTCGCGGCGGCCGAGGTCGATGGTGAGCGGTCCGAGGTTGAGCACCGACGTGAGGGCGTTGTCGGGGCGGCCCTGCATCTGGCGTGGGCGGCGCAGCAGTGCATGGCAGCGAGCCGACAGTTCCTCGGCTGACACCGGTACCGAGACGGCGTCATCGGCGCCGGAGTGCAACATGGCGGCGCGGGCGCGGTGGGCTCCCTCGTCGGTGATGCACAGCAGGTACTGCTCGCTCGAATCGCGCAGCCGCTCGTACAGGGGGCGGCCGTCGGGGGCCCGAAGGTTCGAGCAGACGATCAACACGTCGGGGGAGAAGGATTCGGCGAGCATGACCGCGGCGTCGCCATCGGTTGGAGCGCTCACGCTGAATCCGGCCGCGCGGAGTCCAGCGACGCTGATCCGGCGCAGATCGGGATCGTCGACGGCGATCAGGATCCGAGGTGCGATGTTGATGTCGTTGTCCATTTGTGTATCCGCCAGTTCCGCCACGAGTGGGTGAGTTGTGAGTCGTTTGCCTGATGAGGTATCGGCAGGAACCTGACGAACTCAAGAAGAAATCGAACGAAATCACATGCATGTGATTCGCGCCGTGCCTGCTAGAGCTGGGTGATGCGTGACGACCAGGTTCATCAACGGGTTCGGGCCGATGTGGCCGCCCGCCAACCCGTCGACGAACGAGAGTCCCTGTCGGTCGAACGGTTCCTGGCGGCCTTCGATGCGTTGGTGGCACCGCTCGACCAGGAATCAGACCCGGTCCATGTGACCGGATCGGGCATTGTCGTCGGCTCGCGGGGCGTCGTTCTGCTCGAACACAAGCGACTCGGCATCTGGCTGCAACCCGGTGGGCACATCGATCCAGGCGAAACGCCGTGGGAGGCAGCGCTGCGCGAGAGTCGTGAAGAGACCGGTCTCGAGGTGTCGTTCGCCGGTCCGGTCGACGATGCCGGGATCCCGGAACTGATCCACGTCGACGTCCACGAGGGCGGCCGTGGGCACACCCACCTCGACCTGCGCTACCTCATCGACGGTGGCGATGCCGATCCGGATCCACCCGAGGGCGAGAGCCAACTGATCGAGTGGTTCCGCTGGGAGGCGGCCATCGGTCGCGCCGACCCGGGCCTCCGCGGCATCCTCCTCGCCCTCAGCCCCTGACCGAGCCAGTTCGGGGCCAGTCGGGGACCAGTTCGGGGTTGCGGTGAGGCGAACATGTGTTCGATACTGGGTGGATGGGGTTCAACAACCCGTCCTGGACGTGGAGTGAACTGGAAGCGACGCTGTCGGGGAGACCGCCGGCTCGGGTGACGGGACGGGACGGGCGCGCCCCCGGGAGCCCCTCGTGGAATGCCGGTGGTGACGGGCCTGCCTGGAGCCGCAAGCGGCAACCATTCGAGGCACCGACCGCCCCGACTCGGTTGGCTGATGGAGTGCCAACCGTCCCGTATGCCGAGTTGCACTGTCATTCCAACTTCTCGTTCCTCGACGGGGCATCGCACCCCGAGGAACTGGCGACCGAAGCGGCCCGGCTCGGGCTGGAGGCGCTGGCGATCACCGACCACGATGGCTTCTACGGGGTGGTCCGCTTCGCCGAGGCTGCCAAAGCCGTTGGTCTCCCGACGGTGTTCGGTACCGAGATCAACGTGTCGGCGACCGATGGGTGCGTTGCCCGATCGGAAGCCGACACGCTCGCCCAGGTGGCAACGGGCATGGTGCCCGACTCCCACTCGCCCGATCCGGCTGGTACCCACCTCGTCGTGCTCGCCGAAGGGCCCACCGGCTACGCGCGGCTGTCGCGGGTGCTGAGCACGGGCCATCTGGCTGGGGAGAAAGGGGCGCCACGGTTCGCGTTCGGTGATCTCGCCGACACCGTCGCCGGGCACATCTGGGCGCTGACCGGTTGTCGGAAGGGTGCGGTCCCCGCGGCGCTGGTGACCGATGGCCCGGCAGCGGCCCGACGCGAGCTGCTCCGGTTGGTCGACGCGTTCGGACGTGACCGAGTGCTCGTCGAGCTGTGGGACCACGGCCACCCACTCGACTCGGCCCGCAACGATGCCCTGGCCGAACTCGCCCATCGTGAAGGTGTCGACTGCGTGGCGACCAACAACGTCCATTACGCCACCCCAGCGCAGCGCAAGCTGGCCACGGCGCTCGCCGCGGTCCGGGCGCGCCGCAGTCTGGACGGGATCGATCCGTGGTTGCCCGCCGCGGCCGGCGCCCACTTGCGCTCGGGACTCGAGCAGGCGAGGCGGTTCCGTCGGTATCCGGGGGTGGTCGAACGGGCCGCCGAGATCGGTCGGGCCGCGGCGTTCGACCTGTCGTTGGTGGCGCCGAAGCTTCCACCCTTCCCGTGTCCATCGCGCCCCGACGGCACTCCGATGACCGAGATGGAGTTCCTCCGTGTGGTGACCGAGGAGGGGGCCCGCCGCCGCTACGGAGAACGTCCCGTGCACGCCGAGGACCTGTCGTTGCGGGCCCGGGCGTGGAAGACGATCGACCACGAACTCGCGCTGATCGAGCAACTCGACTTCGCCGGGTACTTCCTGATCGTCTGGGACATCGTCGAGTTCTGCCGTCGGACCAACATCTTCTGCCAGGGTCGGGGGAGCGCCGCCAACTCAGCGGTCTGCTACGCCCTCGGCGTCACCGCCGCCGACGCGGTGTCGCTCGGGTTGCTGTTCGAGCGGTTCCTCTCCCCCGAGCGTGACGGCCCACCCGACATCGACGTCGACATCGAGAGCGACCGTCGAGAAGAGGTGATCCAGTACGTCTACGAGCGGTATGGGCGTCACCACACCGCCCAGGTCGCCAACGTGATCACGTACCGGGCGCGCTCGGCAGTGCGCGACATGGCCAAGGCACTCGGGTTCGAGCCTGGCCAGCAGGACGCCTGGTCGAAGCAGGTCGATGGGTGGGGCGGCGTGGCGTCGACGGCAGCGCAGCCCGACTGTTCGATTCCTGAACCGGTGTTGGAGCTGGCGTTGGAGGTCGAGGACGCCCCGAGGCATCTCGGCATCCATTCGGGCGGCATGGTGATCTGCGACCGCCCGGTGATCGAGGTGTGTCCGGTCGAGTGGGCGCGGATGGACAAGCGCTCGGTGCTGCAGTGGGACAAGGACGATTGCGCCCGAACCGGCCTCGTCAAGTTCGACCTGCTCGGGCTCGGGATGCTCTCGGCGCTGCACTACGCCGTCGACCTGGTGCGCGAGCACCGTGGCTACGACATCGACCTCGCCACCATCCCCCAGGACGACGACGTCTACGGAATGCTGTGTCGCGCCGACACCGTCGGAGTGTTCCAGATCGAGTCACGCGCCCAGATGGCGACGCTGCCGCGGCTCAAGCCGCGCCGCTTCTACGACCTCGTGGTCGAGGTGGCGCTGATCCGGCCGGGTCCGATCCAGGGTGGTTCGGTGCACCCGTACATCCGGCGCCGCAACGGGCTCGAGCCGATCACCTACCTGCATCCGCTGCTGGAGAACAGCCTCGGCAAGACGCTCGGCATCCCCCTGTTCCAGGAGCAGCTGATGCAGATGGCGATCGATGTGGCCGGGTTCACGCCCGCCGAGTCCGACGAGCTGCGCCAGGCGATGGGGTCGAAGCGATCGGCGCGGCGGATGGAGCGGCTGAAGGAGCGGCTGTACGCCGGGCATGGCCGAGCGGGGGATCACCGGCGACATCGCTGATGAGCTGTTCATGAAGATGAAGGCGTTCGCCAACTACGGCTTCCCCGAGTCGCACTCGGTGAGCTTCGCCTATCTCGTGTACGCGTCGTCGTGGATCAAGTACCACGAGCCGGCAGCGTTCTGTGCCGCACTGCTCAACGCGCAGCCGATGGGGTTCTGGTCGCCGCACACGCTGGTGCGCGACGCCCGCCGCCACGGCGTGGTGGTGCACACGCCCGACCTCAACGCCTCGCTGGCGGGGGCGACGCTGGAGCCGTGCGAGTCATCGGAGAATGGTGTCGCGGTGCGGTTGGGGATCGGGTCGGTGCGCGGGATCGGCTCGGAGTTGGCCGAGGAGATCGAGGCGATCCGCAAGGCCGGCGGGCTGTTCGCCGACACCGAGGATCTCGTGCGGCGGGTGCCGTCGTTGACGCTCGTTCAGCTCGAAGCGATGGCCACCGGCGGGCTGTTCGGCGAGTGTTTCGGCCTCGATCGGCGCATGGCGCTGTGGACCGTCGGCGCAACGGCGCAGTCGCGTCCCGGCCGGTTGCCGGGCGTGGTCACCGGTGATGCGGCGCCGAGGCTGCCGGGCATGACCCCGGTCGAGGAAGCGGTCGCCGACCTGTGGGCGACCGGCGTGTCGCCCGACGGGCATCCGACGATCTTCGTGCGCGACGAGCTCGACCCGCCTCGGGGTGCTCACGTCGTCGCAGCTGTGGGACCCCGAGCCCGGCTCGATCGTGCAGGTCGCCGGGGTGGTCACGCATCGTCAGCGGCCGATGACCGCGCAGGGTGTCACGTTCCTCAACCTGGAGGACGAGACCGGCCTGATCAACGTCGTGATCTCGAAGGGGTGCTGGGCGAGGTTCCGCAAGGTGGCGCGAGAAGCGCCGGCGATGCTGATCCGCGGTCGCCTCGAACGCAGCGAAGGCGTCGTCAACATCGTCGCCGACCACCTCGCCCCCCTCCCCATGTCCGCGAGCGTCAAGTCCCGCGACTTCCGCTGATTACAACAGGGGTCAGACCCGCGATGTAATCAGCGGGCGGTGGCGGCGAGCAGGCGAGCGAGTGAGCGCCAGCGGTGTTGCCGGTAGCGGTAGAAGAGGCGGGCGTACGCCGCGACCACCGGTGTCAGGACTCCGGCATCGATGTCGATCCGGTCGTCGTACCGGCAGGCGGTGTCGTCGATCGGTGTCACGGTCACGTCGTGCCGCCACGTGCGGATCACGCCACCGTGTTCGTCCGAGGCGACGACCCGGGCGTCGTCGTCGATCGAGGCCACGGTGATGTGGTGATACGAGAACGGCAGCACGCCGAACAGCAACGTCCATCCCTGCACGTGGTCGCCGACCTGCCAGGGCCGATCCAGGCGCTCGGCGGCGGGATACCGCAGCATCCCGCGGGCGACGTGGACAAATGCATGTGGTGTGTTGACGGCGCGCCAGACGATGTCCGCGGGTGCGTCGAGTCGTGTGTGGACGGTGACGGTTCGCATGCGCAAAGTATGCGAATATTGCTCGTGTTCGACAATTCGCATTCGATGACCGGCGTCGAGCCGCGCAAACGACCTGTTCAGCGGCGGTCGCGGGCGCTCTACGCCCGCATCCTCGACGAGGCTGCTCGCATTTTCGACGACCTGGGTTACCACGCCACGACAACGAACGAAGTGGCGTCGGCCGCCCAGGTCTCGGTTGGTTCGCTGTATCAGTACTTCCCGAACAAGGACGCGCTGCTCGTCGCGCTGGCCGATCGGCATCTCGACGAAGTCCGACCCCTCGTGGCAGCGTTGTCGGAGCGGTTGAGGGCTGAGGAGCCGGACGTCGAAGAGCTGAGTCGAGAGCTTGTCGATGCAGCGATGCTCTGGAACGACACCGATCGGCTCCACGAGCTGCTGTGGCGCGCCCCACGGTCGCAACCCCTCGTCGAGCGCCTGGCCGACCTCGACCGCATCATGATCGACGAGTTGCAGTGGCATCTCGAGCGCTTCGGTCATCCTCACGACATCGCCCGTCTCCGAGCCCAGCTCGTCGTCACCACGTTGGAAGCGGTGGCGCACACTCAGCCCATCGACCACGATCGGGCCAAACAGGCCGACGAGCTCGTCGGCCTCTGCGCCGCCTACATCGCCATCCACTGACGATGGCATCGCGGTCTGACCCTGTTGTCACGTTCAGCGCGACGGGGGTGTCGACCATGGACAGGTGGAGCTCGCCGTCGGCGGGGTAGGGGTTGGCAAGGGCGACCTCCTCGTTCAACTCGACGCCGAGTCCGGGCTCGCGTGACGGGATCACGTACCCGTCTTCCCAGGTCACTGGTGTCGTGAGGATCTCGGCGTGGAAGCCGGACCAGTCCTGGATGCCCTCCATGATCAGCAGGTTCGGCAGTGTCGCGGCGAGCTGGATGTTGGCCGCCCCGAGGATCGGCCCGGAGTACAGGTGCGGCGCGATCTGGCACGCTGACGCCTCGGCGATCGCCGCGATCTTCTTGCCCACCAGCAGCCCGCCGCAGCGCCCGAGGTTCGGCTGCCAGATCGCTGCCGCCTGATGCCGGGCCAGCGCGGCGAACTCGGTGATCGTCGTCAACCGCTCTCCGGTCGCCACCGGAATCGTCGTCTGCCGGGCCACCCGGGCCATCTCCTCGGGCTGATCGGGCTGGGTCGGCTCCTCGAACCACAGCGGCTCGAACTGCTCCAGCCGCTGGGCCAGCCGAATCGCTCCCGCCGCAGTGAACTGCCCGTGGGTGCCGAACAGCAGGTCGGCTCGCGAACCGATCGCTTCGCGGATCGCTCCGGTGATCGCCACCGACCGGTCGATGTCCTCCGGGCTCGGCTGGTGCCCGTCGAACGCTGTGTACGGGCCCGCCGGATCGAACTTCACCGCCGTGAAACCTCGACCCACCTCGAACGCCGCCTGCTCGGCTGCCTGTGCCGGATCGGTGTACACGTCCGGTCGGCCGTCGGCCGGATAGAGGTACGTGTAGGTGCGGATCCGTTCGTGGACCCGCCCGCCGAGCAGGTCGTACACCGGCTTGCCGGCGTCCTTGCCGACGATGTCCCAGCAGGCCATCTCGATCCCGCTCATCACGCCGACCAGCGTCGGGTCGGGTCGAAGGGCATATCCGCTCGAGTACATCCGCCGCCACAGCAGCTCGATTCGGTTCGGGTCGGCGTCGATCACCAGCCGATCGGCGACATCGGCGACCATCGCCGCCACCGTGTGCGGCCCGAACGTCGCCACGTAGATCTCGCCGTAGCCGACGACGCCGGTGTCGGTGGTGAGCTTCACCACGATGAAGTAGCGGCCACCGAAGTGAGGCGGCGGATTGGCGATCACGAACGTGGTGCAGTCGACGATGCGCATCGCTGTCGACCCTAGGTGACCGGAGTCGGTACCTCCCGCGAACAGCTCGATCGCTCTGGCGAAGCGGACCGGCCCTCAGCGCGGCGACGGCGACTCGGCGACGGTGGTGAGGGTGTCGACCCCTGTCGCCCACCGACGCGAGAAGATGGGGAGGCGACCGGTCGGCCACGGCGACGACCCCCCGCTGCCTCCGGTCGGCCCGGCGACGATCCGGCGCCGTACCGCACCCGACACGGTGTCGACGGCGATCGTGCCGATCACGATGATGATCAGGCCGAGCCCGGCGGTACCGAAGTCCTTGAACAGCAGCGCCTGCTGGAGATCGCCGCCGATGCCACCGGCGCCGACGACGCCGAGCACCGCCGAGGCGCGGATGTTGACCTCGAACCGGTACAGCACGAGCGACGCCAGCTCGGGGGTGACCTGCGGGAGCACACCCCAGCGGAGGCGCTGCAGCCGGGAGGCCCCGACCGCATCGGACGCCTCGATGGGTTCGTCCTTGATGCCCTCGATGATCTCGTAGAACAGCTTGCCGAGCGTGCCGATCGAGCCGATGCCGATCGCCATCACCCCGGCCATCGGCGACAGCCCGAAGACGGGGATGAACACGAGGGCGAGGATCACCTCGGGGATCGCCCGCAGCAGGTTGAGCACCTGCCGCGTGATCCAGGCGATCGGCCGACCCACGAGGTTCTCCGCCGCGAGGAACGACATCGGGATCGCGAACACCGAGGCGATCAGGGTGCCCATCCACGCGATCGACACCGATTCCCACATCGCCCTCATGAGGTCGGGGAAGTCGGCGGCCTCCATGCTGGTGAACATGACCCGGCTGAGGTTCCACAGATCGTTCGGTGCCTCGAGCAGCCGACTCCACTTCGCTTCCAGGCCCAGCGCCGACCAGAGCGTGATGCCGACGACTCCGGCGGTGAAGAACCACTTGTACCGGTCGACCGGCTTGGGTGGCAGGGCGGGCACCGGCGTGTTCACACCAACCTCCGGCGCAGCGACACCGAGATCCGCTCGACGATCAGCACGACGAGGAAGAACATGAACACCAGGCCCCACAGCTCTTCCCACTGGCCGCGCCCGCGGAAGAACTCGATGCGAGCGCCGATGCCGCCGGCGCCGACGAGGCCGAGCACCGCCGAGGCGCGCAGGTTGAGCTCGAAGTTGTAGAGCACGAACGAGGCGTACGACGGCAGGATCTGGGGCACGACGGCAGTGCGCAGCATCTGGTTGAGGCCGGCGCCGCTCGCGTTGGCTGCCTCGACGGGGCCCATGTCGATGCCGTCGAGGATGTCGGAGGTGAGTTTCGTGGTGACCGCGAGCGAGAAGAAGATGAGGGCGAGCAGACCGCTGAGCGCTCCGATGCCGACCGCGGTGACGAAGATCAGCGCCCAGAGCAGGTCGGGGATCGACCGGATGACGTTGTTGAAGCTGCGCACGATGGTGCGCAGGAAGCGATTGGGATTGCCGAACTTGGTCGTCCAGAGCGCCAGCGGGAGGGCGAGGGTTGCGCCGACGACCGTGCCGAGTACCGCAAGCTGGAGGGTCTCGATGAACGCCGATCGTGAACGGTCGGACCAGAGCTGGCTCCAGTCGGGGTTGAGCGCCCCTTCGATGACCGAGTTCTTGCGGTTGAGGTTCGACCAGACGTCGCTGAACGAGAACCCGACCGAGCGCGCGGTGACGACGGTCATCACGATCGCGCCGATCGTGCCGCCGATCGCGAACCACGACGGTCCGGGCTTCGGTGGGAGCTCGGGTGCCGGTCGGTCGGACGTCGCAGCGTCGGGCTCGGTTGTGCCCGGAGCGCTCACAACGCGGCGCGCTTGGTCATCGTGTCGTCGGCGGTGAGGCTGCGGCCGTAGATGTCCTCGAACACCTGGGCGTCGCACTCGCTGCCGGGACCGTCGAAGACCAGCACACCGTCGCGCAACCCGATGATCCGGTCGGCGTAGGCGGTGGCGAGATCGAGGAAGTGGAGGTTGACGATCACGGTGATGCCGAGTTCGCGTCCGATCTGCTGGAGGTACCGCATCACGACGTGGCTCGTCGGCGGGTCGAGCGACGCGACCGGTTCGTCGGCGAGGAGGATCGACGGCTCCTGGGCAAGCGCACGGGCGATGCCGACGCGCTGGCGCTGACCGCCGGACAGGTCGCTCGCCCGCACCCACGCCTTCTCGATGATCTCGACGCGCGCGAGGGCGCGAGCGGCGATGTCGATGTCGGCCTGGGTGTAGCGAGCGAGGAGGGTCCGCCACGTCGGCACTTCGTGGAGGCGACCCATCAGCACGTTGCGCAACACGGTGGTGCGGTCGACCAGGTTGAAGCCCTGGAAGATCATGCCGACGTCGGCGCGCAGGTTGCGCAGCTCACGTCGGTTGAGCTCGGGGACCTGCATCCCGTTGACCTCCAGTCGGCCCGAGGTCAACGGGACGAGCCCGTTGATCGCCCGGATCAACGTCGACTTGCCGGCACCGGACAGGCCGACGATCACGACGAACTCACCGGGCTCGATCGTGAGGTCGAGGTCCTTCATCGCGGCGACGCCGCCGGTATAGGTGACCGACGCCTGCTCGAATCGGATCATTTCGTCATCCTCTCATCGACGCGCCGACCGGCGTGCCAGTCGTGGCGAGCACGACTCGCACACCGGCAGCGGTGTGGTCACTCGAGGAGGTCGCCGAGCTGGGTCTCGAGATCGCGGATCACGTCGTAGTCGCTCGACGTGACCGGCACGAGGGCGTCGATGTTGTACAGCTCCGACAGGAGTGCAGCTCCCTCTTCGGTGTCGGAGATGGAGACGAAGGCTGCGGTGATCGCCTCGACCAGCGAATCGGGTAGGTCGCTGGCGACGGCGAACCCGTCGTTCGGGATCGGGCCGGACCAGCCGAACACGACGACCTTCTCGCCGACGTCCGGCGATGTCTCGACGATGTCTCCACGTGCATCGTTGTACGACACGCCGACGACGGCGTCGCCGTCGTACACCGCCTGGACCGAGCCGTCGTGACCGCCGGCGAAGAGGCCGTCGATCCCGTCGATCGGGTCGATGCCGGCCTCGCTCAGCTGCAACGCCGGGATCGCGTACCCCGAGGTCGATCCCTGATCGACGAACGACACGGTCTGGCCTTCGAGCAGCGCCAGCTTGTCGGCACCGATCGGGCCCGCCTCGGGCCCGGAGGCGTCGAGGACACCGTTGCAGAACAGGTAGCCGTCCTCGTCGGCGACCGGCTCGTCGTCGCAGTACGTGTCGGGGTCGTTGGTGAACCACTGGGTGACGTAGAGCAGCGAGCCGAAGCGCTCGGCCTGGAGGATGAGCTCTGCGTCGGCCTGCTCCTCGGCCTGGACCATCTGGCGCGGTCCGAGACCGCCGGCGACCTGGGCCTGGCCCGATTCGAGGGCGACGATCACTCCGGAGTAGTCGGTCGGCACCAGCGGTGTCACGTCGATACCGAGCTCGGCGGAGAGCAGTTCGGCGAGCGGCTCGGCGGTCTCGATCAGGCCCCCGGTCTCCTGCGACGGGGTCAGGGTGAACACGATCTCGTCGGGCCAGTCGTCGGGCACGTCGCCCGTGTCGCCGGTGGTGTCGGGCGTCGGTGGTGTCGGGCGCTTCGGTGGTGTCGGCAGCGGAATCCGACGAATCGTCGTCACTGCCACAGGCGGCGACGACGAGGCCGAGTGCGGCGCACGCGGCAATGAGCTTGCGGGACCTCATGGTGATGGTTCTCCTGGGTTGCTGGCGGATGCGCTCGACCGTAGCGGACCATGCGCGACCGATTGAACTGAATCGCGCAGCGTTCACGTTCCGGTAACGCAGGCGTCGACGACCTGCTCGAAGCCGGCCCAGTCGTCGACGTCGACGACGCCGTGGTGAGCGCCGTTCCACGGACGCACGTACCGGCACACCGTGGCGTCGGGACGAGCGGCCCGCAGCGCGCTCAAGATTGTGGTCGGCGTCGTCGAGATAGACATCGCAGTCGACGGTCGTCTTGTCGTCGACGATGTGCACCTCGGTGGTCGGCACGCGGTGCTGGGCGAGCCACTCGAACGTGTCGTGCACGGCGAAGTGCGGCTTGGTCGTGACGATCACGACTCGATGTCGTTCGGCCAGCTGTTCGAGCGCCTCGATCGCACCGTGGTACGGCTCGAGGATGCGGAAGATGCTCGCCCCGTCGCCGCTCGTGCGGGCCCACGACCAGAACTCGCGCATGTCGGTGAAGTGGGTGAGGAGCGTCGGCGCATCCCAGATGTCGACGTGCTCGGGGAGCAGGTCGGTGCCGAACTGATCGTTGTACCGGGAGATCCACCCGGCGTTGAAGTCGGCGACGACGCCGTCGAGGTCGATCCCCAGTCGCAGCCGGTTCGTGGTCTCGATCTGTCCGCCATGGCGGACCACTCTGGCAGGCTGGAGCCATGTTCGACGACCTGCGGATGCTGCCGATGAGCGGATCGTTCACGCTCGGCGTCGACCTCGACGGTGTCGTCGCCGACCACACGCGGCGCTTCCGCGACATCCTCGCCGAGATCCGTGGGATCGATCCCGAGACGCTGCCCCTCGACCGGTCGTGGGACTTCGGCGAGTGGGGGCTCGGTCCCGGGGAGTACGCGGAGCTGCACCGTGTGGCGGTGATGGAGTACGACATGTTCCGCACGATGGAGGTGATCGACGGCGCCGCCGATGCGCTCTGGCGCCTGTCGGATGCCGGCGTGTGGATCCGGATCATCACCCATCGGCTGTACGTCAACTGGGGCCACGAGAAGGCGGTCGGCGACACCGCTGCCTGGCTCGACGCGAACCGGATCCCGTACCGCGACCTCTGCTTCCTCGGGGCGCAAAGCCCGAGGCCGACGCCGACGCCTACATCGACGACGCGCCGCACAACGTCGAGCAGCTCCGTGCGCTCGGCAACACCACGATCGTGTTCGACCAGCCCTACAACCGATCGCTGGCCGGGCCACGGGCGTCGTCGTGGGCCGAGGTCGAGGCGATCGTCAGCGATCTCGTGAGCTCGCACGCCGGCCGATTCGAGCCGCAGTTGCCAGGCATCGACGCCGGCGCCGATCGCCTCGGCAACCGCCAACGCAGCCCGACTGATCACTCGAGTTGTCGCCGATCCGGCAGGTCTGCGAGCGTCGCGATCGTGCTCCCCACGTTCGACCTGCTCGATCTCCAACCGACCGACGACCCGCTCGCGTTCCGGCTCACGGCTCGCAAGGAGCTCTGCACACCGTTCGGATTCCTCTACGGCGGTTCGGGGATCGCGGCATCGATCGAGGCGGCCGAGCGGGCGTCGGGACCGGTGTTCACGTCGCTGTGCGCCCACACCGAGCGACCAGGCGGTGACGGCGCAGTCTTCGTGGAGATGCCCGACGTTCCGTCGCCGGAGGACTGCCCGTCGATGTCGGAGCCGTTCGCGGCTGTCGTGGCCGGCAGCTTCTTCGATCATCTCGAACGGCGGGTCGCGGCCGGCAAGTTCGCCGTCGAGGCGATCGACGACCCGCAATCCGGCACGCTCGGGTTGTGGTGTCGGATCCCCGACCACCTGATCGGATCGGCAGCGACCCAGGCGTTCGTCGCCGACATCATCCCGCTGGCGGTGTGCGCGGCGCTCGGGGTGATGCCGGGTGGCACGAGCCTCGACAACACGGTGCGCATCATCGATCCGGAACCGTCGGAGTGGGTGCTGCTCGACATCACCGCCGAAGGGTTCCACCGATCGATCGGCCACGGCTCGCTGCGCCTGTGGAGCCAGGACGGCCGTCTGCTCGGCGTGGCTCAGCAGACCTGCATCATCCGCACCAGCCACCACGACCGCCGCTGAGATGGGGCTGATTGTCCCAGTGTGACATCGATTGTCACGCCATGGGGGTGAGCGATCTCGCAACTCAGCGACTCACCGCCCGACCCGCATCACTGATGAAAGGTCCACCCATGGAACCATCTGATCAGCTCGCCGTGATCATCCCGACGCTCATCGACATCGTCGACGAACTCGACGCCGAGCAACTCGACAACCCCACCCCGTGCGCCAACTTCACGGTGCACGGAGTCCTCGACCACATGATGGGCGGCGCCTCGGCGTTCGTTCCCGCATTCCTCGGCGAAGCCGCCGGCGACGGAGTCACCGAAGCAACGATCACGGGAACACCGGATGGGCAGGTTCCAGCGGCAGAGTTCCGGGCGGCGATGACGAGCCTGCTCGAGGCCGTCAACGCTCCGGGAGCGATGGAGCGCATGATCGACTGCCCCGTTCGGTCGTGTACCCGGCTCGGTCTTCGCTCGGTTCGTCGCCTTCGACGGGCTGATCCACGGCTGGGATCTGTCGACCGCGACCAGCCGGGCATACGAACTGCCCGCCGACGTGGTCGCCGACGTCTCGGCGTTCGCCCGCGAGGCCCTCGGGCCCGACATGCGCGATGGCGACACCTTCGCCGCCGAGACGACCGCTCCGGATGGCGCCGACGCCTTGGTCCGGCTCGTGGCCTTCAGCGGCCGCTCGGTCTGACGCACCACCGATCCAACCAGCAAGCAACCGAACCACCGACACAGAAGGAACCGACATCATGCGCACCGCCAAGGAATCCATCCCCGTCAAGTTCGCCGTCCCCGGCGCCACGGCCCGGCAGCTCACCGACTTCGGTGACGCCACCGGCTACGGCGCGATCGGCGGCGAGTACTTCTCGCTTGCCGCCGGCACCGACATCGCCCCGCTGCTCCAGGGCCTCGACGGCGACTCGTGCGACGCTCCTCATTGGGGCTATGTCATCGCCGGCGAACTGGTTGTCGACTACACCGATGGGACCGTCGACACCTGTTCCGGGAGTGACATCTTCTACTGGCCCCCGGGCCACAGCGTCCGCGTTGTCGAGGACGCCGAGGTCATCCTCTTCAGCCCGCAGGCCGAGCACACCCACGTCCTGGACCACATGGTCGCGAAGATGGGAGGCTGAGCGACATGGACGACCGGTCGGAGATCGCTGCCCACTACTCGTCGGGCACGCTGCTCGCCTCGATCGAAACCGGGCTGTCGGCGATGGGGCTGGCGTCCGACACGGTGTCGGCCGACGACCTCGGACCGGTCGACGAGTTCCACGTCGGCGGGCGCACCGCCACGGCGGACCTGGTCGCGCAGCTGGTTGTCACGTCCGACAGCAAGCTGCTCGACGTGGGGTGCGGCATCGGCGGCACGGCCCGCTTCATCGCGTCGACGACCGGGAGCAGCGTCACCGGCATCGACCTGACCCCGGAGTACATCGACGTCGCCCGGAGCCTGAGTGCCTGGACGTCGCTCGACGACCTGGTCCACTTCGAGGTGGCGAGTGCGCTCGACATGCCGTTCGACGACGGGTCGTTCGATGGTGCGACCCAACTCCACGTGGGGATGAACATCGAAGACAAGGCGTCACTCTTTCGGGAGGTGCACCGCGTCCTGCAACCGGGCGCCAGGTTCGCGCTGTACGACATCATGAAGATGTCGGACGGTGAGATCACGTTCCCGGTGCCCTGGGCGAGTGACACATCGAGCAGCTTCGTTGCGGACCTGCCGACGTATCGTCGGGATCTGGAGGTAGCAGGATTCGACGTGATGGCCGCCCGCAATCGGGGAGCGTTCGCCGCCGAGTTCTTCACGGCGATGCGAGAACGAACGGCGAGCGCCAGCGGTCCGCCGCCGCTCGGTCTCCACGTGATCATGGGTCCGGATGCCTCGACGAAGGTGGCCAACATGATCGCTGCGATCACCTCCGGCACGCTCGCCCCCGTCGAGCTGATCTGTCAGCGACGCTGAGCGACCCTCGAGTCGGAACACCACCGGCTCAACGGGTGGCTACACCCCGGTGTCGATCGGAGTCGTCGGTGGGCCGTCGGTCATGAGCGTTCGGAGGTGCCGGCTGAGCCGTGTCGGGGCGAAGATGACGTCATTCGAGGTCGCCTGCTCGATCTCGTCGACATGCCACCAGCGCAGTTCGTGGAGGCGCTCCGCACGAAGTTGCTCCCAGGTCAGCGCTGGCGCGGGCTCGAACCGGTCAGTTGCTTCGACGAGGTAGTAGCGATCCCGTTGGCCGTCCCACCGGCCGTCGTCGTGCGGGATGATGTGCTCGCGGTTCCAGACGTGTGCTCCGACGACGGGATCACGCAACCCGACCTCCTCGATCAGTTCACGGTGCAACGCTTCGACGTGGCGTCTCGCCCGGGTCGAGGCCACCTCCTGGAAGCGCCCACACGGTCTTGGTCGGGAAACTCGAACCGGACGAGCAAGATGTGCGCGTCGGGCGTGACGAGCAGCGCCCGCACGGCCTGGCGGATTCGCAGGACCGGAGCGGGATCGGTCATCGGTGGACGTCAGTCGTCTGGGGTGTCGCGCAGGCCGTCGTTGAAGGCCTTGTACATCCCGTACACGCTCTTGCACTTCTCGCACACCGGTAGTTGCTTGGGGTCGCGAGACGGCACCCACACGAATCCGCACAGCGCCTCGATCGGCGTGCCCATGATCCGGGCCTCCAGCACGACGGCGGCGGCGTTCTCGCCCTTCTTCGTCTTGACGATGTGCGCAGCGGTGGGCTCGCCGGTCTCAGTGGTCTCGTCGGTGTCGACGTCGACGCGCTCGACGGGCATCGTTTCGAGGTCGGTCATGGTGCCAGTCAAACAGATCAGGTAGGATCAACAACGTGCTCATCGCCATCGTCGCCATTGTCGCCGCTGTAGCGGCAGCAGGCGCAGCAGTGGCTGCACGCGGCCCCGCACCCGTACTCATTCCGGTACGGGTCAGGCGGGGGACACGAGCTCAGCGCCAGCGCTGAGTCTTCGTCGAACTCGCCCGACCAGCCGGAAACCGGCGGCGGGCTCCGCTGCAGGTCTTCGGGACACCCCCGTTCCCCACGAAGGACAGACCATGACCAGCACATTCGATTCCACGTCCGTCGATTCGGCCGCGATCCCCGACGGTGTCGACCTGACCGATCCCTACGCCGATGATCCGGCGTTCGTCCTGCACCAGGGCGGCAAGCTCGTGGTCGCCTCGCGGGTCCCGATCGACGGGCCCGAGGACCTCTCACTCGCCTACACCCCAGGTGTCGGCCGGGTGTCGCAGGCGATCGCCGACGAGCCTGATCTGGTCTGGTCGCTCACTGGCCGTTCGAACGCCGTCGCGGTGCTGTCCAATGGCACGGCCGTGCTCGGTCTCGGCGACATCGGGCCAGAGGCCGCGATGCCGGTGATGGAGGGCAAGGCCGTGCTGTTCAAGCAGTTCGGTGGCGTCGACGCCTATCCGGTGTGCGTCAACGCCCGGACCGTCGACGAGATGGTCGCGATCGGCAAAGCCATCGCTCCGACGTTCGGCGGCATCAACCTCGAGGACATCAAGGCGCCCGAGTGCTTCGAGATCGAACGTCGTCTCCAGGACGAGCTCGACATCCCGGTGTTCCACGACGACCAGCACGGCACGGCGATCGTTGCCCTTGCTGCGCTGATCAACGCTGCCAGCGTCGTCGGCAAGCGAGTGGAGGAGCTGCGGGTGGTCATCGTCGGGACGGGTGCCGCCGGCGTGGCGGTGGCCGAACTGTTGCACGATGCGGGCGCCGGCCAGGACGGCACGGGCGACATCATCGGCGTCGACAGCACCGGCATCCTGCATCGTGAGCGCGAGAACCTGACGCCGACCAAGCAGTGGTTCGTCGACAACGGCAACTGCGACGACCGTCGCGGCGGCGTGCGCGAGGCCCTGCAGGGAGCCGACGTGCTGCTCGGGCTGTCCGGCCCCGGGATCATCCAGCCCGAATGGCTCGCCGAGATGGCCGACGACGCGATCGTCTTCGCCATGGCCAACCCCACTCCCGAGGTCATGCCCGAGCTGATGCCGTCCAACGTGTCGGTGATCGCCACCGGGCGGAGCGACTATCCGAACCAGATCAACAACGTGCTCGCGTTCCCCGGCGTCTTCCGTGGTCTGCTCGACGTGCAGGCCACTCGTTGCACGATCGAGATCAAGCGTGCCGCAGCCGACGCACTGGCCTCGCTCGTCGTCGACCCGGTGGCCGAGCGGATCATTCCGGGCGCCTTCGAGCCGGGCGTCGCCGACGCGATCGCAGACGCGGTGCGGGCGATGGCGCTCCAGCAGGGTACGTCCGCAGCTGAGCGAGTCGTTGCGTGGTCGATGACTGCACAGATCTGAACCGCGAGGCCATCGGCCGATCGCACGAATCGACGTGCGATCGGACAGGGTAGGGCGATGGCCCGGTTCGAGCGTTCCTTCGCGTCGCTGCAGAATCTCGACTATCGCAAACTGTGGTGGGCGGGCACGTTCTCGTTCATGTCCGTGCAGATGCAGTTCCTGCTCCGCGGGGTCCTGGCATGGGATCTCACCGAACGTGAGAGGGCGCTCGGGCTGGTGTATCTGTGCTTCGGGATCGCGCTGCTGGTCGCCACGCCGCTGGGTGGTGTCGCCGCCGATCGCCTGCCCAAGCGACTCGTGTTGGTCGTGAGCCAAGGCGCGATTCTCGCTGCCGCGGCCGGGATGGGAGCCGTGGTGCTGACCGACACCGTCCAGTTCTGGATGCTGCTCGTCGCCGCCGTGACCCAAGGGGTCGCGTTCGGTTTCCTCGGGCCGACGCGGGTGGCGTTCACGTCCGAGATCGTCGGGCGCGAGCAGCTCGGCAACGCGATCACGTTGTCGCTGCTGAGCATGAACGGCACCCGGGTGATCGCGCCGGCGTTCGCCGGTGCGTTGGCCGGCGTCGTGTTCATCGGGATCGGCGGCGCCTACGTCGTGTCCGCAGTCTTCTCGGTGCTGTCGTTCGTGCTGTTGCTCCGGTGCCCGTCCGGATTCGGCACCCAGAGCGACGTCGAAGGCGAGCCCGTTCGCCGAGATCGTCGACGGTGTCCGTTACGTCGCCGCCCGACCGCACCTCCGCCGACTCGTGTTGAGTTCGTTCATGATCATCATGTTCGGTTTCAACTACGTCGCCTTCATCCCGGCGCTCGTCAAAGGCGACTTCGACCTGGGCGACGGATGGGTCGGCATCATCATGTCGGCGAGCTCGATCGGCGCCGTCGCGGTCGCCGTGCCGCTCGCCAGTCGCGCCGACGGTCCGGGCGTCTGGAAGTTGATGGTCGGGTCGGGGGTGGTGTTCGGCGCCGGCGTCATCGCGCTCGGACTGTCGCCGTACTTCGGTGTCGGTGTGCTCGTCGTCGTGTTCATCGGTGCCGGCACCACCGGCTACCAGTCGCTCTCGAACGCGATCGCATTGAACATGACCAGCGACACCCACCAGGGGCGGGTGCAGTCGTTGATGATGCTGAGCTTCGCCGGGTTCGGCATCGCTGCCGCGCCGTTGGGTCTGCTCGCCGAGGCGATCGGCCTGCGCTCGGCGATCGTGGTGATGGGTGCGATCACGCTGGCCACGGTCGTCGGCTACGCGTTCCTCGAACGCTCGGTGCAGGCCGAGATCGAACACGGCATCCCGTTGGACGAGGTCGAGGTGGCCCCGAGGGTCGCGTCCACCTGAACGAACGGTTCGATGGATTCGGCCGCGCCCCGTGCGCGTCGGGTCTCGTCGTAGCGGCGTCAGCCGGAGAGCTGGGCGAGTTCGGCCGTGAGGTTGGCGCGAGCTCGGTCCTCCCACCTGTCCCGACCCGCCGCGGTTCGGTAGATCGCTCGGCCGATGGAGGAAGCCTTCGAGCACGGCGGCTCGGCCCTCGGCCCACTCGTCGTCGTCGACGTGGCGGTACTCGGCACGCACCCCGTTGACGTATGCGGCGTAGGCGGCCGGGTCGGCACCCAGGATCGCCAGGTCGGCATCGAGCAGCACGGCGGTGTCGTCACCGACCGACTGCGCTGCAGGGGTGGTGTGTTCGGTCGCCTCGATCATCGACCCGACGCGGTCGACCGCATCGTCGGCCCACCCGAGCGATGCGAGGTCGCGCCGGGCCAGGCGGGCACTCGCCCGCTCGTTGGCCGGGTACGACGGCTCGTACACGGCGTCGTGGTAGAACGCGGCCGCGACGACCTCGTCGAGATGGTCGACCGGTTGGTCGGCCGCCAGCTCGTCGACATGGCGGATCACCCAGGCGACATGGGTGGCGGTGTGGTATCGCCGGTGCTTCTCACGGTGACGGGCGAGGAGTCCGTCGAGCAACCTGCGGTCGTCGGCGACGTGGAGCTGCCAGGCGACCTCCAGCTCGAGATCTCGTTCGCTCATCGCGCCAGTGTGCCATCGGTCGTGGCAGGGTGAGCGTCGTGACGATCCTGATCGACGAGGCCCGATGGTGGTGGCGGGGCAAGAAGTGGTGCCATCTGGTCAGCGACACGTCGTATGACGAGCTGCACGAGTTCGCCGACCGTGCGGGTATCCCTCGTCGGGGATTCCAGGGCGATCACTACGACATCCCGGAGGAGTACCGCGCCGAGTTGATCGACGCGGGCGCGGTACCGATCGAGAGCCGCGAACTCGTGCGGCGGCTTCGCGCCGCCGGACTCCGACTCAGCCCAGCCGAACGACGCGCCCGCATCGCCGAACACTGAGGATCAGCCGGTACGTCCGATTCGTAGCGACCACGCGACGGGACCTCGACGTTCCCGCGGGCAAGCCATCACCAGCGCACGGGTGAGAGAAGGGATTCTGAGACATGGCGTCTCCTTCGGTCGAGGTGATCATCGAAGGAGGGAGTCGGTCGCCGTGACACTATCGGCCAACGCCGTAACCGATGAGAGCAGTGTTCCAATCAGGTCGTAACCTCGGACGAATGGCCAGCAGCAACGCCGTCGCAACCATCTTCCACAACCGGCATTGAAACTCGTCCATGAATGCCGTGCGCATTGCCGAAGAACTCGGAGTCGAGGTCGACATCGTGAACTACATCCAGACACCACCGGACGCCGACACACTGCGTTCGATCATCGCCAAGCTCGAAGACGAACCGACCGCGCTCGTCCGGCGCGACAGCATGTGGAAGAAGCTCGGCCTGACCGAGGACGATGCCGCCACCGAGGAGCAGATCGTCGAACTGCTCGTCGAGCACAAGCAGTTGCTCCAACGCCCGGTCGTGGTCACCGCCGACACGGCGATCATCGGGCGTCCCAAAGAACGTGTGACCGAGCTGCTCGCGCCGCTCGCGGGGAATGATGCCGGCTGAGTGAGTGCTGAAGCGACCACCCTGAACGAGGCTCCTGCTGCGGGAATCGACGCGCCGAAGCCGCCGTCGCGTTGGAAGCTGCTGTCGTCCACGCTGCGCGACCAGCGCCGAAACCTGATCATCGGATCGGTGATCGGACTGCTGTGGATGGTCGGCAAGATCTCGGTGCCGATCCTCGTGCGCTTCAGCATCGACAAGGGCATCGAACAGGGCGACTACCTGTGGCTCTGGGTGATGCTGATCGCGATCGCCGGTGTGTGCGTCGGCACGTTCACCGCGCTGCGTCGCTTCTTCGCCTTCCGCGAGGCGCGCTGGACCGAGGCCCGGCTCCGGGAGCAGATGTTCAACCACATCATGTCGCTGCACGTCGGGTACCACGACCGTGCGCAGACCGGTCAGCTGATGAGCCGATCGTCGAGCGACCTCCAGCAGGTCCAGTCGTTCGTCGTGATGATCCCGATCACGATCTCGAACATGTCGATGGTCGTCGCCGCCTCGGTGATCCTGTTCATCTCCGACTGGCGCCTCGCGCTCGTCGCGCTCGCTCCGCTGCCGTTCGTCAACGTGGCGGGTCGACGCTTCTCGCAGTCGATCCATCCGGCCGTGCTCCAGGTCCAGGCCGAGCAGGCCGAACTCGCAACCGTCGTCGAGGAATCGATCGGCGGTGTCCGGGTGATCAAGGGATTCGGGGCCGAGGAGGTGCAGTCGAAGCGACTCCGCAAGGAGGCCGCCGACATCCGAGGCGTGTCCATCCAGGCTGCCCGGATCCGCGCGAAGTACCTCCCGGCGATCGACCTGCTCCCGCAGCTCGGGCTCCTTGCCGTGCTCGGTTTCGGCGGGCTCCAGGTGATCAACGGCGACCTGACCGTGGGCCAGTTGGTGCAGTTCAACTTCTATGTGGCGTTGCTCGTGTCGCCATTGCGGATGCTCGGCATGACGATCGCGTTCGCGCAACGTGCCGGCGCAGCGCTGGAGCGGGTCAACGAGGTGCTCGACACCGCGCCGATCGTGACCGATCCGCCGAACCCGTCACGGCTCCCCGATGTGGAACGAGCCGGAGGCGTCAGGTTCCACGACGTCAGGTTCGGGTACGACGCCGACGCGCCGGTTCTCGACGGTTTCGATCTCGACCTGACGCCGGGGCAGTCCGTGGCATTGGTCGGCGGCACCGGGTCGGGAAAGTCGACGGTCGCCCGGCTCCTCGTGCGCTTCTACGACGTCGACGCGGGCTCGGTCAGCATCGACGGTGTCGATGTCCGCGACTGGCGCTCCACGACGCTCGCCGGGCAGTGGGGATCGTGTTCGAGGACACGTTGTTGTTCCACGACAGCGTCGCGGCGAACATCGCCTTCGCCAAACCCGATGCCGACCAGGAGACCATCGAGCGTGCCGGCGCGTCTCGCGGGCGCTCACGACTTCATCATGGGGCTGCCCGGTGCGTACGGCACGATGCTCGGCGAACGCGGTTACTCGCTGTCGGGCGGCCAACGTCAGCGCATCGCGATCGCACGGGCGATCCTCGCCGACCCGCGGGTGCTCGTACTCGACGATGCGACCTCCGCGGTCGACCCGTCGAAGGAGCACGAGATCCGCTCCGCGATGTCGACGGTGATGGACGGTCGGACGACCATCGTGATCGCTCATCGACCAGGCACGATCGCCCTGGCCGACACGGTCGTGTTGCTCGACGAGGGCCGCGTCGTGGCGTCCGGGCCGCACCAGCAACTCCTCGAGACCAACCCTCGCTACCGCGAGGTGCTCGCAGCGATGACCGCCGAGGACGACGAGCGACGCGCCGAGCTCGCACGTGAGGCGGGGTCGGACCGCCGGTCCACGTCGACGCCGGCACACCGGTGGGGGGTGACTGATGTTCGGGGTGGGAGCGATCTCGGAGGAGGACAAGCTCGACGCCGAGGAGGCGAAGAAGGTCCTGCGGCGCGCCGCCCGCATGGCGCTGCCGTTCAAGAAGACGATCCTCGGGGCGCTGTGTTTCACGGCGGTCTCGACGTTCGGTGTCGTGATGGGGCCGGTGATCCTCGGCTGGGCGATCGACAACGGCATCACCCCCGGCGACAAGACCGTGCTTCGCAACGCGGTCATCTTCTTCCTCGTGCTCACGGCGTGTGCCTACGTGGCGGCACGCCAGCAGTACATCCTGATCAACCGGGCCGGCGAGGGGTTCCTCCAGGCGCTGCGCATCCGCGTGTTCGACCACATCCAGAAGCAATCGCTCGCGTTCTTCGACCGGAACAAGTCGGGCGTGCTCGTCGCCCGCATGACCGCCGACATCGAGTCGATGGCCGAACTCGTGCAGTGGGGCCTGCTCCAGTTCGTCGCGGCGATCCTGCTCGTCGTTCTTCGCGCTGATCCTCACGTTCCTGATGTCGTGGCAGCTCGCGCTCGTCGGGCTCCTCGTGATGCCGATCATCATCGTGGCGTCGCGCAAGTTCCAGCGCGACTCCAACGCTGCCTACCTCGACGTCCGCGAGAACATCGGTCAGAACCTCTCCACCCTGCAGGAAGGCATCGCCGGCGTCCGTGTCATCCAGGCCTACGCCCGTGAGCCCGAGCAGCGCCGTCGCTTCGAGCGGTCGAACCGGGACCTGTACGACTCCCACGTGCACAGCGTTCGGGTGTCGACCTGGTACTTCGGTCTCGTCGAGACCTCCGGGGTGTTGGCGACGGCGATCATCGTTGGCGCCGGTGGCTGGCTGTACACGCGCGGCGAGGTGGACATCGGTGTCATCATCGCCACCGTGCTGCTGTTCGCCCAGCTCTTCGAGCCGGTGCAACAGCTCTCGCAGCTGTACAACACACTGCAGTCGTCGGCGGCGTCGCTCAGCAAGTTGTTCGGCATCCTCGACACCGAGCCGGACATCCTCGACGGCGCCAGCGACCTGCCGCGCAACGGCGAGATGGTCGTCGACGGCGTGGGGTTCCGGTACCCGGCGACCGAGACGCCGGTGCTCAGCGACGTGTCGATCACCGTCGCTGACGGCGAACGGCTCGCGCTCGTCGGGCCGACCGGTGCCGGCAAGTCGACGCTCGCCAAGCTGATGGCGAGGCTCTACGACCCGACCGGCGGGTCGATCTCCTTCGGCGGTATCGATCTCCGCGACGCGACACTCGCATCGTTGCGCCACCGGGTGGTCGTCGTGCCCCAGGAGGGGTTCCTGTTCGGCGGAACGATCGCCGACAATGTCCGCGTCGCCCGCGCCGACGCGACCGACGACGACGTACGCGCCGCGTTCGACGCGATCGGTGCGCTGGACCGATTCGAGGAGTTCCCCGAAGGGATCCACACCGAGGTGCGCGAGCGCGGCTCGCGCCTGTCGGCGGGGGAGCGCCAACTGGTCTCGCTCGCTCGGGCGGCACTGGTCGACCCGGCGGTGCTCGTGCTCGACGAGGCGACGAGCAACCTCGATCCCGGTACGGAACTGATCGTCGAACACGCCCTCGACACGCTGATGTCGGGCCGCACGACGATCGTCGTCGCCCACCGGCTGTCCACGATCCAGCGAGCAGATCGCATCGGCGTCATCGACGGCGGCCGGCTCGTGGAACTCGGCAACCACACCGAACTGGTCGAACTCGGCGGCAAGTACGCCGCCCTGGCCGCCGCCTGGGCCAAGAGCCAACCCGTCGTCTGATCAGGCTCGCTCGAAGACGAGCACGAACTCGACGAGTCCGTTGTCCTCGGTGGCGACGACCCCGAACGACGGGTTGTCGATGCCGTAGTCCTCGAACAGCACGGGAATCGAACCGAGCACGCCGATGCGGCCGTCGGCGGTCTGCGCCGTGACGTCGAAGGTGACCGGGTTGGTCACACCGCGCAAGGTGAGCTCACCTGTTGCCGTTGCGGTGATCTGTTCGCTGTCCACCGGTATCTGGCCGAAGTCGATCGGTTCGGTGATCCGGAACTCGGCGGTGGGGAACTCGGCGGCGTTCATGATGCGCCCGCTGAACTGGCCGTCGCGACGGGAGTCGTCGCTGGTGATGTTCTCGATCTGGACCGTGATGTCGACCACGGTGGCTTCGTTCCCGTCGATCGTGAGCAGCCCCTCGATCTCGTTGCTGCGCCCCACGGCGGTCGTGTTGACCCCGGCGAGCACTTCTTCGACCCGGTAGCCGAACTCGGATGCCGTGGTCGGCACCCAGTCGCCATCGAAGCCGGCATCACCGTCGGCGGGCGTCTCGCTGTCGGGCGTTGGATCGGACGTCGGAGTGGTTGCGTCGGTGGTCGAGTCGGTCGTGGCGTCGGAGACCGGTGCCGGCTCGGTCGTGGCCGTCAGGGCGTCGGAGAGGTCGGTCGCGTCGAGAGCATCGGGCGAGTCGTTGATGAAGTTCGCGTAGATGAAGATGCCGGCGAAGAACAGCACGACGGCCGCAACGCCGCCGATCACCACCCACTTGATCCAGCGCCTGCTGGATCCGCCAGCCGTCGCGTCGTCGCTGTCGGGACCGGTGCCGCTCATGGCGCCTGATTGTGGCAGAGCGGTCGCAGATCGCGACGTCGGGCGCGCGATCTGTCCCGGACGCGCTAGAGGATCTGGGCGAGGAACGCCTTCGTCCGGTCCTCGCGGGGGTTCTCGAAGAAGTGCTCCGGGGTGCCGACCTCCACGATCTGCCCGTCTGACATGAAGACCACCCTGTCGGCCACCTCACGGGCGAAGCCCATCTCGTGGGTGACGCAGATCATCGTCATACCACTCGAGGCCAACTCCTTCATCGTGTCGAGCACCTCCTTGATCATCTCCGGGTCGAGCGCCGAGGTCGGCTCGTCGAACAGGATCACCTTCGGGTTCATCGCCAACGACCGAGCGATCGCCACGCGTTGCTGCTGACCACCGGACAACTGGCCGGGGAACTTGCGAGCCTGCTCGGGGATCTTCACCCGTTCGAGCAGGTCCATCGCGGTCGCCTCCGCCCTTGCCTTCGGGGTGTGACGCACCTGACGAGGTGCGAGCGTGATGTTCTCCAGCACGGTCAGATGCGGGAACAGGTTGAAGCTCTGGAACACCATCCCGGTTTCGCGTCGGATCTCCTGAATGTTCCGGATGTCGTCCGACAACTCGACGCCATCGACGGTGATCCGTCCCCGGTCGTGGGCTTCGAGCCGATTGATGCATCGGATGAGCGTCGACTTGCCCGAACCGGACGGCCCGATCACGACGACGACCTCCTGTTTGCCGACCTTCATGTTGATGTGGCGTAGTGCTTGGAAGTCGCCGAAGTACTTGTCGACGGCCTCCAGGTCGATCATCACCTCGGACGACGAACCCATCATCTGCGTGGCGTCGGCGAAGACCTCGTCGGCGTGCTCCGTCGCTGTGTCGCCGGCTGGTTCGTCGGTCATGTCGTCATCCTTCCGTCCGTGTTGATCAGTGATGGTTGGTCATTCATCGTGTTCCCACACCGAGTCGTCGCTCGAGTCGTTGGCTCTCGCGCGACATCGTGAACGAGATCGCCCAGAACCCGAACGCCACGAACACCAGGGTCTCTGCGATCCCGACCCCGCGGAATGCCTCCTGTGCGTGCACGATCTCGCGGACGCCGAGGAAGTTCGTGATGGCGATGATGGTCAGCAGGCTCGTGTCCTTGAACAGTGAGATGAACTGGCCGACCATCGCGGGGATCACGTTGCGCAGCGCCTGGGGGAGGACGAGGAGTCGGGTGATCTGCGCCGGGCTCAGGCCCAGGGCCTGGCCGGCCTCGGTCTGTCCGTGGCCGACCGACTGCAGACCGCCGCGCACGATCTCGGCGATGTACGCCGCAGAGAACATGGTGATCGCGGTGGTGGCCCTGGTCACGTTCGACAGCGGATCGTCGGTGTTGAGGAAGAACCCGATGAAGAACTGCCCCATGAGCAGGAGACTGATGAGCGGCACACCGCGGATCAGCTCGATGTAGGCCGTCGACATGTACCGCAGGACCGGCAGGCTCGAACGTCGCCCGAGTGCGAGCAGCAGCCCGAGCGGGAACGCAAGGGTGGTCGACGCGATCGTGACGACCACGTTGAGGTGCAGGCCACTCCAGTCCTTCCAGTCGATTCCCGGGAGATCGATGGCCTGGCAGGCGAGCCACATCCCGAACGACAGGGCGACGAACACCCCGATCCGGAACGCCGGCCCCGGATTGGAGCGCAACATGCCGAAGACGGCGGCGGCGACGAGGACCAGCACGATCACGCTGGCAACTCCCAGACCGTCGACGACAATCCGTCGCGCCAGCGCCACGGCGACGATCGCGACGCCGATCCAACCGATCGCACTCGGCAGACGTTCCTCGACCGCGTTGAGCAGCGAGAAGGCGAACGGCGCCGCGGCGGCAGCGAGGAACAGCCACGACAGTCCGCCCGTGCCACTGAGCACTTGGAACCCTGTCGTGACGGTGAGCAGGCCTGCCGACAGCATCAGCGGGAGCGTCCGGACGAGGTTCACCGCGACCAACATCGCAGTGAGGCCGGTTGCGAGGAGGTACACCGCGCTGTTGTTCAGATCCGACACGAGGGTCAAGGTGACCGCGGCCAGAGCGAACGGCGTCAGGAGGACGAGCTTGGCCGCTGGGTTGGCGAGCCTACGCGTGGTGAGATAGCCGGCAGCGCCCGCAGCAACGCAGCCGACGACGAGCGCGTACGGTCCCCAGGTCCGAGCTCCGATGGCCAGCGCGCCGATCACCATCACAGCAAGTGCGCCGTAGGTGGCGAGGGCCTCGCGAATCGTGAACGGAACGAACGCAACGTTCGCTTCCTCCGCGATTTGGCGGGAGCGGGCTCGGAAGTAGCCGAAGAGCAACCCGACCCCGCCGCTCGTGAGCAGCAACTGTGCGATGAGGCGAGGGCGCTCGCTACGTGGATAGGTGCCGATCATGAACAACTCGAGGTTGACGCTGACCGCTTCCCACTGGGCCGTGACGAAGACGAAACGCAGCGCGTAATAGCCGCCGAACAGCGCCAGTGCGCCGAACACGACAGTGATCACCGAGTTGTACCAGTTGTTGAACAGGTTGGCCTTGACCCACTCCTTCGGAGTGCGGTCAGCCGTGGCGCGGAGCTCCGGATTCGGCCAACGCATGGGCGATCGACCCGCCGGCCTGGTGGCGGAACGGTGTAGCCCCAATCGATGCTCATGTCACGACCTCCCCTCGATGCGAAGTTTCCGGTTCACGATGTTGAGGACCAGGGAGATGAACAGCGAGAACGCGAGGTAACAGCCCATCAGGATCAAGATGAATTGTGGTGCGGGGTTGCCGTTGCCGATCGCGGTCCGCACCAGCGAGGTGATCTCGGGAAATGCGACCGCAGTCGCGAGCGACGAGTTCTTGATGAGGTTGAGGAACTGGTTGATGATCGGCGGCAAGGCGATGCGGGCAGCCTGCGGAAGGATGACGAATCGGTACCGCTGGAAGCTCGAGAGTGCCAGGGCATTGCCGGCTTCGACCTGGCCTTTCGGCACCGCGAGGATCGAGCCGCGGATGATCTCGGCGATGTGGCTGGCGGTGTACACGCCCAACGCGAGCGTGATGGCGATGTAGCCGTCGTTGGTCGCGATGCCGCCCACGATGATTCGGCCGCTCTCCGACACCACCGGCCAGGAGACCGAGACGGGGCCCCGAAGGGCGAAATACGCCGAGAGGCCCACGACCAGCAGTGTGCCGAACGAGAACATCACCCGATGGTGCGGTGCGCCGGTTCGCTCGTTGACCGGGTTCGCCAGATCCACACGGCGATCGCCGCAACCAGCCCCAACGCCATGATGATCCAGAACGTGCCGCCGTTGTCGTTGTTCTGGAAGGAGGGGAAGCCGAGCCGACTGTTGGACAGGATCATCAGGTTGTTGTCCGTGCCCGGGAATCTTGACCAACTGGGGCGGGTTCGCCGGATTGAACAGCGGGAGCGGCCCGAACGTGAACAGGGCGAACCCGAAGAAGATGATGATGACGAGGACCGGGATGTTGCGGAACGTCTCGACGTAGAAGGTGGAGAGCTTCCGGACGATCCAGTTGGTCGACAGCCGACCGATCCCGATCAGCGTGCCGAGGATCAGGGCGATGGCGATGCCGACCACCGAGATCGCCGCGGTGTTCCGGACACCGACCCAGATCAGGTGCCGAATCGGTGAAGCGGGGTCGAACGGCGAGTCTCGAACTGCGAAGCCGGCGGAATTGTCGAGGAAGTCGAAGCCGGTGGGGATGCCCTGCTCGTCGAGATTTCGCGTGAGGTTGCCGAGCAGCCAGCGAATCGTGACGATCGCCACGATGACGGCAACGATCTGCGCAACGATGCGCAGCACACGGATGTCGCGCCAGAACGGCGGCCGGGTTGAGACGACGGCGTCGGTTGCCGTCAGCGTTTCCGCCACGTGAGAGTCCCCCAGGGATGATGGTCGAAGTCGGAACCGAACGGGGGCCCGGCCAGTCGGCCGAGCCCCCGTCTACGGATCAGTTCAGCGCGTCCTGCGCACCGATCAGATCGTGATCAGCGGTACGGCGGGACGTACATGAGGCCGCCTTCGGTCCACAGCGCGTTCGGTGAACCTTCGAGGGCCAGGCCGATCGGCACGATGTTGGCGTTGTAGATCTCCTCGTAGTTGCCGACCTGCTCGACGATCTGGACGGCGAAGTCCGACGGGAGGCCGAGGCCAGGGTCGAAGTCGTCGCCACCGACGAAGCGGATGATGTTCGGATCGTCGCCGTCGTAGCTGCCGATGTTCGTCGAGTCGAGACCGAACTCCCAGGCCTGGACGGTCGACATGACCGCCCAGTTGACGGCCTGCGCCCACTCGGTGTCGCCGTCGGCGACGACGGGGCCGAGCGGCTCCTTGGAGATGACCTCGGGCATGATGAACTGCTCGTCGCCACCCTCTCCCTCGATCGAGGACTTGAACGCCGCGAGCTGCGATGCATCGGACGTCCACGCCTCGCACTGGCCCTGCTCGTAGGCAGGACGCAGCTGCGTGTTGTCCTCGAACACCACCGGGGTGAACGGGATGCCTCGGGCATTGAACACGGAGGTGAGGTTCAGCTCGGTGGTCGTGCCCGACAGCACGCAGATGCTGGCATCGGCGAGGTCTTCGAGCGTGGTGAAGCCGGTCGACGCCGGAACCATCATGCCCTGGCCGTCGTAGAAGGTCGTGAACAGGAAGTTCGCGCCCTCGGTGCCGTCACGGGTTGCGGTCCAGGTCGTGTTGCGGATCAGGACGTCGATCTCGCCGGACTGCAGCGCCGTGAAGCGAGCCTCTGCGGTGAGCGGTACGTACTCGACGGCCTCGGCGTCGCCGAGGACGCCGGCGGCGACGACGCGACAGAAGTCGATGTCGAAGCCGGAATAGCCACCGGTGTCGTCGACGATGCCGAAGCCGGGCAGCGTGTCGTTGCCGCCACAGATCAAGGTGCCGCGCTCTTGGACAGCAGCGAGTGTTCCGCCCTCGGACTGGACGACCTCGACGGTGTCGGTCGTCTCGCCGTCGGTCGTCTCCGTCTCGCCGTCGGTCGTCTCCGTCTCGGCGTCGGTGGTTTCGGTCTCGGCGTCAGTGCTGCTCGCGCCGTCGTCACTGTCTGACGAGCAGGCGCCAGCCACCAACCCAAGTGCCATGATGACACCCGCTGTTCGCTTCCAGTTGGAAATCTTCCCCCTAGAAATCATGTGCTCCTCCTTGGAGTTTGGTTTGCCGTCGATCGCCAATTTGGCGGTCGTCGAGTCCGCTGGACCGTAACAGAGCTGGCCCGAATCGTCGAACAGGCGTCGTGAACGCTCGATGACAGGAAGGTGTCGGCACGGCAACTTCACCGCACCGTTGCGGTGCCACGCACGACGGTCGACCAGACTGTGCGCCATGACCGACGCCAGTGAAACCGTGTCCGCCGTCGCCGTCTCGACGGCCCGTTCCGCTCCCTCCACGGCAACTGCTGTCGGCTGGGCGGTCACAACCAAGGGGGCGGTGCCCCGCCAGTTCGGCCTGAGCCGTTCCGCTCTCGAAACGAACGGATTCGAGGGCAAGGCGGGCCAGGTGCTCGCCGTGCCGATCGGAGACGGCATGGCGGTGGCGGTCGGTGTCGGCGACCCCGGCACGATCGACGCTGCCGGGCTCCGCTCCGCAGCCGCCGCATTCGGAAGGGTCGCCTCGAAGCATGCCCGTCTCGCGACCAACCTCGCCGATGTCGACGGCGTCGACGCGAAAGCGGCAGCGCAGGCGGTCACCGAAGGCGTCTTGCTCGCCTCGTACCGCTACACCGGGCTGAAGAACGAGCCGGCGAATGCGTCCCGACTCGAGAGCCTCACGCTCGTTGCCGGCACCAAGCGTTCGAAGGACGTCGCCAGCGGCGCCGAGCGCGGCCGGATCGTCGCGTCAGCTGCTGCCTTCGCTCGCGAACTCGCGAACACACCCCCGACCTACCTGAACGCCAAGGACATCGCCGGCAAGGCGGTCGACCTCGGTTCCGCGAGCGGACTGCACGTGGAGGTGTTCAACAAGGACCAGCTCGAGCAGATGGGCTGCGGCGGCATGCTCGGCGTGAACCGCGGTTCGACGGAGCCGCCGCGCATGGTGAAGCTCACCTGGGCACCGAAGAACCCGACCGGCCATCTCGCGCTCGTCGGCAAGGGGATCATGTACGACTCGGGTGGTATCTCGCCTGAAGGGTCACGACGTCTTCCATCAGAACATGAAGATGGACATGTCGGGCGCTGCCGCCGTGCTCGCCACGATGAGCGTGCTGAAGGACCTGAAGGTCAAGACCAAGGTGACCGCCTGGCTGATGTGCACCGACAACATGCCGTCGGGCAGCGCGCTGAAGCTCGGTGACGTGCTCACGATGCGCAACGGCAAGACCGTCGAGATCCACAACACCGACGCCGAAGGCCGCCTCGTCCTGGCCGACGGCCTGTCGCTCGCGGTCGAGGAAGCCCCCGACGCGATCGTCGACATCGCCACGCTCACCGGCGCTGCGATGGCGCACTCGGGCCCGCAGATGGCTCCGGTGCTCGGCACGAGCCAGGCCCTCGTCGACCAACTGCTCGAGCGTTCCGAGGCGACCGACGAGCCGCTCTGGCAGTTGCCGCTCGCGTCGAAGCGGTATCGCAAGCTGCTCGACTCGGTCGTTGCCGACATGAAGAACATCGGTGGTCCGTACGCCGGCACGATCACTGCGTCGATCTTCCTCAGCGAGTTCGCCGGCGATGTCCCGTGGGCCCATCTCGACATCGCCGGTCCGATGATGGTCGACGGCGACGACGGCATCTACGCGAAGGGTGCCACCGGATTCGGCACCCGTCTGCTCATCGATCTCGCGGCGAACTTCACCCCGCCCGCCTGAATCTTGCGCTGCCGAGGTCGTCGTCGGCGAGGCGCGCAGCGTTGTCGGCGACCTCCGCAGCAACGGCATCGCTCACGCCGAGTGCGACGAGATGGTGTTCGATTTCTGACGGATCATCACCCAGATCGAGCATCGTCGTTGCCAGGCGGTGGGCCCGGTTCAACTCGTCGGCACCGATGGCGGTGCCCAGCCAGCCGGCATGCGCCGCCTGTACCGACTCGGGCATTCGGCGGAGATGGCGGAAGCTGATCGGCGGGATCCGTCGACGTACGGCGAGGCCGCCGTCGATCGGGTGCGCGAGGCCGAACATGACGCAGCGCTGCAGGGCTTTGCTGAAGGGCGATGCCCTCCCGCTCGTGTAGCTGAGCCCCATCGCCTGCGCTGTTGCGTGGAGATCGAGGTCGTAGCCGTCGGGTGAGCGTTCGAGACCGGCGACGAGGCGACGGATCAGCCACGTCGCCGTCGGGCCCAGTACGCCGAGCCAGAACACCTCGACATACCGTGATCGGGGATCGAAACCGTCGTCGTCGACGACCGGATCGAGCCAGGGTCGGACCATGATGGATCGGGTGCCGAGCGTCTGGCTGTCAACCGGTGGTGACGACGGATCGGTGTTCGATCGGTGCGAGTTGTCGGACATGCGGCCTCCCTCGGGTGGGATCGGTGGGGAGAGCCGGTGACCGGACAGTGGGCGGCGATCCGGGGGGAGCGGAACGCACGCCATCCCGCAGGGCCCGGGCGGGACTGGGCCGATGCTGCGCACGGTGTCCTTCTGGCAACGCCTTCTCGTCGGGATGGCAATTGCGGTGATGACGTTGCTCGCCGGCATCGGCGCCGGCGCCGACGACGAATCGATGATCCGGCCAAGCTGATCGGCACGTCGGTGGCCGCCTTGCTCGGGGTAACGCTGATCGTGGCGGTCGTGGCGTTGCCACGTACCGAGATGTTCGGGCGCGTGCTGTCGTCACCGTGGATCGCCGCGGCCGAGGCCTGGTCGCAGGCGGTCAAGGCTTCGAACATCCCCGAGCGTGATCTCGCCCTCAGCGCGCCACTGCTGTTGTATTCGGCCAGCTCCGCCTTCTCGTCGTCGCGTACCGCCCCGTCGAGTTCTGGTGTCGGTGTCGGTGTCGGTGTCGGCGGTGGTGGTGGCGGCGGGAGCTCCGGGGCGTGGTGAGCGTCAGGGCCGGATCGTGGGCCGAAGCGCTGCGTTCAGCTGTTGGATCGCGGTCCGGTTGCGGTTGACGACGTCGGTCGACTCGTTGATCAGTTGCGCGTTCGGTGGGTCTTGCGCCCGCAGCGTGAGGTTGGTGTCGATCGCTGCCGCGAGCGCCGACATCGACTGAGCGAGCGGCTGCCAGTTGGGGTCTCCGACCTCGAGGTACTGCTGCTGGGCGCCGATGGCGACGTTGTCGAGGCGACTGCGCTCGACTGCCCACCGCTGCAGCGCGGTTGCCGGTGGCGCGGCCATCAGTTCGAGCGACAGCTGATCGGTGATCCACTGCGACGTGCTGAGCAGGCTCGACTGCGGCGATGGTGTCGGCGTGCCCTCGTCGGGCGACGACTTCTTGGATCGCGAGATCAGTACGCCGATCGCGATGGCAGCGAGGGCGACCGCACCGATGATCAGGAACACGACGACGAGGTCGGTGCTGTCATCGCTCTCGGGAACGATCGGGTTTGCGTCGGGGGCGGCTGGTGCCTCGGTGGCGACGGGTGCGTCGGGGGCGGCTGGTGCCTCGGTGGCGACGGGTGCCTCGGGTGCCGCAGGCGCGTCGGTCGGGGTCGGAGCGACACCACCGGCGATGGTGGTCGCCGATGGGAGGTTGGCAGCTGGGCCGTCGCTCCCGCAGGCGCCGAGCACGGCGGCGACAACGGCGACGGCAACGATGATCGGCAGTCGGAAAGTGCGTCGTTCCATCAGCTTCACGGTACCGATCACGGGCTCGCGCAGGCGCGGATCAGCCGGCGATGATGTGATCGAGCGTGAGTTCCGGCTCGTTCTGCTCGATGCGCGCGAGCGTGTACTTGTTCTCGAAGAGCGCGACGAGATGACCGTCGAGTCGGGCGAGGATCCGTACCCCGGGCTTCTCGCGCAGCGTGTCGGCCGACTCCTTGTCGGTCAGCCTGATCGCCTGGTACGGGGCCGACAAGATCTCGATCGGCGCGTTGAACTCGATGTCCAGCCGGTTCGCGAACACGTCGAACTGCAGCTGGCCGACGGCGGCGAGCACGGGCGAGGCGTCGCCCCAGTCGGGATCCTTGAGGACCTGGACGACGCCCTCTTCGTTGAGCTGGTCGAGCCCTTTGCGGAACTGCTTCGTCTTGCCGGTGTCGAGCGGTCGAGCGGTGGCGAAGACCTCGGGGGCGAACGCAGGGATCGGCGGGAACTTCACGGTCGGGCCGCTCTCGTCGTAGAGCGTGTCGCCGAGGTTGAGCCCGGTCGCGTTCACGAGCCCGACGACGTCGCCGGGGAACGCCTCGTCGACCGTGGTGCGCTCGGCGCCGAACACCGTCGACGCGTACTTCGTGGCGAACGGCTTGCCGGTGCGCTCGCAGGTCATCACCATGCCCCGGTCGAACTTTCCCGAGCAGATGCGGGCAAACGCGATGCGGTCGCGGTGGTTGCGGTCCATGTTGGCCTGCACCTTGAACACGAACGCCGAACATGGCTCGTCGAGGTGTCGGGGCTTGTCGTCGACGTCGAGGCGGGGCGACGGTGCCGGGGCCAGGTCGACGATCGCGTCGAGCAGGTGACGAACGCCGAAATTGGTGAGCGCCGAGCCAGCGAAGACGGGAGTCGACTCACCGGCCAGGAACGACGGCATGTCGACGTCGGCCTCCATGGCGCTGAGCAGTTCGCTCTCCTCCGTGCTCTTGGCCCACGCGGCGCCCTCCTCGTCGGCGGCGCGCTCGGCGGGGACGTCCTCTTCCGGAGCGATCTGGCTGCCTCGCGCAGTGCGCGGTGAAACGTGTGAAGATGTCGGTGCGACGGTCGATCACGCCGCGCAGGTCGCCGAACGACCCGACCGGCCAGGTGGCGGGAGTGGGGCGCAGGCCGATCTGCTCCTCGATCTGGTCGAGCAGCTCCAGGGGCTCCATGCCGGGCCGATCGAGCTTGTTGAGAAACGTGATCACCGGCAGGTTGCGCGACCGGCAGACCTCGAACAGTTTCAGCGTCTGCGGCTCGATGCCTTTGGCCGAGTCGAGCACCATCACGACTGCGTCGACCGCGGCGAGCACCCGGTAGGTGTCCTCGGAGAAGTCGCGGTGGCCGGGTGTGTCGAGCAGGTTGAGTTCGTGGTCGCGGTAGGGGAAGTTGAGCGCGGTCGACGAGATCGAGATGCCGCGCTTCTGTTCCATGTCCATCCAGTCGGACGTCGCTGCGCGGCGACCCTCGTGCGCCTTCACGGCGCCGCCGGAGGTGATCGCACCGGCGTACAGCAGGAACTTCTCGGTGAGCGTGGTCTTGCCTGCGTCGGGGTGACTGATGATCGCGAACGTGCGACGACGCGCGGCTTCGCTGAGCACCTGGGCGGACATGGGTTGGAGGCTACCGTCAGCCCGTGATCTCCCGAGAGCGACTTACCGAGCTGATGGCCTCCGAGCAGCGACGCTTCGTCGAGCTGCACCCACACTCGGCGGAGTTGGCCGAGTCGGGCCGGCGGCATCTCCTGGCTGGTGTGCCGATGCCGTGGATGACCCGCTGGCCGGGAGCGTTTCCGGTGCATGTCGCCGACGCCTCGGGGGCGCGGTTCGTCGACGTCGACGGCATCGAGTACGTCGACTTCTGCATGGGCGACACGGGAGCGATGACCGGTCATGGTGGTGGCGGACTCGATGCCGCCGTCGCCCGATCGACGACCATGCTGCCGAGCGAGGACGCGGCGTGGGTGGCCGACGAGCTGCATCGCCGCTTCGGGATGGCGAAGTGGCAACTGACGACGTCGGCGACCGATGCGAACCGGTTCGTGCTGCGTTTCACACGCCACCTCACCGGTCGTCCCAAGATCGCGGTGATGGACTGGTGCTATCACGGCACGGTCGACGAAACGCTCGCGATTCTGGGTGCCGACGGATCCGTGGTCAGCCGTCCGGGAGCCATCGGTCCGCAGGTCGACCCCGCAGTCACCACTCGGGTGGTGCCGTTCAACGACCTCGACGCGCTCGACGCGGCGCTGGCCCACGGTGATGTGGCGGCACTGCTGATGGAACCGGCGCTCACCAACATCGGGATCGTGCTGCCCCAGTCCGGCTACCACGAGGCGGTGCGCGAGATCACCCGCCGTCATGGCGTGCTGTTGATCATCGACGAGACACACACGATTTCGGCGGGCCCCGGCGGTTGCACGCAGGCATGGGGTCTCGACCCGGACATCGTGGTGATCGGCAAACCGATCGGCGGCGGGTTCCCGGTGGCCACCTATGGCATGACGGAGTCGATCGCCGACGCGCTCGATCCGGTGTTGCACGGTCACGACGCCGACGTTGGGGGAGTGGGCGGCACGCTCGCCGGGAGTGCGATGGCGACGGCGGCGATCCGGGCCACACTGTCGATGACGCTGCTCGAACGGGACTACGCGCGCATGATCCCGCTCGCCACCCGATGGACCGACGGCGTGGCCGCAGCCATCGAACGCCACGACCTGTCGTGGTCGGTGCAACAGCTCGGCTGCCGGGCGGAGTACTGGTTCTGCCCGCTCCCGGTGAACGGCGCCGACGCCGCTGCTGCGGTGGACGACGAACTCGATGGGTTCATGCATCTGTGGGCTCTGAACCGTGGGATCCTGATGACCCCGTTCCACAACATGGCACTGCTGTCGCCCGCCCACACCGATGCTGACGTCGACCGCCACACCGAGGTGTTCGATCAGGCCCTCACCGCACTCACCTCGTAGAGCGATGAGTGAACCCCCCGAGTCTGGGGGTTTCGCTCATCGCTTGGATGTCCCGACGGGTTGCCACGGGACTGCGGTCTCGGCCACAGTGGCCAGATGTCGACGGATCTCCTGCATGCGGCTCGTGACGTGGTGGCGGACGCGGAGCGGATCGTGGTGCTCACCGGCGCCGGTATCTCGACCGATTCCGGTATCCCCGACTTCCGGGGACCGAATGGGCTGTGGACCAAGAACCCGATGGCGGAGAAGGCGTCGGACATCCGCTTCTACCTCGGCGACCCCGAGGTGCGTCGTGCTGCCTGGCAGAATCGCCTGACCACGCCGGCGTGGACGGCCGAACCGAACCGTGGTCACGCCGCGATCGTCGAGTTGGAGCGCCGAGGGCAGCTGCACGGACTGGTGACCCAGAACATCGACGGGCTGCACCAGAAGGCGGGCAACGACGCGTCCAAGGTGATCGAGGTGCACGGAACGGTGTGGTTCACACGGTGTTGGGACTGTGAGGATCGCCGACCCATGGATCAGGCGCTCGAACGAGTGCGTGCCGGCGATGGTGATCCAGCCTGTCTCGAGTGCGGCGGGATCCTCAAGAGCGACACGATCAGTTTCGGTCAGTCACTGGTGCCCGAGGTGATCGACCGGGCGATGCAGGTCAGCGACGAGTGCGACGTCATGCTCGCCGTCGGCTCGACGCTCAGCGTGTTCCCGGCCGCCAACTGCGTGCCACGAGCGAAAGCAGCGGGGGCGCGGGTGATCATCGTCAACGGCGACGAGACCGCGATGGATCGATACGCCGACTGGTTGCTCGTCGGCCAGATCGGCGAGATCCTGCCCGCTCTTGCCGGCTGAGGGAGTTCTCGCCGTTCTGCAACTCACGAGGACGACGCCGCCGATCAGCGAAGCCGACCGTCGTGGTGGGTACGATTGGGTCATGAGCGAGCGGGACCGCCCGCGGGGTGTGTTTCAGCGCCCGTTCGACGCGATCGCTTCCGTCGTCGTTCCCGTGGTCGCCGACGCGGTCGATCCCGATGATCTGGTCGACCGCATCGACGTGAACGCGCTGATCGACCGCATCGATGTCGATGCGGTTCTCGATCGCATCGATGTCAATGCGCTCGTGGTCCGACTCGATCTGGACGCACTCCTCGATCGGGTCGATCTCGACGCGATGCTGAATCGGGTCGATCTGGACAAACTCGTCGCCCGGCTCGACCTGGATGCCGTCGTCGACAGAGTCGACGTCGCGCGGATCGTCGCTCGGCTCGATCTCGACGCCATCGTCGACAGTGTCGACCTCGACCGCGCCGTCGCACGTGTCGATCTGAACGCAGCCGCGGACCGAATCGACGTGCAGCGGGTGATCGATCGGGTTGACGTTGATGCCATTGTCGACAGTGTCGACCTCGACCGCGCCGTCGCACGTGTCGATCTGAACGCAGCCGCGGATCGAATCGACGTGGATCGTGTCGTCGAGCGGGTCGACGTCGACGCGATCGCAGCGTCGCTCGACATCGACGCCATCGTCAAACAGAGCACCAAGGGCGTCTTCGGGCACTTCATCGATCTCCTGCGTCGACAGGTCGTCGGCGTCGACGAGATCAGCATGCGGACCGTGAATCGGCTGCTCCGGCGCGACTACGACTCGCTTCCCGCCGGGCCTCCGCTCGCAGTCGACATCGATGCGCCGCCCGCAGCACCGCACACGATGAGCGGGCGATATGCGGGCCCGGTGTCGCGTCTCGGTGCGCTTGGGCTCGATCTGTTCCTGATCTCCTCGACGTTCACACTGCTGATCGCAGGGGTTGCGTATCTGTTCGACGTGCTGTTCGGTTCGTCGTTCGACCCGACCGAGTCGGGAGGCTGGATCGCCGCCGTCGCCCTCTTCTTCTACGGGTTCTCCTACTTCTGGGTCTCCCAATCGCTGACCGGGCGAACGATGTCGCAAGCGCTGTTCGGCCTCAAGGTGATTCGCAGCGACGGTCGACCGCTCGGGCCCGGCGCCGCAGCGATCCGTACCGTCGTCCTGCCGTTCGGTTTCGTGCTCCTCGGTGTCGGTGCATTGATGGCGCTCGTCGATCGCCGTCGTCGAGCCCTGCAGGACGTTGCCGCCCGATCATCGGTGGTCTACGACTGGGGCGACCGCCCCGCTGCACTCCCGGCGCCGCTCACCAGGTTTCTCGACCGCAAGGAGGCCTCGGCTCCCGCCGCCTGAGCCTCGACGGGGACGGTTGGAAACCTGACCAGGTTGGTAGGCTTTCTTGCCATGGCAACGTTCCGAGACCTGCTCGCCGCCGCGAAATCCGAGATCCGTGAGATCGATCCCGAGGGCGCTGCCGCCCAGATCGAGACCGGAGCGCTCGCGCTCGACGTGCGCGAACCCGACGAGTACGAGGAGGGCGCCATCCCCGGCGCGATCCACATCCCCCGTGGGCCACCTCGAAGCACAGATCGAGAACCGGATCGCCGACAAGTCGGCGCCGATCGTCGTGTACTGCGCCGGCGGTGTCCGGTCGGCGTTCGCGGCCAAGACGCTCGCCGAACTCGGCTACACCGACGTCGAGTCGATGGCGGGAGGCTTCGGTCGGTGGAAGGACGAGGGCCGTGCCTGGAAGCAGCCGGCCTCGCTGACTCCCGAGCAGAGCAACCGGTACAAGCGGCACCTGCTGCTCCCTGAAGTCGGTGTCGAGGGCCAGGTCAAGCTGCTCGAATCGAAGGTCTTGATGCTCGGTGCCGGCGGTCTCGGCTCACCAGCGGCGTTGTACCTCGCTGCGGCGGGCGTCGGAACGATCGGCATCGTCGACATGGACGAGGTCGATTCGTCGAACCTGCAGCGTCAGATCCTGCACAACATCGACCGCATCGGTGACCGCAAGGTCGACTCGGCGAAGAAGACGTTGACGATGCTCAACCCCGACGTCGACGTGGTCACCTACGACACCCGCCTCGACGCGTCGAACATCATCGACATCATCTCCGGCTACGACGTGATCGTCGACGGCGCCGACAACTTCCCGAGCCGCTACCTGCTCAACGATGCGAGTGTGAAGCTCGGCATCCCCGTGGTGCACGGCTCGATCTTCCGCTTCGAGGGCATGGTCAGCGTGTTCCACCCGACGAAGGGCCCGACGTACCGTGACATGGTGCCGCAGCCGCCGCCGGCCGAACTGGCCCCGAGCTGCGCCGAGGCCGGCGTGCTCGGTGTGTTGCCCGGCATCATCGGTTCGATCCAGGCGCTCGAGACGATCAAGGTCATCCTGGGCCTGGGCGACCCGCTGATCGGACGCATCCTCACCGTCGACACCAACGACATGGAGTTCCGGGTCTTCAACCTGAAGCCGGATCCCGCCAACGAGGTCACCTACGCGAACCGCGACCGGATCGAGATCAAGGAACTCGACGGTCTCTGCGCCCCCGGCCTCTCCCACTGAACTGTCACGTTTGACCCGGCACCGTGTGACCGTGTGACATCTACGGCGTGACGATCGGGAAGTTCCGTTCGGTCTTGCCGATCACCGACACCAACGTGCCGAGTGCGTTGGGGTCGCCGTCGAGCACGATGCGGCCGTCGCCGAGCGCCTCGGCGAAGTCGAGCCGACCCGTGAACAGTTCGATCAACGAGCGTCGGGCCAGCGTCAACGTCGTGCTGCCAGGCGCGGGCGTGTCCGTGCGTCGGTGATTCGCGACGCCGTTGCGGAGTTCGAACACGTAGGTCTCGTCGAGGTCCGTGATCACGAACGACAACACGAGATGTTCGTCCCACGCCTTCGGACCGTCGATCCGGATGGCGATGCTGGAGAGCATCTGCTCCACCGACAGTGCACCGAGCAGATCCGGGGCGCCTCGCCCTGCTGCTGTGGCCACCTCCCGGTCGCGTAGCTCCTTGGCGCCGACGAGGAACACGTTGCGCCACGTGCCGTTCTCCGCACCGAACGCGATGCGTTCGAACGCGTCGGCTTGCAGCAACCGTGCCTCCTCGTGGTGCTCGTCGGAGAAGAGCACGTGGTTGAGGACCTCGACCGCCCAACGCAGATCGCCCTCCTCGAACGCGGTGCGAGCGAGCGCGACGGCGGCGTCGGCGCCGCCCATTGCCGAGACGTAGCGCTCGGCCGCCGCGACCGGCGGGTGCGGCCACAGGTGTGCCGGGTTGCCGTCGTACCAGCCGAGGTAGCGCTGGTAGACCGCCTTCACGTTGTGGCTCACCGAGCCGTAGTAGCCGTGGGTGTGCCATTGCTCGGCCAGCGCCGGTGGCATCTCGAGCATCTCCGCGATCTCGGCGCCGACGTAGCCGAGGTTCATCAGCCGCAGGGTCTGGTCGTGGAGGTAGGCGTACATGTCGCGCTGCATTGCCAGGAACTCGACCGCGCGCTCCTGTCCCCACGTCGGCCAATGGTGCGAGGCGAACACGACGTCGAGATCATCGCCCCACAGGTCGATCGTCTCGGTCAGGTAGGCCGCCCATCGACGGGCGTCGCGCACCTGGGCGCCGCGCAGCGTCACGATGTTGTGGAGCGTGTGCGAGGTGTTCTCCGCCGTGCACAACGCCTTGTGGTCCGGGAAGTAGAAGTTCATCTCGGCCGGCGCCTCGGTACCCGGCGTCACCTGGAACACGATGCGCACGCCGTCGATCGTCAGCTCCTGGCCGGTCGTGGTGATGTCGATCGTCGGCGGGATCAGGGTCGGTTCACCGGTCGAGGTGGTCTGACCCAGCCCGCAGCCGATCTGCCCGTCGGGCCCCTTCGGCAGGGCCGCGCCGTACATGAAGTCGGAGCGTCGCCCCATCGCAGTACCGACGAACACGTTCTCGGCCACGGCTTCCTCCATGAAGCCTTCCGGTGCGATCACCGAGATCCGACCGGCGTCGACGTCGGCTTCGTCGATCACGCCCTTCACCCCGCCGAAGTGGTCGATGTGCGAATGCGTGTAGATCATGGCGACCACGGTGCGGGGTCCTCGGTGCTCCTGATAGAGCGCCCAGGCTGCAGCAGCGGTCTCCTTGCTGATCAGCGGGTCGATCACGATCACGCCGGTGTCGCCTTCGATCACGCTCATCACCGACAGGTCGAACCCGCGCAGCTGGTAGATGCCGGGCACGACCTCGAACAGCCCGTCGCGGATCAGCAGTTGACCTTGGCGCCAGAGACTGGGGTGGGCGGTGTCGGTCGGCGGCTCGTCGAGGAACCGGTAGGCGTCGAGGTCCCAGACGACGCGTCCGTCGACGGCGGTGATCTGGCGAGTCGTCGCCTTGGCGACGAAGCCCCGCTCGGTGTCATCGAAGTCCTGCGTGTCGTCGAAGGGGAGCGTGCGGACATCCATTTCGAAGTCTGGCACCTCGAAGACTGGGCGGCGAAGTGTCACGTTTGACCCGGCACGGTGTGACAGTTCAGCCCGCGGTCATGAGGGTTCGGTGAGGATCTCGGCTTCGAGTGGGGCGAGCTCTTCGCGCTCTTGCACGACCACGCCGACGAGCACGAGGGCGATGCCGGCCATCTCGATGCCGGATGGCTGCTGATCGAGGACGAGCCAACCGATGAACGCCGCGGTCACCGGGAGCAACGCGAGCAACAGCGAGAAGCGGCGGATCGGGATACGGCGCATCGTGAACTGATCGATGCCGTAGCCGATCGCGTTCGAGAACACGCCGACCAGGAGACACAGCGCCAACAGGCGAGCCGACGTCCACACGTCGGCGCTCCCTGGTGCACCTGCTGGTGCGATCGCGAGTGCGCCGATCGCCAGCCCGATGCCGAGGCCGGCGACGCCGCGGTCGAGCCGGGCAACCCGGGATCCGATCACGATGTAGGCGGCCCACATGGCGGAGGCCAACCCGATGAACAGCAGGCCGACGGCGTTGCCCTCGATCTCGCCGCCGCCGAGCACGACCACACCGGCGACGGCGAACAACAGGGCCACGGCGTTCCGGGCTGATCGGGTGGCGACCGCAGCGACGGCGATCGGGCCGATGAACTCGATCGTGACCGCCTTGCCGAGATCGATGCGGTCGATCGCGAGGTAGAAGAACAGGTTCATCAGCGCCGTGGCGACACCGAAGAGGGCCGCAGCAGTCAGCTCTGCACGAGTCCAGCGTTGGCGCCACGCACGTGACACGGCGACGAGCGCAAGTGTTGCGCCGATCACGCGGAACCAGGCGACCGTCCGCGGCTCGACCTCGTCGAACAGGCCGACCGCGATGACCGCGCCCACGTACTGGGCGATGGCTGAGAGGACGAAGAGTGCCTCGGGCTGGGCGGTGTTCAACCACTGCGTGACCGGCCCCGTCGAGCTCGGAGCGTTGGGGGAGCCGGACAGGGGCTACTCGAACAATTCGGGATCGGTGCGGGCGATCTCGTCCCACAGCGGCTGGAAGCTGAACCATCCGGCAGCGTGGAATGCCGGTGTTCTGCTGCGTGTACGAGGCGTACTCGTCGCGGATCTCGATCGGATCGCCGGCCGCCATCGCCATCAACTGGGCCTGGCACGACCGCTCCATGGAGATGAACCAGAAGGCTGCTTCGTCGACGGTCTCGCCCACGGTGAACAGGCCGTGGTTCTGATGGATGGCCGCCTTGCCGTCGGGGAACTTCGACGCAAGCTCCTTGCCGGCTTCGATGTCGAAGACGACCGCGCCGCCCTGCTCGGAGATGACGTGGTGGTCCTGGTAGAAGACGCACGCGTCCTGGGTGAGCGGGGCGAGCGGGATGCCGAGCGAGCTGAACGACTTGCCGTACGGCGAGTGCGCGTGGGCGGCGGCGACCACATCGGGGCGGGCGGAGTGCACGGCGGCGTGGATCACGAACGCCGCTCGGTTGACCGGCTTGGCGCCGTAGACGACCTCACCGTGGTGGTTGACGAGGATCAGATCGCTCTGGCGGATGTGGCGGAAGCTCATCCCGAACGGGTTCACCCAGAACATGTCGGGATACTCGGGATCGCGGACGGTGATGTGGCCGGCGACGCCTTCGCCGAAGCCGAACTTGCCGAAGATGCGCAGTGCGCCGGCGAGGTGGGTCTTGCGGTAGTGGCGCTCGTCCTCGACGTTGTCGAACGTCGGGATGCCGTCGAGCCCGACGGTCTTGGCGGTGAGCTCGATCCCGTCGATCGTGCCGGGTGAAGTGGTCAGTTCGTCTTCGGTGATGGCCATCCGACCCACCGTACTCTCGCCGGGCGGCGCTGTCTCGGGCCGTACGATGCCGGCATGGCCGAGATCCGCCCCGCCGACATCGCCGCGCCGGCGGCGAACTACGCCCACGCCGTGCTCACGGAATCGGCTTCGTGCTGGCTGCACACCTCTGGTGTCGTGCCGGTGGCGCCAGGACGGATCGACCCCCGATTCGTTGGCCGACCAGGCGGCGGTCGTGTGGGTGAACATCTGCGGCGATGCTGCGCGACGCCGACATGCAGCCCGTCCGACATCGTGTCGGTGACGACCTACGTCGTGGTCGGGGAGGATCTCGCTCCGGTGATGGCGGCGCGGGACCAGGCGCTCGGAGACCATTGCGGCCGCGTCGACGCTCGTGACCGTTCCGGCACTGGCGCGCCCGAGTGGCGCATGGAGGTCGCTGTCGTCGCTGCCCGCTGAGCGTCGTCGGTTCTACCCGCTCCAACCACCACCGCCGCCGCTGCGATCGGGCCGGTAGGCCTGTGCTTCGAAGCTGCCACGGTTGTGCTGCTCGGACGTCGTGCCCGAGCCACCCTGGTGGCCCCCGGCGTAGTCGGCGCCGGACGCGAGGTTCCTCAGCCGCCTGATCTTTCGACGAATCCAGGACATGATGACCTCCTTGGGGTTGGCGTCGACCGTATCAGCAGCGCTCTGGTGCTGTCATGGGGTCGGCACCAACTGGATGAGCCCGGTGGTCTGAATCCTCTGGTCGTCGCCGTCGGTGACCAGGTCGATGCGTCGACACCTGGCCGTTCTCGTCACGGGGTGCGGGTGGTGTCGGCAGCCTCGACGAGCGCGGCGAAGCCGTCGAGCTCGGCTGCCGTCGGTTGGTGACTCCACACGTACAGCCCGTCCAACAGTTCGGCGTAGGCGGTCTCCTGGCTCGGCCGCACTGCCACCGCGATCGGCGTGTCGTCCCCAAGGGTCTCTTTGTACCTCGCGAGGATCTGCCGGTGGTACTCCCGGTCGAGATCGAGCTTGAACACCACCCCGTGCGCCTCGTCGACGAGCGTGCAGGTGCCCTCCTCCAAGAGCGGGCACTGCTCGTGGACTCCTGGACCGTGACACACCTCGACGCGATGCCCCATGCCCTCGATCGCATGACGATCGAAGCGCTCCTCATCGCCTGGCGTGACGTCCAGAATCATTCCGATGTCGTTGTCAGCCATACCTCGAGCCTCGATCCACTCGCCGGCACAGGCCAGGGCACGAGGTCACAAACCCGGCGATTTCGACCATTTCAGTGGCGCCGGGAGCGGGTGTACCCCGAGGTCGCTCCCGCTGGTGTGGGCGCAGCTCGCGGCCGACGACGGCGGGATCAGGCGGTGGCCCCGGGCCTGCAATACGATCGGCGCCATGGCTGATGCGAACGACCTGCCGCAGACCGACTCTGGCATCCCGATCCAGCGTCTCTACGACGCTGCCGACCTCGAGGGCTGGGACCCGGCCGAGCAGCTCGGCGCTCCCGGCAAGCCCCCCTACACCCGCGGCGTCTACGGCTCGATGTACACCGGCCGTCTCTGGACGATGCGCCAGTACTCGGGCTTCGGCAACGCCGAGGCCACCAACGAGCGCTTCAAGTTCCTGCTGAACGCCGGCCAGACGGGCTTGTCGTGTGCGTTCGACCTCCCGACGCAGATGGGCTACGACTCCGACGCCGGTCGCGCCGAGGGCGAAGTCGGAAAGGTGGGCGTGGCCATCGACTCGATGGAGGACATGCGGCTGCTGCTCGCGGATCTCCCACTCGACCAGGTCACGACCTCGATGACGATCAACTCGACAGCCGCGATCTTGCTGTTGATGTACGAACTCGTCGCCGAAGAGAACGGCGTCTCGAGCGACCAGATCGGCGGCACCATCCAGAACGACCTGCTCAAGGAGTACATCGCCCGCGGCACCTACGTGTATCCGCCGCGCCCGTCGATGCGGATCATCACCGACATCTTCGCCTACTGCAGCAAGCACATCCCGAACTGGAACACGATCTCGATCTCGGGCTACCACATCCGTGAGGCGGGCTCGACGGCGGTCCAGGAGATCGCATTCACACTCGCGAACGCCATTGCGTACGTGCAGGCCGCGATCGATGCCGGCCTCGACGTCGACGACTTCGCGCCGCGGCTCGGCGTTCTTCTGGAACGGGCACAACAACTTCTTCGAAGAGGTCGCCAAGTTCCGTGCGAGTCGTCGCATGTGGCACACGATCATGACCGAGCGTTTCGGTGCGCAGGATCCGAAGTCGTCGATGCTCAGGTTCCACACCCAGACCGGCGGCTCGACGCTCACCGCGCAGCAGCCGATGAACAACATCATGCGCGTCACCCTCCAGGCGATGGCGTCGGTACTCGGTGGCACCCAGAGCCTGCACACCAACGGCTACGACGAAGCGCTCAGTCTGCCAACCGAGGAAGCGGCGCGCATGGCGCTGCGAACCCAGCAGATCATCGGCTACGAATCCGGTGTCGCGGATACACCCGACCCGCTGGCGGGTTCCTATTTCGTCGAGTCGCTCACCGACGAGGTCGAGCGTCTCGCATGGGAGTACATCGAGCGCATCGACGAGATGGGTGGCGCGGTCACGGCGATCGAGGGCGGCTTCCAGATGGACGAGATCGAACAGGCCGCGTACGAGTACACCAAGTCGATCGACGACGACGAGCGGGTGATCGTCGGTGTCAACAAGTTCACGATGGACGACGAGCCGGAACCGAAGGTGTTCCCTGTCGATCCCGAACTCGAAGGCAATCAGATCGCCCGGCTCACGGCGTACAAGGCCAACCGCGACAGTGCCGCCGTCGAATCGGCGCTCGCCGCCGTGAAGGCGACGGCCCATGGCAGCGACAACCTGCTCTACAGCATGAAGGATGCGCTGCGCGCCGACGCCACCCTCGGCGAGATCAGCGATGCATTCCGCGAGGTCTTCGGCGTCTACACACCGTGACCGTCGCGAGTCCTGACGGCGCGGGTTCTGATCGGGGCGAGGGCCAAACGGCCCCTCCTGCCTCACTCGCCGAGATCGACGCAGCACTCGTCGCACTCGGTGTGGACGTCTCGCACCTCGACGCACGGCCCGCGGACGATGTCGCTGACGGCGACGATGATCGGATCGCCGAGCGCGGCCCACCCGAGGTGCGCCGCCGGTTCGGTCCTTCGTTGCCGCGAAACTTCCGATTGCTGTGGGCCGCCACGGCGTTGTCGAATCTCGGCGACGGGCTCCGGTTGGTGGCGATGCCGTTGCTGGCCACGTCGGTCACGTCCGATCCCCGGCTGATCGCCGGCGTGGTCGTGGCGCAGCGGCTGCCCTGGTTGTTCTTCATCCTTCCCGGCGGGGCATGGGCCGATCGGTTCGACCGTCGGCTGCTGCGGATGCGTCTCGACATGGCCCGTGCCGCCGTGATGGTGGTGCTGGTCGGCGCCATCGTGATCGATCAGGCCACGATCCTGGTGATCTACCTCGTTGCTGCGCTCCTCGCCTCAGCGGAGGCCGTCGTCGACAGCTCCAGCATGGCGATGGTCCCTTCGACGGTCGAGGGCCGCGATCTCGAACGGGCCATCGGTCGGCTGGGCTCGACCGAGTTGGCGATGAATGATCTCGTCGGACCACCGCTCGGCGGACTGCTGTTCGGTCTCGCCATCGCGGCGCCGTTCGGGATCGACGCCGTCACCTTTGCCGGCGCTGCGCTCGTGATGGGGTTCATGAGCGGCAGCTATCGACCCGCTGCAGCAGTAGCGGTGTCCGGCGATCAGCCATCGATGCGCGCCAGCCTCGGCGAGGGCGTTCGCTGGCTCTGGAACCAACACCTGCTCCGGGCCCTGGCGATCATCTCGACGGCGCTCGGTACCGCTTCGTTCATCGGGAGTGCGGTCTTCGTGATCTTCGCGACCGACACGCTCGGGCTGTCCGAGTTCGGCTACGGCATCCTGCTGGTGCCCGGAGCACTCGGCGGCATCGCCGGTTCGCTCATCGCTCCACGGTTCAGGCGGTTCCCCCTGCGGCGCACGCTGCCGATCTCGGTGGTCGCATCCGGCGCGTCGACCTGGCTGATGGCGGTGACGACGTCGCCCGTCCTGGTCGGCGCGTTGTCGGCGGTGTCGCTCGGTGCCGTGATGGTGTGGAACGTGCTCACCCTCGCATTGCGCCAACGGCTCATTCCCGACGAGATGCTCGGTCGAGTCGGCGCCAGCTACCGCTTCCTCGTCTACCTGGGCATGCCATTCGGTGCGCTTGCCGGTGGTCTGCTGGCGAACGAGTTCGGCGTCCGTTCGGCGATCTTCGTCAGCGGCAGCCTCCTCGTGCTCGTCGGGGTGCTGTTGCCCGTGGTCCTGCGGGGTGTCGAGCGGTACGACACCGGCTCTCGAGACGCCGCCGTTGCGTGATCTCAGTGAGTCTGGTCTGACGCTGCCGGTTGTCGTCCGTCAGCTGTCAGAGCTCGGAGATGGCGATCAGTGCGATCGCGACGAGCAGCATCGCCGTGACACCGATCTTGACTCGCCGTGGCCCGAGACCTCGGGCGAAGCTGCCGTAGCTCTCGATCTGTCCCATCGGCGTGAGCACGCTGTGGGTCTCCTCGCCGTATTCGACCTGCTCGGTCGACGCGCTGCCGTCAGGCTCGACGAAACCCTCTGGGTCCGACGGGCCGGACGGTCCGATCGCCGTCACTGGAGGTCGTCGTCCTCGCTGCACCGCGTCATGAGCCGAGCATAGACCTGGGTGTCGGGCGGTCGATCGCTCGTCGTCAGCTGCCTCGATCCGGCTCGCGTTCGGCTCAGAGATGCGACCGGATGGCAGCGAGCAGGTCCTGGTAGGTGTCGAGTGCGGGGAACTGTGGGAACTCGGCGATCACATTCGCCGGCGCGTGGAACAGGTAGCCCCCATCAGCGGCGCCGAGCATCGTGGTGTCGTTGTAGCTGTCGCCGGCGGCGATGACCCGGTAGTTCAGCCCTCGCAGCGCCTCGACCGCCCGCTGCTTCTGGTTCGGCTGTCGCAACTGGTAGTCGACGATGTGGTCGTCGGCGACGACGAGACGATGGCACAGCACGGTCGGCCAGCCGAGGTGGCGCATCAGCGGGCGTGCGAACTGCTCGAACGTGTCAGAGAGCAGGATCACCTGGGTCTCGGCGCGAAGCTCGTCGAGGAAGGTGCGAGCGCCGTCGAGCGGTTCGAGCCCAGCGATCACGTCCGCGATCAACGACATCGTGAGCCCGTGTTCGTCGAGCAGGCCGAGGCGGTAGCGCATCAGCACGTCGTAGTCGGGCTCGTCGCGGGTGGTGCGACGGAGTCCGTCGACCCCGGTGCGTTCGGCGACGGCGATCCAGATCTCCGGCACGAGCACACCCTCGAGGTCGAGCGTCACGATCGTCTGTTGCTCGGCGTCGTTCACCCGGTCATTCTCGTCGCGTGTTCACGCTGTGGCGAAAAGCTCACGGCTCGGTGGAGGAGGATGGGTTCTCCGATCGGAAGTACTCCCATTCCTCGACTCGGGTTCCGTCGGGCAGGTTGCAGTACCCGACCTGGCCGTCGGCCTCGTCCACGATCTCCAGCGTTCCGCCCCGTTGGACACAGAACACCGATGCCGGGTTGGCGACACCGATGTCGGTGGTCGTGTCGCTCGGCTCGGCATCGCTGCCGCACGCCGCCAGCGCGGCCGTTGCGAGCAGAACGGGAAGCAGTCGTCTCATGCAGCCATCGTGGTCGTACCCACGTCGGAGCGCAATGGACCTCGTACCGCTTCGGTCGAACCGCGTGTTCAGCCGGTGACGTGGCTGATGGCGAGCCGGGGGCGCTCCGGAGCCGGGCACTCCTGGGCGGCCCAGCCGAGGTAGATCACGCCGACGAGGCGGTCGTCGGGCTCGAAGCCACACAGCTCGAGGACGGCCGGTGGCTGCGTGATCGCCGGGGTCGACCAGAAGCTCGCGAGCCCGAGGGAGGGGTCGCCGAGGAGCAGGTTCTGGATACCAGCAGCGACGGCATCGCGGTTCTCGTCGTGCAACGTCGGGTTCTGGTTCGATGCACAGCCCACGACGAGCGTCGCCGGCGTGCGGAGATACTTGGCCCGGGTCTTGGCGCGCTTCGCGTCGTCGCCGAACCCGATGCGCTCCATCTCGCCGGCCATCGTCTCGCCGAGTCGTGCTCGGCCGTCGCCGGTGAACACCGCGACTCGCCATGGCCAGGTCTTCTTGTGATTGGGCGCCCAAGTGGCGAGCCCACACAGCTCGACGATCAGGTCGAACGGGACCTCACGCTCCTGGTCGACGATCATCGAGGTGCGTCGCGAACGAACCAGATTCGACAAGTCGTCGAATCTGGTGCGTTCGACGTCGGTGGCTGCCATGCCCGTCAGGATGTCACGCCGTCGCCCAGATGAGCACCTCGGCGCCGTCGGAGCCGGCGGTCAGCGTGGGTGATCCAGCGCCCGTGAGTCGCACCGCATCGCCGGTCGACAGGGACCCTGCTCCGTCCAGCGTCGGCGGATCCTCGAGCCACGAAGACGTGGACGTGGCGGTCGTCGGGGACCGACACCGACTCGCCGCCCGTCAATCGTCCGCCCCAGAGGACCGCACCGCGCTGACGGATCGTGATCGCTGCGTCGTGCCCCTTGCCCGAGGCGATGGGGACCAGGCCGCCGTTCCCGAGTTCGGCATTGATGTCGAGCTGTTCGTAGCCGGGGGTCACCGATTCGGTGTCGGGCCGTACCCACATCTGGACGAAGTGCACGTCGTCGCTCCCGGAGTTGTTCATCTCGCTGTGCCAGATGCCGGTACCCGCTGACATCCGCTGGGCGAGGCCTGGGTAGAGGATCCCGCGGTTGCGTTCGGAGTCCTTGTGCTCCAGCTCTCCCGACAAGACCCACGTGACGATCTCCATGTCGCGATGCGGGTGGGTGTCGAAGCCCGATCCGCCTCGAACGATGTCGTCGTTGTTCACGAGCAGCAGCCCGTGGCCGACGTTCGACGGGTCGTAGTGACGGCCGAAGCTGAACGAGTGCTTCGAATCGAGCCAGCCGATCTTGGTGTGCGGTCGCTTGCTCGCTCGCCTGACGTCAACGCTGGAAGTGGTGGCCATGTGTCGCAAAACCATTGCGGGCGCAACAATATTCCCACCTCGTCGAGGACGTGCGACGTCGTTGAGTGTCGGAGCGCTCAGCCGTCTGATGGACGGGCCCGGCTCGGTTGCACCCGCGGTGCCTCGTTCGGCATCTTCGGATAGACCGGCGGCCACGGTGCGTCAGGAATCCCGTCGGCGAGGTCGGCAGCGAACCGCTCGACCAGCGGAGCGATCGACACCGCGGTGTCGTCGATCAACTCCCACGGGTCGCCCCGCTCGGCGAGCCGGGCGGGCACCGTGTCGATCGTCATCGCCTCTGGATCGATGGTGTCGAGTTCGTCCCATCCGAACGGGGTCGACACCTGTGCGCCGACGCGCGGTCGTACGCACCACGCACCGAACATGTTCTTGTGCGGAGCGTTCTGGTTGTAGTCGACGAAAACGCGCGTGCCGCGTTCTTCCTTCCACCACTTGTCCGTGATCAGGTCCGGAGCGCGGCGAGCCAGCTCGCGCCCGAGCGCAACCACGGCGCCGCGCACGGCGAACGAATCCCAGCCCGGCTCGACCCGCACGTACACGTGGATCCCCTTGCTGCCGGTCGTCTTCGGGAACCCGATCATCCCGAACTCCGCGAGCAGGTCGCGCACCTGACCAGCCGATTCACGCACCATGTCGAAGCTGACGCCGGGGGAGGGATCGAGGTCGATTCGCATCTCGTCGTGGTCGTCGGGGTTCGATGCCCGGAACGGCCACACGTGCAGGCCGAGGACGCCCATGTTCACTGCCCACAGGACGTGGGCCAGGTCGGCGATCACGAGTGCCCGTGACGGTGTTCCATTGATCGTCTCGACGGTGGTGGTTTCCAGCCAGGCGGGAGCCGAGTCGGGAATGCGCTTCTGGAAGAACGACTTCTCGCGCACCCCGTTCGGGTATCGCTCGAGCAGCACCGGCCGGTCACGAACCGTCGGCATGAGCGCATCGCCAACCGTGACGTAGTAGCGGGCCAGGTCGAGCTTCGTTCGACCCTCCTTGGCCGGCCCGACCGTCGGGAACATCGTTTTGTTCGGATTGGTGATCGCCACGATGCGGGCGCCAGCGTCGACCTCGACCGGCTCCCCGAACTCGTCGGCCTTCCCCATCATCGCAACGCTAACCGTGTCAACTGGGGTCAGACCCCAGTTGACACAGTCACTGGCCGGCGTGGAGTTCTTCGTTGAGAGCGCCCCAGCTGCCGAGGCGGGAGCGGGCCACGACCTTGCCGCTCTGTCCGTCGCGGATGAACATCATCCGGCTCTGTCCCGACAGTTCCTTCGCCTTCACGACGCCCTGGGGGGTGAGCACCGGCGTGCTCGCCGTGACGTACAGGCCCGCTTCGACCACACAGTCGTCGCCCAAACTGATGCCGATGCCGGCGTTCGCACCGAGCAGGCACCGCTCGCCGATCGTGATCTGCTCGGTGCCGCCGCCCGACAAGGTGCCCATGATCGACGAACCGCCGCCGATGTCACTGCCGTCACCGACCACCACACCAGCAGAGATCCGGCCCTCGACCATCGACACGCCGAGCGTGCCGGCATTGAAGTTGCAGAATCCCTCGTGCATCACCGTGGTGCCGTCGGCCAGGTGGGCGCCGAGGCGCACTCGGTCGGCGTCTGCGATCCGCACACCCGACGGGATCACGTAGTCGGTCATCCGTGGGAACTTGTCGAGCCCGTGGACCGAGATCACCCGACCTTCCTTGCGCAGCCGCATCCGGACGTCATCGATCTCCGACACGGCGACCGGGCCGATGCTGGTCCACGCCACGTTGTTCAACGCCCCGAACGTGCCGTCCATGTTGAGCGTGCGGGGGGCCGCGAATCGGTGCGACAGCAAGTGCAGTCGCAGATAGGCATCCGGGGCCGACTGTGGCTGCTCGTCGACATCGATCGTGATGCGCACCGGGCGGATCGTCACGTTGCGCGCCTCGTCGGTGGTGTCGCGCATCCCGAGCTGCGACTCGATCTCGTCGGTCGGGCAGTCGTCGTCGCCGAACTCGCCCCATCCCAACCACCGAAACCAGGTGTCGAGCACCGAGCCGTCCGTGGCGATCGTTGCGAGGCCAGCGCCCCATGCCATCCGTGCCATCTACCAAACCTCCGGTCGCAGTGTCGGGAAAAGGATCACTTCTTTGATCGAGTCGACCCCTGCCAACAGCATGGCCACTCGATCCATGCCGATGCCCAATCCTCCGGTCGGCGGCATGCCGTACTCGAGGGCACGGATGTAGTCCTCGTCGACCCCGGTGGCCTCGTGGTCGCCGGCGTCCTTGGCGGCCTGTTCGTCCTCGAACCGAGCCCGCTGCTCGACGGGATCGTTCAGCTCCGAGTAGCCATTGCCCAACTCTCGCGAATCGACGAAGATCTCGAACCGCTCGGTGAGCCAGGGATCGTCACGATCGACGCGCGCCAGCGGCGAGATCTCGGTGGGATGACCGGTCACGAAGGTCGGTCGAACGATGTCGGCCTCGCACAACGCCTCGAACAGTTCCTCGACGAGCTTGCCGCCACCCCAGCGGGCCTCCCAGCGCACGCCGTGCTCGTCGGCCAGGGCCCGAAGTTCCTCGACCGGCTGGCTCGGGTGGACCGTCCGGCCGATCTTGTCGGACACGGCGTCGACCATCCGCACCCGCGGCCACGGTTCGGCGAGATCGATGTCCTGGTCGCGGATCGAGATCACCGTGGTGTCGATGGCGTCGCGTGCTGCCTGCGTGATCAGCGCTTCGCTGATCTCCATCACGTCGTTCCAGTCGCCGAAGGCCTGGTACAGCTCCATCATCGTGAACTCGGGATTGTGGCGGGTCGAGATGCCCTCGTTGCGGAAGATCCGACCGATCTCGTACACCCGCTCCATCCCGCCGACGATGAGACGCTTGAGGTGCAGCTCCAGGGCGATACGCAGGTACAGCTGCAGATCGAGCGTGTTGTGGTGCGTCGTGAACGGGCGCGCGTGGGCCCCGCCTGCCTCGGCATGCAACACCGGGGTCTCGACCTCGATGAACCCGCGTTCGTGCAGCGTGCGGCGGAAGCTGGCGATGATCTCGTGGCGGATCTCGAACGCCCGTTGCGCCTCGGGGTTGACGATCAGGTCGGCGTAGCGCTGGCGGAAACGGGTGTCGACGTCGCTGAGGCCGTGCCACTTGTCGGGCAACGGTCGCACGGCCTTGGACAACAACTCGACCGACTCCGGCTTCACCGACAGCTCGCCTTTGCGGGTGGTCATGACGGTGCCGTGCACACCGACCCAGTCGCCGAGGTCGAGCCGCTTGATCGCTGCGAACGCTTCGTCGCCGACCACGGCCTTCGAGATGAACAGCTGGATGTCGCCGGAGCGGTCTCGCATCGTGGCGAACACGAGCTTGCCCGAATCGCGCATCAGCATGATCCGGCCGGCCACCGCAACGGGATCCTCGGTTTCGGTTCCTGGCTCGAGTTCTCCCCAGCTCGTCCGAACGTCGGCGACCGTGTGCGTGCGGTCGAAGCGATACGGATACGGAGCGACTCCTTCGGCACGCAAGTCGTCGAGTTGGGCGAGGCGCCGGGTCTTCTCCGCGGCGAGACCGCTGCCAGTCGGCTCCTCGTTGGGGTGGTCGGACATCGGATCGTCGGTGCTCACGGTTCCCCGACGGTATCCAAACGAGCCAACCACTGCGCGTTCGGTTCAGCCCTGCCGTCCGATCGAGCGCTGCAGACCGTACTCTGGTGCCGTGCGTGCTCGGACCAAAGTCGCCGTCGGGGCGCTGCTCATGCTCGGAATCGGGCTCCCTGCCGTGGCGCTCGGACCGAACGATCCGATCGACCGTCCGGCAACGGTGGCCGATCCAGCGGTCCCCGTTTCCCCGGTCGCCACCGATGTCGTGACGGTGTACAACTCCGGCGAACTCCGCGCTGACGTGGCTGCGCGAACGATGGCGGCAGCCAGCCGTGCCGGAGCGACGATCGGGTTCGGCCGATCGGCCAGTGTGGGCATGCTCGGCCTGTACCGCGGCAACACCGTGGTACAGGCCCCACCAGCGGGATTCGCATTTCCCATGGGCACCACGGTCCTTCCGTCCGACGTGGTCGGACGCACCATGGGACGCGAGGTGTCGAAGCACCTCGCACCCGACGCGCTGGTCATGGGCGCACTGTCGGCGAGCTTGCGGGGCGCTCGGGCAGGCGACGCAGTGCTGCTGGTCGCAGGTTCTGGTGCCGGCGTCTGGTTCCGTGTTGCCGCCGTCGTGCCCGACGACCAGGTGGGTGGCACCGAATTCTTGATGTCCCCGCAGGCCGGCGACCGCCTCGGGATCGCACGGCTGAGCCGAGCCGTGATCTGGGGCTTCCCGTCACGAGCCGCGATCGATGCCTCGCTCGCTGCCAACGGCCTCGTGTCGACGTCGGTCCGGATCCGTCGAAGCTGGGATCGCGCCGACCCCGACGACACGATCGGCATGGCCCGTACCAAGGCGGCGCTCGGCGAGTTCGCCTACCGGGTCAACGCGAATGGCTCGGTCAGCCAGGACTCGGCGTGGGTGAACAGGTACCTCCCGGGCGGTCGAGAGTTGTTGAACGGGTCGATCCCGATCCGGGCCCGCTGTCACAACAACGTGAAACCGGCGATTCAGGCGGCACTCGCCGAGATCGCCGCCGCCGGGCTGGGTGGAACCATCAACGTCAGCGATGCCAACCTCGCAGGTGGCTGTCATCTCGCCCGGTTCAACCGGCTCACGCCGGACAGCTCGCTCGGCTTCCTCTCGCGACATTCGTGGGGGATGGCGATCGACACCAACACGCGGGGATCGTGTCAGGGATGTGCACCCCCGGACTTCGCGACTCGGCCCGGCGGGTGCCGGGCCGTACAGATCTTCCGCAAGTACGGCTTCGCATGGGGCGGAAACTTCCTGACCCCCGACGGCATGCACTTCGAGTGGGTCGGCGAACGCCGAGACAACCTTGCGTACCCGTCACGGTTCTGCCCGAACGTGACAACCGGAGCGCTGAGGTTGGACAACGCCGAGGTCGGAGCGTCGACCTTGTACGCAGACGACGGACTCTTCGTCGGGGAGCACTGATGGGCACACGATTCCTCATCATCGGCGGCGGTCCCGCCGGCAACATCGCTGCCACCACCGCCGCCCGCCTCGGCGCCGATGTCGTGATGGTCGAACGTGATGTCGTCGGCGGCGCTGCCCACCTGTGGGACTGCATCCCGTCGAAGTCGATGATCGCCACGGGACGTGCGATCAGCCGCACTCGGGCGATCGGAGGCATGGGTCTCGCCAATGTCGACACCGCCGTCAACGTCGACACGCTGGCCGACCGCATCGAGAGGGTGAAGAACACGATGCGGGACAACACGACCCAGCTCCTCGAGAGCCAGGGTGTGAGGATTCTGCGAGGCACCGGCCGGTTCACCGGGCCCTACACCGCCGAGGTCATCGGCACGCACGGCACCGAGATCATCGAGTTCGATGCTGCGCTGGTCTCCACCGGATCACGTCCGCGCATTCCCGAATGGTGTCATCCCGACGGCGACCGGATCCTCACCACCCGAGACTGCTACCCGCCGAAGGTCTTCCCGGAGAGCATCACCGTGATCGGTTCCGGTGTCACCGGCGTGGAGTTCGTCCACATGTTCTCCTCGTTCGGTTCCAAGGTCACGCTCGTCGTCAGCCGGCAACAGGTGCTACCGGGCAAGGACCCCGAGGTCGCTGCCGTGCTCGAAGAGGAGTTCATGCAGCGTGGTGTCAAGCTGCTGATGGGCGCTCGCGCCGAGGCGATCGAGCGCACCGACGACGGGGTGACCGTTCGCTGCGACGATGGCCGATCGGTCACGTCGTCCCACGCGGTGCTCGCCATCGGCTCGATCCCGAACACCGAGGACATCGGGCTCGACGCAGCCGGGGTCACGGTGAACGACTGGGGCTACGTCGACATCAACAATCACTGTGTCACCAACGTCGAGCACATCTACGCCGCCGGTGACATCAGCGGCAAGCTGCCGCTGTCGTCGGTGGCGTCGATGCAGGGACGCAAGATCGCCGAACACGTGATGGGTGGTCACACTCGCAGCCATCGCCATCTCGATTACGACAAGGCGGCCTCGGCCATCTTCACCGAGCCCGAGATCGCTGACGTCGGTCTCGCCGAAGCCGAGGCGTTCAGCTCCGGTCGCAAGATCAGGGTGACCAAGGTGCCGTTCTCGGCCACGGCCAAGGCGATGATCAACAACGACACCAAGGGGTTCGTGAAGATCATCTCCGATCCGGCCACGGGCGAAGTGCTCGGTGGGTCGATCGTGGGGCGTCAGGCAGCGGAACTGATCTCGGTGATCGCCGTCGCGGTCACTGCCGGGCTCACGGTCACCGATCTGGCCGAGAGCATCCTCGTGCATCCCGCCCTGAGCGAAGCGCTCTCCGAAGCCGCCGAGTAGCGCGCCGAGCCGCAGTCCGGCTGGATCGAGCGAGGCAGCGAGGGAAGCGCCAGCGACGAGCTGCAGTCGAGCCGACCCGAAGTTCCCCACCACCGGATCGTGGTGAGGCTCGACTACTCAGAGGAGGCTCGACCACTTATTCGATGACGGCGAGGATGTCGCCACCGCCGACCGTGTCGCCGGCGGCGACCTTGATCTCCTTGACGGTGCCGGCCTTCTCGGCGTTGATCTGGTTCTCCATCTTCATCGCTTCGAGCACCACGATCCCGGCGCCGACCTCGACGGCCTGACCGACTTCGACCAGCAGCTTGACGATCGTGCCCTGCATGGGGGCCTCGACCGAGCCCGAGGCGGTCGCTCCGCCCCCGCCGCTGCCGGAACTGTGCTTCTTCTTCTTGGCTGCCGGTGCGCCGGCAACGGCCACGGTCGGCGTCTCCGGCACCCACATGTTGACGTCGAAACGCTTGCCGTTCACCTCGACGGTCGTCGAGCGCTTCACGAGCGGCTCCGCCTCGGGGTCGTCGGTCTCGGGCGCAGTGCTCTCGGCCTTGCCCCCGATACCGGTGAGATCGAGCACCTCTTCGACCCACTTGGTCGAGTGCGTGACGGCGGCGAAGTCGGGGTGCTTCAAGATCGCGAGGTCGGCGGGGATGGTGGTGGCGACACCCTCGACGACGAGTTCGTCGAGCGCGCGGATCGTTCGGGCGATCGCCACCTCACGATTGCGGCCCCACACCACGAGTTTGCCGACGAGGTTGTCGTAGAACTGACTGATCTCATCGCCCGAGTGGTAGCCCGAATCGAAACGCACCCCGAACCCGTCCGGCGCGAGCAGCTTCGTGATCGGGCCCGGCGACGGAAGGAACTTGCCCTCCGCCACGTCCTCGGCGTTGATGCGGATCTCGATCGAGTGGCCACGTCGGGCGGCGTTCACTTCGGCCTGGGTCATCGGAAGTTCCTCGCCGGCGGCAACCCTGATCTGCCACTCGACGAGATCGATGTCGGTGATCATCTCGCTGACCGGATGCTCGACCTGGAGGCGGGTGTTCATCTCGAGGAAGAAGAACTCGCCGTCCTGGAAGATGAACTCGACGGTGCCGGCGCCGTAGTAGCCGACTGCCTTTGCTGCCTTGACCGCTGCCTCGCCCATCGCCTCCTCGACGCCGTCGGGAAGATCGGGAGCCGGGGCTTCCTCGACGAGCTTCTGGTGACGGCGCTGCGCAGAGCAGTCGCGCGAGGAGATCCAGACGCAGTTGCCCTGCTTGTCACCGACGAGCTGGATCTCGACGTGGCGCGGCCAGGTGAGGTACCGCTCGACGTACACCTCGTCGCGGCCGAAGAAGCTCTTGGCCTCGCGCTGGGCGCTGGCCATCGCGTCGTCGACATCGGCTTCGGCCTGGACGACCTTCATGCCGCGCCCGCCACCACCGAATGCCGCCTTGATGCACACCGGCCAGCCGTGCTCGTTGCCGAATGCCTTGATCTCGTCGGGGCCCTGAGCGAACTCGGTGGTCCCCGGCACGATCGGTGCACCGCCGCGGATCGCAGCGAGTCGGCTCGACACCTTGTCGGACATCTCGTCCATCGCACTCGCCGGGGGGCCGATGAATTCAACGCCCAGTTCGGCGATCGCGCGAGCGAAGTCGGCGTTCTCGGAGAAGAAGCCGTAGCCCGGATGCACCGAGTCGGCGCCGCTGCGCTTGATCACATCGAGCATCACCTCGGTGTTGATGTAGCTCTCGGCGGCGGTCTGACCGCCGAGGGCGTACGCCTCGTCGGCGAGGCGGACGTGCAGCGCGTCACGGTCGAGTTCGGAGTACACCGCCACGGTGGGGATGCCCATCTCTCGGGCGGCGCGGATGACTCGGACGGCGATTTCGCCTCGGTTGGCGATCAGGATCTTCTTGAGCACGAATGCCAATGTAGGGGCCGTGAGCGCCGACGGAGACATCTGGGGTTCGATGTCGTGGCCGTCGGGATGGGACGTGCGCCACGTCGCCGAGACGGGGAGCACCAACGCTGACCTCGTCGCCGCGGTCGCCGCCGGCACCGCATCGAACCGGACCGTGCTCGCCGCCGGCCATCAGACGGCGGGCCGGGGACGGCTCGACCGAAGGTGGGAGGCGCCGCCCGGGGCCAACCTGCTGGTCTCGATCGTGTTCGCTCCGGTTCCGGCAGTGCCCGCCGAGGCGACGCATCGAGTCGGCCTTGCCGCCGTCGCTGCGGTCAGGCGGTTCGTCGGTGGCGATGCCGTCGCCGCGGTGGGTCTCAAGTGGCCGAACGACGTGCTGCTCGGCGACCGAAAGCTCGCCGGGATCCTGGCCCAGCGTGTGCCCGACCGGGATGCGGTCGTCGTCGGGATGGGGCTCAACGTCGGTTGGGCCCCGGACGGTGCTGCGGCGATTGGTTCGGGCGCGGACGGCGGTGTGGTTGCTCCCGCCCAGGTGCTCGGTGCGCTGCTCACAGAACTCGAGTCGCTTCCGGCTGACATCTCGTCGCGTTACCGCGACACCCTGGTGACGATCGGTGAGTGGGTACGGGTGGAGCTGCCCGGCGATTCGCCGCCACTGCACGGCCGCGCCACGGCGGTCGACCCCGCCGGGCGTCTCGTCGTGATCGACGCGGCCGGGCGCCGACACGTCCTCGACGTCGGCGACGTCGTGCATGTCCGCTCCTCGGTGGGCGACCAGGAGGCGTGAGAGTCCGGTGTGAAATGGTGGTGAAGGTCGAGGTGCCGTAGCAGCCGGCGAGTGCACCAGTAGCGTTCGGCGGATGGCATCCCCCGTACGCCACCGTCGGCGCAGTTCCGCGCCCGTGGCGCTGGTGCTCGCCCTCGTCGTCGGCGCAGTCGGCGCGTTCGGCGTGATCCGTGCGGCCAACGACCGTACCAGCGACATCGAGCGCATCGAGGGCCTCGAACTGGTACTCACGCCGCAGGATGGGCCAGCCCGGAACTACCTGCTGATCGGCTCGGACACCCGTGAGAACGCGGATCCGAGCGAGGCCGACTTCGGCGGGATCGGCGACTCGAACGCCGTGACGGGACGACGATCCGACACGATCATGATCCTTCGTCAGGAGCAGGACGGCAACGGCGCCGCGATCGTCGAGTCTGCCCCGCGACCTCTGGATCAACATTGCGGGGCGTGAGAGCCCGAACCGCATCAACTCGGCCTACAGCGACGGTACCGACGTGCTCGCCTCCACGATCACCCAGGAACTTGGCATCCCGATTCATCACGTCGTCGACATCGACTTCAACGGGTTCAAGGATCTCGTCGACGCAGTCGGCGGCACCACGGTGTGCTTTCTGTACCCCACGCGTGACAAGAACACCGGACTCGACCAGCAACCCGGCTGCCATGTGCTCGATGGGCTGCAGTCGCTGCAATACGCTCGCAGCCGCTACTACGAGGAGTTCCGCGACGGTCAGTGGCAGACGGATCCGCGATCCGACCTCGGCCGCATCGAACGCCAGCAGAGCTTCCTGCAGCAGACCGCTGACGGCACGATCGAAAAGCTGCAGTCCGACCCGTTCCTGGCCTCCACGCTGATCACGGCGGGGACATCAGCGGTGCGCATGGACCCCGGGCTCGACCCGGTGGGCGCCGCCGGCACGCTGCGCAAGGCCTTCAGTGCCGGGCTCGTCAAGTACCAGCTCCCCGTGTCGGGCGTCACGAAGAACGGCAACGCCGTCCTGGTTCTCGACCCCGGCGCCGAGCCGATCCTCGACTACTTCCGCGGCGTCGGCCCGCCGCCTCCCGTCCCGTCGTAGGCGGCGTCGACGTCACCGGGCGCCTACACTCCGGCCCGTCATGAAGGCACTCATTCTCGCCGGCGGTGCCGGCACGCGGCTGCGGCCGATCACCCACACCCGCGCCAAACAGTTGGTCCCCGTGGCCAACACCCCGATCCTGCACTACGGCATCCGTTCGATGGTCGCCGCCGGCATCACCGAACTCGGGGTCATCGTCGGTGACACCCGCGACGAGGTGATGGCCGACCTCGGCGACGGATCGCAGTTCGGTGCGTCGATCACGTTCATCCCCCAGGACGAACCGCTCGGCCTGGCCCACTGCGTGCTGATCGCACGTGAGTTCCTCGGCGACGACGACTTCGTCATGTATCTCGGCGACAACCTGCTCGAACAGGATCTCGAAGCGTTCGTGGGAGCATTCATGCAGGCACGCGAGGGCTGAGCACCCGCCGTCGGCGCAGATCCTGCTGAAGGAGGTGTCCGACCCGCACCGTTTCGGCATCGCGTCGCTCGATGCCGACGGTCATGTCGAGCATCTCGTCGAGAAGCCCGTCGACCCGCCGTCGAACCTGGCGCTGGTCGGTGTGTACCTCTTCGATGCCGAGATCCACGAGGCGGTGGCGGCGATCGAACCCTCCGACCGTGGTGAGCTCGAGATCACCGATGCCATCCAATGGCTGATCGACCACGGCCGTCGTGTCCGCACCGAGATCCTCACCGGCTGGTGGATCGACACCGGCAAGCTGACACCGCTGCTCGAGGCCAACCGGCTGATCCTCGAGACGATCGCCACCCGCATCGACGGCACGGTCGACGACGAGTCGTTCATCGACGGGCGGGTCGTGGTCGAGGCCGGCGCCGAGATCATCAATTCGACAATTCGCGGTCCGGTGGCCATCGGTCCGGGGACCAAGATCATCGACAGTTTCGTCGGGCCGTTCAGTGCGATCGGAGCCGACTGTGTGGTTCGCCAGTCCGAGATCGAACACTCGGTGGTGATGGAACGCAGCCAGGTGATCGACATCCCCCGGCTCGAGGACAGCCTGATCGGCAGCGACGCCGTCGTGTCGCGCACCAAGCGCAAGCCTCGTGCAATCCGTCTGATGGTCGGCGACCACTGTCAGATCGACGTCGAATAGCCCGCGAGCAGGAGCAGTCACCAATGCCCGACATCACCGAGTCCCAACACATCGCCGGCGTCTACGTCGTCGAACCGACGATCCACGGCGACCAACGTGGCCTGTTCATCGAGACCTACCGCCGCGAGTGGATCCCGGGTGCCCGCGAGATGATCCAGAGCAACCGGGCCAACCGGCAGCAGGGCGCCCTGGTTGGCCTGCACTACCACCTGCATCAGAGTGACTACTGGTACATCCCGTTCGGCACCGCTCGGGTCGTGTTGCACGACCTGCGCGAGGGTGGCCCGACCGACGGGGCGACTCACTGTCTCGACCTGTCCGGCGAGAACCACATGGGCGTGTACATCCCGCCGGGCGTCGCCCACGGCTTTGCTGCGCTCACCGACATGGTGATCACGTACCTCGTCGACGGCTACTACAACGCCGCCGACGAACTCGGCGTGGCCTGGGATGATCCGGTGCTCGACGCCGACTGGGGACTCACCGATCCGATCCTGTCCGAGCGCGACCAGCAGAACCCGCAGCGCGCCGACATCCCCGCCAATCGTCGGCCATACTGGCCGATGCGCACCTGAGGAATCCTCCGGAGAGAAGCAACGACCATGAAGCTGTTCGTCACCGGCGCCGCCGGATTCATCGGATCGAACTACGTACGCCACGTCCTCGCCACCACCGACCACTCGGTCACGATCTACGACTCGCTCACCTACGCCGGCAACCTCGAGAGCATCCGCGACGTGCTCGACGATGCGCGGGCTGAGTTCGTGCACGCCGACATCTGCGACGCCGACGACGTCGCCCGATCGATGGACGGCCACGACGCGGTCGTGCACTTCGCTGCCGAGAGCCACGTCGACCGATCGATCGCCGACGGGTCGAAGTTCGTCCGCACGAACTGCATGGGTACCAACGTGTTGTGTGACGTGGCCAACACCGTCGGGATCGGTACGTTCCTCCACATCTCCACCGACGAGGTGTACGGCTCGGTCGAGGAGGGCTCGTCGGTCGAGACCGACATCCTCGCGCCACGTTCGCCGTACTCGGCGGCCAAGGCGGGCTCCGACCTGATCGCGTTGTCGTACTTCTCCACGTACGGTCTGCCGGTCGTGGTCACACGGTGCTCGAACAACTACGGGCCGTACCAGTTCCCCGAGAAGGTGATCCCGCTGTTCGCCACCAACTTGCTCGACGGCAAGCAGGTGCCGTTGTACGGCGACGGGCTGAACGTGCGCGATTGGATCCACGTCGAGGACCACAACATCGCCGCCCACCTCGTCCTCGAACAGGGGACACCGGGCGAGATCTACAACATCGGCGCCGGCAACGAGGTCACCAATGTCGACCTCACCCATCGGCTGCTCGAGCTGACGGGTCGCGACGAGTCGTTCATCCGGCCTGTCGAGGACCGTCTTGGTCACGACCGCCGCTACTCGGTGAACATCGACAAGGTCAGCGCCCTCGGCTGGTCGCTCTCACGGACGTTCGACGACTCGCTGGCGGCGACGGTCGACTGGTACCGCGACCACCGTGACTGGTGGGAGCCCTTGAAGGCCAAGGCCGGGCTCTGAGGCGCACATGAAGCTCGTCGTCACAGGTGCAGCCGGACAGCTCGGTCGCGACGTCGTGCTCCATGCCGACTCGATGGGCGACGATGTCGTCGCGACCGATCGATCATCTCTCGACATCACCGACGCTGCGTCGGTACGCGAGTTGCTGTCGTCGGTTCGCCCGGATGCGGTGATCAACGCCGCCGCCTACACCGCTGTCGATGCCTGCGAGACCAACGAGGCGACCGCCTTCGCCGTCAACGCCGACGCGGTCGGGTTCCTCGCCGCGGCATGTGATGACGTCGGCGCGCACCTCGTGCACGTCAGCACCGACTACGTGTTCGACGGCACTCTCGACCGCCCGTATCGGGAGGACGATCCCACCAACCCGACGTCGGTGTATGGCCGGTCCAAGCTCGCCGGCGAGATCGCCGCTGGTTCGAACGCGGCGCATCGCGCGGACGTCGTGGGTGTGCGGCGAGCACGGCAACAACATGGTCAAGCGCGTGCTTCGCCTGGCGGCGAACCCGGATCAGCGCTGGCTTCGTCGATGACCAGCGCGGTCACCCCACCTTCACCGCCGACCTCGCACCGGCGCTGCGCACCTTGGCGGTCGATCGTCGTTCCGGTGTCCACCACGTGACCAACCAGGGCGCCGTGAGCTGGTACGAGTTCGTCCGAGAGATCGCTGGCCGCTGCCGGGTATGACCCGGATCGGGTGCGCCCGATCGCCACCGACGACCTCGATCCGCCCCGGCCGGCACCCCGCCCGGCCAACAGCGTGCTCGACAACGTCGCCTGGCGTGCCGCCGGCTACGAGCCGCTCCGCGACTTCCGCGAGCCCCTCGCCGAGGTGGTCGCCCGGCTTCGGGGTCAGACCTCGGTCTGACCCCGGTGCGTCACAGCCTGGTCAGCGCGTACGGCCCCTACCATCGCTGACGTGGGGTTGTCCCGAGCCGAACTCGAATCATTCGCGAACGCCACGGTGCCCGACCTCGTCGGCCCGGACCTGCGGCTGCTGTTCGTCGGGATCAACCCCGGATTGTGGACCGCCGCCACGCAGACCCACTTCGCACATCCTGGCAACCGCTTCTACCCGGCGCTGTTGGAGGCCGGCATCATCGAGCGGCCGATCGATCGTGGTGTCGGGATGTCCGAGGCCGACCGCAGCGTACGTGCTCGGCCGAGGCATCGGCATCACCAACGTCGTGCATCGGGCCACGGCGAAGGCATCGGAGCTCAGCAACGACGAACTCCGAGCCGGCGGTGAGCAGCTTCGAGCCTTCGTCCGTACGCACGCTCCTGTCGTCGTGGCGGTTGCCGGAATCACGGCCTACCGGACGGCGTTCGCGCGACCCAAGGCGACCATGGGGGAGCAGCCCGACTCGTTGGAGGGATCACGCCTGTTCGTCGTGCCGAACCCGAGCGGCCTCAATGCACACGAGACCACCTCGTCGCTCGCCGAGTGGTACCGCGGGGTGGCAACCGCCGCCGGCGTGATCACCCGTCGATGAGTTTCGCCGCACCCCGGGTGCGCCGAAACTCATCGGACGTGGCGATCGGGTCAGTGGGGGTCGCGTTCGGCGTCGGCGCGGTTGGCGAGGTACCAGTCGATGGTGGTGCGCATGCCCTGCTCGAAGTCCATCGTCGGTGACCAGTCCAGGAGCGCTCTCGCCCGGGAGCCGTCGACGGCTCGTCGCGGCTGACCATCGGGCTTCGACGGGTCCCAGCGCAACTCGCCGTCGAAGCCGACCAGTCGGGCGATCGTCTCGACGGTCTCCTTGATCGTGATCTCACGGTCGGCGCCGAGGTTCACGGGCTCCGCGGCCGTGTCGACCTCGGCGGCGCGAACGATTGCCTCGGCAGCGTCATCGACGTACAGGTACTCGCGGCTCGCCGAGCCGGTGCCCCACACCTCGACGTGATCGGCCCCCGACTCGTGGGCCTCGATGCACTTCTTGATCAACGCGGGAATGACGTGCGACACGCTGGGGTGGAACTTGTCGCCGGGGCCGTACAGGTTCGTCGGGATCAGGTAGGCGAAGCGTTGGCCGTACTCCTGCTCGTTCACCTGGGCATGGATGAGGTGCGCCTTCTTCGCGATGCCGTAGGGAGCGTTGGTCTCCTCCGGGTAGCCATTCCACAGGTCCTGCTCGCCGAACGGGACCGGGGTGAACTTCGGGTACGAGCAGACCGTGCCGACGAGCACGGTCTTGTCAACGGTCGGAGCGTGCCGAGTCGCCTCGATCACGTGGGTGCCCATCAGCAGATTCGACAGATACAGGCGCGCCGGGTGCTCGAGGTTGTAGCCGATACCGCCCACGTCGGCGGCGAGGTGCACGACGATCGTCGGTTCGTGCACGGCGAGCATCGCCTCGGCAGCGCCTGGCACGGTGAGATCGAACTCGCTCGACCTGGGCGCTCGGACATCCGCGCCACGATCGACGAGACGTGCCACCACGCGCCGCCCGAGGAATCCAGCCCCTCCGGTGACGACCACGCGTCGTCCGTTCACGGGGCTGCCGGATCCATCGTTCGGGGGTGCGGTCGACATGAGCCAGAGGTTACGGGCCGTGACACGTTGCCGCCGCGGCGCTTCCCAGAACGGCCATGATGGACCCAGGCATGAACGACGGAGCGATGACGGACACAGCGCATGACGAGGCGACGCCGATTCGAGTCGCCTACACCGTCGAACAGTGCTGGCATCCGAGCCCCGGCGGCACCGCGATCGCCGCGCTGCGGATCGCTCGAGAGCTCGCCACGCGCCCCCGACGAAGTCGAACTCCACTTCGTCGCCGGCAAGCACCCGGTCGTGCCGGCCGCTGAGTTCCGACCGGGCGGTCCGGTGGCGATGCTGCCGTTCGCTCGCCCGTTGCTGTACGAAGCGTGGACAGCGCCTCAACTGGCCAAAGGTCGAATCCGTCGCCGGTGAGATCGATGTTGCCCACGCGACGGGACTGGTTCCGTGCGGTACGTCGGCGCCGCTCGTCGTGACGGTCCACGACCTCGCCTTCGTCCACGACCCGGCGAAGTTCTCACGACAGGGCGTTCGCACGATGAACCGGAGTCTCGACACGATCATCCGCCGGGCCGATCGGGTCATCTGCTCCAGCGAAGCCACCCGGCGCGACTGCGAGGCCGCCGGTATCGGTGGCGAACGGCTTCGTCTCGTTCCACTGGGTGTCGACCTCGTGGCCGTGTCCGATGCCGACGTCGAACGAGTCCGCCGGCGCCATCTCCTCCCTGACGAGTTCGTGCTCTTCGTCGGCACCATCGAGCCGCGCAAGAACTTGTCCCGTCTCGCCGAGGCGATGCGTCGCCCGAACATGCCGGGGCCCCTCGTCGTCGCCGGCGCCGATGGGTGGGGCGACGTCGGCATCGTCGACCACGGCGACACGCTGTTCCTCGGCTTCGTTCCGGACGCCGATCTCGCGCCCCTGTATGCAGCGGCCAGTGTGTTCGCCTATCCGAGTGAACGGGAGGGATTCGGCCTCCCGGTTGCGGAGGCGATGGCGCAGGGTGCCGCCGTGGTGACCAGCGCCGGAACCTCGACCGAAGAGGTGGCAGGAGGCGCAGCCGTCCTCGTCGATCCGTTCGATGTCGACGACATCGCCCGCGGCATCGTCGAGGCGGTCGACCGGCGGGCCGAGCTCGCCATGGCGGCTCGACTGCGGGCGGGCGAGCTGACCTGGGAGAGATCCGCCGAACTGACCCTTGCCGTCTACCGTGAACTCGTCCCATGAACGACCAGATGACCATCCCGTCCGACCCGACGTCCGACCCGAGCACGCCCGACTCGACGGACGACACGGTGTCCGACAGGGCCCAGCCGGGCCGCCTCTCGCCGATCGACGTCGCGGTGAATCTGCTGTGGTGTGTGCCCGGTGATGTCGGCGGCTCCGAGCAGTACCTCGTGCGTCAGCTCCTCGGACTCGCCTCCCAGCCAGCGCCGTTCGTCCCCACGCTGTACTGCTTGCCGTCCTTCGTCGATGCGCACCCCGAACTGGGTTCGCTCTATCCGATGGTGGCCGCCACGATCAGCGGAACGAGCCGGCCACGCCGGGTCCTCGCTGAGCACACGTGGCTGCACCGGCGTACTCGCGACGCCGACATCGTGCATCACGGCGGCGGTACGACACCGGTCGTCGGTCGCCGGCCGATCGTCCTGACGATCCACGACCTGCAGTACCTCACCCACCCCGAGTACCTCACGCCCACCAAGCGCCGCTACCTCGAACGGACGATCCCGAAGTCGGTCGGCCGTGCGGCGGTCGTCGCGGTGCCGACCGAGTACGTCCGCACCACCGTGATCGATGCCTACGGAGTCGACCCGAACCGCGTGGTGGTCGTTCCGCACGGTGTCGAATCGTCGCTCGGAGCGGACGCCCCGTCGGCGTTCGATCTGCGGCGCGACTACGGCCTCGGCGCCGGTCGGCTGATCGTCTACCCGGCGATCACCCATCCCCACAAGAACCACCGGTTCCTGCTGGAGCTGATGGCCACGCACTGGACGGACCCGGATCTGCGGCTCGTCCTGCTCGGCGGCAAGGGAGCGGCCGAAGCCGACGTGATGGCCGACATCGCCCGACTCGGACTCGGGCAACGGGTGGTTCGGCCGGGCCGGGTTCCCGATGCGCATCGAGACGGACTCGTCGCCGCAGCGGACGCACTGGTGTTTCCGAGCGAGTACGAAGGATTCGGTGCGCCGGCCGTCGAAGCGATGGCGCTCGGTGCTCCGGTGATCTGCTCGGACCAGCCGGCGCTCGCGGAGGTCGTCGGTGATGCCGGCCTCGTTCTCCCGCTCGAACTCGATGCGTGGGCTGACGCGCTCGACGTCGCGGGCTCTCGTTCGGCCGAGTTGCGTTCTGCGGGTCGCCAGCGCGCGCGAGAACGTTCAGCACCGAACACTCGGGTGCCGCATTGGCCGAGGCGTACGGCCTGGCCTTCCGGGTCGGCAGATGAGGCCAGGACGTTCTCGATGAAGCCGCTGGTGGTGCTGTGCCCGCATTTCGAGCCGGATACCGCGCCGACCGGTGTGGTGATGACCCGGATCGTCGAGGAGTTGGTCGCGCTCGGCCACACCGTGCACGTCGTCACCTCGTTGCCGTGGTACCGCTCGCATCGGATCGATGCGGGGTGGGACGGACGGCTGGTCCGCACGGAGACGACGCCATGGGGGTCGATCACCCGGGTCCATCCGTTCCCCGGGCGCGACAAGTCCAACCTGGCGCGAACGCGCCCTCGGGTTCGGCGCCTACTCGCTGCTGGCCGGTGTGCAGTGCCTTCGCGTCGGTGGATGGTTCCGTCGGTCTGGTGCCGTGATCGCCATGTCGCCCCCGCTCACGCTCGGGCTCACCGGGTGGGTGGCGAGTCGACTCCGCCGTTGCCCGATGGTGTTCAACATCCAAGACGTCTTTCCGGACGCCGCAGTCGAGACCGGTGCGATCTCGAATCGCACGATCATCGCAGCAGCATCGTGGCTCGAACGTGTCAGCTACCGCGCTGCCGACGCCGTGACCGTCCTGTCCGACGACCTGCGTGACAATGTCGTCGCCAAGCTGGCCGACGTCCGCGGAGGCAGTGCGCCAGACACCGTGCATGTGATCCCGAACTTCGTCGACACCGATGCGATCGTGCCCGCTGACCGGTCGACGCCGTACCGAGTCGAACTCGGGCTGGGTGACGGCCCGGTGGTGCTCTACGCCGGCAACGTGGGATTTTCCCAGTCGCTCGAGCTCGTGCTCGCCGCAGCGCGCGAGCTGCCCGACGTCACGTTCCTGATCAACGGCAACGGCGCCGCCCGCACCTCGCTCGAAGCGGCGGCAGCCGACCTCACGAACATCCGATTTGCCGACTACATCGAGCCGTCACGGCTCTCCGAACTGCTCGCCACGGGCGACGTGCACGTCGTGCCACTGCGTCGCGGCCTCGGCAGGGTGAGTGTGCCGTCGAAGACCTACTCGATCATGGCCGCAGGACGCCCGGTGGTCGCTTCGATCGACCCCGACACCGCCGTGCCTCGGATCCTCGCCGAGTCCGGTGGCGGCGTCGCTGTCCCCCCTGACGATGCACCGGCGTTCATCGCCGCCATCTCGTCGATGGTGGGTGATCCAGCCAGGTGCGCCCGATTCGGTGCCCTCGGGCGCACCTGGGTCGAGCGCGAAGCCTCGCCCGCCGCAGTCGGCGCCTCGTACGACCACCTGCTCCGTTCGCTGGCCTGACCCCGCATCCGATCCGAGCGCCGCTAGCCTCTCGTGGTCGTGGCACCCTCCTCGTCATCCACCAAGAAAGCCGCCAAGCTGGCCAAGTCCGGCTCGGGCAAGAAGATCCGATTCCAGGGCGGAACGCTGTTCCCCGTCGTCGTGACCATCGTGATCGTGCTCGGGCTCGCGCTCGTCGTGTACGCACGTCAGAGCCGGCCGTCGGTCGATGCCTCGGGAGCGCCCCTGCAGTCCGATCACTGGCACCACGCCTACGGCTTCTACCTCTGCGACACCTGGTTCAAGCTCGAGGGCAACGCCGAAGTGCAGGGCACCGACAATTTCACCCAGTACGCCCGCACGGGCATCCACAGCCACGACGACGGGCTGATCCACTGGCACCCGTTCACCTCGGCCTCGGTGGGCAGCAATGCCCGGCTCGGTGTGTTCCTCGACACCTACGACGTCAACCTGACCAACGACAAACTGACGTTCCCCGAGTCGCAGCAGGCGGCGCTCGAAGAGCAGCTGGCCGGCCAGGATCCGCCCCGCGAAGACATCTTGGTGTGGGAGGACGGCGACACGTGCACGATCGACGGCTCCGAGGAGAACGCCGAACTCAAGGTGGTGGTGTGGAACAACTTCACCGACACCGACGACGGCACCACCTACATCGCGGACTTCGACAACATCCGTCTCGACCGTGACCAGATGGTCGTGGCGATCGCGTTCGTGCCCGACGACACCGACGTGAGCATGCCACCGTGGGCCCCTCAACTCCCGACGCTCGGCGAGATCGACTCCGTCGTGGTCGACCCGAACGATCAGGCCCCACCGGCTGGCTCGACTCCCGACGTCCCCGCCACCACCGAGGGCTGATGCGAGCGGTCGTCCTCGTCGGTGGCGTCGGCAGCCGGCTGCGTCCACTCACGTTGACCGTCCCCAAACCGATGCTGCCCATCGGCCACGTGCCGATGATCGCTCGACTGGTCGACCGTCTCGGCCGCGGTGGGGTCACCGAGGTCGTGCTCGCGCTCGGCTTCCGGCCCGAGCCGTTCGTCGAGGCGTTTCCCGATGGCCACTGCGGCGATGTCGCGCTCACCTACGCCGTCGAGCCCGAGCCGCTCGACACGGCCGGCGCCATCAAATTCGCCGCCGAATTCGCCGGCATCGATGACACGTTCGTCGTGGCCAATGGCGACGTGATGACCGATCTCGACGTGTCGGCGCTCGTCGAAGCGCATCGCTCGTTCGGGTCGGAGGCAACCTTGCACCTCATCGGTGTCGATGATCCCTCGGCATTCGGTGTGGTCGACCTCGACGCCAACGGCGCCGTGCGGGCGTTCATCGAGAAGCCCGAACCGGGGACCGAGCCGAGCAACCTGATCAACGCCGGCACCTACGTCTTCGAGCCGTCGGTGCTGGCCCGCATCCCGGCTGCCACCAAGGTGTCGGTGGAGCGAGACACGTTCCCTCGAATCGTGGCCGACGGGGGCCTCTTCGGCGTCGCCACCGACGACTACTGGATCGACGCCGGCGTTCCGGCGCTGTACCGGGCCGCCAATCTCGACCTGCTCGACGGCAAGCGCCGCACCGAACGTTGTGATGCCATCGCCCCGTCGGCCGAGGTGGCCAGCGACTCACTGATCCGCCACAGCATCGTGGGAGATCGTGTGCAGGTGGCAACGGGTGCCTCGGTGGTCGACTCGGTGCTGCTCCCCGGCTCGATCGTGGGAGTAGGTGCCACGATCGAACGGTCGATCGTGATGGGCGTCGTCGGGGCTGAGGCGATCGTGCGTGACTCGATGATCGGTGCCGAGGGTCAGGTGGGCGACGGTGAGACGCTGATCGACTCCACGGTGCCCGCAACGGCGTCGTGACCGGACCCGACGGAGCGTTGGCGGCGCTACGGTCGAGACCGTGAACATCGTCGTCATCGGGGGAGCGGGCTTCATCGGCTCGCACCTGGTCGACCGGCTGCTCGCCGAGGATCACACCGTGGATGTGATCGACAATCTCACGGTCGGCTCGCTCGCCAATCTGGCCGCGGCGCGCGCTGTGGGTGGTGGGCTCCGGATCCATCACCTCGACGCGGCGTCGGCTGAGGCCGAGTCGTCGATCGGGAGTCGACGGCCCGACGTGATCTTCCACCTGGCACTCCTGCCTCGCCACGACTCGACGCCGATGGCGCAGAGCGATGCGTTCCAATCGGCGCTGGCCACGCTCGAGGCGGCACGACGTCACGGGGTTGCGAAGGTCGTGGTGGCACTGCCCGCCACGGCGATCTACGGACACCCCTCGTCGAAGCAGCTCCCGGTGAAGGAGGGGGAGCCGTCGCAACTCGAACCCCGTGACGTGCGCGGCGTGGTTGCCAGAGCGATCATCGACCTCCTGGTGTCGTACCGGGATCTCCACGCCGTGGAGTTCACCGCGCTCGCGCTCGGCAGCGTGTACGGGACGCGCCAACGCCCCACGGGCGGGGTCGTTGCAGCCTTCATCGACGCGGCGACCCACGGCCGAGCGCCGGTGCTGAACGGCGATGGGCGCCAGACACGGGACTTCGTGTTCATCGACGACGTCGTCGATGCGCTCGTGCGGGCAGGGGTCCGGGGAAGTGGGCTGGTGATCAACATCGGCACCGGTGAACAGACCTCGATCGCCGAACTGTGGTCGAAGGTCTCCGGGTCGATCGCCGGGGCAGCCGACCTCGAGGCCACCCGTGGCCCGGCGCGGCTCCACGAAGTCCAACGCTTTGCGGTGTCATCGGTGCGGGCACGAATCCATCTCGGCTGGTCACCATGGACCACCCTCGACGAGGGACTCGCCCGGTCGTGACCGGTCAGTCGAGCGCGGCGAGGGTGTCGAGTGCGAGTTGGCGAGCCAACTCGGGCGTCGACATGACCGTCTCGGTGACCACGCAGCGCATCCCCGTCGCCTCGATCGCGTCTCGGTGGTGGGCGTCGACGCCGTCGATCACCAGCGTTGAGGCGATCTCGGCGTACAGCCGGGCGACGCCGACCACGCTGGCTTCGTGACCGAGCTCGGTGAGCATCCGGTCCGCCGGACCCTTCAACGCCGCTCCACCAACGATCGGTGAGATCGCGACGATTCGGTCGCGACGTTCCGAGAGCAGGTCGTCGACGCCGTCGAGCGCTCGGATCGGGCCGATCGACACCAACGGATTCGATGGAGCGATCACCACCGACGCTGCGTCGGCGAGGGCCGCGCGGGCGGGTTCGGACAGAGCTGCGGCGCCGTCGAATCGGATCGAGCGGACCGGGACACCGTGGCGCAGGCGCACGAAGTAGTCCTGGAACGAGACCTCGTCACCGTCACCCTCGGAATCGAGGGTGACCAGCGTCGAGAGACGATCGTTCGACATCGGGACCACGTTGATCGACACGCCCCATGCCCTGCGGATCTCATCGGTCACCTCGGTGAGGGTGGCCCCCTCGGCGAGACGGGCCGTGCGGTAGAAGTGCGTGGCGAGGTCGCGGTCACCCAGGTTGAACCATCGCGCAGCAGCCGCAGATCCCTCGGGCCGCACCGACTCGAATCGCTGCAGCGACTCCATTGTCCGCCAGGTCTCGTCGACGAGTCCCCAGCCCCGTTCGGGGTCGATCGCTCCCGCCAGGGTGTAGGTGATCGTGTCGAGATCCGGCGAGATCGCGAGGCCGTGCAGCGAGCAGTCGTCGCCGGTGTTGACCACCGCGGTGATCGAACTGGGTTCGTCGACCGCGTCGATCAGCCCCCGGAGGAAACGGGCGGCGCCGACTCCTCCACACACGACGGCGATGGCTGGTTGATCAGGCATGGTCGGCCAACTCCCGGTACATCGAGTGATAGTGCTCAGCGGTCGATGCCCATGAGAACCGCTCGACATTGGCGAATCCTCGGCGAATGAGCTTGGCGTGCATCTCGTCGTTCGTGACCACCCAATGGAGGTTCGCAGCGAGCGCCTCGACGTCGCGAGCAGGACTCAACAGTGCAGCAGCGCCAGCGATCTGTGGGATCGAACCGGCGGTGCTGGCGACGACCGGGGTGCCGGCCTGTTGCGCCTCGAGAATCGGGAACCCGAAGCCTTCGTCGAGCGATGGGTACGCGAGCGCACGGGCATTGGTCAGCAACCATCGCTTCGTCTCGGCGTCGACGATGCCGGTCCGAACCACCCGCTCGGCGGCCTCGGGTGCCAGCCGCGCGATGGCCCGATCGACCGCAGCGACGTCGTTGCCGGCCGCGCCGGCGATCACGAGACGGACCGTGGCATGCTCGCGGGCGAGACGACCGAACGCATCGACCAGCGTCGGCAGGTTCTTGCGTCGCTCCATCGTGCCCAGTGCGAGCAGGAAGTCGGAGACCTCGGGCAGGCCAGCCGGCGTGTCGGTCGACCCGCGCACCAAGGGTTCGTGATCGACCGGTGGCGGACCGAGCAGCACCGTACGGACACGATCGGTGCCCAGCAAGTCTCGAACCCGTCGGGTGGTCGCGTCGGAACTCGTGACCACGTGGGCGCCGTCGCCGACGGCCCGACGCAGCACGGCCGACGCCCGCACGACATCGGGTTCGGCGTCTTCTGGGTGGTCGAGGAACCAGCAGTCGTACACCGACACGACACGGGGGCAGCGTGCCGGTGGCACCACATAGTTGGTGCCGTGGACCACGTCGGGGTGCCCGAGCCATCGGTCCATCGGAACGGATCGGTGGGCCCAGGCGCGAAGCGCCAAGGCCGCAGGCATCGGGATGCGGCGCTGCGACGGCCGTCGCGGTGCCCGGGCACTCGTGATGTACGGGTGGAGGTCGAGCCCGTCGCGCTCGGCCAGTGCATCGACCGTCCACGCCACGGCATTGCCGATGCCGGTTCGTCGGCCGTGCGTCGGCCCGACATCGATCGCCAGTCGTAGCATGCGGACGCCGAGCGTATCTGCGAAGGTGCCCGTGCTGAGCGGTAGAGTCGCCTGTCGTATGCCTACCGCGTTTGTGACCGGGATCACCGGCCAGGATGGTCAGCATCTGGCCGAGTTCTTGCATGCGCAGGGCTATCACGTGTTCGGGATGGTGAAGGGGCAGAACAACCCGCGGGTCGAGGCACTGCAGCAGGAGATGCCGTTCGTCGAGCTGGTGTCGGGCGATCTGGCGGATCTGCCGTCGTTGGTGTCGGCGATGGAAGCATGTCAGCCCGATGAGGTCTACAACCTGGGTGCGATCAGCTTCGTGGCGTTGAGCTTCTCGCAGGCGGAGTTGACGGCGAACATCACCGGGCTCGGCGTGTTGCGCATGTTGGAGGCGATCCGGATGGTGGGGGGCAGTCAGAACAACCCGATCCGCTTCTACCAGGCATCGTCGAGCGAGATGTTCGGTCAGGTGCGTGAGACACCGCAGACCGAGTTGACGCCGTTCCATCCCCGCAGCCCGTATGGGTGTGCGAAGGTGTTCGGTCATGACATCGTGGTGAACTACCGCGAGTCGTACGGCCTGCATGCATCTTCGGGGATCTTGTTCAATCATGAAGGGCCCCGGCGCGGGTTGGAGTTCGTCACCCGCAAGGTCACCAATGCCGTGGCGCGGATCAAGTTGGGGTTGCAGGACGAGGTCGTGCTCGGGAACCTCGATTCGAAGCGTGACTGGGGGTACGCCGGCGACTACGTGAAGGGGATGTGGTTGATGCTCCAGCAGGATCAACCCGGCGACTACGTGTTGGCCACCGGCGAGACGCACTCGATCGAGGATCTGGTGGAGCGCGCGTTCGCCGAGGTGGGGATCGACAACTGGGCTGACCATGTACGTCAGGATCCGAAGTTCCTGCGTCCCGCCGAGGTCGATCTGTTGATCGGTGACGCCTCGAAGGCGCGCGCCACGTTGGGTTGGGAACCCGAGGTCGACTTCCCGGCGTTGGTGAAGATGATGGTCGCCCACGACCTGCAACGCGAAGCCGCCAAAGCCGGCATCGAACTCCGCTGAACCCGGCCTTCGGATGGTCGGCGACCCGACTCGTTCAGGTCTCGAACGGCATGTCGGTGATCGCTTCGATCATCGAGCCCTGATCGGGGATCGCGCCGGCTCGTAGTCGCTGGCGGAGGGCCAAGGCGAAGGCTGCCAGTGCGGCAATCGAGGAGACGAGGAGACCGATCTCGATGCGTCGGAAGGTCTGATCGCTGGAGAGCCAGGCGCCGAGCACGAAGGCGACCACGCCGATGCCCCAGCCGAGTGCCACCAGAGCGTGGCCCCGCAGCGCGATGACTGCCTGGGCCGTGGCCAGCGCCAGCATGTAGCAGGCGCTGCTGGCTGCCAGCATGGCCAAGGTACGTCCGCTGAGTGCGGCGTCGTAGACGATCCGCAGTGCCAACGGGCCGAGGAGGAACGCGCCGACCGTGCCGACGACCCCGACGCCGAGCACGATCACCATCAACCGCTTCAGCCCAGACCTGAACTCGGCGAACTCGCCACGCGCTGCCTGGCGGCTCAATCGAGGCAGGAGTGCCGCTTGCACGGCCTGGAACAGGAAGAGCGGGATCCGAGCGAGCAGGACGCCGTAGGAGAACTCGGTGACGAGCCCCGCTTCTGCGTCCGTTGACAGCAGGCTGGCGGTGATCGGTCCGGCGTTGAGCAGTGCCGCCGCGCACACCGAGCCCAGCAGCAGCCAGCCCAGATTGGGAGTGACCTCGCCCCATTCCGCCGGCGGGCCCGGCTCGGACCGGAGGGCTCCTCGGCGTTGGACGTAGGCCACGGCGAACAACGGCGAGACCGCAATGGCCATTCCGTAGGCGCCCGCCGCGGTGACTCCGATCACTGCCAGCACGATGCACAGGACGATCCGTACGATTCCGTCGGAACCGAGCACGATCGCGTACTCCCGGAACCGCCCGCTGCCAGAACACACACCCCTGGCCATGTGGGCAGGGGCATACGCAGCGAACGCGGCGATGAGCGCGATCACCATGAACCAGTCGCCGTCGAACAGCGACGAAGCGATCAGCGGGCTGACGGCCAAGATGGCCAGGGTGACGATCCCCACGAGCACCGCGCCGAGCCCGACCACCTTGCGCACCACGGGCCGGCCACCGTCGTCGGTGGCCCGCCGATGAGAGAGCGCACGTCCGAGCTCCTGCTCGAGCGGCAGGAAGAAGCCGGGTGCGAGCGCGAACACCGCGAACCACATCGAGGCGATCGGAGCGAACTCCTCGGCACCGCCGACGGCCACGGTGCCGACCTTGAAGAAGGCATAGGTGGCAACTCCGGCGATCAGCAGCGCGATGCCGACGGGAATGGTCCCCTCGGGCAGCGGCGCACGCGTCTGCGCGGGGATCTCTGCTGACGACACGACGAGCAGATGCTAGCGATGAACCTGGGTGTCCGACGGTCAACGACGGTGGCTGCGCTCGAACTCGCGGCGACGCACCTGGGCCCGCTGGTAACTGAGGAGCCCCAGGCCGACGGTGACATATGTCGCATCCTTGGCCAGCCCGGTCGCCCGGGCGGCCAACGAACCGCCGACGTCGACGCCTCCACGGACGGCACGCACGATGTCGAAGTCGGTGAGGTCGATGTTGGTCGGGTCGAACCGCGGGCCACGTCGGTCGCTGTCAGGACGTGTCGGTGCCATGACGGCAGGATAGCGAGCGGCCTCGCTAGCCTCGCCCCATCGTGGAACCGGAGACCCCATCTGCACCGCCAGTCGTCGCGGTCGTCGTCGTACACGATCCTGGTGATTGGTTCGACGAGACGCTCGACGCGTTCGCCCGACAGGACTACCCGAACCTGCGCGTGCTCTTCCTCGTCGTGACCGATGAGGCTGCCCGCGTTTCGACCCCCGAGGGTGCCGGCGCGTTCGAGACGATCGACGAGCGCATCCAGCAGCGGCTCCCCGGTTCGTTCGTTCGAGCGGTCGGAGCAAACGTCGGGTTCGGCTCGGCGGCGAACGAAGTCCTCCGTCTGGTCGAAGGCGACAACGGGTTCTTCCTGATCTGCCACGACGACGTTGCTCCCGAACCGGATGCCTTGCGCACCATGGTGGAGGAGTTGTACCGGTCCAATGCCGGCGCGGTCGGGCCGAAGTTCGTCGAGTGGGACGACCCGAGCGTGCTCCAGGCCGTCGGATTGGGCATGGACCGATTCGGCGAGATCGATCCGGTGATCGAGCCCGGCGAGGTCGATCAGGAGCAACACGACGGCGTTCGTGACGTGTTCGTCCTGCCCTCGGCGTACCTGCTCGTGCGGGCCGACCTGTTCCGTGAGTTGGGAGGCTTCGACCCGGCCATCGACTTCTACGGCGAGGACACCGAACTGTGCTGGCGGATCCACCACAGCGGAGCTCGCGTGGTGGTGGTGCCGTCGGCGCGTGTGCGCCACGTCGGTCAGTTCCGCGAGCGCCGCCCCGATCTGCGACACGGGCTCCTCCGGGCGCGCCACCGGATGCGGTCCGTCGCCACGCTCACCGGTGCATCGAGGCTGCCGGCCCGTTCGGTCGAGATGGTGTTGCTCACACTCACCGAGTTGATCGTCGGGCTGTTCACTGCCCGTTTCGGACAGGCGTGGAACTCGTTCCGAGCGCTCATCGGGCTCGTCCCGCGCACGCCAGGGCTGCTCGCCCGACGTCGGCAGGTGAAGGCCATGAGGCGGGTGCCCGAACGCGAGGTGTACAGCCTGCAGGAGGGCGGCAGTGCCCGTCTGAACTCCTACATGCGCAGCCGCGAGACCGCGACGTATGTCGGCTCGGGTGTCCAGGTTCGACGTTGGAGACAGAGCGCCACGGCGCCCGTGGTCGCATGGATCGCCGTGATCGTCGGTCTGGTCGTCGGTGGGCGGTCATTCTTCGACGGTGGCCTTCCGCCGGTCGGTGAGTTCCTCGCGTTTCCCGACAGTCCGCGACAGCTCTTCCAGACGTTCTTGTCGGGCTGGAATCCGAACGGTGCCGGGGCCACATCGCCGAATCCGACCGGGTGGGCGACGCTGTCGGGGTTGAGTGTCTTCACGCTGTTCCGCATGGGGCTGTTGCAGACGCTGTTCGTCCTCGGGTTGTTGCTCATCGGCATCGCCGGCGTGTGGCGACTCGCTGCGGTCTTCCCATCGACGCGAGCGCGCATTGCTGCGCTCCTGGTCTACGCCCTGAGCCCGCTGGTCAGCGGCGCGATGTCGGGCGGCCAGCTCACGGTGCTCGTCGTGTATGCCGCCACGCCGTGGGTGCTGCATCTCGTGCGCCGAGCGTCGGGTATCGAGACGGCGGATCCTCGCAGCGCCGATCTCGACATCGCCGATGGTGTCATCGATCTCGCTCCGGGCGACCGTGTCCGGCGCATCCTCGTGGCGGCGCTCGTCTTGGCGCTGGCGGTGGCGTTCGCTCCCGTGATGTTGCCCATCGCCGTCGTGCTCACCGTCGTGTTCGCGCTCGGTACCGTGATTGCGCAAGGGTCGACGGTCACCGCGGGATGGTCCCTCGTGGCCGGTTTCGGCGCCGTGGCCGGCGCCGCCGTGTTGAATCTGCCCTGGATCACCTCGTGGACCTGGGCCGGCATCGTCGGGGCGCCGCCCGTCGGTGAAGCGGGGCTCGGAATGATCTCACTCGCATCGTTCGAGATCGGGCGCACCGACTTCGCCGCCCTGACGATTGCGCTGTTCGTGCCGGTGATCGCCGCGGTGCTGCTCGCCCAGGCGTGGCGGCTCACGTGGGCAATCCGGTCGGCGTTGCTGGTGCTCGTGTTCGGTGCCCTCGCCGTGCTCGGCGACCGGGGGGCGATGCCGATCGATCTGCCGGCGGCGGGCGTGTTGCTCGTCCCGGTGGCGGTGGGACTCGCGATCTCGGCTGCCGCAGCGATCGCCGCCTTCGACCTCGATGTCCGGGGCGAGAACTTCGGCTGGCGCCAGCCACTCGGCATCCTGGCATCGGTTGCGGTGGTCGTCGGGCTCGCTCCCGGACTCGTTGCGCTGACCGACGGCTCGTTCCAGGTGCCGACCACGCCACTCGCTCGTCTGCTCGATGCGTCGCTCCCCGACGCATCGGAGGACGGCGACTACAACGTGTTGTTGATCGGCGACCCGCGCCTGTTTCCCGTTCCAGCAACGGAGTATCGCGACGGCGTGGGCTGGGCGATCATCGACGATGGCCCACTCGATGTCCGCGATCGATGGATGCCGCCCTCGAATGCTGCAGCCGAGCTGGTGACCACCGCACTCGACGAGATGGCGTCGACGTCGACCTTGCGTGCCGGTCGACTGCTGGCCCCCCTGTCGATCCGGTTCGTCGTGGTGCCGGAGTTCGATGGCGTGGCCTCGACGGTGAACGACCCGCTCCCGCTCCCCACCGGCCTGATCCCTGCGCTGGAGGATCAGCTCGACCTGGTGGCAGTCCGACCAGGGCTGCCCACCCTCGAAGCCTTCGAGAACCGGGCGTGGCTGGCCACCCGGGCACAACTCGACGAGGCGGGAGCGACGGCGAGTGACGCCGCGGGTGCCGAGGTGCTGGTGCGTACCGACTTGTCCGCATCGGTGCCCCTGTTCGTGGGAGCTGACCAACTCGAACCGTCGACCGATGACGTGACCGCCGGTGTCGTCCATCTCGGCATTCCGTTCGATGAGGCGTGGTCGCTCTCGGTCGACGGCACGTCGATCGACAGTCGACGTGCGTTCGGCGAGACCACCGCATTCGACGTCCCGGCGCCCGGCATCGGCGAGCTGCGCTATGACAGCTCGGCGTTGCGGTGGTTGGCGGTCGCCCTGCAGTTTGCGCTCTGGATGGCTGCGATCGTGATCGCCGCCCGAGTCCGCGTGCCGGTCGGACGTCGTGAGCCGCTCCTGCTCGCCGACGAGACGTTGATCGATCTCACGGATGCGGGACCGTCGCTCGTCGACCCGGGCCTCAGCGCGGACTCCACGATCCGCGCCGGTGGGCGAATCGGAGGAACCCCGTGGCGCTGACGAGCCGGGCGGGGAACCTGGTCACCAGCCCGAGGAGTCGTCGTGAACCGCCGCGCGCTCCCCGCACTCGTCGTGCTGCTCGTCGGATTCGCCGGCCTGATCGCCGTCGGTCGAGAGCAGCCGACGGTGACCGACCCCTTCTTCGCACTCCCGGCAGGCGCGTGGATGCCAGCGGTGAGCGACAATGCGTCGCTCACCGGCAGCTGGTTCTGCCCTGGTGTTCCGGCAACTGGGGAGGACGGGGTCGGCGGTGAGGTCGTCGTCGCCAATCGTGACGACGAGCAACTCGTGGGCCGGTTCACGATCTTGACCTCTGAGGGCGTCGGTGCGAGCGAGTCCCTCGTGGTCGAGCCGTGGTCGCAGACCACGATCGACGTCGACGCGTTCGTCACCGCTCCCTTCGCCAGCGTCGTCGTCGAGATCGACGGCGGACGCGGCTTCGTCGAACAGCGTGCGCAGCACCCTGCCGGTGACTCCGTGGCCGCCTGCTCCGACAACACCTCCGACGAGTGGTACCTCGCCGACGGGTTCACCGTCGACGGCAGCGTCGAGACGCTCGTGCTCACCAATCCGTACGACGATGCCGCCGTGGTCGACCTCGTGTTCGCCACCGAGGCTGGTGAGTCGACACCGGCTGCGTTCCAGGGGTTCACGATCCTGCCGCAGTCGGTCGAGACGATCCCGATCGCCGAGCTCGGTGCCCGTGACGAACCGGTGATCGCCGTCAACGTGGCCGCCGAACGCGGCCGACTCGTCGTCGGGCGCGCCCAGCACTACCTGGGGGGTGGCCGACTGGGCTACGACGTCACGCTTGCTGCGCCGGCGCTGCGCGACCAGTGGTGGTTCGCCGACGGTGAAGCAGGGGAGGGGATCACCGAAACGTTCGCGATCTACAACCCGACCGACGACGACGTGCAGGTCGATGTCGTGTTCCTCGGGATCCCGATCGACGCCGAGTACGGCGACGTCCAGCCGATCGACGTGCCCGCCCATCAGGTCGTCGTCTACGACCCGGCCGCCGACGTCGACGGCGGCGGCCCGGCACTCCCGGTGGGTCGTCATGCGTCGGTGTTCTCGACGCTCGCCGAACCGTCGGTGGTCGTCGAGCGCATCCTCACCCGTCCTGCAGGGGAGTCGGTGGCGACGTCGGTGGTCATGGGAGCGCCACCGCGGATCGATGGGTACGTCGCGTCGCGCTGGCACGTCGGCATCGGGCCGTCCGACCCGGCACCGTCGGCGCTCGTGGTCTACAACGTCGACAACGTCGATGGCACCGTCACCATCGAGGCACTCGGTCCTGGCGGACCGTCTGCCGTGACGAGCCTGACAGAAATTCCGATCGGCGCCGGTCAGGTGATCACGATCGATCTCGTCGATCCCGATGTCGTCGACACCGAACTGATCGTGCAGTCCACCAACCGGGTCTTCGTCGAGCGGACACTCCCGCGTGGCAACGGTCTCGCGGGAACGTCGGGCTCGTGGGCCTTGCCCGCTGCGGGCAACTGACCCTGCCCGTTAGCCTTCCTCCGGTATGAAGCGGGCGCCATGGAACGGTTGATCGTCGCACTGGTGATCGTCGCGGTGGTCGCGGTCGTCGCCACCGTGGTCAGGCGTCGACGCGTCCCTGATGCGCCGACCCAACGGAGGTTCACGGCGCCCGAACAGCTCGATCGCGACGACTTCGCTCGACCCGAGGCCCCGTGGCTGGTCGCGGTGTTCTCGTCGGCGACCTGCGACGTCTGTGCGCAGGTGGTCGACAAGGCCAAGGTGCTCGAGTGCCGCGACGTCGCAGTGGTCGACGTCGAGTACTCCGCCGACCGTGAACTTCACGAGCGCTACTCGATCGACGCCGTGCCCACCGTGGTCGTCGCCGACGCAGCCGGCGTCGCCGTGGCGACCTTCCTCGGACCGATGACAGCGACCGATCTGTGGGCCGCGGTGGCCGAAGCACGCGAGCCGGGTTCCACGCCGAGCGGCGGCAGTTGCCAACGCGAATGAAACCGAGGGGTCGAACCCCTCGGTTCCGTGTCAGTGAGCGACGTCAGTGCGCAACGATGTCGTCGGCCGGTTGGCCTGACTCGGCCATGCCCTGCTGGATCAACTTGGCGACTTCCGGTCCGTCGATCGTCTCGTGCTCGAGGAGGGCCTCAGCGATCAGTTCCAGTCCTCGACGGTGACGGCTGAGCACGTCACGTGCCCGGCTCTCCTGTGTGGTGAGGATTCTGGCGATCTCTTCGTCGAGCAGTTTCGCGGTGTCGTCGGAGTACTCGCGCTGCGACGACATCAGGTCTTCGCCCAGGAACACCGCTTGCTGGCTGCTCCACGCCATGGGTCCGACCCGCTCGGACATGCCCCACTCTCGCACCATGCGTCGTGCGATGCCGGTGGCCTGTTCGAGGTCGTTGGCGGCGCCGGAGTTCAAGTGTCCGAAGACGATCATCTCGGCGACGCGGCCGCCCATCGCCTTGCAGATCGTGTCCTCGAAGAACTCCTTGGAGTACGTGTGGCGCTCCTGCGGGAGCGACCATGTGACTCCGAGCGCCATGCCTCGCGGCAGGATCGTCACCTTGTGCAACGGATCGCCGTGCGGGAGAACGGTGGCCAGCAGGGCGTGGCCGCCCTCGTGATAGGCGGTCGCCCGCTTCTCCTCGGCAGACAGGATCATCGACTCGCGGGTTGCGCCGAGCACGACGCGGTCACGCGCATTCTCGAAATCGATCCGCTGGATCTCCTTCGAACCACGACGCACGGCCACGAGTGCCGCCTCGTTGACGAGGTTCGCCAGGTCGGCGCCGGACATGCCCGGTGTGGCCTGGGCCATGGTCTCCATGTCGACATCGGGGCCCATCCGCTTGTCGCGGCTGTGGACCTCGAGGATCGCCTGGCGTTCGGTGGCCTCGGGAAGCGGCACGACGATCTGACGGTCGAAGCGACCGGGGCGCAGCAGCGCCGGATCGAGGATGTCGGGCCGGTTGGTGGCAGCCATGATGACGATGCCCTCGGACGTCTCGAAGCCGTCCATCTCCGCGAGCATCTGGTTGAGGGTCTGCTCACGCTCGTCGTGCCCGCCGCCGAGGCCGGCGCCACGCTTGCGGCCGATCGAGTCGATCTCGTCGACGAAGATGATCGCCTTGCCCATGCGGCGGGCCTGTTGGAACAGGTCGCGGACGCGGCTGGCGCCGACGCCGACGAACATCTCCATGAAGTCCGAACCGGTGACGCTGAGGAAGCCGACACCGGCCTCACCAGCCACGGCACGGGCGAACAGTGTCTTGCCGGTGCCGGGAGGGCCGACGAGCAGGATGCCCTTGGGAACGCGGGCGCCGATCTCACGGAAGCGTTCGGGCATGCGCAGGAAGTCGACCACCTCGGTGATCTCCTGCTTGACGCCGGTGTAGCCGGCGATGTCGTCGAAGGTGGTCGAGGGACGGTCGGCGTCGTAGGCCTTGGCCTTGCTCTTGCCGATCGACATCACCCCGCCCATCTGACCCTGGGCGCGTCGCTGCATCCACACGAAGAACCCGATGATCAGCATCACCGGCAGGAAGATCGACAGGACCCCGAGCAGCCAGTTGTTGCTCGCCGGGGTGAACTTGTAGGCGACGTTGTTCTCGATCAGCAGTTCTCTATCCGGATCCGAGACACCAGTCGAGGCGTCGCCCGTCGTGGTGTATTGGTCGCCGTTGGTGAACTCGCCGGTGATCTTGCCGGAGGCGTTGATGTCGGCGGTGGCGATGTTGCCCTCGATCACCTGGGTGCGCCATTCGGAGTACTCGAGCGATTCGCCGCTGTCGCTCGGCCACAGGCTCGGCACGAGAAAGGCGGCGGCGAGCACACCGACGAGCACCCAGATGGTCCAACGCGGCCAGCTGCCGGGGCCTCGCCCGCCGCTCGACGGCGTACCGTCCGCGTTGAACTCGTTGCCCTTGTTCTTGTTGGCGGGCGACTTGTCGCCGTGACGCCGATCGGCGTCGTCGGGGCGCTTCGATCCACGGCCGCGCCCCGGAGGTGGGGGCGGAGGTGGCGGGGGCAAGTTGTTCATGGATCCATGCTACGCATGATCCAGCTCGATGCCAGGTCGTGCTCGACGACCGTCTCGCGGCCGTCGGCGAGTATCCGCCACCGCACGGTTGCCGGCGATCTACCGTTGTCGGATGCCTCGCATCGATCGGGTGACGGAACGAGCAGCGACGGGCGTGCGCCAGTGCTCGCGTCCGGGATGCTCGGAACGGGCAACGGTCACGTTGACGTACCACTACGGCCGCTCGCAGGTCTGGCTCGATGACTTGACGACCGAACGTGACCCCCACGCCTATGACCTGTGTGGGCGACACGCCGAGCGCCTCTCGGTTCCCACCGGCTGGTACCTGGACGACCGTCGATTCGGGCAGCACACCCTGATCGCTGTCTGAGCATCTCGGTCTGAACATCGCAGCGCAAACGTCGTCGGATCGAGCGTTGATCGTCATCGTGCCACGCTGGTTCGGCCGCGTCGATGACCGGTAGCGTCGACGGTCGTGGCCGGTTCAGCGCGCGATGGCGATCGCACCGACATCGGGTTCTCCGGTGGGTTCCTTCCATCCGCGTCACCTCGGCCGATCGACGCGTCGACCGCGGTGTTCACCTTTCTCGGTGCCTGGGTCGTTGCCCAGGTGGTCTCGTCGCTGATTCTGTTGGCCCTGGGCGACGGCGACCCGGCGACGGAGGTGTCGTTCGGTGTGCTCGCCGTCGCGCTGTGCGGTGCGTGGGCGTCATATCTCGTCGGCATGTGGATCGCTTCGCAACGGGCCGGATCGGGCAGCATGATCGCGGACTACGGCATCTGGTTCCGCTGGATCGACCTGGGCGGCCTGGCGATCGGCGCTGGCGCTCAACTCGTGCTCATCAGGGTCGTGTACCTGCCGCTCGAAGCCTTGTGGCCCGACACGTTCACCCAGGATCGCCTCACCGAGAACGCCCAGGACCTCGTCGATCGTGCCGGAGGGGCGTCGACGTTGCTGCTCGTCGCGGTGGTCGTGATCGGCGCGCCCGTGGTCGAAGAACTGTTCTACCGGGGCCTCCTGCAGCGGTCGCTCGCGGCTCGATTCAACGAGGGGGCCGTGTTGGTGGCCGTGGCGTTCGTGTTCGCTGCGGTCCACTTCCGCCCGATCGAGTTGCCCGGGCTGTTCGTGTTCGGGCTGATTCTCGGCTGGGCTGCGCTGCGTTCCCGACGACTCGGACCGGCGATCACGATTCACATCGGGTTCAATCTCACCGGCTTGTTGCTGGTGTTGTGACGGGCAGCGCCCACCACGCTTTGCCATGATGGTGCACTTGATGTCGAACAACGAGCGCATCCGATGAGCGACGACACGCGTCCCGCTGATGTGGCCCCGCGGGATCCCCGCGAGGCGCCGGAGGGTGATGAGTTCGGCGACTGGTTCGATCGCGAGTTCGCCGACGACGACGCAGCCGTTGCGGTCGACACAGCCGATGTGGCCGACTCGGCCGTTGCCGTCGACGCAGCCGTTGCGGCACCCTCGCCGTCGGTCGCCCAGCGTGTCGTCTCCCGGGTGTTCCGTCGACCGGTCGCCTGGTGGCAGCGTCCGTGGAGCACTGAACGGATCGTTCGGGTGTTGGTCACCTCGGCGACGTTGGTCACCGCGACCGTCGTGATGATGATGGTCGTCCATCTGAATCCGTTGTCGCCGAGCCGAGACCTGATCTTCGACGACACCACGCCCACCGGCGGCGACATGGGCGCCCACGTGTGGGCGCCCGCATTCCTACGCGACCATTTCCTCCCCAACTTCCAGCTCTCGGGCTGGACGATGGATTGGTACGGCGGTCTCCCGCTGTACCGCTTCTACATGGTCATCCCCGCGCTGGCCATCGTGGCGCTCGACGTGATCTTGCCGTATGGCGTCGCGTTCAAGCTGGTGGCGGTGTCGGGGCTGCTGCTGTTCCCCGTGGCCTGCTGGGCGTTCGGACGTCTCGCCAACTTCCGGCACCCGATCCCCGAACTCTTCTCGATCGCTGCGCTCTGCTTCCTGCTCGACGAGAGCTTCTCGATCTACGGCGGCAACGTGAAGTCGACGATGGCCGGCGAGTACTCGTTCTCGATCGCACTCACCCTGGCGGTGCTCGGCCTCGGCCTGCTCGCCAACGGGCTGCGAACGGGCCGATTCCGCGTGTGGACCGCGGTCGTGTTGTCGCTCGCAGCGGTGTCGCACGGCATCGTGCTGATCTTCGTGGCCGTCAGTGCGATCATCCTGTGCCTCGTCTGGCTCGACCGCTTCCGGCTGGTGTTCGCCGTGACCACCGGCGTGACCACGTTGCTGCTGTCGGCCTGGTGGGTCGGTCCGTTCCTGTTCGGTCACGAGTTCATGACCGACATGAAGTACGGCTTCCGCCCCGAGGGGGCGAACGACTCGTTCTGGGACATGTTCTTCCCGCTTGCAGCTCCGCTCGATTTCATCATCACCGCGCTCGCGATCATCGGGTTCCTGGCGATGGTGTTGCGGCGCCATCTCACCGGTACGGCGATCGGGCTGATCTGCCTGACCTTCGTGGCGCTGGTCTACCTCACTCGCGACAGCCTGCCGCTGATCGGATTGCTGTGGAATCCGCGCCTGCTGCCCTTCGTCTACCTGACCCGTTACCTCCTGATGGTGATCGGTGCCCTCGAGTTGATCACCTGGCTCGTCAACGCCGCACGCGATCGCCGGGCGTCGTCGCAGCTCTCGGCGGTCGAGGGCGCCGTCGCCGCCGGAGTGATCACGCTGTCGTGTCTGTTGGTGTTCGGTTGGATGTACGAGACGCTGCCGGGCGGCGGCCGCGTCTCCGACGGTGACACGTCGGTCTATGCGTGGGGACCGTTGCGCAAGGGGCCGGAGTCGGGCCGGGCGGTCGCCGATGGCTGGACCCGCTACAACATGCGCGGCTACGAGGGACGCCCGAAGTACCCCGAGTACAACGAGTTGGTGACCACGATGGGTGACATCGGCGTCGCGCGGGGCTGTGGTCGCGCCCTGTGGGAGAACAACGGTGACAACGGCGAGTACGGCACCACGATGGCGCTGATGCTGCTCCCGCACTGGACCGACGGGTGCATCGCCTCGATGGAGGGCCTGTTCTTCGAGGCCTCGGGTACGACGCCGTACCACTTCTTGAGCGCGGCGGCGATGTCCAAGCAGTCGTCGAATCCGGTGCGACAGTTGCGCTACGTGAACAACGATGCGACGGTCGGGGTGCAGCACATGCACGACCTCGGCGTGCGCTACCTGATGGTGCGCACCCCCGAAGCGAAGGCCGAGGCCGAAGCACAGGCCGACCTCGAGTTCGTCACCACGTCGGGGCCGTGGGACATCTACGAACTGCGCACCGCCAGCATCGTCGAGGCGCTCACCGTGCAACCGGTGGTGATCGAGGAACGTGGCGGCGATCAGCGAGAGCGGAATCTCGAAGTGGGCACGAGCTGGTTCCAGCGTCAGGGCGACTGGGCGGCGCTTCCCGCCAATGACGGCCCCGAGTCGTGGCAGCGGGTGCCGGTCGAGGTGGATCTCGACGCTCGGGTGGGCGAGCCGGGCGAACGCAGCCGCAACGTCGACTACGTGGTTCCCAGCGAAGCGATCGAGGTGGTCGACCTCGAGCCGGTCACCGTGAGCAACGTCGACATGCAACAGCAGTCGATCAGTTTCGACGTCGACCAGGTCGGCGTGCCCGTGCTCGTGAGGGTGAGCTACTTCCCGACGTGGAAGGTCGAAGGTGCAGAGGGCCCGTACCGGGTGGCACCGAACTTCATGGTGGTGATCCCGACCGACAACCAGGTGAAGCTGACCTATTCGAAGACACCGCTCGACTGGTTCTTCTATGCGGTCACACTGTTCGGTCTCGCGCTCTGCGTGTACTGGCGTCGAAAGGGCGACCTCGTCTACCCGGGTGACCGACCCAGCTGGGGACGCGGCCCGTCGCTCGAACCGGCACCTGCGCCGGTCGCCACCATGATGTCCACCGTCGACGAGACGACGCTGATCCCCCGAACGTGGAGCGGCGACGAGGTGAACGAGATGGACGGCGTGCGGGATGCGGCACCGTTGGGCGAGTCGCCCGATCACCCCCCGACACCGCCTTCCGAGCCCGACCGATAGCCTTTCGACGGTCATGTCTGTGCTCGATTCCATCGTGAAGGCGTACGACATCCGTGGCACGGTTCCCGACCAGCTCGATGCTGACGTGGCCCATGCACTCGGGGTCGGCTTCGCCACCTTCGTCCGTTCCGATCAGGTCGTCATTGCCCGCGACATGCGCCCGTCGGGGCCGGCGCTGGTCGAGGCATTCACCCGGGGTGTGATGGAGCAGGGGGTCGACGTGGTCGACATCGGGCTCGTGTCGACCGACCTCATGTACTACGCGTCAGGCGTGCTCGACCTGCCCGGCGCCATGTTCACCGCATCGCACAACCCGGCGGGCTACAACGGTGTCAAGCTGTGCCTCGCCGGCGCTCGCCCGGTCGGCGTCGACACCGGTCTCGCCGAGGTGCAGGCCGTGGCGCAGCAGGTGCTCGACGGTGCCGGTCCACGGCAGGCCGCCACCAGTGGCAGCCGCACCGAGCGAGAGTTGCTCGGCGAGTTCGCCGATCACGTCGTCAGCTTCATCGACCCCGCCGAGATCGGCACGATGAAGGTGGTGGCCGACACTGCCAACGGGATGGGCGGCCTGGTCGTGCCCGCGGTGTTCGAACGCCTCGACAACGTCGAGCTCGAGGTCATGTTTCCTGAACTCGACGGCACGTTCCCCAACCATCCGGCCGACCCGTTGCAGCCTGCGAACCAGCGCGATCTGCGCTCCCGCGTAGTCGCTGGCGGATTCGACCTGGGTCTCGCGTTCGACGGCGATGCCGACCGGGTGTTCGTGGTCGATGAGACCGGCAACGGTCTGAGCGGATCCACGACCACGGCAATCCTGGCGGCCGCGACGCTACGCCAGCATCCCGGTGCCACGATCCTTCACAACCTGATCTGCTCCAAGACGGTGCCCGAAGTCGTCGTCGAACTCGGCGGCACGCCGGTTCGTACCAAGGTCGGTCACTCGTTCATCAAGCAGATCATGGCCGACACCGGCGCCCTGTTCGGCGGTGAGCACTCCGCCCACTACTACTTCGCCCGCAACTTCAATGCCGACAGCGGCCTGATCGCCTCGCTGATGGTGATGGCCGAAATCGGTCGTTCCGGTCAACCGCTGTCGGTCGTGCGTCGCCCGTACGAGCGGTACTCGGCAAGCGGCGAGATCAACACGCAAGTCGACGATGCGCCAGCGGTCATCGAACGCATCAGTGAGCAGTACGCCGAGTTCGAGCAGGATCGTCTCGACGGGCTCACTGTCGACTGCGGATCGTGGTGGTTCAACCTGCGACCTTCCAACACCGAACCCCTGCTCCGCTTGAACCTCGAAGCGGCCGATCGAACGTCGTGCGACGACGCGGTCGGCACGTTGCTCGCCCAGATCACCAGCTGAATCCAGGAGAACGATCATGTCACTGTCACCCGCTCTGCTCGAGATCCTCGTGTGTCCGGAGGACAAGGGCCCGCTGTACTACGTCGAATCCGAGTCGCTGTTGTACAACGCCCGGCTGCACCGTCGCTACGACGTGCGCGACGACATTCCGGTGATGCTGATTCCGGAGTCGACCACGGTCGACGAGGCCGAACACGAGCGGCTGATGGGCGTCATCGAGTCGAACGCGATCGCGCCGACGTTCGATGCCGAGTCAAGCGGTGGCTGAGTCCTGCCGATACAAACCACGTGCCGCGCGCCGGTGGCACGCGATCGGAGAGGTACGGTTCACCGGATGAGTGCACAGCGTTGGGTCCGACGAGTTGCCATCGCCGCGATCGTCGGCGTGTCGTCGATTGCCGTCGCGGCCACCTCGTCGCCCGCGAATCCAGTCGAGGCGCAGGTTTCAGGGCTCGGCGCCGGCGGCGAGTTCCACGCTCTCACGCCGTTCCGTGCGTTCGACTCGCGTCCCGCGTCGCCGATCAACGTCACGACGCCCGGCCCTCGACGCATCGACCCGGCCGCCGAGTTCAATGTCAAGATCGCCGGTACCGGGACGTTGCCGGCCACGTCGGCCGACGTGCTCGCCGTCGTCGCCACGGTGACGGTCGTCGATCCCACCGGGGTGGCTGGCTCGCTGTCCGCCCGACCGGCACCACCGGCACGTCGTCGTTGGTCAACTTCGCTCCCGGCCGCAACGTGCCGAATCTCGCGATCGTCGGCCTGGGTGCCGATGGTGGCATCACCATCACGATGGGCCCGAAGTCGAGCGGCACCGCCAACGTGATCATCGATGTGTTCGGCTTCCTGTCGAAGTCGTCGTACACCGGACCTCGCGGCGCCCGCCTCACCCCGGTCGGCCCCGCCCGCCTGACCGACACCCGCGAAACGTGGACGCCGTTGAGGACCGCCGAGGTCCGCGCGGTGCAGATCCGCGGCGCCAACTCCTACATGCCGACGCTCACGCCTGCCGTGCCGAATCGCCCGACGATCACCGCCGCGCTCGTCAACATCGCCGCGGTCAACAATCGTCCCGGCAGCACTGCCACCTACCTCAGTGCCGCTCCGGCGCCACCGAAGCCCCCGATCAAGACCTCGAACGTCAACGTGGTGGCCGGCCAGATCAAGACGGCGATGGCCGTCGTGCCCGTCGTCGACGGCAAGATCTACGTCTACAACCACTCGGGCGAGACCGACTTGATCGTCGACATCTTCGGCTACTTCGAGACGAAACCTGACGACACCACGACGGGACGAATCGTCCCGCTCGAGTCGCCGTTCCGTGCCTTCGACACCCGCGAGCCGGCCTTCGGCAACCTGCCGCTCGGCACCGGGAGCGCCGAGGACTGGAGTTTCGACGCCTTCGCCAAGTCGGTGACGCTGCCGTCCAATGGTGGAGTCGACCTCAGCTCCCAGTCGGCATTGATCGGCAACCTCACCGGCACCGACCTCAACCGTCTCTATCCGAGCGTGCCGGCGGGGACCTACCTCACCGGCTACCCCGGCGATGCCGATCGCCCCCTCGTGGCCAATCTCAACGTCGCCGAGGGCGAGGTCGTGCCGAACATGTCGCTGATCCCGTACTCGACGACGGGGGCGCCGAACGTGGTCAAGATGTACAACCACTACGGCAGCATGCACTACCTGCTCGACGTGTACGCCATCGTCTTGAAGTAGCCCCGCAGACCGCGGCGACGTCGGTACACTTCACGTCACCGAATCGCCGGGCTGATTCGATCGGTGCCTGAAGGCCCCTGCCCGGTTCCCACGAACCACGGAGGCTTTCCCATGACCGACACCGTCACGTCCACCAGCACGTCCACACTCGCGGCCCGCAAGGACTTCCGCGTCGCCGATCTCTCGATGGCGCCGTTCGGGCGCAAGGAGATGATCCTCGCAGAGCACGAGATGCCGGGCCTCTTGGCGCTGCGCAAGGAGTACGGCGCGTCCAAGCCGCTCGCCGGCGCGCGCATCTCCGGCTCGCTGCACATGACGATCCAGACGGCCGTACTGATCGAGACGTTGACCGAACTCGGCGCCGAGGTGCGCTGGGCGAGCTGCAACATCTTCTCCACCCAGGACCACGCAGCGGCCGCAGTCGTCGTCGGCCCGAACGGCACGGCGGATGACCCGCAGGGCGTTCCGGTGTTCGCCTGGAAGGGCGAGACACTCGAGGAGTACTGGTGGTGCACCGATCAGATGATGACCTGGCCCGACGCGGCCGATGGCACGACGTACGACGGCCCGAACATGATCCTCGACGACGGCGGCGACGCCACGATGCTGCTGCACAAGGGTGTCGAGTTCGAAGCCGCCGGTGAAGTGCCCGACCCGACCGGTGCGTCGAATCCCGAGTTCGCCATCGTGCTCGGTCTGCTGCAGCGGTCGCTCAAGTCAGACCCCGGCAAGTGGACCCGTATGGCCAAGCACATCAAGGGCGTCACCGAAGAGACCACCACCGGCGTCAAGCGCCTCTACAAGATGATGGCCGACGGCGAGCTGTTGTTCCCGGCGATCAACGTCAACGACTCGGTCACCAAGTCGAAGTTCGACAACCTGTACGGCTGCCGTCACTCGCTGGTCGACTCGATCAGCCGCGCGACCGATGTGATGATCGGTGGCAAGACCGCCGTCGTGCTCGGCTACGGCGACGTGGGCAAGGGGTGTGTGCAGTCGCTGCAGGGCCAGGGCGCCCGCGTCATCGTCACCGAGATCGACCCGATCAACGCGCTGCAGGCGGCGATGGAAGGCATTCAGGTCCTCCCGATCGAGGACGTCGTCGACACCGCCGACATCTTCGTGTCGGCCACCGGCAACGCCGACATCATCACGATCGACCACATGCGGGCGATGAAGCACAACGCGATCGTCTGCAACATCGGCCACTTCGACAACGAGATCGACATGGCCGGCCTGGCCCGCTCGGGCGCGGTGCGCGACGAGCTGAAGCCGGGCACCGACGTGTGGCGCTTCGACGACGGCCACCAGGTGATCATCCTCGCCGAAGGTCGCCTCGTGAACCTCGGGTGCGCCACGGGCCACCCGAGCTTCGTGATGTCGTGCTCGTTCGCCAACCAGGTGATCGCACAGATGGAACTCTGGAACAACACAGAGAACTACCCGCTCGGCGTCTACGTGCTCCCGAAGCACCTCGACGAGAAGGTCGCACGACTGCACCTCGATGCGCTCGGCGTGAAGCTGACCAAGCTCACCGACGAGCAGGCCGAGTACCTCGATCTCGACCCCAGCGGACCGTTCAAGCCCGAGAACTACCGGTACTGAACCACGATGTTGGGGTGAGTTCGAAGTCTTCCTTCCTCTGCGCCTAATGTGACGCCCGCCACTCTCTGGCATTGGCGAACAAAAGGGGAAGCATGGACAACGAGATCCCGGTGGAGAACGAGATCCGCGTCGGGCGAGCTCCCGCACGGCATGTCGACGACGGTGAGGCACTCCTGGTCGTCGACGACCTCAAGACACACTTCGACGTGGCGGCCGGCTCGGTCCGCGCCGTCGATGGTGTGTCGTTTTCACTGTCGCGTGGGCGCACGCTCGGTGTCGTCGGCGAATCTGGGTCGGGCAAGACCGTGCTGTCGCGGTCGATCATGGGCCTCAACACCACCAGCAACGCCCACACCACCGGATCGGTGATGTACGCCGGTCAGGAGCTGATCGGCAAGTCGGCCAAGCAGAAGAAGGCGCTGTGGGGCGCAGAGATGGCGATGGTCTTCCAGGACCCGATGACCTCGCTCAACCCGGTCGTCACCATCGGACGTCAGCTCACCGAACACGTCCGCTACCACCTCGACATGAGCAAGAAGGAGAGCCGAAGAGGTCGCCGTCGCGCTGCTCAAGTCGGTGCACATTCCCGACGGCCGAGAAGCGTCTCGATGTGTACCCGCACCAGATGTCCGGCGGCATGCGTCAGCGCGTCTGCATCGCCATCGCCCTCGCCTGTGGTCCTCGAATGCTCTTCGCCGACGAGCCGACCACGGCGCTCGACGTGACCGTCCAGCACCAGATCCTCAACCTGCTCCGCGAACAGCAGAGCGATCGTGCCATGGCGATGATCCTGGTCACCCACGACCTCGGTGTGGTGGCCGGCCGCACCGACGAGATCATGGTGATGTACGCCGGCAGAGCGGTCGAGAAGGCGCCGACGGCGAAGCTGTTCAGCGAGCTCCGGCACCCCTATACCCAGGGGTTGCTCTGGTCGATCCCGAAGGTCACCCAGCCCAAGCACACCCGGCTGAACGCCATTCCCGGTCGCCCGCCGAACCTGATCGAGCCGCCACCCGGCTGCAAGTTCGCCCCCCGCTGTGCCTACGCACAGGACATCTGCCGTACCGAGGAGCCCGAGTTGCGTTCGATCGATTCCGCCGACCACGTGTTCGCCTGCCACTTCCCGGTCGGCACGCCAGAGGGCGAGGCGGCCTTCCAGGCGAACATCGACGCAGAGTTCCCGCCGGCGCTCGCCGCTGCCGGCAAGCTCCGCGCGAGCGAAGAGGTGGAGGGCTGATGGCCGGCTCGGGTACCGCCCATCTCCGGCCTGCCGACGAGGTGCTGCTGCAGGTCAGCGATCTCGTCGTCGAGTTCCCTGCGGGCAGGCACCGCACGGTCAAAGCGGTCAGCGGGATCAGCTTCGACATCGCGCCGGGCGAAACCCTCGGCCTGGTCGGCGAATCCGGCTGCGGGAAGTCGACCACCGGCCGCGCGCTGCTGAGACTGCCCAAGCCGACCAGTGGTTCGGTCGTGCTCGACGGCGAAGACCTCGCCAGTCTCGATGAAAAGACGATGCGCCAGCGGCGCACGCAGCTGCAGATGATCTTCCAGGACCCGATCTCGTCGCTGAACCCCCGTCGCACGATCGGCGAGGTCGTGGCCGAACCGCTCAACGTGTGGGGGCCGAAGAACAAAGACGAGCAGTGGAAGATCGTTGCTCGCATGCTCGACCAGGTGGGCGTCGATCCTGGGCCGGCGCGTTACAAACGGCCCCACGAGTTCTCCGGCGGCCAGTGCCAGCGCATCTCGATCGCACGTGCGCTCGTGATGGAACCGCAGCTGATCATCTGCGACGAGCCGGTGTCGGCGCTCGACGTGTCGATCCAGGCTCAGATTCTCAACCTGCTCGACGATCTCAAGACCGAGCACGGCCTCACGTTGGTGTTCATCGCACACGACCTCGCGGTGGTGAAGAACATCAGCGACCGGGTCGCGGTGATGTACCTCGGCAAGATGTGCGAGATCTCCGAAGCCGACGAGCTGTACGAACGGCCGGCGCATCCCTACACCGAGTTGCTCCTCGGGTCGAGCCCGGTACCGGATCCCGATGTCGATGTCGACTCGATCCGAGTGATCGAGGGAGAGCTGCCCTCGCCGATTTCCCCGCCGTCGGGCTGCCGGTTCCGCACCCGCTGTCCGTTTGCCGACGAGGTGTGCGCTGCCGAGGAGCCGCAGATGCGCCGAGTCGGCGAGGACCATTACGTGGCCTGTCATCACCCGCTGATCGAGCCCTGGAACGGCGACCAGCCGGTAGCCGTCGCGGCGCCGACAACGGGTGATGCTCCGACTGTGTGACATCGGTCATGTAATGCTAGACAATCGATGCTCTCGTTCGGATCGAGTCACCGGGCGGGAGGGGGCGTACGTGGGGTGGATCTTCGCACCGCTGCGTCGGCATCGTGAGCGACTCGCAATTCACAACATCAACCACCAAACATTCCATCCAGATGGGGGATCCATGCGACAGCGACGAGTAGTCACAGCACTCGCCATTCCACTGGTGTTGGCGTTCGTGGCGGCATCGTGCGGGAGCGACGACAGCTCCAGCGACACCGACACCGGCGGCGACACCACCGAGGCACCAGACGCCACCGACGGCGAGGGGGGCGACGATGGCGGCGAGCCCGCTGCGACCGTTCCCGACGTCGACACATCGGTCGCCGAGGAGACCGATGAAGCCGTCTACGGCGGCACGGTCACGATCGGCCTCGAGGCCGATGCCACGGGCCTGCGTCCATGGGAGGACAGCTGCTCGTCGCCGTGCTACACCATCATGCGGTCGATCTACGACCCGCTGTTCGACAAGAGCGCCGAAGGCAATTACGAGCCGTTCCTGGCCGAGAGCATGGAGGCGAACGACGACTTCACGGTCTGGACGATGACGCTGCGTCCCGACGTGACGTTCCACAACGGCACGCTGCTCACCGCGCAGACGATCGCCGACATGTTCCCGATCCAGCAGGCCGGTGCCTCAGGGCAGTCCGACATCACCGGTTCGGGCCTCGCCGGCGTCGCGGCCATCGACGAGCTGACGGTCGAGTACACGCTCAGTGCGCCAAACGTGGCGTTCCGCGGCACGCTCGCAAACGCTCCGCTCGGGTTCCCGTTCGACCCGGCGGCGGCCGCTGCCGACCCCGTGGGTTACAGCACCAACCCGATCGGCACCGGCCCGTTCGTCATGGCCAATCGCGACCAGGACAACGAGACCGTCGTCGAGCGCAACCCCGACTACTGGTACACCGACACCGACGGCAATCAACTGCCGTTCCTCGACTCCGTGTCGTTCCGGCCGACCGCCGACGAGGGTACGCGTCTCGACGCGCTGATCTCGGGCACGACCAACGCCATGCAGACGTTGCGTCAGAACACGATCCGCGACGCTCGTGAAGAGTCGGGCATCGAACTGATCGAGTTCCAGGGCAACAGCACCGGCGGTGGCATGTTCAACACCGAGCAGGTGCCGTTCGACGACGCTCGCGTTCGTACCGGCCTGATCTACATGAACAACCAGGAGAACGTCATCGAGGCACTCGGTGGCGCCGGCATCTCCTTGCCGACGTCGCAGTTCTTCTCGGCCGACAGCCCCTGGTGGACCCAGGAAGCCGAAGACGCCTACAAGAAGTTCGACTTCGACGCCGGCAAGGCGCTGATCCAGCAGTACGTCGACGATCCGGCTCGTTCCGACGGCAAGGCGCCCGGCGAGAAGATCGACGTCGAGCTCTCGTGCCCGCCCGACCCCACCCTCATCGCTGCGATGCAGGTGGCCGAGCAGGTGTGGACCGGTTCCGAACTCGTCAACGTCACGCTGACACAGTTCGACCAGGCGACCCACATCAACAACGCCGTCAGCGACGTGCACCACGCACACTGCTGGCGCTGGGGCACCGAGAACGATCCGTCGGTGGCCGTCAACCCGTTCGTGGCGCCGAAGGCCGACTCGATCGGCAACTTCACGAACTTCGACGACCCCGAGATGCAGGCGTGGGCCACCGAGGCCAGCGCCACCGACGACTTCGAGACCCGCAAGGCGCTCTACGGCCAGATCATGACCAAGATGGAACAACGAAGGTCTGATCTGGTACTCCGGTGGTACTGCGGCATGATCGCCAAGGACCCGAACGTCAAGGGCTTCGACCGCTGGACGTTCCCGGATGGGCAGCTCGGCGCGGGCATCGTCCGGACGCACGAGGCTCGTTGGTTCCAGGTCTTCGTCGCCGAGTGATCGCAACGCTCACTGACCCGTCACTGACACGACGACGGACTCCGGGGAGAGTACGCGACTCATCATGATCAAGACGATCGCATTCGTTCTCTTGCGATTGATCGCCACGTTGCTGGCGGTCACGTTCTTGACCTTCCTGATGGTCGCGCTCCTCCCCGGAGACCCCGTCGACACGATCCTCGGCACCGCGGAGCGGAACCCGACGTCGAGGCGCAGATCCGAGACGATCTCAACCTCGACGATCCGTTCATCGTTCGGTACTTCACCTGGCTGGGAGATGCCGTCACCGGCGACCTCGGCACCTCGTACGTCACCGATCAACCGGTCAGCGACACGATCAGTCTCGGGTGCCGGTGACGGCCCAGCTCGCGTTCATGTCGATCTTCATCGCCGTGGTCGTCGCGATTCCCGTGGGCGTCTTCGGCGCCTACAAGCAGGGCAAGTGGCCGGACACCGACAGTTCGGCAGGCGTTCAAGTCGCGCTGTCGATCCCGAACTTCGTCTTCGGCATCTTTCTCATCTGGCTGTTCGCCGTGCAGCTCGGCTGGCTCCCGTCATCGAACTGGAACCGGTTGAGCGATGGAGTCGTCGACAATCTCAAGACGGCGATCATGCCCTCGGTGGCCTTGGCGCTCGCCGCGATGGCCCTGTTCTCCCGTCTCATTCGCTCCGACATGGTGGCCACGCTGAAGGAGGACTACATCTTGTCGGCGCGGGCCAAGGGACTCAGCGATCGATACATCCTCTTCCGACATGCGCTCCGTCCGAGTTCGCTGAGCCTGATGACCGTCGTGGGCATCAGCTTCGGTGCGCTGCTCGGGGGCACCGTGGTGATCGAGTCGCTCTTCGCCATCCCCGGCCTGGGATTCTCGCTCATCAACGCGATCAACGGGCGCGACATTCTCGTGATCCAAGGGATCACCGTCTTCATCGCCGTGATGTTCGTGATCATCAACACGGTCGTCGACCTCCTGTACGTCGTTCTGGACCCACGCATACGAAGGAGCTGAGCGGATGGCGACCACCGAATCCGAAATCGAGAAGGCCAAGGCCGCCCAGACGGCGCAGATCGTCTCGCTGACCGGAGGACCCGCGGAGAGTGCCGACGACTTCGAGGTCCCGCCCGGTGTCAAACCTACGCGCAAGTCCGCATGGGGCGTCTTCAAGGAGATGCCGATCCTGGTCAAGTTCTGCACGTTGTGGTTGCTGGCCGTGCTCTTCGGCGCGATCTACGCGCAGCTCGATCTGCGCGTGTTCAACGGCGCGCTGCCGCTCTCCGATCCGGACCTGCCGCTGAGCGGGTTCAACCCGGCGACCGGCGAATTCGGTACTCGGGAAGCGCTCGAGGGCCCGTCGTGGCAGCACCCACTCGGTACGGATGCGCTCGCCCGCGACACGTTCTCCCGCGTCGTGCACGGTTCGTACGTCAGCGTCATCGTCGCCGCCGTCTCGGTCGCCTGTGGCGTGATCGTCGGTGGGCTGTTGGGGTCACTCGTCGGTTTCGTGCGGGGGAAGACCGAGACCGTGTTGATGGCCACGATCGACGTCATCTTGGCGTTTCCGGCGCTCGTGCTGCTCCTGGCGCTCATCTCGATCTTCGAGGTCCGCAGCCTCTTCGTGATCAGCTTCATCATCGGGCTGCTGTCGATTCCCGCGTACACGCGTGTCTCGCGTGCGAACAGCCTTGCCATCTCCAACCGTGAATTCGTCACCGCTGCGCGGGCCATCGGCACGAAGAAGTGGAGGATCCTCTGGCGGGAGATCATCCCCAACGTGTTGCCCACGTTGATCGCGTACGCGATGGTCGCTGCGGCGGCAGTGATCGTCGTCGAAGGGACGCTCTCGTTCCTCGGACTGAGTGTGCAATTGCCCACTGCGACATGGGGCAACATGATCAACCAGGCGCGACGCGACATCAAGCAGGACTTCTGGCAGGTGCTGTACCCGGCCCTGGTCCTCACCATGACCGTGTTGGCGCTGAACCAGGTCGGCGACTTCTTCCAGCGTCGCGGCTCGCACCGCGCCTCGTCGCTCTGAGGCTCAGACGGTCGCGGTCGTCGGTTCAGCGAGACGAAGGCGAGGGAGGAAAAACTGGACGAGCGGGCCGATTGCGATCGCGAAGACGGCGGTTCCGACGCCGATTGCTCCGCCGAGGGCGATGCCGATCGCGAGCACGGTCAGTTCGATTGCGGTTCGGGCGAAGCGGATCGAGATGCCACGCTTGGCGAACCCGGTCATCAGGCCGTCACGTGGGCCTGGGCCGAGTCCCGCGCCGATGTAGAGCCCCGAGCCGATCGCGATCACGACGACGCCGCCGAGCATCATCGCCGCCCGCGGGACCAGGAGGTCGGGTTGAGGGAGAACGGGGAGCACGAGGTCGACGACCAGTCCGATCTCGATGGCGTTGAGGATGGTGCCCAGGCCCATCGTCTCGCCGAGTGGAATCCACAGCAGCAACAGCACGACCCCGGTGATGATCGTCACCTGGCCGACAGGGATCCCGGTCAACTCCGCCACACCGGTGTGGAACACGTCCCACGGCGCCGCACCGAGATCGGCGTCGATCAGGAGGGCGATGCCCACGCCGAAGACGGCGAGGCCGAGCACGCAGCGCCCGATGCGCTTGACAGGTCGATCCGTGGGGATGAATCGGTGCACCGGGGCACGCTAACCACCGGTGCCTCGGGTTGCGATGAGCGAACGGCGCGTATCCGGTGGTTTCGCTCATGGCTGGGGTGTGGTGTGACCGTTCGATGAGCGAACGGCACGTTCGCGGTGGTTTCGCTCATCGCTGGGGGTGGGGCGGCGAGTCCGGCATCTGGGCTTGACAACTCTGTGGTACCAACGATGGGGGTTGACTCCCGCGGCTGCGGGGATGAAGTTGTCGGTGGGGTTCGGGGGACGTCGTGAGAGGGATTGGTGCGCTGCAGCCCGCGTGACACCATGACGGCGGAGTCCGGCAGGTGGCTGCGATTGTGCTTCGAGCACGTGTTACACCTTCTTTGATTGTTGGCTCCGACCGAACCTCTTCGGGCATCAACTGTGCAGAGGAGGAGACGATGGATGTGATCGTGGATCGGTGCGCCGGTCTCGACGTGCACAAGCGCACGGTGGTGGCGTGTGTGCGAACGCCGGGAACAGGGCGCCGTAAACGCGACGTTGAGGTGCGCACCTTCGAGACGTTCAGCGATGACCTGGTCCGCCTGCGGGAGTGGCTGATCGAGTCGTCAGGTGAGCGAGGTGGCGATGGAAGCGACCGGGGTGTTCTGGAAGCCGGTGTGGGACGTGCTCGAGGGTCACGGGTTCGAGGTGTTGCTGGTGAACCCGGCGCACATCAAGAACGTGCCCGGTCGCAAGACCGACGTCAACGACGCGACCTGGATCGCGACGTTGTTGGAGTGCGGGCTGCTGCGCGGCTGATTCGTGCCGCCAGGCGAGATCCGCCAGCTGCGTGAGATCACCCGCTATCGACGCCAGCTGGTCGAGGAACGTTCCCGTGAGGTGCTGCGCTTGCAGAAACTGCTCGAAGACGCCGGGGTGAAACTGTCATCGGTCGCATCAGACACGCTTGGAGTGACCGGTCGAGCGATGCTCGAAGCGCTCATCGACGGTGAACGAGACCCCGCAGTGCTGGCCGCGCTGGCCAAGGGGCGACTGAAGGTGAAGTCCGAGCTGTTGGCGCGTTCGGTGCCGGGCCGGTTCAACAACTTCCACGCTGTGATGGCACGTGAGTTGTTGGACCACATCGACTACCTCGATCTCGCCGTCACCCGTCTCGATGACCAGGTCGATGTGTTGATGATCCCTTTCGTTGACGCCCGGGACCGTCTCGACACGATCCCGGGCATCGCGAAACGTTGCGCCGAGATCGTGATCGCCGAGATCGGTGTCGACATGACCCGATTCCCGACACCAGGGCATCTGGCGTCCTGGGCCGGGCTGTGTCCGGGCAACAACGAATCAGCCGGCAAACACAAATCGACCACCACCCGATCCGGCAACCCGTGGCTCACCTCGGCGCTCGTCGAGGCCGCCTGGGCAGCAATCCGCACCAAGGACTGCTACCTCGCCGTGCGGTTCCAACGCATCCGCAAACGACGCGGCGAGCAACGAGCCCTCATCGCGATCGCGCACACGCTGCTGGTCATCTGCTGGCACATCCTCGCCGACGACACCGTCTACAACGAGATCGGAACCGACTACCTCGCCGGACGCGACCAGCCCGAACGACGCCGCCGACACCTCGTCGCCCAACTCGAACAACTCGGCTACACCGTCGAGCTCGCACCCGTCGCCTGACGGTCACATCCTCGCGAACACCAGCACCCTCGATCAGCGCGCACCCAATCACAGCACAGCTCAGACAACTTCGTGACACCCCCTCGTCACACTGGGCTCCATGATCTTCCAGATTCGTTGTGCCGGATGCGATGCCCCGGGTGCCGCCGTGTGCACCACCTGCCGTTTCGCGCTGCTCGGGCCGTGCCCGCAGCCCGGTGGGCACGGGGTTCGGGCCGCGGTGCCGTTCACCGGGCGGGCGCGAAAGGTGGTGCTCGGTCTCAAGTACCGCAACCGACGCCAGGTGGCCCGCCACCTCGCCGGCCTGGTGGTGAACGCGATCGTCGCCGCCGGCGACCATCGCGGGGTCGACATCGTCACGTGGGCGCCCACCAGCGACGCTCGGCGTCGTTCACGCGGCTTCGACCAGGGTGAACTCGTGGCCCGCCACGTCGCCCGTCAGCTCGGGGTGCCGTGCCGCCGGCTGCTCGCCCGGTCGGGCCCGACGGGCCCCCAGACCGGACGGACGCGAATCGAGCGGCTCCATGGTCCCGAGTTCGTTGCCCGTCCGGGTCTCGAGGGGCGCCGGGTGATCGTGGTCGACGACGTCGTCACCACCGGGGCCACATTGCGCGCCGCGGCGGCTGCATTGCGTCACGCAGGTGTCGCCGACCCGATGCTGTACGCAGTTGCGTCCACGCCTGCCGGTACCGCCACATCCACTCGCCGACGACCCAGCACTGCGGCATCGAATCCGTCGCTCGTCGCCTGACCCGTCCGGTCGCGTCGCACCGGTAGGCTGGATGGCTGCATGGGAATCCTCGATCGCATCCTCCGCGCCGGTGAAGGCAAGAAGATCAAGGCGCTCGAGGGCATGGTGCCCGACATCAACGCCTTCGAACCCGAGATCAGTGCGTTGTCCGACGACGCGCTCAAAGCCAAGACCGGTGAATTCCGTCAGCGCCTCGACAATGGCGCTGATCTCGACGACCTGCTCCTCGAAGCGTTCGCAGTCTGTCGTGAGGCGGCCAAGCGCACGATCGGTCAGCGTCACTACGACGTGCAGATGATGGGTGGCGCCGCACTGCACTTCGGGTGGGTGGCCGAGATGAAGACCGGTGAAGGCAAGACCCTGGTGTCGACGCTGCCGGCGTACCTCAACGGACTCACCGGCAACGGTGTCCACCTGGTCACCGTCAACGACTACCTGGCGCGTCGCGACGCCGAATGGATGGGCCAGATCCACCGTTGGCTCGGGCTCAGCGTCGGGCTGATCATCCCTGGTCAACGCAACAGCCCCGCCGAGAAGCGTGCGAGCTACGAGTCCGACATCACCTACGCCACCAACAACGAGATGGGCTTCGACTATCTCCGCGACAACATGGCCCAGACCAAGGCCGACAAGGTCCAACAGCGCGGCCACAACTACTGCATCGTCGACGAGGTCGACTCGATCCTGATCGACGAGGCGCGCACCCCGCTGATCATCTCCGGCCGTGTCGGCGACGCAGCGAAGCTCTACTACCGCTTCGCGTCGATCGTTCGTGGGCTCAAGCGCGACGTCGACTACGAGGTGGAAGAGGACAAGCGTGTCGTCGTGCCCCTCGAAGCAGGCATCGACAACGTCGAGCGTGCCCTCGAGGTCGACAACCTCTACGACAACGTCCAGGCCAACCTCGTGCACCAGTTCACCGTGGCGCTGAAGGCCAAGGAGCTGTACAAGCGCGACAAGGACTACATCGTGCAGGGCGGCGAGGTGAAGATCGTCGACGAGTTCACCGGCCGCATACTCGAAGGCAGGCGCTGGTCGGAAGGCATCCACCAGGCGGTCGAAGCCAAAGAAGGCGTGAAGATCAAAGAGGAGAACCAGACCCTCGCCACGATCACGCTGCAGAACTACTTCCGCATGTACGACAAGCTCGCCGGCATGACCGGCACCGCCCAGACTGAAGCGGCCGAGCTCGCAGGCACCTACGACCTCGGCGTGGTGCCGATCCCCACCAACCGGCCCCTTGCCCGCATCGATGCGCCCGACCTGATCTACAAGTCCGAGCAGGCCAAGTTCGACGCCATCATCAACGACATCGAGCCCCGCCACGAGAAGGGGCAACCGATCCTGGTCGGCACCGCCAGCGTGGCGCGCAGCGAGATCCTCGGGCGTCTGATGTCCCAACGGGGCATTCCGCACGAAGTCCTGAACGCGAAGCAGCACACCCGCGAAGCCGAAATCGTCACCCAGGCCGGCCGCCTCGGTGCGGTCACGGTGGCCACCAACATGGCCGGTCGCGGCGTCGACATCCTGCTCGGCGGCAACCCCGAGGGGCTGGCTCGCCACGACGTGTTCAAGGAGGGCTACACGGCCGATCTGCTCGTCGACGAATTCGAGCTGCCCGCACCGATCGAGCAGATGCCCGACGACTTCCGCGAGGCTCGCACCAAGGCGCTCGCCCGCTACGAAGAGCTGCTCGCCCAGCACAGCGCGCAGTGCAAGGCCGAAGGCGACACCGTGCGCGAGCTCGGCGGGCTCTACGTGATCGGATCCGAACGTCACGACAGTCGTCGGATCGACAACCAGCTCCGTGGGCGCGCCGGCCGCCAGGGCGATCCGGGCGAGAGCCGGTTCTTCCTGAGCCTCGATGACGATCTCATGCGCCTCTTCGCAACCGGAGCCCTCAACTACGTGATGGGACGGGCGCTGCCCGACGACGAGGCGATCGAGGCGAAGATGGTCACCAAGGCCATCGAACGGGCCCAGACCACCGTCGAGACCAAGAACGCCGAGATCCGCAAGAACGTCCTCAAGTACGACGAGGTGATGAACGAGCAGCGCAAGGTCATCTATGCGCGTCGCGATCAGATCCTCGACGGTGAAGACCTGCGCTCGGCCGCGATGGAGTACCTCGCCGAAGCCGTTGACGCCCTCATCGCCACGCACTGCGCCTCTGCGGCCGACGACGAGTGGGATCTCGAGGGGCTCAACAAGGAGCTCACGCTCTACTTCCCGAACACGATCACCGACGACGACCTGCGCCAGTGCGGCGACACCGACGAGATCTACGACCTCGTGATGAGCCAGGCCACGGAGCACTACGAACGCCGCGAGGCGGAGCTGGGCAACGATGTCCTGCGCCAGGTCGAGCGTCAGGTGATGCTGCGCATCATCGACCAGCGCTGGCGTGAACACCTCGAGGAGATGGACTACCTCCAAGGTGGCATCAACCTGCGAGCGATGGGCCAGAAGGACCCGCTCGTCGAGTGGCAGCGTGAAGGCTTCGAGATGTTCGGAGCCATGATGACCGGCATCGCGCAGGACTTCGTCAAGTACGTGATGAACGTCCAGGTCGTCCAGAACCGGGTACCGGCCGTGGCCGGCGAGGTGCCGGCCGTGCAGAACATGCAGACCAGTTCGTCCGACGACGCAGACATCGGCGGGTTCGACCAGGCAGCGCGTGCTGCAGTGGCCGAAGGTGAACTCCCACCCGACGCGGTGCCGGCACAGGCGGCACCCGTCAAGCAGCAGACCGTGGTGAAGGATTCGTTCGACAAGACGCCGCGCAACGCTCCCTGCCCGTGCGGTTCGGGCAAGAAGTTCAAGCAGTGCCACGGCGCGGCCTGATCCGCTCGGCCCCGATCCATGCGCGACTTCACCTCCGACCTCCGCGACGTCAAGCGACGCCTCGACGAGGCTGAGTCCTATCTGTCGATCGCCGACAATCGCGAACGGTTCGCGATCCTCGAAGCCGAGATCTCCGACCCGGCGTTGTGGGACGACCAGGACCGCGAAGAAGCTCAACACCGAATACGCCAACATCCGCGACGACCTCGCCGTGTTCGACTCGCTCACCGAACAGCACGGCGACGTCGAGGCGCTCCACGAGTTGGCCCGTGACGAGGACGACGCGTCCCAGGAACCAGACATCGAGGCGGCGATCGCAGCCATCAACGCCACGCTCGACCAGCTGGAGCTGCGCAGTCTGTTCACCGGCGAACACGACGACAGCGACTGCATCGTGCAGATCAATGCGAAAGACGGTGGCGTCGACGCCCAGGACTTCTCCGAGATGCTGCTGCGGATGTACGAACGTTGGTGCGAGCGTCGGGGGTTCTCGATCAGCCTCAACTACGTCTCGGAGGGAGCCGAAGCCGGGATCATGTCGGCCGAGGTCACCATCTCGGGCCGCTACGCCTACGGGCTGATGAGCGCCGAACGCGGCACTCACCGTCTGGTCAGGATCAGCCCCTTCGACAACCAGGGGCGCCGTCAGACGTCGTTCGCAGCCGTGCAGGTCTGGCCGTTGCTCGAGGACGTCGACGTCGACATCGACGACTCCGACATCCGAATGGAAGTGTTCAGAGCCTCCGGCGCCGGTGGCCAGCACATCAACAAGACCTCGTCCGCCGTCCGCCTCATCCACGAACCAACCGGCCTCGTGGCCAGCTCGCAGGAAGAGCGCAGCCAGCTGCAGAACCGCGAGCGGGCGATGGGACGTCTCACCGCCATGATCGCCGCAAAGGCCGAAGAAGACCGTGCTGCCGAACTCGACTCGATCGCCGGCAAACAGGCCCAGGTCGGCTGGGGCAGCCAGATCCGCAGCTACGTGCTGCAGCCCTACCAGATGGTCAAGGACCTGCGCACCGAGATCGAGACCAGCGACGTGTCCGGCGTGCTCGACGGCAACATCGACGAATTCGTCGAAGGTTTTCTGCAGATGCGCCGCGCACAGTCGGATCCGGAGTGAGTCCGATCCGTTGCTCCGTGCCCCGACCCCGGTGACCCCGTTGGTCGTCGCACGGGCGGTACCCTCTCTCCGTCCCTTCGGGAAGCACCCATCATGATTCGACTCGAGAACGTCACCAAGAGCTATTCGACCGAGATCGTCGCCGTGCGCGACGCCAGCTTCGACGTCGCCAAGGGCGAGTTCGTGTTCCTCGTCGGTCCATCGGGTTCCGGCAAGAGCACGCTGCTGCGCATGCTGAACCGCCAGGATCGCCCCGAGCGGGGCGCCGTCTGGGTTGCAGGACGCAACATCGTCGACATGCCCCCCAGCCGAGTCCCGCATCTGCGGCGCAACATCGGCAACATCTTCCAGGACTACAAGCTGCTGCTCGAGAAGAGCGTCTTCGAGAACGTCGCCTTCGCTCAGGAGGTGATCGGACGGCCGACCCACGTGATCAGGCAACAGGTTCCTGCTGTGCTCGAACTCGTTGGCCTCGCCGGCAAGGAAGACCGTCTGCCCCACCAGCTCTCCGGTGGTGAGCAACAGCGAGTGTCGGTCGCCCGAGCATTCGTCAACCGGCCGCTGATCATGCTCGCCGACGAGCCCACCGGCAACCTCGACCCCGCCACCGGCGAGGGCATCATGCGGCTGCTCGATCGGATCAACAAGACCGGAACGACGGTGGTGATGGCCACCCACGATCAACGAATCGTCAACACGATGCGCAAGCGAGTCATCCAGCTCGACCGTGGCGTCATCGTGCGTGACCAGGCCCGCGGCGTCTACGAGTGAGCTGAAACGATGCTGTCACGACTCCGGTACACCCTGCGCGAAACGTTCGACAGTTTCCGCCGGAACGCCACCCTCACCCTCGCCTCGATCATCACCGCGGCCATCTCGCTGCTCGGTGTCGGGCTGACGCTGCTCAGCCAACATGCCTTCGACAACCTCCTCGCCCGCTGGGAAGGCGGTGTCGAGATGATCGTGTTCATGAATCCGACCGCCACCGAAGACCAGCTCACCCTCGTCAACGACGCGCTGATCACGAGCGATCAGTTCATCGAGAGCTTCGACTACTGCGACGAAATCTGCTCGCTCGAAGAAGCCGACCGCATCTTCGCCGGCGAACCGGGCGTGCGCGACCTGCTCACCGAAGACACCATCCTCACGCAGTTCAAGGCGGTCCCGACCGAGGGCACCGACGTCGACCTGCTCCGGCAGGTGTCGGACCAGTTCGCCGAACTGCCCGGCGTGTACGACGTCAGTTTCGCCGAAGACCAGATCAGTCTGATCAGCCAGCTCCAGAGTTTCTTCGGATTCCGCCTGCTGCTGTTGTCGGTCTTCCTGCTCCTCGCCGCGATCCTGTTGATCTGGAACACGATCAGAACCGCGATCTTCGCCCGGCGACGAGAGATCGAAGTGATGAAACTCGTCGGTGCCACCGACTGGTTCATTCGGATCCCGTTCATGCTCGAAGGTCTCCTGCACGGCATCATCGGCGGTGTGCTCGCGAGCGCGGGGCTCTGGGCCTGGAACTCGCAGTGGACCTCGGGCGTCGAGAGCTTCCCCGACAACAGCGGCTTCTCGGCGCTGGTGGTCGTCGACGGCTACGACCAGACGGTGATGCTGATCATGCTGGTCATCGGGGCGCTGGCCGGCGCCATCGGCTCCGGAATTGCTGCCTCCCGATTCCTCGACATCTAGCGTGCCGGTCCCGCTCACGGGTCCTGTCCCCGATACCGCCGGGCGTGCGGCCTGCGGCCGGTCCCGGACGTGCATCGGGCCACCCGCTCGCTGGTTGGTCCCCGCAGCTCGCTCGCGACGCTTGGGTAGTGGGCCGCTTCCTGGGCCGTGCCGGGCTCGGGCTACTTGGCTCAGCTACGTTGCGTCTCCATGGAGTACACGCAGATCACGTATGAGGTTGTGGATTCGGTGGCGACGATCACGTTGTCACGACCGGAGCGGATGAATGCGTTCACGGACGTGATGATGCGGGAGTTGCTCGACGCGTTCGACCGGGTTGACGCCGACGACGATGTGCGGGTGGTCATCGTCACGGGGGCGGGGGAGCGAGCGTTCTGTGCGGGCGCTGACCTCGGCGGTGGCGGCGAGACCTTCGCCAAGGGCGGGTCTGACATTCAGACCTCGGTGGGCGTGCCCCGCGACGGGGGCGGCATGGTGTCGCTGCGGATCTTCGACTGCAAGAAGCCGGTCATCGGGGCGATCAACGGTGCTGCCGTCGGGGTCGGTGTCACGATGACCCTCCCGATGGACATTCGGCTCGCATCCGACAACGCCCGGTTCGGGTTCGTGTTCGCCCGACGCGGCATCGTGCCCGAGGCCTGCTCGTCGTGGTTCCTTCCCCGACTGGTCGGGATCAGCACCGCGACCGAATGGTGTTACTCGGGTCGGGTGTTCCCGGCCACGGAGGCGCTCGAGCGAGGGTTGGTGCGCAGCGTGCACGCACCCGATGAATTGTTGCCGGCCGCGTACGAACTCGCTCGCGAGATCGCCGACAACACGGCTCCGGTGTCGGTGGCGCTCACCCGTCAGATGCTCTGGCGCATGCTCGGCGCCGACCATCCGATGGAGGCGCACCGTGTCGACTCACGTGGCATTCAGTCGCGGGGCGCCAGCGCCGACGCCAAGGAGGGTGTCGAAAGCTTCCTCGAGAAGCGTCAGCCCGTCTACCCGGTCAAGGTGTCCGACGGGCTGCCCGACATCTTCGTCGACCACGTCGAACCCGACTTCCACTGAGACCAGCAGGGTCCAGGGGGTGGCGGCGGCGCAGAACGCGCGTGGCTCAGTGACGTCTGACACGTCGACAAACGGGAATTCCTCAAGCTGATGGTGGTTCTTACCGATGTCTTGAACACGCCAACGAAGATCACCACATCGGTGGACCATCCGGCGCACCAACAATCCGCACAGAGGAACTGACATGACCACGATGTTGATGGAAAAGCTGCAGACCGGCGATGTGATCGAGATCAAGTCGGGCGACGACGTGATCTCCGTGCTCGTCCTGCTCGCCACCGATGATGCACTCGTCCTCGATCCGTGCGATGGCGCGACCCCGTTCGTGCTGAACACCGACGAACTCGTCGAGTACCGCAAGTTCGACGCCGAAGCCCTGTTCGCCGACGCCTGACGCGCCGGCCGGACTCGTTCGGCTCACCAGATCTCCGGAAGCGGCTCCCCCCGCTGCTTCCCGGAGAAGTCCCCCTAATGTGGGCGTCGTGCACGACACGGCGCCCACATTGTTTTTCGGGTCGGCGGGATGCCGTTCTTCGAGTCGCTCGTCGACGCCTTCTACGACGGCGTCGTCGATGACGAGGTGCTGCTCCCGCTGTACCCGGAGCAGCCAGATCTCACCGGTGCGCGCCATCGCCTCACCCTGTTCCTGGCGCAGTACTGGGGTGGGCCCACCACGTACATGGAGGAGCGCGGGCACCCTCGCCTGCGAATGCGTCACTTCCCGTTCCACGTCGGTCCGCTCGAACGGGATCGCTGGCTGGTCCACATGGCGGCGGCTGTCGAGCAGGTGTGCGCCGAGCGCTCGGCTCCCGCCGGCGTGGCCGAGGAGTTGATGGCCTACTTCGTCCCGGCGGCCGAGCACCTGCGCAACGACTCGGGACTGCCCATCTCGTCTCAACGATCTCCCCGATAGGTTCGCCATCGCATGGCCGTCGTCGACGTAGGAGATCTCCACAAGCTGTACGGGACGGTTCGTGCCGTCGACGGGTTGACGTTCTCGATCGCCCAGGGCGAGGTGTATGCGTTGCTCGGCGAGAACGGTGCTGGCAAGTCGACCGCCGTCGAGATCCTCGAAGGTCACCGCACGGCGACATCGGGAACCGTCGAGGTGCTGGGCGTCGACCCGTCGCGTGGCGGACGCGACTTCCGTGACCGCATCGGCATCGTGCTGCAATCGTCCGGCGTCGAGGCCGAGTTCACCGTTCGGGAAGTGATCGAACTGTACGGCGGGTGCTATCGCAACCCGCGCTCGCTCGACGAGGTGGTCTCGCTCGTCGGTCTCGACGAGAAGGTCGACGCACGCGTCGGCTCGCTGTCCGGTGGTCAGCGTCGACGTGTCGATCTGGCGTTGGGCATCGTCGGACGCCCGGAGCTGCTCTTCCTCGACGAGCCGACCACCGGGTTCGATCCGTCCGCACGTCGGCGGTCGTGGGATCTGATCGAAGCGCTCGGCGACGACGGCACGACGGTGTTGCTCACCACGCACTACCTCGACGAGGCCGAGCACCTCGCGGATCGTGTCGGCGTACTGTCACGCGGCCGGCTGATCGCTGAGGGCTCGCCTGGCGAGCTGATCGATCAGGTCAGCGGCACGATCGTGAGCTTCATGCTGCCCGACAGCGTGCATCCCGACGCTGCAATGACGACATTCGGCGAGCTGCTGGGTGTCGAGATCCGGCTGTCCGGTCGCCTCGTCGAGGCCAGCATCGAGCAGCCGACCGCAGCGGTGCATCGCATCACCGGGATGGGCCCTCGAGACCGGCGTCGAGCTCGAGTCGCTCTCGGTGAGTCGGGTGTCGCTCGAAGACGTCTATCTCTCGCTCACCGACCGCACCGCAGCGGTCGAGCCGATCGAGGAGCCTGGGCGGTGAGCGGGTTTCCGTCGACGCCGAGACTGCTGGTGGCCCAGACCCGCTACCAGATCGTCACCTTCGTGCGGATCCCGGTTGCGGTGTTCTTCACCCTCGGCTTGCCGCTGGTGATGTTGGTGTTGTTCAACGCCCTGTTCGGCGACAACACCTTCGAGACCGCCGACGGCGGACAGCTGTCGGCTCAGCAGTTCTACACGGGTGGTCTCGCGGCGTTCACCGCGGTGTCGGCGACGTTCACGAACCTGGCGAACATGGTGCCGATCCGACGCGACGAGGGTGTGCTCAAGCGGTGGCGTGGCACGCCGCTGCCCACGTGGATCTACCTCGCCGGATTCATCCTCTCGGCGGTGCTGATCGCGGTGGTCGGGGTCGTGCTGATGCTGACCCTCGGCGTGGTCGTGTACGACCTCGAGATCGAGGCGGCCAAGATGCCGGCGGCGATTGCGACGTTCCTGATCGGTGTCGGGGCGTTCGCTGCGCTCGGCATGGCGCTCGCTGCGGTGGTCAAGTCGGCGAGTTCCGCGTCCGCCGCAGCGAACGCGATCATCCTGCCGATGGCGTTCGTCTCGAACATCTTCATCCAGGTCGACGATGCACCGGTATGGATCACCGCGCTCGGCGACTTCTTTCCGCTCAAGCACTTTGCAGAGTCGTTCCAGGACTGTTTCACACCCTTCGTGGAGGCGCCCGCGTTCGACTGGCTGAGCATGGCCTACGTCGCCCTGTGGGGAGTGGCCGGCCTCGTGGTGGCGATGCGGTTCTTCACGTGGGAGCCGAGCAGGAGTGCCCCACGCTCGCGCCGGTCCCGCCGGTCAGCCGCCGCCACCACCGACTGAACTCTCCGGAACACACCACCCCGAAAAATTCCGCCAGCGTTGCGCTGAGCGCAACGCTGGCGCGCCATTTCGGGTGGTTTCAGGAGAAGACGACGGTCTTGCGGCCGTGGACGATCACTCGGTGTTCGAGGTGGGCGCGCACGGCCCGTGCGAGGACGATCGTTTCGAGGTCGCGGCCGCGTGAGGTGAGACGGGCGACGTCGTCACGATGGGTGACGTGCGCGGTGTCCTGCTCGATGATCGGGCCCTCGTCGAGGTCGGCGGTGGCGTAGTGGGCGGTGGCGCCGATCAGCTTCACGCCACGGTCGTACGCCTGGCGGTACGGGTTGGCGCCGATGAACGCCGGCAGGAAGGAGTGGTGGATGTTGATGATCCGGTTCGGGTAGTGCGCTCACGAATCGGTCGCTGAGGATCTGCATGTAGCGCGCCATCACCACCAGCTCGACACCGTGTTCGTCGAGCGCCGCGAGTACCGCCGAGCCTCCTGCTCGGGCTTGGTGTCCGGCGTGACCGGGAGGTGGAAGATACGGGACCTCCATGTGCTCGGCGATGTCGGCGTGGTCCGGGTGGTTCGACACGATGACGCGCAGATCCATCGGCAGCTCGCCGCTCCGCCAGCGCGTCAGCAGGTCGTACAGACAGTGTGGCTGCTTCGACGCCATGATCGCTGTCGGCATCGGAACGTCGGTGAATCGGAGATCGACCGTCATGCCGAGGCGCGTTCGGCGATCGGGGAGAACGCCTCGACGATCTCGTCGCGGCCGAGACCGAAGCCGTCGAGGTCGAACTCGATTCGCTGGAAGAACACGGCGTCGCCGTTGCCGGTGCCCGGGTCGACGTGCTGCTCGGCGTGGACGATGTTGCCGCGATGGTCGGCGAGGAACTGCGCTGTGGCAGCGACGACGCCTGGTTGGTCGGGGCACGAGAGCAGGAGGACAGCGGTCACGGCCATCGTTCTACCGGCGAATTCACGGGAGACGTGGGCCGAGCGCGAAGCATGCCACCGCGGTCGCGGCGGCAGCGTTGAGCGAGTCGACGCCGTCAGCCATCGGGATCCGCACCGGTGTGGCGAGTGCGAGCAGTTCGTCGCTCAGCCCGGATCGTTCGGAGCCGATCATGATGGCGACGTCGTTCGCCCGGCGTGATCGAGCCGATCGGCGTGGCGCTCGACGTCCGGGGTCATGGCGTAGAGCTCGATGTCGGTCGAGCGCTCGCAGCTCGCCTACGAGATCGGTGGTGCGAGCGTGGGGGAGCGAGAACACGGTGCCCATGCCAACGCGGAGCGAGCGGCGCGCGAGCGGGTCGGCGCTGGTGTGATCGAGGATCAGCCCGTCCCAGCCGAGCGCGGCGGCGTTGCGGATGATCGAGCCGATGTTCGACGGGTTGTCGACGGCCTCGACGATCACGAGCCGGCGAGATGTCGCGGCGAGATCGGCGACGCTCGGGCGGGCCGGTCGATCGAAGAGGGCGATGATCGACAGCGGCACACCGAGCTGCGACACGACGCTGCGGACGGTCGGCGCCGCCGCCGTAGACAGGGCAGGGGAGTGCCGTGAGCGACGTCGGGTATCCGCTCGATGTCGACCAGCGCCGCAACGGGGCGGCAACCGGCGGCGAGCGCCCGCTCGACGACGAGGTCGCCCTCGGCGAGAAACATCCCGGCCCCGGCGTCGTCGCGCTTGTCGGCGCGGCTCGCCAGCCCGCGCTCGTTGAGGCGGAACTGGCGGAAGCGGGGATCGTCCGGGTCCTCGATCCGGATCACCTCCATCACCGCCCCCCGTCCGTCAGGTTTCGGGTGGCCGGTGCACCGGAGTGTCACGCAACGGGGTGGTGGGTTGGTTCATGTTGCGGATTTCGGGTGACCCGTCCCACCGGAAGTGTCACGCAAACGGGGTGGTGGGGGGTGAGTCGGGGCGGCATCAGAAGTGGTACGGGTAGGGCGACCAGTCGGGCGGACGCTTCTCGAGGAAGCTGTCGCGGCCCTCGGCGGCCTCGTCGGTGCCATAGGCGAGGCGGGTCGCCTCACCGGCGAAGATCTGCTGGCCGACCAGGCCGTCGTCGATCAGGTTGAACGAGATACTTCAGCATCCGTTGCGCCGTCGGGCTCTTGGCGCAGATCTCCCTGCCCCACTGCAGTGCTTCGGCTTCCAACTCCGCATGGGGGATCGAGGCGTTGACGGCACCCATCGCCACCATGTCGTCGGCGGTGTACTCGCGCCCGAGGAAGAAGATCTCACGGGCGAACTTCTGGCCGACCTGTCGGGCCAGATACGCCGAGCCGAACCCGCCGTCGAAGCTCGCCACGTCGGCGTCGGTCTGCTTGAACCGTGCGTGCTCGGTGCTGGCGAGCGTGAGATCGCTCACGACGTGCAGCGAGTGTCCGCCGCCGGCCGCCCACCCCGGCACCACGCAGATCACCACCTTCGGCATGAACCGGATCAGTCGTTGCACCTCGAGGATGTGCAGGCGTCCGGCGCGGCCCGGCTCGATCGTGTCGGCGGTCTCGTCCTCGGCGTACTTGTAGCCGTCCTTGCCACGGATGCGCTGGTCGCCGCCGGAGCAGAACGCCCAGCCGCCGTCCTTCGGCGACGGGCCGTTGCCGGTGAGCAGCACGCAGCCGACGTCGGTCGACATGCGGGCGTGGTCGAGCGCGGTGTACAACTCGTCGACGGTGTGCGGCCGAAACGCGTTGCGGATCTCCGGCCGGTCGAACGCGATGCGCACCACACCGGCGTCGACGGCACGGTGATAGGTGATGTCGGTGAAGTCGAACCCCGTCGACGGCACGCCACGCCGACGGGTCGAAGATCTCGGACACGGTGGGGGCATGGTTCGCCATCGCCCCATGTTGGCCCATCGGGTACCGTTCGCCCATGCCGCACGCCGACGTCAATGGTCAACGCATCTGGTTCGAGGACAGCGGAGGAGAAGGCGCGGGTCGGCAGTCCGACGTCGGGAACCTGGCTGATTCGGTCCCGATTCCGGTCGACGACGCCGTCCGTGCCTCGCCGGTCACCCGGGCTGACCGATGGCACGTCTCGAGGTCGTTCGGCGTGTCGGGCTGCCCGAGATCGAACCCGGTGACGACCTCGCCGCGCAGATCGTCGAGGCGTCTCGAGCGAACGGCGACCCCCTGACCGACCGCGACATCGTGGTGATCACCTCGAAGATCGTGTCGAAGGCCGAGGGCTGTGCCGTCGAACTCGACGACGTCACCCCGTCACCGTTCGCCACGTCGTGGGCCGAACGGTGGGACAAGGACCCACGCGTCGTCGAAGTGGTGCTGCGTGAGTCGAAGCGGATCATCCGCCAGATCGGACCGGTGCTGATCACCGAGACCCACCACGGGTTCTGCTGTGCCAACTCGGGGGTCGACCAGTCGTCGAGCGGCGCGCACGGGCGGGTGCTCGTGCTGCCGAGGGACTCCGACGCGTCCGCGCGCCGGCTTCCGTGCGCGGTTCGCCGAGCTGGGCGTCGACGTCGCGGTGATCATCAGCGACACCTTCGGCCGTCCGTGGCGCGAGGGCCAGACCGACATCGCGATCGGTGTCGCCGGCATCCACCCGTTGCGGAGCTACATCGGCGAGGTCGATCCGCACGGCCACGAGTTCCGCGTGCAGGAGATCTGCGCCGTCGACGAACTCACCGCTGCGGCCGAGCTCGTGAAGGGCAACACCAGCCGGGTGCCGGTCGCGGTGATCCGCGGCTACGAGTGGACGACCGACGACGCCGCCACCATGGCGCCTGTGCTCCGCGACTCCGAACGCGATCTCTTCCGCTGAGTGCGTGCCGTGGTGTCGGACACCCCGAGCACCACTCAGCCGGTGAGGTCCTTGGCGATGCCGTAGAAGTAGTTGCCGGACAATCCGAGCGAGTCGACGTCGATGCGCTCGTCGTTGCCGTGGAACCGCGAGCCGAACGTCGCCAGGTCCATCTTCGGTGAGAACAGTCCGGCGCCGTAGGCGGTGATCCCGCGTTCGCGGTAGAACCGGGCGTCGGTGCCGCCGACGATCAAGCCGGGCACGAGGTCAGCGCCCGGATAGGCGACCTGCGTGTGCTTGGTGACGGTCTCCCACAGCAGGTTGCTCGGCCCGAACTCGGACGCCGTGGGGTTGCTGTGCTGCAGCACGGTGACGTCGACCTGGTCGAACAGATCTCCGAGTGCGTCGCGCAACATGGCGTCGACGTCGTCGCGGGTCGTGCCGGGAACGGTCCGGATGTCGACGTCGATGTCGACCACGTCGGGGATCGTGTTCGTCTTCTGGCCGCCGTGGGCGACGTTCGGCGAGATCGTGGTGTGGGTCTCGGCGTGGCACATCCGGGCGAGCGCCTTTGGCATCTGTTGCAGCGTGGAGTAGATCTGCTCGCTCGAGGTCAGCCCGTCGCGGAGTTCGTCGGGCAGGTTCATGGTGGCGACCTTCGCCCGCCAGATCTCGTCGATGTGGGCGAGCCGTGCGGTACTCGGCGAGTCGCCGAACGATCTCGGCAGCCTTGACCAGTGCGTTGTCGGCGCCGAACGGTGCCGAGCCATGACCTGGCGTGCCGTGGACGCGGAGGCGGCGCCACGCCAGACCCTTCTCGCCGACGTTGACCGTGACGGTGCGGTGGCCGTGATCGTCGGCGCTCGACCAGCCGCCGAGTTCGGTCAACACGTAGTCGGCCTCGATGGCATCCCAGTGGTGCTCGGCCATCCACTCGGCTCCCCACGTGCCGCCGGCTTCCTCGTCGCCGACACCGAAGTAGATCAGGTCGCCCTTCGGCCGAAATCCTTCGGTGGCCAGGCGACGGAATGCCACGGCCATCGACGACGTGAGGTTCAGCATGTCGATCGCGCCCCGACCCCACACCTCGCCGTCGATCACCTCGCCGCCGAACGGATCCTCACGCCAGCCGTCCGGATTCACCGGCACCACGTCGGTGTGGCCCATCAGGCACAGCGAGGGAGCGTCGGGATCGGATCCTTCGATGCGGGCCACCATCGAGTCGCGGCCGTGCCCGGGGCGTGAATCGCTCGACCTCGAGTCCAGCACCTTCGAGGTAGGTCGACGAGGAGGTCGGAGTTCCTGGTCTCGTTGCCGGAGTCGGGCGTGCCGTCGTTGACGCACGCGTTGCGGATCAGCGACTGGAGCAGTTCGGTGGTGGGTCCGGTGAACTCGTCGGGAGAGGCCATGGCAGCACGCTAGTGGTCGAGACCCCCTCGCTTCACGGGAGAGGATCCGGCCGGCCGATGCCGATCACGATCGTGCGCCACACCTCGTCGACGCGAGCCTGATCGAGTCGTGTCGGTGGCTTGTTGATCGACCTCGGCCAGCCATTCCTCGAGCCGCTGCCCCTCGACCAGCTGACTGCCATGGACGAGTTCTTCGACCATCGGCCGTCTCGGCTCGGGTGCACCCCAGAACACCGTGGCGGTCACGCTGCAGGAGGCGTCGACCGCCCGGAGCAGCTCGTCGATCGGTCCGCGAGCGATCGCTGCTTCGCTGACGAGCTGTGCTTCGCTGCGCGCATCGAGCAGCTGGCCCGGATCGGGTCGGTCGGCGACGAGGGTGGAGATCGCGATCACGCCTGCCGGACCGACGACGACGTGGTCGATGGCCCCGAGCGCGCCGCCGATCTCGTAGACGACACGCCAGGGGGGTGACGGCGCCCGGTGCAGCGCTTCGGCCGTGAGACGCAGGCCGGAGACCGGCTTGGCCTCATCGGCCGTCATGTCGGCCATCGATCGGCGGTACCAGACAAAGACACCGACGATGACGATCGGGAGGACGATCAACGGGACGATGATGCCGAAGCTCACCCGGCCATTGTGGCCGATTGCTCGACGCGAACGGCCGTCCGCCGATCAGTCGAGTCGGCGGAGCGCGCCCTCGCCGGCCACGTGGGGCGTCAACCGCACGACGGCGTCGGTGACGACCGCACCGGCGTCGGACACGATCACCGGGTTGAGATCGAGTTCGACGATCTCGGGGTGGTCGGACGCCAGCTGTGCCGCTGCCACCACCACGTCGACCAACGCCGACGAGTCGAAGCCGGCGGCGTCGAGTGCGGTCGTGAGACGCGTCTCGGTCAGCATCGTGGAAGCGCTGGCAGGCGAGACCGGAGCCAACCGGCTGGTGCGGTCGTCGATCGCGTCGGCTTGTGCCCCGCCCAGGCCGACCGACACGATCGCTCCGAGGCGATCGTCGTGCTCGCAGCGAATCCGTACGTCGACGCCGGGTGCCGTCATGGCCTGGACGATCAGTTCGTTGGCGTCGTCGCCCAGCGAGTCCCTCATGACGTCGATGGCGTCGGTGATGTCGTCATCTCTGGTGAGGTCGAGTGCCACCCCGGCGCGGGCTGATCGCCCGGGTCGACGATGGACCGCTTTGATCGCCACCGGGAAGCCGATCTCGTGGGCGTCGCGCATCGCATGCTCTGGATCGGACTCGGTGGAGCGGGCCATGGCGATGCCGTAGGTCTCGAGCAGGCGTCGTTTGGTGGCCTGATCGACCCGTGCCTCGCCACTGCCCGCATCGAGCACTGCGACAGCCTCGCTGATGATCGCATGCGCAGCGGCTGGATTGACCGGTCGCGCGACGTCGGGCGGCGCGTCGGCCTCGTTCCGCAGCCACCGTGCGTAGGCGTGGGAGCGTCCGAACGCAGCGGCTGCCTGCTCGGGGAAGGTGAACGCCGGCACGCGTGAGCCGGGTGAGACCGGACCGTCCGCCCCACCGAGCAGCACGGCGATCACGGGCTTGGAGGCGCCAGCGGCGGCCGCATCGATGTCGCGTGCTGCGGCATCGACGTCCTCGACGACAGCGGGGGCGTAGATCACCATGACACCGTCGACGTCATCGCTGGCCAGAGCGCCCTGCACGGCGCCCGGGTAGTCGGCGGCGCTCGCGCTCCAGTCGAGGGCCACGGGTCCGTCGACGGGTTCGAGACCGGCTGATTCGAGCGCCGCACGGGCCAGCGTGCCAGGGCTGCGCGAGTTGGTGATCACCGCGACCCGAGGCCCCTGGAGCACCGGCTGCGTCGACATCACCCGAACGGTTTCGAGCAGCGCGGGCACCGTTGGCACCTCGATCAGGCCGGCCTGCTGGTAGAGCGCGCCACCCATCTGCCCGGTGGCGGCCGAGCCGGTGCGTACGGCGACGATCGGTTTGGTGCGTGACACCCGCCTCGCGATGCGAGCGAACTTGCGCGGGTTGCCGAACGATTCGGTGTACATCGCGATCACGGTCGTGTTGTCGTCCTGTTCCCAGAACTGCAGCAGATCGTTGGCCGAGATGTCGCTCTTGTCGCCGAGCGACACGAACCACGACACGCCGAGGTCGACGTCGCGGGCCTTGCGGAGGAACGAGCCGCCGAGTGAGCCCGACTGCATCGAGATCGCCAGTCCGCCCGCGGGCAGATCGACATCGACGAGTGCAGCTTGCAGGAGCGTCTCGGGCCGTGGCGACGCAATGCCCATGCTCGAGGGTCCGATGATGCGCAAGCCGTTGCGCCGCGCACGCGTGACCAGGGCAGACACGTCGATGTCGGTGCCGTCGATCGAGGTGATGATCACCGCCCCGCGCATGCGCTTGGCAATGCACGCGTCGATCGTCGCGTCGAGGTCGGCGGCCGGTACGGCGATGATCGCGAGCGACACCTCGTCGGGCAGTTCGGCGATCGTGCGGCAGCACGGATGCCCGTGCACCTGGTCGTGGAGAGGATTGACGGCGTAGATCGGCACGTCGACACTGTTCGCGACATGGCGCCAGAGCGCATCGCCGACGGTTCCGGGTCGTTCCGAGGCACCGATGACGGCGACCGCGCGAGGCAGGAGAATCCGCGCGACCGCTCGGGAGTCTGCCCGCTGCTCGCGGCGCTCCACGCTGTCGAGGAACTGGTCGGTGTCGGCCAGTTCCCAGTCGAGGTCGACGACGCCCGAGTCGAACCGACGCTGGAGTGGCCATCCCGCCTTGGCGAACACGGCGAGCATCGAGCGGTTGTCACCGAGGACCTCGGCGGTGAAGCGTTCGATGCCGTTCGATCGTGCGATCGCCGCCAAATGTTCGAGCAGCAGCGTGGCGATGCCGGCGCCCTGGTAGGCGTCATCGACCATGAACGCAGCTTCGGCCTCGTTGCGGCCGGGCCAGCGCTCGTAGCTCGCCCACGCGATGAACTCGTCGTGCGACTCGACGGCCAGCGCGGCCCGGTCGACCATGTCGACATCGGTGAAGTGCAGCAGTTCCTTCTCGCTCAGCTCGGGCTTGGGCGAGAAGAACCGACGGTAGATGCTCTCGGCCGACTGGCGTTTGTGGAACGCCGCAAGGGCGGGCCGGTCGTCGGCGGTGAGGGGGCGGATGAACACGGCGTCGCCGTTGCCGAGCACGACCGTGGACGCCCAGGGTGACTCAGAGGCCGACGAACTACTCACCATCCCAGCATGTCACTTCGCAGCCGTGTCGGGTACGTGTGTGACGTCTGTTGTGCGAGACCATCGAGTGCCTAGGGTGGGATCGTGGCATCGCCCATCACCGTCTTCGCCAGCGCCGAACTCGACCAGCACACCACACCTGATTGGCACCCCGAGCGGCCGGGCCGGCTGCGGGCGTCGCTCGCGGGGATCTCCGAGGCGGGACTGCTGGAGGCCGTGGAGTTCCGCGAGCCTCGCCTGGCCACGGTGGCCGAGCTCGAACGAGTCCATGCTCCCAGCTATGTGGCGCAGCTCGAACGATTCTGCGAGCGAGGCGGCGGCGATCTCGATCCGGACACGTTCGCGGCGCCGGGGTCGTGGATCACCGCGCTGCGTGCTGCGGGTGCCGTGCTCGATGCCGTCGACGCGCTGGAGGTGGGCTCGTGCGACGTTGCGTTCGCGGCGGGTCGTCCGCCGGGGCATCATGCCGTGCCCGATCGTGCGATGGGTTTCTGCCTCGTGAACAACGTTGCGGTCGCGGCGGCGAAACTGGCTGCCGATGGGCAGCGGGTGGCCATCGTCGACTGGGACGTGCATCACGGCAACGGCACCCAGGACATCTTCTACAACGATCCGAACGTGCTGTACGTGTCGACGCACGAGTCCCCGCTGTATCCGGGCAGCGGTCGGGCCGACGAGACCGGTGGCCCGTCAGCCCCGATGTCGAACCTCAACCTGCCGTTTCCGGCGGGGACACGTGGCGATGTGTTCCGGCGCGCGGTCGACGAGGTGGTCGCGCCGGTCATCGAGCGGTTTGCTCCGGACTGGCTGTTCATCTCGGCGGGATTCGACGCGCATCGCAACGATCCGCTGGCGGGTCTCGAGTTGACGTCGGCCGACTATGCCGACCTGGCGATCCGGTTGCAGCAGCTCGTTCCGCTCCGTCGCACCGTGGTCGTGCTGGAGGGTGGGTACGACTTCGAAGCGCTGTCGCTGTCGACCGGGTCGACGCTGTCGGCGCTGGTCGGCGAGTCGTACCGGCCCGAAGCAGCCTCGACCGGCGAGGTCGGTCTCCCGACGGTCGTCGCCGCCCGCCAGCGCTGGGAGCTCTGCTGACTCACGGCGGGGAGCGGTCGGGCGGTCCCTGACCGATGCCGAGGTCGTCGGCGAGCGCCGGTACGACCCGGTCGCACACCGCGCCTCCCGTGGACGGTGACCGCCCTGCGACGGTGGTGGAGACGATGGTGCGGCCACCTTCGAGCACCCAGGCGCAGGCCAACGCCCCGTCGACCGTTCCCGTGTGACCCCAGCCGTACTGGTCGATGATCACGCCGGGCCACGTCATGATGGCGAGGTCGGAGGCCGTCGCCGACGCCAGCATCGCCGCGACGTCGTTGGTCGACACGATGAACGTTCCGGCGCCGCCGAGGCGTGAGAGGCGGTCGACGCCGAGGCGGTACTCGGCGTCGCCGGAACGCTGTCCGTCGGTGGTCAGATGGGCGCCCGTCAGCCCGAGCGGATCGAACAGGATCGTCTGCGCTGCTTCGTCGAGCGGTTGTCCGGTGGCGTGTTCGACCAGGAGTCCGAGCGCGCAGTAGTTGCCGTTCGAGTAGGTCCAGCGACCCCGGTCGCTCGACGGCGGTCGATCCAACAGGAACGGAAGGAATGCAGCGCAGTCGATGCCGCCGTCGAACCACGCAGACCTCGCAATGGCCATCCCCGACGTGTGCTGCAGCAGCTCGCGTGGCGTGACGTCGGACCATCCCGGGTGCGTGGCCGAGGTGATCTCGTTCCACGGCATGGGCGCATCGACGTCGATCGAGCCTGCCGCGTCGAGCCGGGCGATCATCTGCGCCGTCAGGAGTTTGCTGACGCTCGCGATCACCATGGGGGTGTCCGATGTCGCCGGTGCGCCGTCGATCGTCGAGCCCGACGCCCGCTCGAGCACCGGGCGACCATCGCGAAGGACGGTCATCGTCACGGCAGGATTCGAGCGGGCGAGTGTGTCGAATGCCTGATTGGTTCGCAGCAGCGATGGATCGGGCAACGGTTCGACGGTCGTCGTGCTCGTGGTGGTCGAGGTGGTCGAGATCGTGGTGATCGTGGTGGTCGTGGTGGTCGTGGTGGTCGTGGTGGTCGACGTGCTGGTACTCGTGGTCGGAGTGAGCATGCTGGTCGTCACGGCGTCGGTCGTCTCCGACGATGACGAGACGGCCGAAGACGACCCTGCGCAGCCAGCGGTGACGAGGAGGGCGGCGATCAACGGAAGGATCGAACGGCCGCTCACCCCATCACGTTAGGCAGCTGGACTGCTGCGATGGGGCCAGTAGCGTCGTTCGCAATGAGCTGGGAACTGAGTGACGACCATGAACTCCTGCCGCACGACGGTTCGTGAGTTCGCCGAGACTCGAATCGCACCGCACGCCGCCGACTGGGATCGCACCTGCCACTTCCCGGTCGACGTGGTCGAAGAGATGGGTGACCTCGGCCTGTTCGGCATCGTGTTCCCCGAACGGTGGGGTGGTGGAGGCGGTGACTTCGCATCGCTGTGCGTTGCCATCGAGGAACTCGGGCGAGTCGATCAGTCGATGGGGATCACACTGTCGGCCGGCGTTGGTCTGGGGGCCAACCCGATCTTCCGCTTCGGCACCGACGACCAACGCGATCGTTGGCTCCCCGACCTCGTCGCCGGACGAGCACTCGGAGCCTTCGGGTTGACCGAACCCGATGGAGGATCTGATGCCGGGGCGACGCGCACTCGGGGCGTGCTCGACGGTGGCGAGTGGGTACTGAACGGCTCGAAGGCGTTCATCACCAATTGCGGCACCGAGATCACCTCGATCGTCACGGTGACCGCCCGGACCGACGACGGCATCTCGGCATTCGTCGTCCCGGCGGGAACGCCGGGGATGACCATCGAGCCCGCCTACGACAAGCTCGGCTGGCACGCATCCGACACCCACGGCATCACCTTCGTCGACTGTCGTATTCCTGCCGAGAACCTGCTCGGTGCGCCGGGCAAGGGATTCCGCAATTTCCTCTCGATCCTCGACGACGGTCGCATCGCGATCTCCGCACTGGCGCTCGGGTCGGCTCGGGCCTGTCTCGAGGCCTCCGTCGAGTACGCCCAGCAGCGCCATGCGTTCGGTGGGCCGATCGGCAGATTCCAGGGACTTGCATTCCAGTTGTCCGATCTCGCCGTACAGGTCGAGAATGCCCACAACCTCACCTACAAGGCAGCGTGGTTGAAAGATGAGGGCCGCCCGATCGGACAGGCGGCGGCGATGGCCAAGCTCTACTCGACCGAAGCGGCGATGGACGCAGCGCGCCTGGCCACGCAGGTGTTCGGCGGGATGGGGTTCATGGAGGAGACGCCGATCGTGCGCTTCTACCGCGACGCCAAGATCCTCGAAGTGGGCGAGGGCACCAGCGAGATCCAACGACTCGTGATCGCCCGCAACCTCGGCCTCCCCGTCGAATGAACTGTCACACTGAGCCGGGTTCAGTGTGACACTTGCCTCGGGCTGATCGCTGCGCTGTCACATCAGGCCCGGCACCGTGTGACGTTCGGGGTGTGATCGCAGGGTCAGCCCGACGAACAGCGATGTCGCCGACCCAGGTGCGGACGAGATCGGGTCGGCGAGCGAGTGCGCCGTCGACGTGGCCTGCCCCCAGATCGCCGAGGTCTCCGGGTTGCCGTGGACGAGGACGACGGTGCGTGTTGCCATCAACCGACGCCAGTGAACGTGAGCAGGAAGGTCGAAGGTGTGTGTCTGCGCTCACGCTGAACGCTGGATGAGGGTCGGCGCGTACGGTGGCGGGCCATGGAGATCTCGACGACGTCACGGCTCGCCCGTCGGCTCGGCTCGGTGCTCGAGCCGCTGGTGGGCCAGGTGTACTTCTCGCCTGAATGCCATGCGAACTATGTGGAACTCGGCTTCGATCCGAGTCCCGGCGACGCGAACGGCGTGGCACTCCCCGATGGGCCGTCCTACTTCGCCAGTCGTGGCAGCCTGCTTGGTCAGGTGCCCGGCGAGGTGATCGCTGCCGCGTTCGGGGTGTTCAGCGCAGCGGTGGTGGTGCCATCGGTGGAGCTCGCGTGGGCTCGGACCGACGCGGACACGATCCGCGCCGCGCGGGCCGATGGTGCCCTACGACAGCTGCAACGTCTGATCGGCGACCATCCTGACGGCGTCGAACGTGCACGGAACTTGCTGGAGCGCGCTGCGGCGGTCCTGCCGATCAACGGGCGGTGCCTGGCTGCCGGCATCGCTGCGCTCGATGTTCCCGACGACCCGTTTGCCGCCGTGTGGCACCTCGGCGACTTCCTGCGCGAGTACCGGGGCGACAGCCACAATGCCGCATGGGTGGCAGCAGGGCTCACCGCCACCGACATCGGCATCCTCACCGAGCTGTCGTGGGGGATGCCCGTCCGCAGCTACAGCCGAACCCGCGGTTGGACGGCCGACGAGTTCGACCGATCCGAACACCATCTGCGCGATCTCGGCTACCTCGACGGCGTCGGTGCGGAGACCCACCTGTCGCAACCGGGACGCCACGCCCGTGAGCAGATCGAGGCCGTGACCGACGACCAGATGCGTCCGGCGCTGGCGGCGTTGGGCGACGACATCGACGAGCTGTTCGGCATCCTCGCGCCGTGGGGCGAGACCATTCGAGCCGGCAAGGGCTATCTCGGCGCCGGCCCTCACGACCTCGGCTGAACCTCTTCGTTTGGGCGTGTCGAGTCACCGTGCGGAACAATGGAACCAGAGGGACGGGCTCTCCGCCCGGCCCAGCTCCGATGAGAGGGAGTTGAGATGACGAACCAACATCCGGCGACGGTGGCCGACAGCCTCAGCCTGCACGGCGACATCTACGACGGCGATGTCGACATGATCGTCGACCACTGGGCCAAGCTGGATTCCCGGCTCCGCTCGTTCGACACCGGCACGGTGTCGATCGAACTGTTCGTCAAAGAGCGCGACACCAAGAGCCAGCACCTCACCCTCGACGTGAAGATCGACGGTCAGAACCCGCTGGTGGCGACGTCGTCGAACACCAACTTCTCTCAGGCGCTCAATGAGGTGCGCGACGAGATGATCCGCCAGATCACCGACATGAAGTCCAAGAGCGAACCCCGCAACAACAAGCACCTGCGCGACGGTCATCTCTGAACGAAGCGCAGCGCCTGATCAGCTCCCCGCTCAGGTGGGGACGGTGTCCGGGTACCGGATGTCGACCTGAGGACAATGCTCGAGGAGGTCGGCCATCGCAGCGCTGACGGTGTCCAGATCGATGTTGGCCAGGAACGAGTTGAGCGTGAGGTGCGCGAGTACCCAGCCGGGGTCGGCTGCCCACGGAGGCAGGAACCTCGCCGGCTTCACCAGCCCTTGGCTGCGGAGTTCGCCGAGCGCGGGAATCGAGAACAGGTCGAGCTTGCCGGAGAACAACAGCGCCAGTGTGTCGGCGCGCCCCGCGGTGAAGGCAGCGCGGATGAACGTGGTCACCGAGAGGTAGCCCGAGAGATAGCTGCAGTCCTTGGTGAACGGGGCACCACCGGTCATCGGTGCGCCACGGAAGATCCGTCGGGTCGACTCGAAGGCCTGTTCGGGGTTCGGGGTTCGCTCGAGGAACCATCGGTACAGCTCGATGAAGTCCGCACCATCGACGACCAGCTGCACGGCCAGGATCCGGTCGGCGAGCCGTCGGAGCCGGTCGAGGCCGAGCGTGCCGGACACGTATTCGGAGTAGACGGCAAGCCCTTCCTGGGTGCGTGTGGTTCCGGGATGGCCGATGGCGAGGATCGGGATGTCGGTCTGCGCCCGCCCGTTCAGGCCGGTGCCCACGTGGATGAACGCCTCGTGGTTCGAGGAGCTGTGCTGCATCTTTGGTGGTGAACTTGGCGCCGCTGCGAATCTTGATCCGACTGGTCGAGGCCGTGGCGTTGGCCGACAGCTCATCGACGAGTAGCACCTCGGGCGCGGCAGTCACCGAAATGCTCCTTGACCTCGGCCTCGATGAACGATGCAACCTGTTCCCCGGTGCGTGTTCGCACCACCGGAGGGACGAGGTCGACCTCATGGAGTTCGATCAACGCGTCGTGCACACGCTGCGCCAGTTCGAGCGGGGTCGCAGGGTCGAATCGAAGCGGCTGATCGGGGACGCCGTACAGGGCCCGGCTGTGCTCGAAGAACTCGTGGGTGCCCCGGGACGCAAGCATGCGCACCGTCGACTCGAGTGAATCGGCCTCGCGGCCGAGCCAGTCGTCGACCACGTTGCCGGGCTCCAAGATCGCTCGGGCCGCATTCACGGCGTCCATCACCGGGCTCGGGTCGACCGGCTCGTAGGTCGGCTCGGGGAGACGCTGTGCGCCGTCGGCGAGGAACTGATCGCGCAGCTCGCCCGGCCAGGCGAGTGCCGACAGCACCCGCATCGGCTTGGCGACATCGTGGAGGATCTGGGCTGCTTGGCGGTATCGGTCAGCCGCCGACTCGTTGGTCATCAGCGAACTGTTGCAGGCGGTGGAGCTGCGTTGGTGGATCGTGACGGGGCCTCGGTGGAGCGGTCATTCGGCAGCGCGCTCGCTGCGCGTTCGGCGGCGGCGCGCCACCCCGTAGGCAACGGCCGCACCGACTCCCATGAAGACGATCAGCATGATCCACAATGGCCAGCGAAACTCGAACCACAGAAAGCTGAACGTGACACTCCTGGTGTTCTGAACGACGAAGAGCAGCCCGACGAGCGCAATCAGTACCGCCGGCCCGAATCGGCGTACGTGGTCAGCGGTGGTCGGCTGATCGGGAAGCAGTGGGAGGTCGCTCATGGTGTCTCCTTCAGGCGCATGAGATCAACGAGATGGTGCAATTCTACGGCGGGTGCCGGGGCCTACGATGCTCAGGTGGAGTCGCATGGGGGCCGGCGCGTGGGCCGCATCCTGTCGGGAGCTGCGACCGTCGTGTTGTTGGCGATCGCCGCATTGGTCGCCCCGCCGCTGTCGTCCGGTTCGGTGTCGGCGTGTAGCTGTGCGGGTCTCACCGATGCCGAAGCGTTCGCTGCCGCCGATGCCGTCTTCAGCGGTCGCCTCGTCGAGGTGCGCATGCCGGGCGGCCCGATGACGAGTTCGGACGATCCGGCCCGGTATGTGTTCGAGGTCGACACGGTGTTGAAGGGCGCAGCGTTCGAAACCCAGGCAGTGGTGAGCACGCGTGATGGTGCGAGCTGTGGGCTCGAGTTGCAGAACGGAATCGATGCCGTGGTCTTCGCCCGGACCGAGTCGTCGTACGATCTGGCCGACGGTGAGCTCGACTCGAGCCTGTGCTCGGGCAGTCGATCCGGCGTGGCTCCGGAGGGAATGGGGACACCGACCGATCCGACAGCAGGATCGTCGGCGATCGGTTCCTTCGACGACAACAGCGTGGCGATGATCGTCGGCGTCGTCATCGTGCTCGCTGCGGCGGCGCTGGCGATTGCTGGGGTCGTACTCGGTCGCCGCGCCAAACGCTCGTCGACCCCCTGACGCATGACGTTGCAGCCAGTGACCCCCGGCGAGTGGTGTCGTTCATCAGCGCGACCGGGAGGGCAGCGCGGGTCAGACGATCGGCGGATCGACGGTCACCGCTGCCGTGGCCACGTCGACCTCGATCGTCACGGTCGAAGTCGGGCTCGACCACCGTACGGAGACGACGTGCGGCGCCGTGTCGAGCAGTTCGAATGAGCCGTCGAAGGCCGGCTCGGTCGCGCGCCACCGCAACAGGGCGAGCAGACGCTGCACGACGGGCCGGTCGAGCGCTGTGTCGATCTCCGCCGACGTGTAGTGGTGGCGGTTGACATCTCGCCCGACGCCGGTGCGTGCGAGCAGCTCGACGTCGTTGGTCCCGGCAAACAGGCCGACGTAGTAGATCTGTGGTGTTCCCGGCAGCATGCACTGGATCATTCGTGCGGCGAGATACCGGTCGTCGTCGCGACCGAGTGCGTCGTAGAACGTGCAGTTCACCTGGTACAGGTCGACGTTCGATGCTGCTGACCCGGTCGCCGCGCGACTGACACCGCCGGAGTGGTCGTGGATGCGTCTCGACCAGGTCATGGATGCGTCGCTGGTGAGAGCAGCCCGGTACGACTGGGGTCGGTGGCATCGACGCCCACGTCGATCACCCCGATGCCATCATGAGTGTCGAGTACGTTGATCGCATTCGGGGCCCGCATCTCGATCCATCGCCGGAGCGGAGCGGCATCACCGGTGTACAGCGCGTCGAGTGCGAGCGGGGGGAGTGCGAAGTCGTAGACGAGGTCGACGTGCGGAGCGATCGTCAGTTGGTCGAGGTGGTGGCCGTGCATCTCGACCAGGACCTGCATCGAACGGGCGTGGCAGACCTCGGTGAGCCGTCGGATGAATTCCAGCGTCTCGGGCAGCATGAAGCACGATGTGCCGGCCCGCTTGATCGCATAGCCGACGGCGTCGAGGCGCACGCTCGTGATGCCGGCGGCGGCGAAGCGGTCGAGGATCTCGACGAGGTAGGCCCAACCCAGTGGGTGCTCGACGTCGATGTCGATCTGTTGATCGGTGAAGGTCGTCCACACCATGCGGTGGGTGCCGTCAGCGAAGTCGAACTCGGTGAATGGCGAGGTGGGTCGCGGACGGTAGATCGCGGCGACGTCGGCTGGCGAGCGGCGGACCGCCGAAGACGTGTTGCGGGGTGAGGAACATCGCGGCGTGCGGCGAGCCGTCGCCCCGGCGAGCCAGTCGAGGAACGGTGTCGACTGCGCCGAGACGTGGTTGACGATCACGTCGGCCATCAGTTCGTACTTCGATGCGAGCCTCGTGATGCTGTCCCACGAGCCGACCCGAGCGATCGACCTCGGTGTGGTCGATCGGGTCGAAACCGGCATCGGCACCGTCGATCGGGACGAAGAAGGGGAGCAGGTGCACCCCGACGAACGCTCCGGTCGAGCTGCCCGTCGAGCATCGCCAGGATACCGTCGATGTCGCCGGCCAGGCGGTCGGCGTAGGTGATCAGTGCGGGTGCGGTGGAGTTCTGGGTCGGAACCATGGGCCAGCCGGATCGTACCCTTCGACGATCGGCGGTGACGAGAGCCGGCCACGATGGTGGCGAACGTGGGGCTGACTCCGGTCGTCCGCAACAACGGGGTTCGTCCGCTCGGCCCCATTCGTGGCAGCGTGTGTGGAAGGAGGAGCAACATGGACTTCGAGATCTCCGAACAGATGACGACCATCCTCGAGATGGTCGGTGACTTCATGGATCGCGAGGTGATCCCGCTCGAAGGCGAGATGCTCCACGGCGATCCGGCGGCGCTCGACGAGCAGGTCCGCGCCGCGCAGGACAAGGTGCGTCAGATGGGGGTGTGGGCGCCGAATCATCCGGTCGAATTCGGCGGGCTCGGGTTGAGCATGGTCGACCACGGTCTGCTCAGCGAGGCCCTCGGGACGCAGCCCGCTCGGCCATGTGGTGTTCGGGACGCAGGCCCCCGACGCCGGCAACATCGAGATCCTGCACATGCACGCCACCGACGAGCAGCGTGAGCGCTACCTGCGCCCGCTGGTGGCCGGCGAGATCCGCAGCTGCTTCTCGATGACCGAACCCGAGACCGCGGGCTCCAACCCCTTGTTGTTGGAGACGACGGCGGTGGAGGACGGCGACGAGTTCGTGATCAACGGTCAGAAGTGGTTCACCAGTTCCGCCGACGGTGCCGACTTCGCCATCGTCATGGCGGTCACCGACCCGGAGGCACCGCCGTACGCCCGTACGAGCATGATCCTCGTGCCCACCGCCACGCCGGGGTTCAACCTGGTGCGCAACGTGAGCGTGATGGGCCACGCCGGCAGCGGTCACGCGAGTCACGGCGAGGTGATCTACCAGGGCTGCCGCGTGCCGACGAGCAATCTGCTCGGCCCACGCGGCGGAGGGTTCACGATCGCCCAGGAACGTCTCGGGCCGGGCCGGATCCACCACTGCATGCGCTGGCTCGGAATCGCCGGCCGATCCTTCGACCTGATGTGTGCTCGTGCCAACGCGCGCGTGATCGACCCGAATGGCGACACGCTCGCCGACCGGCAGGTGATCCAGCACTGGGCGGCTGAGCTCGACGCCGAGATCCGCGGCGCCCGGCTGCAGACCCTCCACGCCGCCTGGATGATCGACCAGCACGGCGCGAAGGCAGCGCGCGACGAGATCGCAGCGATCAAGTTCTCGGTGGCCAACACGATGCTGAAGGCGGTCGACACCGCCATCCAGGTGCACGGCGCCCTCGGCGTCACCGACGACACCGTGCTCGCCTACTGGTATCGCCACGAGCGCGCCGCCCGCATCTACGACGGCGCCGACGAGGTACACAAGACCTCCCTCGGACGCCGGATCCTGCGCCGCTACGCGACCGGTTCCGTCTGAACCGTCAGGCCAGGCGGTCGAGCATCTCCTTCGTGATGCCGTTTCGGGCGGGGCGGTCGGTGCGCCAGCGATCGATCTCGTCGACGACGTGGTCGATCATGCGGCGCAGTTCGGTGCCCTGAGACCCAGCCAGGTGGGGGGTGACGAACACGTTGGGGAGCGACCACAACGGATGATCCTCGGGGAGTGGTTCGGGGTCGGTCACGTCCAACACGGCGGACAACCGTCCCGATGCGGCCTCGGCGACGAGTGCGTCGTGATCGAGCAGCGAGCCCCGGGCGGTGTTGACCACCGTCGCCCCGGTCCGCAGCGCGGCGAGTTGTGGTGCGGCGATCATGTGACGCGTGCTCGGGAGGTCGGGTGCGTGAATCGACAACACGTCGACGCTTCCGCACAGTTCGTCGAGTTCCATCTTCGTCACCCCGAGTTCAGCGGCCTCGGCCTCGGACACGAACGGGTCGTACAACGCGACCCGGAGCTGAGGGAAGGCAGCGAGCAATTCGATCACGCGTCGACCGATCAGCGACGCGCCGACGATGCCGATCGTCTTGTCGTAGTTCCCGACCGGGACGTCGTGGCGTTGCCGGTGGTCGCGCAGGGAGGGATCACGCGGGGTTCGTCGAACGTCTCGTTGCCAGAACACGTCCTTGTTGGCGAACAGGATCGTGGCGAGCGTGAACTCGGCAACGGGCTCGGCGTTGGCGTCGGCGCCCGACGTCACCCGGATGTCTCGATCGAACACGTCTGGATCGACGGTCTGCTTGATCGTGCCGGCGGCGTACGCGAACAAGCCGAGGTGCGGCGCTCGGTCGATCACCGACGCGTCGAGGGGTGGGCAACCCCAGTGGCCGAGGATCACCTGCGTTCGGCCGAGCAGCTCATCGGCGCGCGGGTCGCTCCAATCGCCGAGCGGTTCCGGATCGAGGATGTCGGCGACCTCGCCGATGTGTGCGAGCGCTGCAGCGTCGAGCAGGTCGAGCGCCGGATGGTGGGCGATCAGCAGCGCCGGTCGATGGTCGCTCATGACGCAGGATGTGGGATCGTGTTCGAGCGGTCGTGCATACGCAGGCAGTGTGCACTCCAATGGCGGCCGGAGACGATACGAGTGAGTGGGGGAGCCGAGACTGAGCGTGGAGACGTGGGCATGAATCGACCGGGTGCTCGCGCCAACCCGCTCGCTCGCGGGCCGCTGCGCAGCCGAGACGACGTCGCTCGTGCGGCCGTGGACCTGTACGAGCCGCTGCTCCCGTACGTCAGCGCTGGCGGTGCCCGCGTGCGGCTCGGCAGCTTCGGCTCGGTGTTCGAGCAGTCGACAGCCGAGCTCGAGGGGTTCGCCCGGCCCCTCTACGGCATCGTGCCGCTCACGGTCGGCGGCTACGACTTCGCTCACTGGGGGCGGTTCGTGTCGGGGCTCGACGCCGGCACCGACCCCGAGTCGCCCGAGTACTGGGGGCCCGTGCCGGGCGACAACGACCAGCGAATGGTCGAGCAGGCGGCGATCGGGCTGGCGCTCGCGTTCTGCCCCGAGCACGTGTGGGAGCCCCTGTCCGCGGACGCACGCGATCGGCTCGTCACCTGGCTGCACGGCATCTTCGAGCATGATCCGAACCCGAACAACTGGCAGTTCTTCCGGGTCTTGGTGGCGCTCGGATTGGAGCGTGTCGGCGCGTCGTTCGATCCAGCGAAGGTGACCGCCTCGCTCGACCTGCTCGACAGCTATCGGGTGGGTCGTCACTGGTACGCCGACGGGGCACTCGCCAACGTCGACTACTACGTGCCGTTCGCATTCCACACCTACGGCCTCATGTATGCCGCGGCCAACGACCTCGGCCTCGGCGACGATGTTCGGGCTGCTGCGTACCGGGACCGGGCCGCGACCTTCGCCACCGACATCCAGCACTGGTTCGCTCCCGATGGTGCGGCGGTGCCGTTCGGTCGCAGCCTCACCTACCGGTTCGCGATGGCATCGTTCTGGGGTGCGCTGGCATGGGCCGACGTCGACAGCGAGCTGTCGTGGGGCGCGGTACGTGGCCTGTCGATGCGGCATCTGCGCTGGTGGGCCGGCCACCCGATCAGCGACCGCGATGGCGTGCTGTCGATCGGGTACACCTACGACAACCGGCGCCTGTCCGAGACCTACAGCTCAGCCGGCTCGCCCTACTGGTGCATGAAGGCGTTCGGGGCGCTCGCCGCGCCCGCAGCCCACCCGTTCTGGACCAGCGACGAAGCTCCCCTCGAGCCGCTGTCGTCCCCGATCACGATCGAGGACGCCGGACAGGTGATCGCTCGAGATGCCGACCACGCAATGGTGCTGAGCGCACGGCCTGCGGTCGGTCTCGACTTCCCCGAGCAGTGCGCCGCCAAGTACCGCAAGTTCGCCTACTCGTCGGTGTTCGGCTTCAGTGGCGACGTCGCCGACATGTTCGGCTCGGTCCACAGCGACTCGATGCTTGCGCTCACCGATGCCGAGGGCAACCGTCGCGTCCGGCTCGGCGTCGAGGCGGCCGGTGTCGAGGACTCGATGACCTGGAGCACCTGGCTCCCATGGCCCGATGTACGTGTCGATTCGGTGTGTTGGGCGGTCGACGCCTCGCAACACGGGCGGATCCACCGTGTCCGAACCGGTCGTGATCTGACGGGCGTCGAGTCCGGCTTCGCCATCGGGCTCGACGCGCCGGGTGACCTGCTCGGCGATGGCAACCGCACCGGCGGCGACCGGTCGGTGATCGTCACCGACCAGGGCGTGTCGGCGATCGTCGATGTGGTCGTTCCCGCGGGCGTCGCGCGCCGGCCGATCGCCCGCAACCTCGCGGCCAACGCCAGCCTCGTGCATCCACGCACTGCCGTCCCCGCGCTGCAGGGGCCGCTGCAGCCGCGGTGAGCACACCCTTGGGTGTCTCGTCCACGCTGCTCCGAGGACCATGCCAGGACATCTCGACGCGACCGAGTGGCATGTTCCGAGTGATGCACTCGAGTTGCTCGAACGGATTGCTGCCCAGGAGGCGTCGTGAGCGAACAACCGCAGGACCAAGCGACCGAGCGAGATCTGCTGGCACGGATCCGGCCGGGTCGGACGATCACGGGGATGTCCGCGGTGTTGTTGCCGTTCACCGCCGATGGCCAGATCGACTGGGCGGCGACCGAGGCGCACATCGGTCGTACGGTGGATGCGGGGCTCACGCCGGCGGTCAACATGGACACCGGCTACGTCCAGCTGCTCGCCGAGGATCACAAGTCGCACGTGCTCGATCTCGCCGGAGCCGTCACCGCAGGTGGTTTCGTCGCCGGGGCCTACGTGTCCGACGAGCCCGGTGCCGCCTTCGACCTCGATGGCTATGTCGCTGCGTGTACGGCGATCGAGGCGCGCGGCGGAACGCCGGTGATCTTCCCGTCGTACGGGCTGAACTCGCTCGACGATGATGGCTGGGTGGCGGCACTCACCTCGATCGGCGATCGGGTCGATGAGTTCATCGGCTTCGAACTCGGTGAGATGTTCGTGCCGTACGGCCGCATTCCGTCGCTCGGGGCCTACGAGGCGATGATGGGCATCGCTTCGTGTACCGGCGCCAAGCACTCGTCGCTGAGTCGGCAACTCGAGTGGGATCGGTTGGCGGCGCGCGACCGGGTCCGGCCCGAGTTCCGGGTGTTCACCGGCAACGACCTCGCGATCGACATGGTGATGTACGGCTCGGACTACCTGCTCGGCCTGTCGACCTTCGCGCCGGAGGCGTTCGCCGCCCGCGACCGGATGTGGGCCACCTCGGATCCCGGCGTTCACGAGCTCAACGACCTGCTGCAGTATCTGGGCCATTTCACGTTCCGGGCTCCGGTCCCCGGCTACCGGCACGATGCGGCGATGTTCTTCGAGCTGCGCGGGTGGGCGTCGTCGAGCCGCACGCCGCAAGGCGCGCCGCAGCGCCCCGAGTCGGACCGAGCGGTGCTGTCGGACATCCTCGAACGCCTCGAGCAGTTGACGTCGCCGGGGGCAGGATGAGTGTGCGGTTCACGCAGGTGAAGAAGCTCGACACGGTCGAGGCGTTCCGCGCGCACTGCGCAGAGCTCGGCGTGGAGATCCCGATCGCCGATCGTCTCGACCCCGAAGGAGTGCTCGCGGAGCGGGTCGAGATCCGCGATGGCGCGTCCGGTGCCACCACGGCGCCCAATCGCTTTGCCGTGCTGCCGATGGAGGGGTGGGACGGCACGACCGACGGCCGCCCGACCGACCTCGTGCGGCGGCGTTGGCAGCGGTTCGGCGCCAGCGGTTGCGGGTTGGTGTGGGGTGAGGCGACGGCAGTACGTGCCGACGGGCGTGCCAACCCGAACCAACTCATCCTCGACGAGCGAACGGTCGACGAGATCGCCGAGTTGCGTCGATTGCTCGATCCGGCCCAGGTGACCGGTCTGCAACTCACCCATTCGGGACGGTGGTCGCGGCCCGAGGGCACGCCGATGCCGAGAACCGCCTATGCGCATCCGCTGCTCGACCCGCGTGTCGGTGTCGATGTCGGCGCCGTGCTCAGCGACGACGAACTCGACCACCTCGCCGAGGACTACGTCGCCGCCGCCGTGCTCGCGCAGCAGGCGGGCTTCGATTTCGTCGACGTCAAGCATTGCCACGGGTACCTGCTCCACGAACTGCTCACCGGCTACGAGCGCGAGGGCCGGTTCGGTGGCGATCTCCGCGGCCGCACCGAGTTCCTCCGCACCGTGGTGGCCGGTATCCGCAACCGGGCACCGGGCCTGGCGATCGCCGTCAGGCTGTCTGCGTTCGACATGGTGCCGTTCATCGCTGGCGCCGGGGGAGCGGGCCGACCCGAGTCGTCGGGCCCGTACCCCTTCGCGTTCGGTGGCGACGGCACCGGGCTCGGCATCGATCTCGCCGAGACCCACGCACTGCTCGACCGGTTCGCCGAGCTGGGCATCGGGCTGGTCAGCACCACTGCCGGCAGCCCCTACTACAACCCGCACATCCAACGCCCGGCCTACTTCCCGCCCTCCGACGGCTACCAACCACCCGAGGATCCGCTGGTCGGCGTGGCCCGTCAGCTCGCCGTGACCGCCGAGCTGACCGCAGCGCACCCCGATCTCACGATCATCGGGTCCGGGTACTCCTACGTGCAGGACTGGCTCGCGCACGTGGGCCAGGCAGCGGTCACCGGTGGCGGTGCGTCGATGATCGGCCTCGGCCGGATGATGCTGTCGTATCCCGAACTGGCTGCCGACGTGCTGGCGGGTCGCACGCTCGAACGGAGTCTGATCTGTCGCACCTTCAGCGACTGCACGACGGCACCCCGCAACGGGCTGGTCTCGGGCTGCTACCCGCTCGATCCGTTCTACAAGGACCATCCGCAGCGGGTCGAACTCACTCGGGCCGAAGCGCGACACGAAGGAGCGGCTGCGATGATCATCGACCGCAAGGGCCTGCGCATCCTGCTGTTCCACCGGGCAGTCGGGTTCGTGCACCTCTCGATCCCCGACGCCGTGGCGGCGATCGAGCGCCTGGGTGCCGAGCACGGCATCGCCGTCGACTCCACCGATGATCCTGAACGGTTCACGGACGATCTCGGGTTCTACGACGCGCTCGTCTTCGTCCACACGAGCGGCAACGTGTTGCCCGAGCCGTCGCAACGTGCGGCGCTCGAGACGTACATGGCCAACGGCGGAGGGTTCTTCGGCATCCACGCCGCGTCGTCGATGGCGCCCGATGTCGCCACCGACTGGCCGTGGTTCCGCGACCTCGTCGGCGCATCGTTCAAGGGCCACACCGTCGCCCGGATCTTCAGCGACGACCCGGTTCCCGAGCGGTCGGGCGTCGTCTACGGCGGGCCGCTCGGCGAGGCACCACCCGACGCCGACCGGTGGGGTGACGCGCTCGCGGCGATGAGCTGTGAGGCAGCGACGGTGCACGTCGAGGAGCCTGGCAGCCCGGCGATCGGGGCGATCGAGGACGGCGACGTGCTGGTCGACGAGTGGTACGGCTTCCACGACAATCCTCGTCCCCGGGTCAACATCGTGGCAACCGTCGACGAGTCGACCTACGAGCCGTATCTCGGCGAGATGGGCGACGATCACCCGATCGTGTGGTGGCGTGAGTTCGGCGGTGGCCGCAGCGTCTACAACTCGATGGGCCACTCGGCCTCGATGTGGCGAGACGAGCGCTTCTTGAGCACCGTGCTCGGTGGGATCGACCTCGCCGCGAGGTGATCAGGCGGGGTAGGGGTGCCAGGTGCCGGTCTGGAAGTCGTGGAGCTTGCACGCCTTGGTGGCGGCGAGATAGTCGCGGACACGAATCGGGCGTTCGTCGACCTGGTCGGGGAACGCCTCGGCGATGGCCCGGGCAGCTTCCGGCAGGCGGTAGCAGGGCACCCTCATGTCGACGTGGTGGGGGAGGTGCACCATGATCCAGTGGAAGAAGAAGTCCCAGCCCGGTGGCCCCCACAGAATGGTGGTGCCTTCGACCTGGCCTCGGAAGCGGTTCCACTCGCGGCGAGGCCACCAGCGGATCTGGGGAGCGATGTGGTGGACGTGCACCACCCAGCCGATCGTCTGGCAGAAGAGCAGGAACGGCACGACCACGACCTTCACCCACTGCCAGATGCCGCCGACACCATCGAGTGCCACGAGCGTGACCAGCGTGCCGATCGCGTACGCCGCGACGAGTGCCTGATCGCGACGCATCTGCTTCGCCCACCTGGCGGGCGGCGTGAAGCGCACCATCTTGTTCCACCACACCTCGCGCAGGTAGTAGGCGCCGGCGCCGAACGGACCCCACTCGAGCTTGTGGCGCAGCTTGGCGAGGCGGCCGAGCTGCTCGTACTGCTCGACGGTGAGCGGGTGCCACACGAAGTCGAGTCCCTGCTTGAGGGTGTGGCCGTGGTGGACGCGGTTGTGGCCGAACACCCAGACCTCAACGGCGTGGAGTGACGGCAGCATCGACAGGCGGGCGACGGCGCCGTTGAGGCGCTTCGAGTCGAACAGCGCGTCGTGGGCGGCGTCGTGGCCGATCACGAACAGCCCGGCGACCGAGATGCCTGCGAGCAGCCACAGCGGTACGAGGAACAACGGATTGTTGGTCGACAACAGGCCCCACACGGCGAGGCCGAAGATGACGACATCGCGACCGAAGAGGAAGAGCCCGCGGGCGGTCGAACGCTCGTAGCAGTGCTCGGGGATGACATCGAGCACCGGTTTGAGTCCGGTCGGCGTCTCGATCATGGCGTCGGAGCTGCGACTGGCAGTGGTGCGGCTGGCGGTGGCAGGCATGGCCCTCCTCGTGGCGGTCATTCGCAGCCTACCGACCAGTAGGTAGATCGCCAAGCATCGGGTGGATGCGCTCGTCTCGAACCGGGTGGAACCGAACGTGCTGAACTGGTCGGAACGCAGAACCGGAGGCAACGATGACCGAGACTACCAGGTCCCGACCGCTCGACGAGTTGACGCTCACCGTCGTGGTCGACAACGAGACCGACACGCTGTCGAGCGTCGACCCCGGCGTGCCGCAACTGCCGGAGGTGGCGTCGCACCTCGCCCGCCGATCGCCGACGAGGCAGCAGGCCGGGCACGACTGTGTGACCGTGTTCGACCATCTGTGTGTGGCCTGCCACGGGCTGTCGGTGTTGGCGACCGGCAGGATCGGCGACGAGATCCACACGATGCTGTTCGACGTCGGCCCCTACGGCGACGTCTGGATCGAGAACGCCGAGCGTCTTGGTGTCGACCTGACCACGATCGACACGGTCTTCCTGTCGCACTGGCACTGGGATCACAGTGGTGGTCTCCCCGTGGCGATCGAGGCGATCACCGCCGCCCGTCGAGGAGCGGGCATCGCCGATCCGGTCGTGGTCGACGTGCACCCCGACCGGCCCGATCAGCGCGGCATCCAGTCGCCCGGCGGCACCTTCGTGATGCTCCCCGAGGAGCCGACCCTCGAGGCGCTCACCGCAGCAGGCGGTCGAGTCGCGGAGCACGGTGACGACCACGTGCTCGCGGGTGGGTTCTTTCTCGGGAGCGGCGCAATCGACCGGGTGACGGCGTACGAAGCCGGCCTGGTCGGTCATCACTCGTTCCGCTTCGGTGCTGGTCCCGACGGTGCAGATCTCGTGGCGCCCGACCCGCTGATCATGGACGAGCGTTTCGTCGCCGCCGAGGTGCGCGGCCGCGGCGTCACGGTGCTGTCGGCGTGTTCACATGCGGGCATCGTGAACGCCTGCCTCGGTGCACAACAACGCTTCCCTGGCGTGCCCGTCGACGTGGTGCTCGGTGGGTACCACTTGGCCGGCGGCCCGATGGAGTCACGGATCGGCCCGACCGTCGACGATCTCGACGCGGTGATCCAGCCTCGGATCGTGGCGCCCGGCCACTGCACCGGCTGGCGGGCCAAAGCGGCCCTCGCCGACCGGTTCGCCCCGGGTGGGTACGGCCCGTCCGTCGTGGGGACCACCTACTCGCTCCGCGCCGAGTGAGGAGTGGCGGGTCGGCGCCGATCGGGTGAACGGCGCAGGGAAACGGCGCCCACCGACACGGGTGTCTGGCAGAATGGAGGAGAGGAAAGGATGCAGCATGTCCTCGGCGATCACGATCGAGCAGCTGGTCAAGACATTCGGTTCGACCCGAGCGCTCGACGGCCTCGACCTCGAGGTGCGGACCGGTGAGGTGCACGGCTTCCTCGGACCGAACGGTGCGGGCAAGACCGTCACGATCCGCATCCTGCTCGGCCTGCTGCGTGCCGACAGCGGCACAGCGACGCTGCTCGGCGGCGATCCGTGGCGTGACGCCGTCGAGCTGCACCACCGGATCTCCTACGTGCCTGGCGACGTCAACCTGTGGCCGAACCTCTCGGGCGGCGAGACGATCGACCTCCTCGCTCGCCTGCGCTCGGGCGGGAGCCGCCGCACTGCTGGTCGGGGCGTCGACCGGGCCAGACGCGACGAGCTGATCGAACGACTGGCCCTCGACCCGACGAAGAAGAGCCGGACGTACTCGAAGGGCAACCGGCAGAAGGTGGCGCTGATCGCCGGGCTCTCGTCCGATGCAGAACTGCTGCTGCTCGACGAACCCACCTCGGGGCTCGACCCGCTGATGGAGTCGGTGTTCCAGGACTGCATCCTCGACGCCACCCGCGACGGCCGCACCGTCCTGCTGTCGAGCCACATCCTGGCCGAGGTCGAGAAGCTCTGCGACCGCGTCACCATCATCCGCCAGGGTCGAGCCGTCCAGACGGGCACGCTCGAGGAGATGCGCCACCTCACGCGGACGAGCATCACCGTGGCGACCGATCGATCGATCGTCGGGCTCGACGCGATCGACGGAGTGCACGATGTTGCGGTCGACGACGGCTCGGTCCGATTCGACGTCGACTCGAGCGCACTCGACGAGACGATCCGTCACCTGTCGGGCTTCGGCATCCGATCGCTCGTCAGCCAGCCACCCACGCTCGAGGAGCTGTTCCTGCGCCACTACGGCGACGAGCTCCAGGCGGCGAACGGCGCCCCAGCCTCCGACACCGACACCGACCGTCGGGACCCGACATGACCGGGCTGGCCGTCGAACCGGCGGTCGTCGCGTCACCCGAGCGATCTGCTCACCCGTCGTCGACAGACTCGTCGTTCACCGGGACGCGGCAGCTGTTGTGGCTCGTGTTGCGCCGAGACCGGTTCCGTATCGCCATGTGGATGTTCGGGCTCGTCGGGCTGATGGCAGTGTCGGCGTCGAGCATCGTTGCGCTGTACACCACACCCGAAGAACTCGAGGGGTATGCCCGCACGGTGCGCGGGAACTCGGCGCTGATCATCCAGGCCGGACCCGGCTACGGCCTCGACGATCCCACCGTGGGAGCCGTCGTGATGAACGAGACCGAGCAGTGGATGTTCATCGCGGTCGCCGTGATGAGCGTGTTCATGGTGGTGCGTCACACCCGCACCGAGGAGGAGACCGAACGTGCCGAGTTGGTGCGGGCGGCACCTGTGGGCCGGCACGCAGCACTGGCGTCGGCGATGGTCGGTGCGCTGGTGGTCAACACGGTCATCGCCATCGGGAACGTGGTGGCGCTGCTGGCGTTCGGACTGCCGGCAGCGGGCTCGTTGGCGTTCGGTGCGTCGATGGTGGGCATCGGGGTCGTCTTCGCCGGCGTCGGTGCGGTGACCGCTCAGGTCGCGAACGGGACGCGGGGTGCGCTGGCCGCCGGTGGCGCAGCGGTGGGTGTCGCGTTCGTGTTGCGGGCGATCGGCGACGTCGGCAACGGTCTGCTGTCGTGGTTGTCCCCGATCGGGTGGGCGCAGTCGATCCGCGCTTATGCCGAGGAACGATGGTGGGTGCTGATCCTGCCGCTTGCCGCCACCGTGTTGCTCGTGGTCACCGCACGCGCACTGCAGGATCACCGTGACTTCGGCAGCGGTCTCGTGGCCCAGCGAGGCGGGCGCCCGGAAGCGACCGCTCGGTTGTCACACGTCATGGGGCCTCGCCGTCCGCCTGCAGCGGGGTGCGCTCATCGGCTGGGCGGTCGGGCTCGGTGCGTTGGCGTTCTTCTACGGTCTCGTCGCCGATCAAGCCGAACAGATGCTCGAGGACAATCCGGACATGGCCGACTTCTTCGCCCAGCTCGGGAGAGGGTCGGTCACCGACGCGTTCCTGGCGACGGCCATGCTGATCATGGCGCTGTTCGCCACCGGTTTCACGGTGTCGTCGGTGCTTCGGTTGCGCTCGGAGGAGCTGTCGGGTCGTGCCGACCCGGTGCTGGCGACGCCGGTCGGCCGTCGACGGTGGGCGTCGAGCCATCTCGCGGTCGCCCTGATCGGCTCGGCGCTGCTCGCGCTCGTGTGCGGGGTGGGGATGGGCCTCGGCACGGCACTGGTACTGGCCGACATCGGCCGCCTCGGCGAACTGACGGCAGCGGGCGTGGTGATGGTGCCGGCGATGTGGATCATGGCGGGGGTGACGATGCTGCTGTACGGCCTGAGGCCCCGATGGGCACTCGCGGCCTGGGCAGTGGTCGCCTGGGTGTTCGTGGCTGCGATGTTCGCCACCGTGCTCGATCTGCCTCAGTGGGCGTTGAACCTGTCGCCGTTCCAGCACGTGCCGGCGCTGCCCGCAGCCTCGATGGCCTGGCTGCCGCTCGTCGTCCTCACGGTGATCGCGGGCGTCGTGATCGTTGCCGGGCTCGTCGCGCTCGATCGTCGCGACGTGGCCTGACCCAGCGCGCAGATCGTCGGTGACACACGTGCGCGCGACTGGTTGGCTCGTCCCGGCGCGTGTCAGCGAAGATGTCGCCATGGCGACCCCCCAAGCGGGCATCTTCGCTCTCGGTACACGGACCCATCACCACCTCGAATACGACGTCCGCGCCGAGGTCGGCGCGTCGGAGATCGCTGCGGCACTCGCCCGGCTCGACGAGCCACACGTCGCCGGTGGTGGCAACAACATCGTCGTCGGATTCGGCGGTGACCTGTGGCGTCGACTGAGCAGTTCGCCGCCGAGTGATCCCGGGACATTCGAACCGATCGGGGGGCTGCACGGCCATTCGGCGCCGAGCACCGAGCACGACCTCTGGGTGTGGATCCACGGCACCGGCACCGACGCCGTGCTCGACACCGCGACGGCGATCACCGAGGCGTTCGCCCCGGTCGCCACGCTGGCCGACGAGACCGGTTGCTTCGTCTACCACGACAGCAGCGACCTCGACACGTTCAACGAACTCGACGGCATGCTCTCGCGCATGTTCGGAACGAGTGGCGACGGCGTGCACGATCACCTGCTCGACTTCACGCAGGCGGTCACCGGTTCGTACTACTTCGCTCCGAGCGTCGAGGATCTCGCCGCAGTCGGCGGCGGCTGACAGACTCGGACCATGCCCGTCGTACACGTGACCGCCTTCGACCACGTGGTGCTGCGGTGTGCCGACGTCGAACGAACGCTCGCCTGGTACCTCGACCGACTCGGACTCGCCCCGGTCCGCGTCGACGAGTGGCGCCGAGGCGAGGCCCCGTTCCCGTCGGTACGGGTCAGCGAGCACACGATCATCGATCTGATCGCCGGACCGACCGACGACGGCCGCCTCGATCACCTCTGCCTGGTCGTCGACCCTGTCGATCTCGCCGCGATGGCCGTATCGGGCGAGTTCGACGTCGTGGAGGGGCCGGTGGGCAGGTTTGGGGCCCGGGGCGACGGCACGTCGTTGTACGTGCGTGACCCAGACGGACTGGTCGTCGAACTCCGCCACTACGGCTGAAAACGCCAGGGCGATGAGCGAATCCCCCAGATACGGGGCGTTGGCTCATCGCACCGATGTGAGGACACCAGCGATGAGCGAGACCCCCGTATCCGGGGCGTTCGCTCATCGCGAGACGTCTCCAGGTGGCGAGTTGTCAGGTGTCGAGATGCTCGACGAAGTCGCCGATCAGCGCGGCAACCTCGGCGGCGTGGGTGTCTTCGTGCATCGAATGGCCGCCACCGTCGACGACGGTCACGTGAGCGTCGGGCATCTTGCGTTCGAGATACTGGCCAGAACCGGTGTACTCCGGTCGGTCGTCGCCGCCGGCGAGCACGAGTGTCGGGACGGTGATGTCGGCCAGCCGGTCCATCACGACGGAGTCCTCCTGCAGATTCATGGTCGTGACCTGCTCGGGCACACCGAAGCGGTGGGCGTTCCGGCGCGATCGCTCGTTCCAGCCGTCCCGCTTCTCCGGATCACGGAAGCCTGGGCCGGTGTTCAGCACGACGATCGCCCGGGCGACGCCGGGTCGCGTGGCAGCGTGGGCCAGGGCCAGGTAGCCGCCGAGGGAGTGACCGACCAGCACGGCAGGTCGGTCGAGATCGGCGAGCACGTCGTCGAGGTCGGCGAGGGCGCGGTCACGCGTGTACTCGTCGGGATCGTCCGGAACGGGCGACCCGCCGTGGCCGAGCAGGTCGACGGCAATCGTGGTGAACCGGTCGGCGAGCAATTCGGCACACCGATCCCACGTCGCCGCTGACGTGCCCAAGCCGTGGACGAACACGATCGGTGGACCGTCGCCTCGACGGACGGTGTGCAGTCGGGTCACCATCGTCACTCGCCGTACTCGTGCTCGGGCGCCGGATACGCGCCCGATTCGACGTCCTCGCGGAAGGCGATGGCGGCGTCGAGCAGCGTCTGCCCGATCGAGGCGTACTGCTTGACGAACTTCGGGATTCGGCCTCGGGTGAAGCCGGCCCAGTCGCTCCACACGAGGAGCTGGCCGTCACACTCGGGCCCGGCGCCGACCGAGATCGTCGGGATCGACAGTTCCTCGGTCACCTGCGCGGCGACACCGGACGGCACCATCTCGAGGACGACGGCAAATGCTCCCGCCTCCTCCACGGCGTGAGCGTCGGCCAGCAGTTGCTCGGCGCCGTCGCCTCGCCCCTGGATGATGTGCCCGCCGAGGCCGTGCTCGCTCTGCGGTGTGAACCCGATGTGTGCCATCACGGGGATCCCGGCTCGCACGATCCGCTTGATCTGCTTCGAGCTGCGCACGCCGCCTTCGAGCTTGACCGCGTGCGCGCCGGTTTCCTTCATGAAGCGGATGGCGGTCGCCAATGCTTCGTCGGGGCCGTTCTCGTAGGAGCCGAACGGCATGTCGGCGATGACGAGCGCTCGCTTGGCGCCGCGCACCACCGCTCCGGTCAGCGGGATGAGTTCGTCGACGGTGACCGGGATCGTCGTGTCGTATCCGAACACCGTGTTGCCGGCCGAGTCGCCGACGAGCAGAAAGTCGATCCCGGCGTCGTCGAAGATCGACGCCGACAGGTAGTCGTAACTGGTCAGCCCGGTGATCTTGATGCCCTGTTCCTTCGCTCGCTGGAAGTGGCGGGTCCGCACGCGTTTGAGGTTGGGGTCCGCCTGGCCGGAGCCGTAGGGCCGCTGTTCGTCGGTCACGCGCCCACCGTAGACCGCTCGCGCGGCCGGCCCAACCGTCCGTCCGGTAGTTCGCTCAGGAGGAGCCGCCCTCCCAGGGGATCGGGGGGAGTTCGTCGAGCGAAGCGAGAAGGTGCTGGACGAAGAGCTCCTGGATCTCGATCAGATACGGCGAGGTCGGCTCGATGCGGTGTTCGTCGAACGTCATGCTGCCGTTGCGGTACACGGCGAGGTCATAGGGCGGCCCGACCGACAGGTTGGCCCGGGTGGTGCTCAGCATCGATCCGAGTGCGATCTTGATCGCCTGGTCGAGGTCGACACGCGCATGAACGGCGAGTTCGAGCCAGAACTTGCCGAACTTGGTCTCACCGATCTGGAGGAACGGCCGGGTGTTCGAGGCGCGGATGTAGTTGCCCTCGGGGTAGACGAGGAAGATCTCGGATCGTTCGCCTTCGATCTGGCCGCCCAGGATGAACGTCGCCGTTCCGTCGGCACCCGCCGACCCGAGCGCCACTCGATGGCTCTCGACGACCTCGCGGCTGACCCGGCCGAGGTAGAGCGCTGCCTCGAAGAGGTGATCGACCGTGGCGAGAGTCTCGCGACCGTCGGTCGAGGCGAGGTCGCGATCGATCCGGTCGAGCACCTCCTGGGTGGTGGCCAGGTTGCCGGCGGACTGGATCGAGAACACCCGATCCGGGGCCGGGTCGATGATGTGGAGCTTGCGGTAGATGCTGATGTTGTCGATCCCGGCATTGGTTCGGGTGTCCGACAGGAAGATCAGGCCCTCGTCGAGCCGCATCGCGAGGCAATAGGTCACGATAGACGGCCTGCGGCGCGAGCCGCTTCTTCGGCGGCGGTGAGCTGGCCCTCGACGATCTTGAGGCCGTTGCGCCAGAAGTCCGGATCGGCGAGGTCGCAGTCGACGATCTTGGCGAGGTTCTCCGGCGTGTCGGAGCCACCCGCTCGAAGGAGATCGAGGTAGGCGGGCACGAACGCATCGCCCTCATCCTGATAGCGGGCGTACACCGACAGGGCGAGGAGTTGACCGTACGCGTAGGCGTACACGTAGCCGGGCGAGCCCATGAAGTGCGGGACGTAGCTCCACCAGCTGCGGTAGCCGTCGGTGATCTCGACGGAGTCGCCGAGCATCGCCTGCTGGCTCTCGGCCCAGAGATCGCCGAAGCGCTCGACACTGAGTTCGCCGTCGGTGCGGCGAGCGGTGTGCACGGCGTGCTCGAATCGGTTCATCGCGATCTGGCGGAACACGGTCGCGATCGAATCCTCGAGCGAGGACGCCAGGAGGGCGAAGCGTTCGTTGGGGTCGTCGATCATCGACAGCAGCCGGTTGCTGGTGACGGTCTCACCGAAGACCGACGCCGTCTCTGCGAGCGTCAGTGGGGTGCTCTGGTGGAAGATCCCCTGCTCGCGGGCCAGGTAGAAGTGGACGCCGTGTCCGAGTTCGTGCGCGAGAGTGGCGACGTCGCGGGTCTTGGAGGTCCAGTTGAGCAGCACGTAGGGGTGATGATCGGGCGACACGCCGGCGGCGAAAGCGCCGCCACGCTTGCCCGGCCGAACCGGTGCGTCGATCCACGACTCGTCGATGAACCGGTCGACGATCCCGGCGAGTTCGGGCGAGAACGACGCGTACGCGTCGCGCACGATCTGGGTGCCTTCGGCCCAGCCGATGTCGCGGTCGGCGGTGGCGACCGACGCCATGCGGTCGTAGTCGGCGAGCTTGTCGAGGCCGAGCACCCGCGCCTTGAGTGTGTACCAGCGCTGAGCGATCGAGTAGCTGTCGACGACGGCGTCGACGAGGGCCTGCACCGACTCGTCGGAGGCCTCGTTGGCGAGGTTGCGCGACGAGATCCACGACGGGTAGCCGCGCAGTCGGTCGTCGATCGACTTGTCGAGCAGCAGCGTGTTGAACAGGAACGCGCGGGTGCGCAGGCCCGGTTCGAGGCCGGCGGTGATGCCCTCGGCGACCTGCTGGCGCACGGCCCGATCGGGATGCTGCAGGATCGAGGCGGCCTGCATCAACGGTCGACCGGGACCGCCGAACTCGTCGGGGAGGTCGACGGTGATCGCCGAGGTCAGCTCGTCGAACAGGCGAGTCCAGGCAGCGAAGCCGGTCTGGCTCTTCTCGGCGACGATCGTCTCCTCGGCTTCGGACAGCAGGTACGGGCGGCTGAGCCGGAGGTTGTCGAGGTGATGGCGGCAGAAGTCGAGTTGCGGATCGGCGAGGACGGTGGCGACGTGGTCGTCGTCGGCGGTCGCCCATTCGAGGTCGATGAAAATCAGCTTGGTGCCGATGGCGGTCGAGCGTTCCTGCGCCGCTGCCATCGCTGCACCGCTGGCCGGATCGTCGGTGGCGGTGGAGAAGGCGAGCATCGCGTGGTAGCCGGCGCGCGACATCAGGTCCTGCAGTTCGGCCAGCGTGTGCATCGCCGCCGCCAACTCGCCGGCATCGAGGGTGCCCACGCGACCGCGCAGCGACGTGAGGTCGTCGGCGAGCGCGTCGGCGCGATCGAACAGGTCGCCCGGCGTCGTGCCGTCGGGCAGGATCGTGTCGATGTCCCAGGCCACGTCGGCGGCGGTGAGGTCGCCATCGGGCTGGCTCGTGTCGGTGTGGCTCTCGTCGACGGTCATGGCGGAGAGTCTGCCCTGTCGCTCACCGCGACGCACCTCCGGTGTGACATCCGGATTGCAGCGGGGGGTCAGACTCCGGATGTGGCGTCGTCGTGGGGGAGGACGACACGATCTGCGACGTCGCCCATGTCGGGCCACAGGATGTGGATGAGACCGATCGCAACCGCGACGGCGACCAGTTGGGCAGCGATGAATGCGGGAGCGCTGGCGGGTTCGATGCCGGCGAAGGTGTCGGAGAACATGCGGCCTATGGTGACGGCCGGGTTGGCGAAGCTCGTCGACGACGTGAAGTAGTAGGCGCCAGCGATGTACCCGCCGACCGCGAACGCGACGACCGTGGTGCGTCCCGATCGCACGACACCGAAGATGACGAGCAGGAGCCCGAGCGTCGCCACGCCTTCGGCGAACAGGAGGTTGCCGCTGGATCGATCCGTCGTCGACCACTCGACGGCGTCGAGATCGAACATCAGGTTCGCGGCGATCACGCCGACGATGCTTCCGGCGGTCTGCGCGCCGATGTACCAGACCGTCGTCGGGGTGTCGATGCCACCGAACCATCGATCGGTGAGCGTGACCGCCGGGTTGAAGTGGGCGCCGGACACCGCACCGAACGCAAGGATCAACGCGATGAGCACGCCGGCGGTGGCGAACGTGTTCTGGAGGAGCTGGAGGCCCGCATCGTCGGAGCGGGTCTGGGCCATGATGCCCGAGCCGACCACCGCGGCGAGGAGGAAGGCGGTTCCGACGAACTCGCCGGTCAGCCGCCGGACGTCGGGCGCCCAGGACGTCGCGGCCGGCATCAGGCGCCCAGGCTGTCGATCAGCTGCTCGACCCGACCACGGATCTCGTCGCGGACGGTTCGGACGAACTCGACCGGCTGACCTGCCGGATCCGAGAGCGCCCAGTCCTCGTACCGCTTGCCGGGATACACGGGGCACACGTCGCCGCAACCCATCGTGATCACGACGTCGGCGGTGCTGGCCTGGTCGTCGGTCCATCGTTGTGGCTGTTCGCCGCCGATGTCGATCCCGACCTCGGCCATCGCCAAGACGGCCGCAGCATTCACCTGGTCAGCGGGTTCTGAGCCGCCGGAGTACACCTCGATCCGGTCGCCGGCGAGATGGCGCAGCCAGCCAGCGGCCATCTGCGAACGGCCGGCGTTGTGCACGCACAGGAAGAGCACTGCAGGTCGTTGATCGTTCATGAGTTCGTTCCTTCGTGGCTGGGTGGGGCGAGCAGGGCGCTGAGTTCGCCGAGACGGTCGTAGCGAATTCGGAACCAGGCCCACTTGCCTCGTTGTTCGCGTTCGAGCAGCCCGGCGTTGACGAGCAGACTCAGGTGGTGGCTGACGGTCGGCTGGCTGCGGTCGAGCGAGTCGGGCAGGTCGCAGGCGCAGACCTCGCCTGTCGACGACGTCGCGATGATCGAGACCAGGCGGAGACGAACCGGGTCGCTCAGCGCCTTGAGGGCGGCGGCGAGTTCGTTCGCCTGGGCCTCGGTCAACGCATCGCCGCTCACCGACCCGCAACAGGTGGCAGTCGTCGTTGTGAGATTCGTATCGACGTTCATCGATTTGTGACGGTAACGTATCGATCACCATCAATACAACTTTCGGAGGAACCCATGCGTCTGCAACTTGCGCTCAACGTCGACGACCTCGACACGGCGATCGACTTCTACACCAAGATGTTCGACACGCCGCCTGCCAAGGTTCGTGACGGGTACGCGAACTTCGCCATCGAGAATCCGCCCCTCAAGCTCGTGCTGTTCTCCGGTGCTGGACCGGCCGGTTCGATCAACCACCTCGGCGTCGAGGTCGAATCCGCTGCGCAGGTGACCGCTGCGGAGACGCGCCTGTCCGACGTCGGCATCGACACGACCGGCGTCGACGACACCGTGTGCTGCTATGCGGAGAAGACCGAGACCTGGGTGCACGCCCCCGACGGCAATCGGTGGGAGTGGTACGTGAAGAACGCCGACGCCGACCAACTCGACCACCTTGTGGTCAACGCCGGCACCGGATCAGCTCCTGGATCAACTGCCGACTCGACCTGCTGCCCCTGAACCATCCAATTCACGTTTGCGTGAGGTTTCCGGTGACCCGGCCCACCCAGACTGCAACGCAAACGGGGGGTTGGCGGTCAGCGCAGGGTGAGGCCGGGCCGGCCGGTGCTGGACGTGCTGGCGTCGGCGGTCGTGCCGATGTGCGCTGCGTGGTGGCCGGTGGCGGTGAGTTCGGCCAGGACGCCGGCGGTCTCCGACGGGTCGACGCCGAACACGAGCCCACCGGACGTCTGCGCGTCGGCGAGCAGGAGCTGGTGCACCTCGTCGTGGTCGCCCACGTCGACGAAGTCGAGCGCCCATGCCAAATTGCGCGTGCTGCCACCGGGCATCACGCCCTCGGCAGCAAGCTCGACAGCGCCCGCCAGGAACGGCACCGCTGCGACTTCGATCGCCACCGACACCCCCGACTCGATCGCCATCCGCCCGAGGTGGCCGAGCAACCCGAAACCCGTCACATCCGTGCATCCGGTCACCCCGGCGGACAGCGCGAGTCGAGAAGCGACATCGTTGAGTCGCACCATCGAGGCCACCGCCGCGTCGGCCTGCTCGACCGTGGCCCGCTCGTTCTTGATGGCGGTGGTCAGCACCCCGACGCCGAGTGCCTTGGTGAGCACGATGTCCTGCCCGGTGCGCAGCCCCGCGTTGGTGAGCAGGCGATCGGGGTGGGCCTCGCCGGTCACGGCCATCCCGTACTTGGGCTCGGGATCGTCGATCGTGTGACCGCCCGCGATCACGAAGCCCGCCTCGGTGGCGATGTCTTGCCCGCCGGCGAGCACCTCGCCGAGCAGTGACGTCGGCAGCGCGTCGGTGTTCCATCCGACGAGGTTGAGCGCGAAGAGTGGACGACCTCCCATTGCGTAGATGTCCGACACGCTGTTCGCAGCGGCGACACGACCCCAGGTGCGCGCGTCGTCGACCACCGGGGTGATGAAGTCGGCGGTCGACACCAATGCCCGCTCGTCGTCGAGCTTCCAGACCGCGGCGTCGTCGCCGGTGTCCGGTCCGACGAGCAGCTGGTCGGGATGTGCGGAGTTCAAGTGGCGCACCACGTGCGCCAGCTCGCCAGGTGCGAGCTTGCAGCCTCAACCAGCTCCGTGGCTGAACTGTGTCAGCCGAATACGTTCGCGGTCGTTGCCGGGTTCGTCGAGTTCGGACATCTTCACCTCCTCTCGTCGGGAGCGCGCCGCTCGGTGACCTCGAGGTCCACCATCAGTTCGTTGGCGATGGCCTCGAGTGTCGAGCGGAGATCGGCCGGGTCGGTCTCCGCTGGCACACGCAGTGTCGCGGTCGCCTCGAAGAGCAGCTCGCCGGACATCGGAGCGGACGACGCCGAGGTCTCGAGCTCCTCGATGCTGACGTTGCGTTGAGCGAGTGCCGAAGCGACCTCACGGATGATGCCGCGTCGATCCTGGCCGATCAGGTGGAGCGTCAGGAGCTCGTCGTGGTCGCCCGGGCCGTCGGTGGACGCGATGGCAACGGTCACGTCGAGCAGCCCGTGGGCGGTCAGTGTGCCGAGATCGGCGGTGAGCTCGTTGATGCGTTCGTCGGGAACGGACACGACGACGATGCCGGCGAACTTGCCTGCCAGGCGTGCCATGTGACTGCGGTCCCAGTTGCCACCGTGGCGGGCGATCGGTCCGGCGAGGGCGTCGACGAGGCCGGCTCGATCATCGCCGATGACGGTGAGTACGAGCGTTGCCATGACCGGAGTCTGGCACGCACAGCGTGCGTTCGTCAGAAGCGGCCGACCGGCGATGCGAGGAAGGTGACACCGGACGATCCAGCGGTGCCCTGATGTACTTCGACGGTCAGGAGAGGTTGGATCGCGACGACATCGGGCAAGATGCGCAGATGAAGCAGGATCAGCAGTCCCGAGTCCTGGTGCTCGGGGCAACGGGCTATGTCGGAGGACGGCTCGTGCCCGAACTGATCCGCGCCGGCTACGCCGTGCGATGCCTGACTCGAACGCCAGGAGGCCTGCATGGCATCGAGTGGGTGGAAGATGTGGAGGTCGTCGAGGGCGACCTGTCGGATCTCTCGTCGGTCGGACATGCGTTCGAGGGAGTCGACCAGGTCGTCTACCTCGTCCACTCGCTGGGGGTCGGCGACGACTTCATGCAGCAGGAACAGGTGACGGCCTGTCACGCCCGATTGGCAGCCGAACAGGCAGGTGTCCAGCATCTGGTGTACGTCGGTGGGCTCGGCGATGACCGGGACGATCTCTCCCCGCACCTGCGGTCTCGCCACGACGTCGGCCGTGAGCTCGCGGCTGGCCGCACCCCGGTCACCGAGCTGCGGGCGGCGATCATCCTCGGAGCCGGCTCGGCATCGTTCGAGATGTTGCGCAGCCTGGTCGAGGTGCTCCCGGCGATGCTGGCCCCGAGGTGGGTGACCGAGACGCGTGTGCAGCCGATCGCCATCGCCGATCTCCTCACCTACCTGCTCGCCGCGATCGGTCGTGGCCCGGGCAGCGAGCACCACGACGTGGTCGAGATCGGTGCCCCGGACGAGTTCAGCTACCGCGGGCTGATGCACGCCTACGCCGACATCGCCGGGCTGCGACGACGATGGATCATTCCCGTGCCGTTTCTCACGCCCAAGCTGTCCGCCCACTGGGTGAACCTCGTGACGCCGCTCCCGAGAGCGTTGGCCGACAGTCTGATCGACAGTCTGAAGAACGACGTCGTCGTCCGAGACCGGAGTGCCACCGCATTGTCGGACCACGAGCCGATGAGTGTCGCGACCGCCATCGAGTCGGCGCTTTCCGCGATCGAAGACCTCGACATTCCGACTCGTTGGTCGGGGTACTCCGCTCGCCAGTTGGCGGCACGTCCAGCGCCGTGGGATCCCTCGTGGTCGGGAGGAACCGTGTACGAGGATTGTCGCTCCGAGTTCGTCGATGCGTCTGCAGCCGACGTCCAACGGGTGGTGCGGGGCGTCGGTGGTGATCGCGGCTGGTACGGATTCGGGCCGCTCTGGGCGGTTCGTGGTGCGCTCGACAAACTGGTCGGAGGTGTCGGCCTGCGCCGGGGCCGTCGACATCCTGACGACATCGCGGTGGGTGAAGCGCTCGACTTCTGGCGGGTCGAAGCGATCGAGGACGACCTGTTCCGGTTGCACGCCGAGATGCGGCTTCCCGGAGACGCCTGGCTGGAGTGGAGCACCGAGCAGGTGGGCGACCGGACTCGCGTGTCTCAACGTGCGCGCTTCGTCCCGCGAGGCATCTTCGGTCGGATGTACTGGTGGCTGCTCGTGCCATTCCACTCGATGATCTTCCCGGTGATGCTGCGCCGGTTGATCCGCTCGATCGCCTGACCGACGCTGCCGAAGGAAGCTCCAGCGAGTGGTGTGTCGGATCCGCCGCTCACTAGCGTGGGGCGCCGCGCACGATTGTGCGCGTGCGTCGCCATCCCGAGGAGCACCATGACCGCAAGCGCATCCCGACTGATCGAGCCCACGTTCTGGACCCAGACGCTCGAGGACAGGATGTTGGAGTTCGCCGAGATCCGCGAGCTCGGCGCCGTGCTCCCGATCGAAGTGAGCAATCCCCTCGCCGGTGATGTTGCCGAGACCATCTACGCGCTGCCACGTTTCGACGAGGTCGTCCAGGTGAGCAAGCACCCCGACCAGTTCTGCTCGGGGAGGGGCGCCACGTCGTTGTTCGACCTGCCGATGGAGATGCTCGAGTTCTTCGGCGGATTCATCAACATGGACAACCCGCGTCACGCCCACCAGCGTCGAATCGTCGCCTACAGCTTCACCCCGGTCGAGCTCCAGGGCGTGCTCGAGTCGGTCGAGTCGATCTGTACCGAGGTGATCGACGGGTTCTGCGAAAAGGGCGAAGTCGACCTCGTCGAGGCGCTGTCGCAGCCGTTCCCGCTGCTGATCATCTGCGACATGATGGGGATCCCGCGCAGCGAGTTCAAGACCGTGCTCGACGCAACGAACGTCATCCTCAGCGGCGGCGACCCCGAGTTCGTCGGTGAGGACGGCGGCATCGAGGCGTTCCTCAACGCCGGGATGTCGCTGGCCACCCTGATGGGTGAGCTGATCGAAGAGCGTCGGGCCAACCCGACCGACGATCTCACGTCGAAGCTGGTCCACAACCAAGTCCCCGAAGACATGCTGACCCCGGCGGAGATCACCTCGTTGTTCGTACTGCTGGCGGTCGCCGGCAACGACACCACCAGGACCGGGATCAGCCACGGTGTGAACCTGCTGTCGAAGAACCCCGAGCAGCGTGCCATCTGGCAGGCCGACGTCGAGGGTGTCACGCAGTCGGCGGTCGAGGAGATCGTCCGGGTCGCCTCGCCGGTCACCTTCATGCGCCGCACGGCGACCGGCGACGTCACCCTCGCTGGCGAGCAGTTCCACGAGGGCGACAAGTTCGTCATGTTCTACGGGGCGGCCAACCGTGACCCCCGGGTGTTCGACGAGCCGGAGCGCTTCGACGTCCGCCGGTCACCGAACCCGCACGTCGGCTTCGGCGGCCCCGGCCCGCACTTCTGCCTCGGCGCCAACTTGGCCCGTCGCGAGCTGGCGGTGGTGTTCCGCGAGATGTTCCGGCGCCTCCCTGATCTCGAAGTGGTGGGGCCCGCCGTGCCGCTCGACACCGCCGGCCTCCCCTTGGTGGGTGGCATCAAGCGGCTCCCGGTGCGGTTCACCCCGACTGCTCCGTCGGGCAGCTGACAGCCTGACCGTCGGCGATCTCAGCTCGACGAGCTGCTCCAGCATCGCCTTCATCTGGGCGTGGACGGCGTTGATCGCTTGCAGCGGTCGCATCATCACCTTGAACTCGGTGATCAAACCGTCGTCGTCGCAGGTGATGATGTCGACGCCGTTGGCGTACTTGCCCTCCACCGTCGTCTCGAACTCGAGCATCGCATGGTGGCCCTGGAGGATCTCCTTGACGTACCGAAACCCACCTTCGGACGTCGGTGACGCAACGGCATCGGCGACGTCACCGTCCGTCCCGCCGAGCGTGCCACCGGCCGCCGTCAGGTAGAGCTTGGTGACCTCGCGACCCTGTTGTGGAGTGAAGACGATGGGCGAGAGGAACGTGCAGTCCTCGCGGAGGATCGAGTCGAGTCCGCCAGGAAGCTCGCCGCGGAGATGGCGGTGCCAGTTGTCGATGCAGGTCTCGATCGGTGCAGGTGCGCTCATGTGACGAACGTAGCGTGGTGGTGTGGACCCGACCGTGAGCGAGTTGATCGAGGCCTACGGTCTCCAGCCGCTCCCGGTCGAAGGCACGTTGTTCGCGAGCACGTACCGGTCGGCAGCCTCGCTGCCCGACGGTGCACCGGTCGGGACCGCGATGATCGGCATGTACGCGCACGATCCCCTCAGTCGTTCCCTCTTCCACCGCCTGCCGCACGACGAGGTGTGGCACTTCTACGCCGGCGACCCGATACGGCTCGTGCTGCTGCAAGCCGATGGTGACGTCGACGAGGTGTGGCTCGGTGCTGACGTCGTAGCCGGGCACCGACGTCAATTCGTGGTGCCCGCCGGCGTGTGGCAGGCGGGAGAACTGGTTGCGAGCGGCACGTACGGGCTGTTCGGCTGCACGATGGCGCCCGGCTTCACCGGTGCCGGCTTCGAGGGTGGCCGCCGCAGCACACTGCTCGCCAGCCATCCATCGGCGCAGGCCGACATCGATTGCCTTGCGGTGCCCGACGACGAACGAGCCGCGATGCCCGACGGTTTCGCCACGTGAGTGCCGCCACCTGACGCGCCAGGTGACCCCTCGTTCAGCCCGCCTGCTCGGCCTCGGCGGCCTGCTGGGTCTGGGCGGCCTGCTCGGCGGCGATCTGGCGGCGGACATCGTCCATGTCGATCTCCTTGATCTGGCCGATCAGATCTTCGAGCGCATGGGAAGGGAGCGCACCAGGCTGCGAGAACAGCACGACGTTGTCGCGAATGGCCATCAGTGTGGGGATCGACCGGACGTTGAAGTGGCCGGCGAGCTCCTGCTGGGCGTCGGCGTCGACCTTGCCGAAGACGATGTCGGTGTGCTCCTCGGCGGCGGCTTCGAACACGGGTCCGAACTGCCGGCACGGGCCGCACCACTCGGCCCAGAAGTCGACGAACACGGTGTCGTTGTCGTTGATCGTCTGCTCGAAATTGTCGATGGTGAGCTCGATGGTGGCCATGATGTCGCTACTCCAATACTGCTGGGGGTATCTGTTCCCGTCGTGCAACAGGAGGGTTGGCCCAGGTATTCCGAGCGCTGGCCGAACTGCCAACATGGGGCATGGATCCGCTGACGTACCGGACGATCGCGGTGAACGGCATCGAGTTGCAGGTGTCGATCACCAACGAGGGCGGAGAACGCGGGCTGGCGCTGCTGCTGCACGGGTTCCCCGAGTTGGCGTTCTCCTGGCGCTACCAGATCGCCGCACTCGCCGACGCCGGCTACGAGGTGTGGGCGCCGAACCTGCGCGGCTACGGCGAGTCGTCGAAACCACCGAAGGTGTCCGACTACTCGATGGATCACTTGGTCGCCGACATCGGCGCGCTCATCGACGCATCGGGCCGCGACGACGTCACGCTCGTGGGACACGACTGGGGAGCGGCGCAGGCGTGGGCGTTTGCAATCCGCCAGGTGCGCCCGCTCCAGCGGCTGGTGATCATGAACGTCCCGCATCCTGCGTGTATGCGGCGTGAGCTGCGCGGCGTTCGTCAGCTGCTCAAGTCGTGGTACATCTTCTTCTTCCAGATTCCGTGGCTGCCCGAGAAGTTGCTGTGTGCCCGCCGGGCACGGGCGGTCGGCGACGCGTTCACCAAGTCGGCGGTCGATCGCTCTCGCTTCCCCGATGCGGTCACCGACGTCTATCGCGAGGCAGCACTGCGCCCTCGAGCGATGCGCTCGATGATCAACTACTACCGAGCGGCGTTGCGCGGCGGTCGAGCGGCGGCGCGGGAGGAGTTCGCGGTCATCGAGACGCCAACGCTGTTGATCTGGGGGCTCGAGGACGTGGCGTTGTCGAAGGCGACCACCGATGGCACCGGCGATCTCGTCAGCGACCTCACGATGCGGTTCCTGCCCGACGTCTCGCACTGGGTGCAGCAGGAGGCCCCTGAAACGGTCAACGCGATGCTGCTCGCCTGGCTCGACGGTGACACCGTTCCGGAGGCGGGTGACGTGGTGTTCGAACGGCTGCCCGAACCAGCGATTGCTGGTGGTCGATGATGGTCGGATCGGGTTGGTGCACGCCGTGAACGCCTCGACTGGTCTGCTCACCATCGATCAGCTCCGCGAGCTCGCCGATGCCGCCGAGATCGACACGGTGATCGTGGGCTTCGCCGACATGCAGGGGCGTCTCGTGGGCAAGCGGGTCTCGGCTCGTTTCTTCCTCGACGAGGTGCTCGGACATGGCGTCGAGTGCTGCGACTACCTCCTCGCCGTCGACGTCGACATGAACACCGTCGAGGGCTATGCGTTCTCGAGCTGGGATTCCGGCTACGGCGACCTCGTCCTAGTACCCGACGTCGAGACACTTCGCCGAATCCCATGGCTGCCCGGCACAGCGCTCGTCACTGCCGATGTCAGCGGCCACGATGGGGTTCCCACGAGCGTTGCGCCGCGGACCGTCCTGCAGGCACAGGTCGCGAGGCTCGCCGAGCGCGGGTTGGTCGCACTCGCCGGTACCGAACTCGAGTTCCAGGTGTTCGACGACGGCTACCGGGAAGCGTACGCGAAGGGCTATGACGGCCTGTTGGCGGCCTCGGACCACAACATCGACTACTCGATCGGGGCGAGCAGCAGGATGGAGCCGCTGGTGCGCGCGATCCGACTCGGCATGGAAGGCGCGGGAATGTACTGCGAGGGCTCGAAGGGCGAGTGCAACCTGGGTCAGCAGGAGATCGCGTTCCGTTACGACGAGGTGATCGCAACGTGCGACAACCACGTCATCTACAAGAACGGGGCGAAGGAGATCGCCGACCAGCACGGCAAGAGCCTGACGTTCATGGCCAAGTTCGACGAGCGCGAAGGCAACAGCTGCCACATCCACCTGTCGATGCGGGCCAGCGATGGAACCCCGGTGTTCGCCGATGCGGCTGGACGCCATCAGATGTCGGCACTGTTCGAGCACGCGGTCGCCGGAGTGCTCGCCACGACACGCGAGCTCACGCTCTTGTTCGCTCCCAACATCAACTCCTACAAGCGGTTCGCTCGCGGGAGCTTCGCTCCGACAGCGGTTGCATGGGGGCTGGACAACCGGACGTGTGCGGTGCGAGTTGTCGGCGACAGGGCCTCGATGCGGATGGAGCTCCGCGTTCCGGGCGGCGACGTCAATCCGTACCTGGCGGTCGCCGGGCTGATCGCGGCGAGTCTCGATGGCATCGATCGCGAGCTGTCGCTCGAGGAACCCCTCGTCGGCAACGCCTACGACGCCGATGTCGAACACCTGCCTCGCACGTTACGGGAGGCCGTCGGGTTGTTCGAACGGTCGACGTTGGCCCGTGGTGCGCTCGGCGACGACGTCGTCGACCACTACGCGAACAACGCCCGAATCGAGATCGACGCCTTCGATGGCGCCGTGACCGACTGGGAGCGGCATCGCGGTTTCGAACGTCTCTGAGCAGCTCGCATCGCGAACCGACGGGTCAGCGCCCTGTTGGGGTCACTCCCTGGTGTGTTTGTCGCTGCGGGGGTCGTTGCCAGTTCGGTGAGCCGATCGAGTCGCTCGTGTGCCGAAGCGAGCGACGCTTCGATCCGGGCGAGGGCCTCGGAGGCGTTGACTCGGTCAGTCTCGTCCTGTTCCCGACTGACCGATCGGATGAACATCGATGTGATCACGGCGGTGATCACCGTGAGCAGCGCGATCGACACGACCATGACGACCGACGCAACGAAACGACCGGTGCCCGAGGTCGGGGTGTCGTCGCCGTAGCCGACCGTCGTCACCGTTTGGAGCGTGAACCACACAGCGCCGCCGAACGTCGGGTAGGTGTCGGAATCGAACAACCGCATCATGAGGGCCCCGACGACCACGAGTGCTGTGATGGTGCTGATGATTGCCGCCGACGCGTACCGCACGGACGACGGGTTCTTCTGGAAGCGGACGAAGGCGCGCATGAGAGAGCTCATCTCGTCATGTTCGCCGCCAGTTCCGATTCATGCAACGACCGTCCGAGTGGTGCGCCGACTTCGAATACGATTTCGCGGTGGCTCATCCGCAGATGTTCGACGACGATGATCCGTATCTGGAGCACGTTCGGTGGCTCGCGGCCGCATTGCCGAACACCGCAGAGAAGGTCTCGCATGGTCGTCCGGCATTCTTCACGAAGAAGGTGTTCGCCTACTACGGCGGCTCGCTCAAGGTCGACGGTGAGTGGGTCGACCACCCGCATTCGGTGATGGTGCAGCCCGACGAGAGTGACCGTCGAGCGCTGCTCGAAGACGACCGGACCTTCGTGCCCGCGTATCTCGGCCCGGCGGGTTGGGTGGGCATCGACCTCGACGGCGACACCGATTGGTCCGAGGTCGCCGAGTTGCTCGACGCGTCGTATCGGCTGACGGCGCCAACTCGTGACGTGGCCGAACTCGACGCACGCGCCTGATCCCATCAGGCGACGGGCAGGGCTCAGCGACGGCGATGGGATGAACAGGCAGTACCGGCGGCGTTGAGCCAGTCGGGAAACGATCAGTCGCGAGCACCCGACCGCTTCCGGTCAGGCGGCCGTACTTCGACCGGAGCGGTTGGGTGGGCCGGTGGTGTGGATGGTGCCGTCGGGGAGCGCAGGGTGAGTTCGCGGTTGGGGCCGAGTTCGATGATCCAGTTGTCGTGGTGGATCTTGGTGTGGTGCACGCTGCACACGGGGAGCAGGTTGTGGAGGTCGGTGGTGCCGCCGTTGCGCCACCAGGTGATGTGGTGGAGTTTGCATCGGTCGTAGCCGACGGTGCAGCCCGGGATCGCACAGCTGCGGTAGAGACCGCGGAGTGCTCGTCGTTGTGCCCGGTTCGCCAACCGTGTGGAGCGGCCGAGGTTGAGTTCGCCTGGTGCGTGGAGCACGACACCGTTGCGCACGACCACGGTGTGGACGTCGGCGTCGCCGGTGAGGGTGGCCAGGACTCGGGCGGGGATCTCGACGGGGATCGAGAACTCGGCGACCGGGCCGGTCGGTGCGGGTGCGTCGGCGTCGATCACGGCCACGTATTCGGGTTTGCCGGGTCGGGCGGCTCCGGCGGTGTCGGTGACCAGCCGGGTGAGTGCTTGTGCAGTCAGGTAGCGCTGTTTCTCGATGGGGTCGGTCGGGCAGTTGTCGGGGACGTGTTCGCTGAACAGGGCCTGGACGGTGGCGTCGAGACGGGCGGCGACTTTCACGCCGGTGACGGGGTCGAACTTCGCGGACAGGTTCCACATGCCGTCGAGGTCGACCCAGGTTCGCGCCCGGGTGTTGCGACGTTGCCGCTCGAGGCGGTCCATGCCGTCGTCCTGCAAGCGTGTGGTTTCCAGATCGAGTCGGCGGGCGAACTCGGCGACGGTGCCCGCCTTGGCCACCTCGGCCAACGCGTTGGCGCGTTCGATGAACTCGGCACGTTTGGCCCCGTCGAGCTTCTTCGAGGCTCGGGTGACGGCGTCGATGTGATCGGCGGTGATCGCACCGTCGTCGAGCGCGTCGGCCAACTTCGGTGTCTTGTCGAGGGTGTCGGAGCGTTCGGTTGTCTTGGCGGCTTGGCCGAGCGACTGTTTGGCGGCGGTGGCGACGGTGTTGTCGGCGAAGGAATCGATCAGTCGTAGCGAGCGGACCAGATCGGCGTGTTGCGCGTCGAGCCACGCCCGGGCTTCACGGATCGCAACGAGCCCGGAGGTGATCAACAGGCCATCTGCCGCAGGGTTCGCACGCACGCCGGCGATGTGCTCCACCCGCTCGACGACTGCTCCGATCTCCATACCTACGATTCTGAACAGGGGGTGTCACAGAGTTGCCGGGACCGGAACGTGTCAATGGGTTTGAGACAGGTTTTCGTTGGGTGGGTTGATCCAGGTGATGTCGGGGACTTGGGGTGCGATGGGTGGTCGTCGGAAGCGGTGGGGTTCGAGGGTGTAGGCGTGATCGAGGACGGCTTGGCGGTGGGCTCGGATGGCGTGGTGGTGGCCGTGGTGGACGCTGGCTGGGGTGTGGTAGCCGATGCCGGAGTGGCGGTGGTGGTGGTTGTAGTCGTTGAAGTATTGGTCGGTGAAGGTGCGGGCGTGGGCGAGGCTGGCGAAGTGGGTGGGGAATCGTGGTGAGTGTTTGAGGGTCTTGAACTGGGCTTCGGAGTAGGGGTTGTCGTTGGAGACATGTGGTCTCGAGTGGGATCGGGTGACGCCGAGGTCGGCGAGGAGCTGGGCGACGGTCTTGGAGGTCATGGAGCTGCCTCGGTCGGCGTGCAGGGTGAGTTGGCCGTTGTCGATGTGTTCGGCGGTCGCGCACGCGGCGATGAGTTCTTCGGCGAGCCGCGCGGATTCGCGTGGGGCGACGAGCCAGCCCACCGCGTAGCGGGAGTAGACGTCCAAGATGACGTAGAGGTGGAACCAGGTCCATTTGTGGGGGCCGGCGAGTTTGGTGATGTCCCAGGACCACACTTGGTTCGGGTCGGTGGCGACGAGCTCAGGTTTGACGTGGGCGGGGTGGCGGGCTTGGCTTCGGCGTTCGCGGATCTGGTGTCGTGACCGCAGGATCCGATACATGGTGGATACCGATGCCAGGTAGCGGCCTTCGTCGAGCAGGGTGGCCCAGATTTGGGCGGGGGCTTGGTCGCAGAACCGTTCGGAGTTCAACACGTCGAGGATCTCGTCGACTTGTGTGTCGCTCAACGCCCGGTGCGAACGAGGTCGTGGGGTTGGTGGCCCGTGCAGCGGTGGGGTGCGGTGGCGGTAGTGGCTGGCACGGGATCGGCCCAGTGTCTTGCAGGCTTTGGCTCGCGAGATCGACGCTGCCACGAGGGTCTCGACGGCGGTGTCGATGATGTTGTCTACGTCTCGTCGGTGTCCGCGCTCTTGGAGAGCTCTTCCAAGAGCGCTTGCACTTTTCCCTGGACCTCGATGATCGTTTCAGCCTTCGCCAACTTCAGCTTCAATCGTTCGTTCTCAGCGCGGAGCCGTTGAACTTCGGACCGTGACGGGATCCCACGGCCGCCTTCGGAGGGCGCGTCCTTCGGTCACCACGAGGGTGCCTTCGCGGTGCTGACGCCGCCAGTCTGAGATGAGCGACGAATACAGCCCTTCGCGTCGCAGCAGCCCACCGCGTTCGCCGGGCTCGGAGTACGAGTCGTACTCCGCCAGGATCGACAGCTTGTAGTCGGCGGGAAAGATCCGTCGTATCGGACGCTCACCGCGTGGCGATTTCGGGGACCGCAACGACTTGCGTGGAACCACATCTGGCTCAGTCTTGCCGACCCGCACCGGGCTCTGCCTCGCCGCCTTCGACCCCATCACACACTCCGATCAATCAGACACCAAAGTTGTCTCACCAATCATGGACACAAAGGGGACACCATGCAGACACGGTGTGAACCGGTTCCGGAGCGCCCGAGTGCGTCGTCGAACGGCTGGATCGGGCACGATGATCGTGTCGACCACGACCAGGTCGCGCCGTCGGCGGAGGCCGATTCGCCAATGCAGCACCAGCACCCTCACCAGCACGGTTCCGCTCCAGCCGGTTCGGAAGCGCCGTCCGCTCCACGGCCGCCGAAGCAGGAGCAGGAGGATGCGACCACCGACATCACCGAGGTCGCCCCCGGCATCCTGCGCACGCAACTCCCGATCACCATGCCTGGCCTCGGGCACGTCAACTGCTACGTGCTCGAAGACGAGCGGGGCATCGCGGTGGTTGATCCGGGCCTTCCTGGTGACGACTCGTGGGATCATCTCGTCGATCGTCTCGGGCGCGCCGGCTACGACGTCGACGACGTCCACACCGTGGTGGTCACCCATTCGCATCCCGATCACTTCGGGGGAGCGGCGCGACTGCATCATGAGGCCGGCGCCGACGTGGTCACGCACGAGTCGTTCCGAACGTTGTTCGACCTCGCCGAGGCCGACGATCACGAGGACTCCGAGCGTCTCGACGTCAATTCGCCGGAGGATCGGGCGGCAGCGATGGAGCGGTGGTTCGCAACCCCGTCACCTTGGGGCGGTCGCCGCGCTGGACCGTCTCCGGAGTTCCTCGAACGGATTCGGAGCAGCGGTGGGTCGGCAGGGTCTGCGTTTGCGACGCCGCGTCCCACGATGCCGCTCGTCGACGGTCAGACGATCGAGCTCGCTCGTCGCGAGTGGGTGGCCATGCACACGCCCGGCCACACCTACGACCATCTCTGCCTGTACGACCCCGAGTTCGGTGTCGTGCTCACGGGCGACCACGTGTTGCCGTCGATCACACCACACATCAGCGGTCTGACCCCGAACAGCGATCCACTGGCGCTCTTCTTCGACTCGTTGCGGCGGATGGCCGACATCGGGCACGTGTCGGTGGCGCTCCCGGCGCACGGCCATCCGTTCGCCGACCTCGGCGACCGGGCGGAGCACATCATCGACCATCACGAGGAGCGCCTCGACATCATCCGCAACGCCAGCCACGATCTACCGAACGGCACCGTCGAGGACTTCATGCGAGTCCTGTTCAAGGAACGATCGTGGGGCGAGATGGCCGAGAGCGAGACCTACGCCCATCTCGAACACCTCCGCGAACTCGGCGAGATGTCCCGGCACGCCGACGCCGGCTTCGCCCGCTACGCACCGACCGGCTGAGCACCCCGAACAGCGATGAGCGAAGCACCCGTATCCGGTGCCTTCGCTCATCGCCCCGCTGGTCGTGCTGTCTGAGTCGTCGCGCCGCCGCAGCGTCGGGGAAGATGTCGGCGTCCCATCGCCTGTCAGCTGAGGTTCGTTCACCATGTCGATCGCCATCACCGAGGACCATCGTTCGCTCGCCGAGACCGTGAGCAGCTTTGCCGAGAAGCGCGACCTGCGCGGTGCCGCTCGGGGCCTGCTCGAGTCGTCCGATGACACACTCCCCGAGTGCTGGTCCGAGCTCGCTGAACTCGGCTGGCTCGGCCTACACCTGCCCGAAGACGTCGGCGGCTCGGGCTACGGGATCGACGAGCTGGTCATCGTGGTCGAAGAACTGGCGCGCGCTGTCGCCCCAGGTCCGTTCGTGCCCACCGTGATCGCCAGCGCAGTGCTTGCTGCGACTGCCGACGACGAGGTGAAGTCACGGCTGCTGCCTGGGCTCGCCGACGGATCTTCGGTCGGCGCCGTCGCACTCGGCGGTTCGGTGTCGGTGTCGAACGGGACCGCATCGGGCGATGCCGGCGTGGTGCTCGGTGGCGGGCTGGCATCGGTGATCCTGGTCTCGGTCGGTGACGATGTGGCCGTCGTGGAGGTGGGCCACGGGGTGGCGATCGACTCGCCGGTGAGCCTCGACCCGAGCCGCCGGAGCGTCAGGGTGACCCTCGACGGTGCGCCGGTCACGGTGATCGTCGGGGCTGACCGCGTGCTCGTCGATCTCGCTCGCGTCATCCTGTCGGCTGACGCCGTCGGTGTGGCACGCGAGTGCACCGAGATGGCCGCCGCCTACTCCAAGGAGCGCATCCAGTTCGGTCGCCCGATTGCCATGTACCAGGCCGTGAAGCACCACTGCGCCAACATGGCCGTCGCCACCGAACTGGCCACGAGCGCGGTGTGGGACGCCGCCCGGGCCTCGGCGACGGGCGGCGACCAGCTCACGTACGCCGCCGCCGTTGCCGCGTCGCTCGCTGCGCCTGCCGCAGATCTGTGCGCCAACCTGAACACGCAGGTGCACGGCGGCATCGCCATCACGTGGGAGCACGACGCACATCTGTACATGCGTCGCGCCACCACGCTGCTCCACTACCTCGCGGCGGCTGAGGCTGCCTCGGAGCTGACCGATCTGACTCGACGTGGCGTCGCACGCGAGAAGGCGGTCGAGTTGCCGCCCGAAGCCGAGGCGATCCGCGACGAGGTGCGCACGTTTGCGCAGAGCATCAGGGATCTGTCGACCGACGAGCGAGCGCGAGCGCCTGATCGAGACCGGCTACGTGATGCCGCACTGGCCCAAGCCGTACGGACGTTCCGCGGGCGCTGTCGAACAGCTCGTGATCGAGCAGGAGTTCGCCGACGCGAAGATCACCCGCCCCGGCTATGGGATCACTGCGTGGAACATCCTCACGATCATCCAGTACGCCACGCAGGACCAGATCGACCGGTGGGTGCGGCCGGCGCTGACGCAGGAGGTGATCTGGTGTCAGCTCTTCAGCGAGCCCGATGCCGGCTCCGACGCTGCCGGGGTGAAGACGAACGCCACGCGGGTCGACGGCGGTTGGCTCGTCAACGGACAGAAGGTGTGGACCAGTGGGGCCCACGTCGCGGGAATGGGATTCGCCACCGTGCGCACCAACCCCGATGTACCGAAGCACGACGGCATCACGATGATGGCCATCGACATGCACGCCGAAGGCGTCGAGGTCCGTCCGCTGAAGATGACGTCGGGCAACTCCGAGTTCAACGAGGTCTTCTTCAACGACGTGTTCGTGCCCGACGACGACGTGGTCGGCCCGGTCGACGGCGGCTGGACGGTGGCCCGGGCCACGCTGGGCAACGAGAGCGTCAGCATCGGCGGAGGGCAGGGCGGCCTCACGCTGCCCGGCGCTGCGCTGATCCCTCCGTTCGATGCCCATCCCGAGCGCCTCGATGGTGGAGCGGCACGCGTCGGGCGGTACATCGCCGAACACCAGTCGATGGGTCTGCTCAACCTGCGCAGCGCCAATCGCGCAGTGGCGGGCGGAGAGCCCGGTCCGGAAGGTGCGATGACCAAGCTGGTCCTGTCGGAGATCGGCCACGAGGCGGCGGCGATCATGACCGAGTTGAACGGCGCTGACTCGCTGTTCATGGACGGCGCTGGTGGTATGAGCAACCTGCTCGTGCTGATGCACCGGGGCATGTCGATCGCCGGCGGCACCTCGGAGATCAAGCGCAACCAGATCGGCGAACGGATCCTCGGCCTGCCACGGGACCCGCTCCTGAAGTAGCGCCGGTCAGGCCATGCCAGCGTTGGCCCGAGCGCGTCGCGGGTTCAGTGCCCGCTCAACACGTTCTTGAGCACCGCAATCGCCGCGGCGATGATCAGGATCGCGGTGCCGTAGAGCAGCGAACGTGATCGGCCCGCTCCACTCTGTTTCGCCACGAGGTAGCCCACCCACGTGATCCAGAGCGCCAGGATCCACCTCACCGCATCGAGTTCAGACGTTGCCGGGAGCAGGAACACCGGGATCGTCGCGAGCACCGCAACCGCCGCGGCGCCGACCAACTGTGCGCCGACGGCGCCTGCGTCGTGCGGGTCGACGCGGCCGGCAGCCACGAGGCGGGCCGACACACGAAACGCAAAGATGTGGGCAAGCGCCAACCCGATGGTGACGCCCCAGACGAGGCCCAGCACGCGCACGTGACCGTGCTGGGCGTCCTCGGCCGCGGCGGTCAAGGCGGCGAGCAGGCACACCGCCACGTAGAGCGCCATGGTCGATGCCTCCTTGCGGAGGGCGAGACGATGGGTGTCCGCCTCGCCGATCAGGGGGTCAGGGTTCGACTCGATGGTCCGAGACTAGGGCGGCGAACCGAACCTCATGCGAGACCGGGCGGTCACCGGTGGCGGCCCCTTCAGGTCTCGGTGGCGGACACGATGGCCGCAGCGGAGGCCAGAGCGAACGAACCCACGCCGGCCAAGGTGCGGACGGTGTTCCATCGGTTCCAGGGGGTCTCGTAGGTGCTGCGGCGCTGCTCGACGGCGTCGGCGTCGGCGCCGCTGAGATCGAACGCTTCGAGGGCGTCGTTGAGCGGCACGTTGCGGCCGATCGTGACGCCGAGTACGCCGATGACGTACGTACCCGCGGCGCCTGCGAGGAGCCAGCCCCGCCGGTGGTCACCGGCACGGAACTGGACGATCGCGGCACCGCCGAGGAGCAACGGGACCCCCATGAACGGGAGGATGAACGCTGGGTTGATGATGGCGCGGTTGATGTTCTGCATCGTGTCGACGTAGTCGCTCGCCGGGATGCGTCGGGTGCCAGGGATGACCGACACCGACCAACCGTAGAAGAGGCCGGCGATCAGTCCGGTGGAGATGATGCTGCCGCCGAGCAGCGTGGTCTTGAGGTCCATGTTTGGTCAGTGGGGTGGCGAGCGCGGCAATCCTTGCCCGCGCTCGCCGGGGCTCAGACCTCTGCGGCGACCGGAAGATCCCAGGCGCCGGCCGCGGCCGCGTCGCGTGCGTAGTCGGTGAAGTCGCGTGCCGGTCGGCCCAACACCCGTTCGACGTCATCGGTCGTGCGAGCGTTGCGTCCGTCGAGGGCGAGTGCGATCACATCGGCGATGTGCTCGGCGACCTCGCCGGGGAATCCCTGCCCGGAGATGTCTGCGGCATAGGCCGCCTTGGTCATCGGCACGAAGGTGACGTCGCGCCCGATCGTCTCGGACAGGGTGGCGGCGACCTCGGTCACGGTGAGCAGGCGGGGGCCGGTCAGCTCGTACAACTCGCCGATGTGACTGTCGTCGAGCAGCGCGGTCGTCACCACGTCGGCGATGTCGTCCGCGTCGAGGAACGGGTCGATCGCGTCGCCGGTCGGCAGCGGCAGGACGCCGTGGCGGATCGGCTCGGGGAACGTCTCGGAGAAGTTCTGGCTGAAGAACCCGCACCGGACGACGGTCCAGTCGGCGTCCGACTGCTGGAGGCGGATCTCCGCACGCCGGGCTCCTTCCTCGCCCCGCCCGGACAGCAGGACGAGCCGCTTGACGTCGTGCGCCAGTGCGGTCTCGATGAACTCACCGACGACCTCGTCGGCTCCCGGAATGGCAAGGTCGGGAAAGTACGTGACGTAGGCGGCGTGGGCACCGTCGAGCGCCGGGGCCCACGTCGTCGGGTCCTCCCAATCGAAGCGGACCTCGCTCGACCGGGAGGCTGCCTTCACGGGCACACCGGCGGCGCGGAGGCGGTCGGCGACACGCCGTCCGGACTTTCCTGAGGCGCCGATGACGATGGTGGTTCGCTCCCGAGGAGGCGGGGCGGGGTGGGTGGTCTGGTCGGTGTTCTTGCTGGTGTCATGAGTGATGTTCTGCATGACATCGAGTGTCGAGGTCGGGCACTCGTTGGTCCATCGTCGAGCGTCGCTCGTCCATGCGCGAGCGTGTCGATCTTGCAGACATGGCGGCTCGTCGCTCTCGTGGGGGTCCGGATCGGGGCCTAGGGTGGGCCACATGGACCCGCTCGCCGGTCTCCTCGACGGCCCACGCGCTCGTGGCGCCTTCCTGCTGCGCACTTCGTGGAGCGGGTCGTGGTCGCTGAACGTGATGGCCGAGTCGCCGCTCACAGTGCTTGCCGCGCCCAAGGGGGAGTTCTGGGTCGTGCACCCTGCCAGCGAGCCGATCTGCGTTCGCCCTGGCGACCTGGTGATCACGCAGGGCCCGGATCACTACGTCACCGCCGACAGTCCGGACACCGAACCGACGATCGAGATCCACCCGGGCCAGGAGTGTCGCTCGCTGACGGGTGAACCGTTGGTGGAGACGATGTCGCTCGGGGTGCGGAGTTGGGGCAATCACCTCGAGGGCGACGCGGTGATGATGGTCGGGGCGTACCAGTCGTTCGGTGAGATCGGCGACCGGTTGGTGCGGGCGCTGCCGCCGATCATCCACCTCGCGCCGGGCGAGTGGGACGGCGCGCTCGTGCCGATCCTGTGCGACGAGGTGATGCGGGACCACCTTGGCCAGACCGCCGTGCTCGATCGGCTGCTCGACCTCGTGGTCGTCACCGCACTGCGCGGATGGTTCGCCCGACCCGAGGCCGAACCGCCCGGGTGGTACGGCGCCCAGGCCGACCCCGTGGTCGGCACGGCGCTCCAGTTGATGCAGAACAACCCGAACGAGTCGTGGACGCTCGCCAGCCTCGCGTCGCATGTCGGCGTGTCGCGGTCCGTGCTGGCTCGCCGGTTCAGCGAACTGGTCGGGGAGCCGCCCATGCAGTTCTTGACGTCGTGGCGGATCGATCTCGCTGCTGATCTCCTGCGTCAGCCCGACACGACGATCGGTGCAGTCGCCGATCGCGTCGGCTATTCGAGTCCGTTCTCGCTGAGCACGGCATTCAAGCGGGTACGGGGGATCAGCCCCCAGGAGCACCGTCAACTCGTCATGGCGTGAGCGGGGAGGACGTTGATGCGCTGCCCCGTTCTTGCGATGTCGATGGTGCTCGCGCTGATCGCAGCTGGATGCACGAGCGGCTCCGCCGGAGAGACCATTGCCACAGGCGGGTTCACGAAGACCGCCGACGTGTTCTACCTGAGCATGAACGGTGTCGAGCTCCCGATGGACGTGTATGCGCCGGCCGGTGATGGACCGTGGCCCGTCGTGGTTGCGTTCCACGGCGTGTCGTCCGCTCTGAAGAATGCCGAAACCACCACCGTCGTGGCGGAAGAAGCGGCCAGCCGCGGCCTTGTGGTGTTCACGCCGTCGTGGATTGCCGGGGACCCGTTCCCGTTGATGGTCGACGACATCGACATGTTGGAGCAGGCCGCGAACTGTTCGGTGGCGTTCGCTCAGCAGCTCGCTCCGAAGTTCGGGGGCGATCCCGAGCGCACGGTCGTGTACGGGTTCTCCGCAGGCGCAGGGCCAGCGCTCGTCGCCGCCGTGAAGCCGAGCACGGCGCCGGTACCGGGGTGCGAGACCGATGCGCTGCCACTTCCCGTGGCGGGTGTCGTACTGGGCGACGGTGAGTACTTCTTCCACTCGGCGAACTTCGACGGTGCGTTCCAAGAGGATCTCGGTCGTATGCAGGCCGAGGTTGCATCGTGGACGGATCCGACCGAATGGCCCCTGGGACTGGATGCCGCGTTCTCGCTCTGGGCGGCTGCCGACGGCACCGCTCCGAGGGCGTTCGAGGACTCGTCGGACCCGGCTGGGTGGCTCGCGCAGCGCGATCCGACCGGCTCGATCCGGCGCGATCTCGATCGACTCGCCGCACTCGACGACCGCCTGATCGACAACATCGACTCGGCGAGACTCCTGCACCTTCGGCTCTCCGAAGCCGGGTTCGATGCCACGTTCGACGAGTTCCCGGGCGTCCACACGACGCTCGACAAGGCACCGGCGCTCGTCGACCGTCTCCAGGCCGTCGCGGGTTGAGCGTCGGCGTCCGTCGTCGCCGACCAGACGTCGAGATCGGCCCTGCGTCGAGGCGCTCCCCGGCGGATCGGCCGCGAGCTCCGACGATGTTGCCCGCCGTCTCATCTCGTTACGGTCCCCCCATGGATCGCATCGAGATCGAGATCAAACTGAACCGCGACCGGGCCTGGTTGCTCGAGCGCCTCGGGGCCATGCCCACCGACGAGCTCGCGGCGCCGCGAACGTTCAGCGAACACGATCCCGAGAGCCGATGGTCCTTCGCCGACCACTTCGTGCACACCACGCTCATCGAGCAGAACTGGAACGCCATGTTCCGACGGCACGTTGCGGGCGAGCAGGGGCTGGAGGCGCGCCTGCGGGGCGACGGTTCGGCGCAGTCGATGGATGAGATCATGGCGTCGATCCATTCGTGGACCGAGGAGTGGAAGGCCGAGCACAGCGGCAAGCCGTTCGTCGAGCTGGTCCGTCTCGGTCAGGCGGTCCGCGCCGACACGCTGGCACTACTCGCGGAGCTCTCCGACGATGACCTCGCCTCGAAGATCCCCGGTGCGCCGTGGGCCGACGGCACCGTCGGCGGGATCATGGCGGCCAACGCCGATCATGGTCGCATGCACTTCGCCTGGGCCACGGAGGATCCGGTTTCGAGTTCCGGAGCTCCCTGACGAGCTCGTGGTCGGCATGGCGTCGGGTGATCTGGTGACGACGCCCGTCGACCGGGAGGTCTGTTCAGTCGACCTGAGTTTCCGGTTTCAAGGCGGCGGTCCACTCGTCCTGCGACACGGGTTGCAGCACTCGGGCGGCGTCGACGACAGCGGCTCGTGAGGCGGCACTGCGTACGGCCACCGTGCGGTCGCTCTTCGGCGACCAGGTGACCGTGGTCTCCGTGCCTGCTTCGAGTTCGTCGGTGACCACCCACCCAGATGCTCCGTTGATGTCGACGGGTTCGATGCGCTCGGCGAAGGTGGCGGCATCGAAGAGCGGCGTCGCCGAGGCTGACGTGTGAACGGTGAACGTCGCCCCGTCCGGCGAGCTCATCTCGAACGACGTCGTCGATGCCTCGGTGTCGTCGGGCGGCTGGAAGGCGGTGATGAGCACCAAGTCGTCGTCGATGCCGCTGCCGATCAGGTCGTAGACGTGGATGAGGTCGTCGGGCGAGCTGGCGACCTGCCAGTTGTCACCCCAGTTGATTGCGACCGTGATCGAGTCGTCGCTGCGCCGGTAGGCGTCACCCCACGGGGTGTCGATCGTGTCCCACTGGGCACCGGAGAGCGGCGAGACGGCGTAGATGGCGTCCGAGCGGAGGTCGACGTACGAATCACCGTCAGGCAAGCCGAACAGGCGGCCGCGAGTGATGAACCGTTCGGACGTTTCGGGTGCGCCGCCGTCCGGTTCGGTGATCATGCCGTCGGTGAGTTGCCAATCGTCGCCGGGGATGGGCAGCACGAACAGCGCGTCACGTGACCCGCCGTCGCGGTTGAGCACGGTCACTGCGAGTGCCGCCGCAGCGATCACCACGATGGCGAACAGCCCGAGAACCATGGACGTCCGCGCTGGCCGCTTGCCGCGTTGCTCCTGGGGCGGCACCATCGCCGTCGACGGCAAGAGCTCGTTCGTCACGACCGCCATCGTAGAACGCCGTCTGGCCTGCGGACCCCGAAATTGGTGGGGTTGACCGAACGTTGGGCCGACCTCGGGCCAGGGTCGCGATGACCATGGGCTCTGGTCGTTGCCGACGCCGTCGGTGAAGCTGAGGTGGTGAGCGCTGTTGTTGCGGCCCTCCGCCGCGCGTTGTTGCCATTCGTCGTCGTGGCTCTGCTGGTCGGTGCGGCGGCGGCGATCCTCGACGCCGGAGAACTCGCGGTGGCTGTGTGGTCGCTGGCTTCTGGGGTCGTGGTTGTCGATCTGGTGGTGGTCACCGCCGCCCGGTTGCGTGAAGGCAGGGTGGCGGTCGACATCGTGGCCCTGGTCGCCTTGGTGGCGGCGATGGTGATGGGCGAGGCGCTCGCCGGGGTGATCCTGGCGTTGATGGTGGCGTCGGGCGACGCGCTCGAGCAATACGCGCATCGTCGGGCGGAGCGGTCGCTGTCGGAGTTGCTGTCACTGGCGCCGAAAGTCGCCCACCGGCTGGTGGATGGTTCGTTCGAGACCGTTCCGGTCGACGAGGTGGCGCCGGACGAGGTGCTGCTCGTCAAACCCGGCGAGGTCGTGCCGGTCGACGGCACCGTGCTGGAGTCGGCGGTGCTCGACGAGTCGGTGCTGACCGGTGAAGCCCAGTCGGTGCAGCGTGACGTGGGTGAGTCGGCGCGCAGTGGATCGCTGAACGCGGGCGGGGCGTTCCGAATGTCGGCGTCGGCGTCGGCGTCGGAGAGTTCTTATGCGGGGATCGTGAAGCTCGTGCGGTCGGCGGGCGTCGGCCGGGCACCGTTCGTGCGGCTGGCAGACCGGTACGCGGTGATGTTCGTCCCAGCAGTGTTCCTGATCGCGGGTGGCACCTGGCTGCTGACGGGTGAGTCGACTCGGATGCTCGCCGTGCTGGTCGTCGCCACACCATGCCCGCTGGTGTTGGCGGCACCCGTGGCAGTGGTGTCCGGGATCGCCTGCGCCGCGCGTAACGGCGTGGTGGTCAAGGACGGCGCGGCGTTGGAGGCGATGGGGCAGACACGCACGGTGCTGATGGACAAGACGGGCACGCTGACCGCCGGCCGGGCGCATGTCGTGGCGGTGGCGACCTCACCCGGCAGCGAGGCGGCGGACGTGCTCGCCCTGGCGGCGTCGGTGGAACAGGCGTCGCCACACGTGCTGGCCGCCATGCTGGTGCGCGAGGCCCGTGATCGAGGCGTGACGATGTTCGAGCCGGCGGGAGTGGTCGAGCAGCCGGGGAGTGGTGTGGGCGGCACCGTCCGGGGGCGCGAGGTGTGGGTCGGCGCCCTCACTGCGGTCGACGCCGAGGAGCGAGCGCCGTGGCTGGTGGCCGCCGAGCGCCGGGCTCGGCGGGAGGGCTGCGGTGCGACGGTCGTGATCGTCGACGATGAGCCGGTCGGCTTGATCCTGTTCACCGACGAGTTGCGGACCGATACCTCGGCGGCACTGCGCGCGCTGCGCCGCTCGGGTGTCGATCGGGTGGTGATGGTCACCGGTGACCGACTCGAGGTGGCGGAACCGATCGGGATGTCGTTGGGGATCGACCAGGTCTTCGCCGATCGGACTCCAGCCGAGAAGCTCGACGTGGTGCGGAGCGAGTCGTCGAAGCGGTCCGGGATCACCGTGATGGTCGGTGACGGCGTCAACGATGCGCCGGCGCTGGCCGCTGCCGATCTCGGGGTGGCGATGGGTGCCCGAGGTGCGACTGCGTCGTCGGAGGCAGCTGACGTGGTGCTGATCGTTGACCGACTCGACCGGTTGGCGGTCGGCGTCGTCATCGCCAAGCGGGCGCGGGCGATCGCCCGCCAGAGCGTGCTGCTCGGTATGGGCTTGTCGCTGATCGGGATGGGTGCCGCCGCCGTCGGGCTGCTCGCACCTGTCGGTGGCGCCGTCGTCCAGGAGGTGATCGACGTGTTGGCGATCGGCACGGCCCTGCGCGCTCTCCGCCCGCCTCGGTCGCTTCGGCACACCGGGTCGGTGCCCGATTCGTGGAGCCGTCAGCTCGCAGAGGGACACGGACCGCTGATGCTGGTTCTCGAGGATCTCCGATCTGTCGCAGGAATCCTGGACACCACCGATGAAGCGACTGCGCTCGCATCGCTCCGCGAAGATGGCTGCGCGGATTTCCGAGGAGGTCGTTCCACACGAGCGCTGAAGACGAGTCGCAGATCTACCCAGGGGTCGCCGAGCGTCTCGGCGGAACCGATCCGCTGGCATCCATGGGCCGCACCCACC